>NZ_JBSRXO010000003.1:0-558920 GCF_054055695.1 Burkholderia sp. PvR073
GCTGGCGGCAACGTCTCATGATCTGGCTGATGGCTTGAGCTTCCCCCGAACTCGGGCGGCGGCCCCCCCCCCGGGGGGGCGGGGGGGGGGCCACCGCGCAGCCGCGCCCCTTTGCTTTTTGCGACGCCATTCCCCGCGCAGGCCGCGCGAGGCGTCGCAGATCATAAAACTCCAGAGTGGTATCTATGTCTTTCGAATCTCTCGGCTTGGCCGAACCGCTGGTCAAGGCGGTCAATGAGCTCGGCTACACATCGCCGACCCCCATCCAGCAGCAGGCCATCCCCGCCGTCCTCGGCGGCGGCGACCTGCTCGCCGGCGCACAAACCGGCACCGGCAAGACCGCCGGCTTCACGCTGCCGATCCTGCAGCGCCTGCACACGTACTACGCCGAGCATCGCGGTGCGAAGCGCGCGGTGCGCGCGCTGATTCTCACGCCAACGCGCGAACTCGCCGCCCAGGTCGAGGAAAGCGTGCGCGCGTACAGCAAGTACGTGAAGCTGCGCTCGACCGTGATGTTCGGCGGCGTCAGCATCAATCCGCAGATCGACGCGCTCAAGCGCGGCGTCGACATCGTCGTCGCGACGCCGGGGCGTCTGCTCGACCACATGCAGCAGAAGACGATCGACCTGTCGAATCTCGACATCCTCGTGCTCGACGAAGCCGACCGGATGCTCGACATGGGCTTCATCCACGACATCAAGCGCGTGCTGGCGAAGCTGCCGCCGCAGCGCCAGAACCTGCTGTTTTCGGCTACGTTCTCCGACGAGATCAAGTCGCTGGCCGACAGCCTGCTCGATTCGCCGGCGCTGATCGAAGTCGCGCGCCGCAACACCACCGCGGAAAGCGTCGCGCAGAAGATCCACCCGGTCGATCGCGATCGCAAGCGCGAGCTGCTGACGCACCTGATTCGCGAACACAACTGGTTCCAGGTGCTCGTGTTCACGCGCACCAAGCACGGCGCGAACCGGCTCGCCGAACAGCTGACGAAGGACGGCATCAGCGCGATGGCGATCCACGGCAACAAGAGCCAGTCGGCCCGCACGCGCGCGCTCGCGGAGTTCAAGAGCAGCACGCTGCAGGTGCTGGTCGCGACCGACATCGCCGCACGCGGGATCGACATCGACCAGTTGCCGCACGTCGTCAACTTCGACCTGCCGAACGTGCCGGAAGACTACGTGCACCGGATCGGCCGCACGGGCCGCGCAGGCGCGACCGGTGAAGCCGTGTCGCTCGTATGCGTCGACGAGAAGCAACTGCTGCGCGACATCGAGCGGCTGATCAAGCGCGAGATTCCGCAGGAAGTGATCGCGGGCTTCGAACCCGATCCGAGCGCGAAGCCGGAACCGATCCAGCAGCGCCGCGGGCAGCAGCCGCGTGGCGGCAATGCCGGCGGCGGCGGCGGCAATCGCCAGCCGCGTGCAGGCGGCTCAGGCCAGCCGGCCGCGAAGCGCGAAGGCAGTGCACAGCCGAAGGCCGCGAAGGCAGCCAAGCCGCGCACGGCCGGCGGCGCGGGCGGCAATGCCGGCGGCGGCGCTCGTCCGTCCGGCGGCAATAGCGCACGCCCCGCGAGCGGCAACGCCGCGCACCCGAACCGCAACCGTTCGTCGCGCAGCGGCCAGCGCGGTCACTGAGCCCGCGCCGCCGCGCGCCGCAGGTGCTCGACCTGGCTTTGCCAGCGCGCGAGCACCTCGGCGCGCGCATCCCCTTCCAGCGCAAACGTGACGCCGGTCGCGAGACGCGCATAGCCGACCCGCTGCGCATCGCCGTGCGCGATCGTCGCAGCGAATCCGGCCAGCCCGCCGAAGTCTCCTTCGAGCGGCTCGATCCTCAGTTGTGCCTGAAAGAATGCGCCGTCCGCGACGAGCGTCAGCGCGGCCGCACGCCGTTGCGCGATCGCACGCGCCGCGCGCGATTGCGGCCATAGCGCGAGCAGCAGCGTATGCGCGTCGCGCGCATGGATCTCGCCGACGCTAAGCAGCGTCGTGCGCAACTGGCCGTCGTCGGTCGCGACGATCAGCGACGCGGCGAAGTCGGCGTGGCGCTCGAGCGCGGTGCCGTCGAACAGAGCGACGACGGCCGGCGGCCACGCGTCGAACGTCCATTGCTCGAGCGCGTGGCGATGGGAATCGGTCATGATGGCGGCCCCGGTGAAAAGCAGACGATGATGCCGCAGCATACGCGCTGGGCCGCGCGGTGACGATCAGCGCATGAACACGTGCCGCGTGATCTTCGTCAGCGGATAGTGGACGCCCGGCTGGATCTTCGCGGGCAGGTCGAGCGGCTTGAGCAGCATCTTCACGCACATGTCGGCCGACAGGTTGCGCCGCACGAGCGAGCTGATGCGGGCGACGCGCTCGCGGTTGTACTGGCTGTCGCCGACGCGATCCGGATAGCGGATCGCGAACACGTGGCGCAGCGCGATCTCCGAATCCTCGTTCTTGATTTCCATCACGCGGCGCATCAACGCGCCGAGCACCGCGAGCCGGCCGTTGCCTTCGAGCTTGTTGTACTTCTTGAAGAACTTGAAGAAGTGCTTGTAGTGACGCACTTCGTCGGTGCGGATGTTGTCGGTGATTTCCTTCAGCACCGGCTCGTCCGAGCATTCGTTGATCGCGCGATAGAGCGTGGCCGTGCCCGTCTCGACGACGCAGCGTGCGACCATCTCGAGCGCGCGGGTCTTCTCGAATGCGTCGACCGAGCAGGTCTTCGAATACTCGGCGAAGAAATTCGCGAACGCGGTATCCCAGTCGAACTCGGGCCACACGTGCGCGATGTACGCCTTCAGCGCGCGCCCGTGCTGCAGTTCCTCGGGCTCCCACGCACTGTTGAGCCACGCAGACACTTCCGGGTCGTCGTTGAAGAACTCGCTCAGGTTGCTCGTGTAGAGATCCGAGCCGCTTTCGATGAACGACGACGCGCACAGCAGCAGCAGCAGATCCTCGTTTGCGGCGGCACGCTGACGATCGATCCGGTTCAGGTCGATGTCCTCGATACGCCACGGCATGACATGCGTCGTTTCAGTAGGCATGGTGGTGCGCTCCCAGTCGTCGCGCGGCCGCGCGGCCGATGCCTTCGGCACGGGCCCGGCGCGCCCGCAGGCGACGTGTTGCTTGCATTTTTAGTGGATTGGTCCGGCCGAACCATGCTGGCATCTTAGCCGCACTTGAATGTTCGTGCTTCAAAGCACTGACCATGCCCAACAGGCGCAGTTCCGCCGCGGATGTTGCGGTTCGTTAGACGAGTTCTTCGAACCGGTTGCGCACGCTCGACGGTAGGCGCGGCACCAGGCAAAACGGGCGGCCATTCGGCCGCCCGTCGCGCGCAACAAACTGGAAGCGTTCCGTCAGAAACCGGCCGCGAGGCCATCGCGACGGCTGTCGCTCGCGGCCACGTAGCCGCGGTCGGGATCGTCGGGATCGAGGCGCCACACGAACTGCCCCGAGCCGAAATCCATATAAGGATCGTCGATCGACTTGATCGTATGGCCGCGCGCGGCAAGCGCCTCGACCGTCTCGCGGTTCATCGTCGCCTCGACGTCGAGCGTGAAGTCGCGATTGACCTTCCAGCGCGGCGCGCAGCAGGCGGCCTGCGGCTGCTGTCCATAGCCGAGCATCCGCACGATGGTCTGCAGATGGCCCTGCGGCTGCATGTCGCCGCCCATCACGCCGAAGCTCATCACGGCCTCGGTGCGGCCGTCGATCTCCTCGGTGACGAACGCCGGGATGATCGTATGGAACGGCCGCTTGCCGCCCGCGACGACGTTCGGCGAGCCCGGGTCCATCGAGAAGCCGTGCCCGCGGTTCTGCAACGCAATGCCCGTCCCGGGCACGACGAGCCCCGAGCCGAAGCCCATGTAGTTCGACTGAATGAAGCTCACCATCATCCCGCGCTCGTCCGCCGCCGACAGATAGATCGTGCCGCCCGAATGCGGGCGGCCGGCGGCGAAGTGCGTCGCGCGCGTGCGATCGATCAGCTTCGCGCGTTCGGCGAGATACGCGTCGTCGAGCATCTGCTCGGGCGTCAGTTCCATCGCACGCGGATCGGCGACGTAGCGATAGACGTCCGCGAACGCGAGCTTCATCGCCTCGATCTGCAGGTGCTGCGAGTCGACCGAATCGACGGGCCATTCGGTCACGCCCGCATGCTCGGCGATCCCGAGCGCGATCAGCGCGGCGATGCCCTGCCCGTTCGGCGGGATCTCGTGGATCGTGTGGCTGCCGAAGCGCTTGCCGATCGGCTCGACCCATTCCGGGCGGTACCCGTGCAGATCGGCTTCGGTCAATGCGCCGCCGCCTTCGCGCGCGAACGCCGCGAGCTGCCCGGCGAGCGCGCCCTCGTAGAAGGCGCGCGGGCCGTCCTTCGCGAGCGTGCGCAGCGTCCGCGCATGGCCCGGCAGGCATATGCGCTCGCCGACGAGCGGTGCCCGCCCGCGCGGCATGAAAGTATCGGCGAAGCCCGGCAGCCCCTGCAGCTCGGGCACCGCGGCCGCCCACTTGTGCGCGACGATCGGCGACACCGAATAGCCGCGCTCGGCGAGCTCGATCGCCGGCTCGAGCAGGTCCGCGAACGGCAGTGAACCGAACTTCGCATGCAGCGCCTCCCAGCCCGCGATCACGCCCGGCACCGTCACGGTGTCCCAGCCGCGCGTCGGCTTGTTCGCGATGCCGTGCGCGTCCTCGCCGTGGCGCTTGCGGAAGTAGTCGGGGTTCCACGCGGCCGGCGCGACACCCGACGCAT
The DNA here is from genome assembly GCF_054055695.1 of Burkholderia sp. PvR073. Classification (NCBI taxonomy): domain Bacteria; kingdom Pseudomonadati; phylum Pseudomonadota; class Betaproteobacteria; order Burkholderiales; family Burkholderiaceae; genus Burkholderia; species Burkholderia sp. PvR073. The sequence continues at coordinate 4,738 of NZ_JBSRXO010000003.1, forward strand.
TCAGCCCGGACAACCGCTCGCCGTCCCATACGAGCGCGAACGCATCGCCGCCGAGCCCGCACGACACGGGCTCGACCACGGTGATCGCGGCCGCGGCGGCCAGCGCCGCATCGACGGCATTGCCGCCCTTCCACAGCATCCGCAGCCCGGCCTGCGCGGCGAGCGGGTGCGACGTCGACACGACGTTGCGCGCAAACACCGGAATGCGGATCGTCGGATACGGGTTGTGCCAGTTGAAGCCAGTCATCGGTTCCACCTCGTCGAAAGCTGAATGAACGCGCCGCGCGCAAGCTCGGCGTGCGCGGACAGTCCGCCATTGCAGCGCGATCCGCACGATCGCGCAAATTCATTTGTCAAATGAATCCATGCACTTTCCGCATGAATGAAGGGCCACCGTGCGGCCTGCGCCGGCCGAACGCCCTTCCCGCCCCTTACAATACGCGCTCCGCCTCACGATCCGACCGCCCAGCCATGACCCGAGATCCCCGCCTCACCCTCAACGCGCGCCAGCAGGAATTGCTCGAATGGGTGCAGCGCGACGGCTTCGTGACCGTCGACGATCTCGCCGCGCACTTCGCGGTCACACCGCAGACGATCCGCCGCGACGTCAACTGGCTCGCGGACCTGAACCTGCTGCGCCGCTACCACGGCGGCGCAAGCCTGCCGACCAGCTCGGAGAACGTGTCGTACACCGCGCGCCAGCGGATGTTCCACGACGAGAAGCGGCGCATCGCGGCGCTGGCGGCGTCGCACATCCCCGACCAGGCCTCGCTGTTCATCAACCTCGGCACGACGACCGAGGAAGTCGCGCGCGCGCTGAATCGCCATCACGGGCTGCACGTGATCACGAACAACCTGAACGTCGCGTCGATGATGAGCGGCTATCCCGACTGCGAGGTGCTGATCACGGGCGGCATCGTGCGGCCGTGGGACAAGGGGATCGTCGGCGAACTCGCGATCGACTTCATCCGCCAGTTCAAGGTCGACTACGCGATCATCGGCACGTCGGCGATCGAGGCCGACGGCACGCTGCGCGACTTCGACACGCGCGAGGTGCGCGTGGCCGAGGCGATCATGCAGCATGCGCGCACGGTCTATCTCGTCGCCGACCACTCGAAGGTCGGCCGCCCGGCGCTGGTGCGCCAGGGGCATCTGAGCCAGGTCCATGCGCTCTTCACCGACAAGCCGCTGCCGCCGGAGATGGCCGACGCGGTGGCCGCCGCGGGCACCGAAGTGTACGTCGCCGAATGACACTTCCGATGCTGCACCGCACCCGAAACTTCAAGTGAAATCAAGAAGTTGGCGCACCGACCGAACCGCTAGCGACCCGCGTGCCTGTCAAACTGAAAATTAACGGGGCACGATTTGTCGTTGCCCGCGCGCTCGACTAGACTCCAGTTCCCCGGCCCGTTCGCACGATGCCCGTGCCAAGGCGTGTGCGAATCCCAAGGCCGGCGAATACAGCTTTCCCCCCAAGCCATACCCCGCGGGGTATCGCGCAGCGGCGTTCGCGCCAGCCGCGCGGGCATACTGGTCGCCATGGAGAGAACGATGCTGAGTCCGCATGAATTCGCCACGCTATTGCTTGTGAAGGATGCTCCCGATCAAACCAACATGGATCGGGACGAAATCGACGCACTGCTCGAGCAGCAGCTCGTCCGCCTGGAAGGGCTCGGCTCGGGACGCAAATACTGCGTGACCGAGACCGGCGACGCCGCGTTGCGATCTATCAGATACCGATATTCCTGAAACACCACTGATCCTGACCTGAGCGCGCCGGCCGGATTCCCGGCCGCGCCGCTTATCCCGCTTTTCCCGCCTCCCTCAGCTTTCCCGCGTCATCCGCCGCGCAACGTCGGATCGACCGCGGCCCGCCAGCTGACGGCCTGTGCGCGTGCGCCGTTGAAATACGCGACCCAGCCGGCGCGCCCCGCCGCATCGGGTGCCGCATAGCGCGCCGAAAGTTCGTTTACGAACGCGCAATAGTTCGCTTGCGTGAGTCCGCGATACCGTTTCGCCACGTACGCGTCGTACAGCGTCGAGTAGACCGGCTGCGCGTCCGCGCCCCAATCGTGGGCGGTGCCGCCGCACGACGTCTGCAGGTCGACGAATGATGGCGCACGCCAGTTGCCGGCAAGCGGCGGCGTGCCAGCGCTGCACCCTGCCAGAACGACGGCGCAAACGCCGGCCCACATCCCAATACGCATGATTCACCTCGCGAAACGGTCGATTCCGCCAGTATCGTCCGGGATCGCCGCGCGCGCTACTGGCCCCGCTTTTTCGAACTTTACTTTTTCGATTTCGTTCGTTAAATTTCGAATTCGAACATTTCATGTTCGCCCTTTCCATCAGACGATAAGGACAGCAGGTGACCCAACCGAATCGCTACGATCTGCTCGTCGTCGGCGGCGGCATCAACGGCGCGGGCATCGCGCGCGACGCGGCCGGCCGCGGCCTGTCGGTCCTGCTCTGCGAGCAGGACGACCTCGCGTCGCACACGTCGTCGTGCAGCACGAAGCTGATTCACGGCGGCCTGCGCTACCTCGAATACAACGAATTCGGACTCGTCCGCAAAGCGCTGCAGGAGCGCGAGACGCTGCTGCGCGCGGCGCCGCACATCATGTGGCCGCTGCGCTTCGTGATGCCGCACATGCCGAACCTGCGGCCGGCCTGGCTGATCCGCATCGGCCTGTTCCTCTACGATCACCTCGCGAAACGCGAACTGCTGCCCGGCTCGCGCGGCATCGACATGCGCCGCCACGCGGCCGGCACGCCGCTGATCGACTCGATCAAGCGCGGCTTCGTGTATTCGGACGGCTGGGTCGACGATGCGCGCCTCGTCGTGCTGAACGCGCTCGATGCGAAGGAGCGCGGCGCCGAGATCCTCACGCGCACGAAGCTCGTGTCGGCGGAGCGTCACGGCGACGAATGGGAAGCGCGGCTGCAGCACGCGGACGGCTCGATCCGCGTCGTGCGTGCGCGCGCGGTCGCGAACGCGGCCGGGCCGTGGGTCGGCGACGTGCTGCACGGCGCGCTCGGCCGCGGCGCGCAGCACAGCGTGCGGCTCGTGAAGGGCAGCCACATCATCACGCGGCGCCTGTTCGATCACGACCACGCGTACATCTTCCAGAATCCGGACAAGCGGATCATCTTCGCGATTCCGTACGAGCACGACTTCACGCTGATCGGCACGACCGACGTCGAATACACGAACGATCCCGCGAAGGTCGCGATCGATCGCGACGAGACGCAGTATCTGTGCGATTCGATCAACCGCTACTTCAAGCGCAAGATCTCGCCGGCCGACGTGCACTGGACCTATTCGGGCGTGCGCCCGCTGCTCGAGGACGAGAACGCGGCGAACGCATCGGCCGTCACGCGCGACTACCGCCTCGAGCTGGACGACGGCGCCGGCGCGCCGCTGCTGTCGGTGTTCGGCGGCAAGATCACGACCTTCCGCAAGCTCGCGGAAGAAGCCGGCGACCTGCTGTGCGGCGCGCTCGGCCGCGATGCGAAGACCTGGACCGCCGGCGCGCCGCTGCCGGGCGGCGACATCGCGAATGCGAAGTTCGACGTGTTCGCCGATGCGTTCGCGAAGCGCCATCCGTGGCTGCCCGCCGCGCTTGCGCGCCGCTATGCGCGTGCGTACGGCACGCGTGCCGAACGCGTGGTCGACGGCGCGCGCTCGCTCGCCGATCTCGGCACCGAAATCGCGCCGGGCCTGCACGACGCCGAACTGCGCTACCTGCGCGACGTCGAATGGGCGACCTGCGCGCAGGACGTGCTGTGGCGCCGCTCGAAGCTCGGCCTGCACGTCGCGCCCGGCACGCTCGACGCGGTGACGGCCGCGGTCGACGCATGGTTCGCGGCCGCGCACGCGCCGCACGCGTGATCCGTTTGCAGTTGCAGTTGCCTTACCGATGTTGATTCACCGACGCGCCGCCCGACATGCGGCGCGCATCACAACTACGCCGATCCACGGATGGAGATGAGAGACATGCAGGACCAGTACATCCTCGCGCTTGACCAGGGCACCACGAGTTCCCGCGCAATGCTGTTCGATCGCCAGGGCAATATCGTATCGATCGCCCAGAAGGAATTCGAACAGATCTACCCGCAACCCGGCTGGGTCGAGCACGACCCTCAGGAAATCTGGTCGACGCAAGCGGGCGTCGCGGCGGAAGCCGTCACGCGCACCGGCCTGAACGGCACGTCGATCGCCGCGATCGGCATCACCAACCAGCGCGAGACGACGATCGTCTGGGATCGCGAGACGGGCCAGCCCGTCTACAACGCGATCGTCTGGCAGGACCGCCGCACCGCCGACTTCTGCGATTCGCTGAAGAAGCAGGGCCTCGAAGCGAAGGTGCGCGCGAAGACCGGCCTGCCGATCGACTCGTACTTCTCCGCGACGAAGATCCGCTGGATCCTCGACAACGTGCCGGGCGCGCGCGACAAGGCGCGCCAGGGCAAGCTTGCCTTCGGCACCGTCGACAGCTGGCTCGTGTGGAACTTCACGAAGCACGAGCTGCACGTGACCGACGTGACGAACGCGTCGCGCACGATGCTGTTCAACATCCACACGCGCGAGTGGGACAGCGAGCTGCTCGAACTGCTCGACATCCCGCGCAGCATGCTGCCTGACGTGAAGGCGTCGTCGGAAATCTACGGCCACACGAAAACCACCGTGTTCGCATCGAAGATCCCGCTCGCGGGCATCGCCGGCGACCAGCACGCGGCGCTGTTCGGCCAGATGTGCACGACGTCGGGCATGGTGAAGAACACCTACGGCACCGGCTGCTTCCTGATGATGAACACCGGCGACAAGCCGATCGAGTCGAAGAACAACCTCGTCACGACGATCGCCTGGCAGATCGGCGACGACGTGCAGTACGCGCTCGAAGGCAGCATCTTCATCGCGGGCGCGGTCGTGCAGTGGCTGCGCGACGGCGTCGGCATCATCAAGACCGCCGCCGAAATCGAAGCGCTCGCCGCGAGCGTGCCGCATACCGACGGCGTCTATCTCGTGCCGGCGTTCGCCGGCCTCGGCGCGCCGCACTGGAACGCGCGGGCGCGCGGCTCGGTGTTCGGCGTCACGCGCGGCACGACGTCCGCGCACCTCGCGCGTGCGGCGCTCGATGCGATCGCGTACCAGTCGCTCGACGTGCTGGCCGCGATGGAGGCCGACTCGGGCATCAGCATCGGTGAGCTGCGCGTCGACGGCGGCGCGAGCGCGAACGACCTGCTGATGCAGTTCCAGGCCGACCTGCTCGGCGTCGACGCGGTGCGTCCGCAGATCACCGAGACGACCGCGCTCGGCGCGGCCTACCTCGCCGGCCTCGCGATCGGCTACTGGAAGAACCTCGACGAAGTGCGCAGCCAGTGGCAGCTCGATCGCCGCTTCTCGCCGTCGATGCCGAAGGAGCAGGTCGAGCAACGCATGGCCGGCTGGCAGCGCGCGGTGCGCGCCGCCAAGGCATGGGCCGACGACACGCAGTAACCGCAGCACACCTATACAAACGAAATACAACAACACCGGCGGACCGCGCGGCGCGCGAGTCCGCCGTCATCTACGAGAGACAACATGTCACCTTATATTGCGGAATTCATCGGCACGGCGATCCTCGTGCTGCTCGGCAACGGCGCGGTCGCAAACGTGCTGCTTGCGAAGACCAAGGGCAAAGGCGCGGATCTGATCGTCATCGTGATGGGCTGGGCGATGGCGGTGTTCGTCGCGGTCTACGTGACGGCTTCGTTCAGCGGCGCGCACCTGAACCCGATCGTCACGATCAGCCTCGCGCTCGCGGGCAAGTTCGCATGGTCGAAGGTCGGCGGCTACATTCTTGCGCAGATGCTCGGCGGGATGGCGGGCGCGTTGCTCGTGTGGCTCGCGTATCGCCAGCACTTCGCGAAGGAAGTCGATGCGGACCTGAAGCTCGCGGTGTTCTGCACGGCGCCCGCGATCCGCAGCGTCACGCACAACGTGCTGACCGAAGCGATCTGCACGTTCGTGCTGATTCTCGGCGTGCTGTACCTCGCGTCGCCGCAGGTCGGCCTCGGCGCGCTCGACGCGCTGCCCGTCGGCTTGCTCGTGCTCGGCATCGGCATCTCGCTCGGCGGCCCGACCGGCTATGCGATGAGCCCGGCGCGCGACCTGTCGCCGCGCCTGATGCATGCGCTGCTGCCGATCCCCGGCAAGCGCGACAGCGACTGGCGCTATGCGTGGGTGCCGGTGATCGGCCCGCTGCTCGGCGGCGCCGCCGCGGCCGGCCTGTATCTGCGTCTGCACGCGATGGCCTGAGCAACGTTTCACTCGAGTTCGAGCGCGCGGCGGCAGTTGCCGCGCGCTTCCGGTTCCTCCGCCCTTCTCCCTCTTCCCTCCTGGCACGGCCGCCGCTGCGCCGGCACTCCACACCGCCGCTAGCGCTCGCCCGCGGCCAGCACTAGCGACTTCAGCTTCACCCCCGCATCCGCGACCGCGGCCGGGCTCACGCCGATCCCGCGCTCGACCAGCAGGCGCGCGACACGCATCTCCTTCACGAATCCCGACGCACGGCCGAAGCCGCTCGCCGCGACGAGCCGCTCGCCCGCATCGAAGTGGAAATGGATTTCCGCGTCGTCGCCGAGCACGCGCGCGACCGTCCGCTCGCCGAGCGCAGGCTCGCCGGCGACCTGCAGCTGCGCGTCGTATTGATCGGACCAGAACCACGGCAGCTCGCGATACGGTTCGTCGGCGCCGAGCATGTTGCGGGCGGCGACGCGCGCCTGCGTTTCGGCGCCGTGCCAGGTTTCCTGACGCACGAGCCGCCCTGACGCCGCGCTCGGAAACACCGCGACATCACCGGCCGCATAGATGCCGCGCGCCGACGTCTCGAGCCGCGCGTTCACGACGATCCCGCGCTCGACGACGAGGCCCGCGTCGCGCGCCAGCTCGTCGGCCGGTTCGATCCCGATGCCGGCGACCACCGTATCGGCGATCAGCGTGTCGCCGTCGTCGAGCACGACGGCCAGCGTGCCGTCCGCCATCCGCTCGATCGCGACGGGCCGGCGGTTCAGGACGATCGACACGCCCCGCTGCACATGCAGCGCCTGCACGCGTGCCGCGATCGGCTCCGGCACCGCGCGCCCGAGCAGGCGCGGCGCCGCATCGAGCACGCTCACGCGCGCGCCGCGCGAGCGCGCCGACGCCGCGACCTCGAGGCCGATGAAGCCGCCGCCGATCAGCACGATCCGCGCATCGGGCACGAGCCGCGCGCCGAGCACTGCCGCATCGTCGAGCGTGCGCAATGCGAATACGCCGTCGAGTTGCGCACCCGGAATCGCGAGGCGGCGCGCGCGGCCGCCGGTCGCGAGCAGCAGTGCGTCGTAGGCGAAGCCGCGGCCGCCGGATACGTGTACCTCGCGTGCAACGGGGTCGATCCGCTCCACCGTCGCGACGAGCGGCTCGATGCCGTCCGCGCGCCACGCCTCCGGATCGCGCAGCCCGCATTGCGCCGCGCTGCGCTCGCCGGTCAACACCCCCTTCGACAACGGCGGCCGCTCGTACGGCAGGTGCGCCTCCGCGCCGATCAGCACGATGCGCCCGCGCCAGCCGCCCTCGCGCAGCACCTGCGCCGCTCGGCCGCCCGCATGTCCCGCGCCGACGATCGCCATCACCCGGTCGTTCGCCATCGCGTCACACCTCGATCAGGATGCGGCCGTCCTCAACCTTCGCGCGGTAGGTGCGCAGTTTTTCGCAGGCCGGCGCCGACAGCGCGCGGCCGTCGCGCACGTCGAAACGCCCGTTGTGCTTCGGACATTCGATCACGTGGTCGATCACGAGCCCGTCCGCGAGATGCACGTGCTCGTGCGTGCACAGCCCGTCGCTCGCATACACGTTCCCGTCGATCCGGTAGATCGCGTACGTGCGGCCGTCGTGGTCGAAGCGGGCGACGTCCTCGTCGTCGATATCGTCGAGGGCGCCGGTGTCGATCCATTGCGTCATGATGCGTGTCTCCTTCGTTGGAATCTTCGATGCCGGTCATGCACGCGCGGCGTCCGGCACCGGCCGCACGACGTGATGGGACGGGTCGCGCGTCTGCCGGACGAGCGCCGGCACGATCTCCGCATACGCGGCCAGCGTGCTGGGGTACGGCGGCGGCATGTCGGCCTTCACGGCGTCGTGCAGCTTCGGCAGCGCGTGGAACGGCACCATCGGGAACATGTGGTGTTCGACGTGGTAGTTCATGTTCCAGTACAGGAAGCGGAACACCGGATTCATCATCACGGTCCGGCAGTTGCGCCGGTGATCGAGCACGTTCTCGGGCATGCCCGCGTGCTGCGTGAGGCCGAAGTACAGGTACAGCCACGCGCCGTAGAGGCTCGGCAACCCGATATAGAGCAGCGGCAGGATCGTGTGCCAGTACAGCGCCGCGGCGATCACGACGGCATAAACGGTCAGATGAATCCGCGCTTCGCGCACGACCTTCGGCCACTCCGATTCGGGCACGTAGGTGCGCTCCGCGTCGTCGAGCCGGCCGGCGAACGCGAGCACGATCATCTTGCGCAGCTCGCTCGCCACATGCTTGAGCGCAATCACGTTCAGCGCGAGCCCGAGCCAGTCGGTCGGCTTCGGCGCGGCAATCTCCGGATCGCGCCCGACGACGAGCGTGTCGGTGTGATGGCGCGCGTGGCTCCAGCGCCATACCGTCGCGCGGCGGAACACCTGGAACGACGCGACCTGGTACAGCACGTCGTTCATCCAGCGCGTGCGGAACGCGGTGCCATGCCCGCACTCGTGCCAGCGCGAGTCGGCCGGGCTGCAGTAGAGCGTGCCGTACACGAAGAACGCGGGAATCGCCCACGCGGAATGCGCACGCCATGCGAGCCACGCGAGCACGCCGCTCGCGACGATCGCCGTGTACCAGACCAGCGTGTCGCGGATCGCGCGCGCGTCGTCGCGCTGCATCAGCTGCTTCATCAGCGGCCGCGGCACCGGGCACCGGTACCACTCGGCGTTGACGAGCCCCGCCGCCCGCGCGCGCTCGCCGGCGCCGCCGATCATTCGGTATTCCTGACGGCGCGCCGCCGCGCTGCGATCGTGCGCTTGGTCGTCCGTATGGGCCACGCGTGTCTCCTGGTTTATTCGTTCGCGGGAAGCGCGGCGAGCGCTTCGTCATGCATTCAAAATTAGGCGACGGCCCTGGCCCGCTCAATCGAAACGTTGACGAAATTTCGCCATCGCTTTAGCGTTCCGGACAGCGCCACGCATCGATGGCGACGACCCACATGGAGACGACCATGACCGACCCGTCCGGTCCGCGCTGGCGCAAGCGCACCGCGCGCTTCGACGAGATCGCGGCACTCGCCGGGGTCAGCACGACCACCGTCGACCGCGTGCTGAACGAGCGCGGCAGCGTGTCCGCGCAGGCGCGCGAACGCGTGGTGGCGGCCGCGCGCCAGCTCGGCGTGCCGCGCCAGTTGCCCGACACGCGGCACGGGCTGCTCCACGTCGACGTCCTGCTGCCGGACACCGACGCACCGTTCTTCCGGCGGCTGCAGCAGGCGCTGCAACGCTCGCTCCAGATGCTCGACCGGCGCGTGGTCGTGCACCGGACCATCCTGCCCGCCGCGGACGACGAACGCGCCGCCGCGCTGATCGAGCGGCCCGCCTATCGGCGCGCGGCGCTGATCGTCACGGCACGCGACACGCCGCGCGTGCGCGATGCGCTGGCCGGCGCGATCGCGCGCGGCGAAACCGTCGTCACGATGGTCACCGACATCGGCGGCGGCGCGCGCGTGCACTACGCGGGCATCGACAACTATCGCGCCGGGCGCACCGCCGGCTACTACATCGGCCGCCTCGCGGCGCGCCCCGGCCGCGTGCTGTTGCTGGGCGGACGCATGGGCTATCGCGCGCACGCCGACCGGATGGCCGGCTGCGTCGACCAGCTGAAGGAGGCGTTCGCCGCCCTCGCCTGCGACGATGCGCCGGTCGAAACGCTCGACCAGGACGACCGCTGCTACCGCGCGGTCACGAACGCGCTGCACACGTACGACGATATCGTCGGGATCTACAACAGCGGCGCCGGCTCGGCCGGCATCGAGGCGGCGCTGCGCAAGGCGGGAGCGGCCGGACGCGTCGTCTGGGTCGGGCACGAGATGATCGACCTGCACCGCACCTACATCGAGGCCGGCTCGATGGACATCGCGATCGACCAGGATCCGGACGGCCAGGCGATCTCCGCGCTGCAGCATGTGCTGCATGCGTGCGGCATCGTCGACCAGCCGCCGCCGGGCGACCCTGTCGAATTCCGCGTGTTCTGCTCGGCCAACGTGCGCACCAGCGCGTATCTGCAGACCTGACGCCGCGTCGCGCGTCGCGCGCAGGCGCGGCGCGAAAAAATCGACCGCCGCATTGGCGATTTTTCGTCAACGTTTGTCATGCGGCGCGCGCGGCATGTCCGTACATTTGGCAGCCATCCAGGGACCAGGACGGACGGGAGACGATGGCTGAAGCGATCCTCATCGGCGTGAACCTCGACGGCGTGCTCGAACACGACGGCCTGCCGCTGCCCACGCCCGCCGAGCGGTTCCGGATGATCGCCGGCGCCGGCGTGTTCGACTATGTCGAAAAGAATCCGGTGCGCGGCGAGGATCTCGCGCCGTACTTCGCGCTGGTCGACCGGCATGCGCTGCCGATTCGCGTGATCGGCGGCATCTGGTGCGCCGGCCGCGACGAAGCGCACGTCGACGCGATCATCGACGCCGGCGCGCGGTTCGGCAGCACGGTGCTCAACTGCCAGCTGTACGCTCATCATGCGGACGGTCATCCGTTGTCGGACCGCGAAGTCGCCGCCTTCTACCTGCGCGCGTACGAACGCGGCGAGCCGGTCGGCTGCCTGCCGAGCCTCGAAGTGCACGTCGACATGTGGAGCGAGGATTTCCGGCGGGTCGCGCGCGTCGCGCAATGCGTCGAGCAGGCCGGCGCGCCGTTCAGGATCACGCTCGACCATTCGCACCTGCTGTTCAAGATCGGCAATCGTGGCGAACTCGACGCGTCGGGCCTGCACGAGCCGGCCGGCAGCGCGCGCCACTTGCTCGACCCGGCGTCACCGTCGGCCGTCTACGCCGACTGGATCGCACGCGGCTGGGTCCGGCACGCGCATGCGCGCAGCGTGATCCCGAACAATCCGGCGAACCGCTGGATGCGCCGCGCGGACGGCCGGCCCGGCCGCGGAATCCAGTACCCGTTCGTCGAACCGGCGCCCGGCGCCTATCACGGCGATTGGCATGCGGCGGCGCTCGACACGTGGAAGACGGCGCTTCGGCAGTTGCTGCAGTGGCAGGTCCAAACACGACCGACACGGCTCGGGCAGATCAGCTGCGAGTTCATCCCGTTTCCGGACTACGGCGGCGGCGCCCGCTATTCGATCTTCGACAACAACGTCGCGTGCGCGCAGTGGCTGCGCGCCACGTGGCACGCGCTTGCCGCGCAGCCGCCGGACACGCCGGCCGGCGGCAGCGCGCGCAGCTTCACCTGATTCGCCCGCCCCACCCGAGACCTGAGGACCGAACGATGACGCAACCAGCATTCCATTTCTCGCTGAACCGGATGAGCGCGCCGCGCCTGCCGCTCGACCGCTATGTCGCACTGTGCCGGCGGCTCGGCGTCGACTCGATCGAGATCCGCAACGATCTCGACGGCGTCGAGATCACCGACGGCACGCCTGCGTCGGCCGTGCGCGCGACGGCCGAGGCCGGCGGCGTGACGATCCTGACGATCAACGCGCTGCAGCGCTTCGAGCAATGGAATGCCGAGCGCGCGGACGAAGCAACCGTGCTCGCCGACTACGCCGCGCAATGCGGCGCACGCGCACTGGTGCTGTGCCCGACCAACAGCCGCGCCGACACCCGCGACGCCGACACGCGCCACGCGGATCTCGTGAAGGCGCTGAACGCGCTCAAGCCGATCCTCGCTGCACGCGGCCTCCTCGGCTTCATCGAGCCGCTCGGCTTCGAGGAATGCGCGCTGCGCCGCAAGTCGGACGCGGTGAAGGGCATCTACGCCGCGGCCGGCGAACAGGTATTCCGCCTCGTGCACGACACGTTCCACCATCACCTGTCGGGCGAGGACATCTTCTTCCCGAACCTGACGGGCCTCGTGCACATCTCGGGTGTCGAGGAAAGCGACCTGCCGGTCGACCGGATGCGCGACGGCCATCGCGTGCTGGTCGGCATGGCCGACCGGCTCGGCAACGTCCGACAGCTGCGCGAACTGCTCGCACGCGGCTATCGCGGCGCGTTCTCGTTCGAGCCGTTCGCGAACGAGATCGCCGAAGCGGATGACATCGAACAGCGGCTGCGCGCCAGCATCGATTACCTCCGCGGCGAACTCACGGCTCGCTGAGCGTCGCGGCGGCGCACGATCCGTCCGGCCACGCGCCGATGTTCGCGCTCGGCGGCGCATACAGCCTGTCGAAGCGCACGCTGCGCTATGCGACGGTCGCGCAGGTGCGCAACGCGAGCGGCTCGAATTTCTCGGCCGCAAACAACAACCCCGGCACGGACAACGACAACCTCGCGAATCCGCTGCCGGGCCGTTCGCGGACCGGCGTGAACATCGGCATCAACCATTCGTTCTGACGCCGCGCGCTGTCGGAACCCAACGGAGTCAACAGGAGAACGGCATGATCGAATTCGCTTTGTTCGGTGCGGGAAGAATCGGGAAGATCCACGCGGCGAATCTGGCGCGCCACCCGGGCGCGAAACTCAAGTACGTGGTCGATCGGCATGCGCCGTCGGCCGATACGCTTGCGCACACGCACGGCGCGCAGGTCGCCGACATCGAACGCGCGCTCGGCGACACGTCCGTGCAGGCCGTCGTGATCGCATCGAGCACCGATACGCACGCGGACCTGATCGTCGCGGCGGCGAACGCGGGCAAGGCCGTGTTCTGCGAGAAGCCGGTCGACCTGAGCGTCGCACGTTCGCGCGAATGCGCGGAGGTCGTGCGCCGCCGCGGCGTCACCTGCATGATCGGTTTCCAGCGCCGCTTCGACCCGACCTTCGCCGCGCTGAAAGCGCGCGTCGAGCGCGGCGACATCGGCGTTCCGGAAATGCTGGTCGTCACGAGCCGCGACCCTGGCGCGCCGCCCGTCGACTACATCCGCAGCTCGGGCGGCATCTTCAAGGACATGCTGATCCACGACTTCGACGTGTTCCGCTGGATCCTCGGCGACGAAGCGCAGACGCTGCATGCGACCGGCAGCTGCCTGACCGATCCGGCCGTGCGCGATGCCGGCGATATCGATTCGACCGCCGTGACGATCCGCACGCGGCGCGGCCTGCTGTGCCAGATCAATACGTCGCGCCGCGCGGCGTACGGCTACGACCAGCGCTTCGAGCTGCTCGGCAGCACAGGCATGCTGCAGGCCGGCAATGTGCGGCCGACCGAAGTGACCGCGTGGTCGGCGAACGGCATCGCCACCGACGTGCCGGAGCCGTTCTTCCTCGAGCGCTACCGGCACGCCTACGCGGCCGAAATCGCGCACTTCGTCGATGCGCTGCGCGATGGCACGCCGGTCAGGACGACGATCGACGACGGGCTCGCCGCGCTCGAGCTGGCGGAGGCCGCGATGAAGTCGTGGCAGACGGGGCGCGTGATCGAGGTGTGACGCGCGCAGCGGCGCCGTGCGGCGATACCGGGCCGGATCCGGTACGCCGGCTCGGCCCGACCGCGCAAGCGGCTCGCCGAACGGTGCGCGGCACGGCCGCGAAAGCACGTATCATGGCGGCATGATCGGCGTCGCCGACACCCGCCTTTTCACCACCATGCTCGATCACCTTATCTGCGACTGCGACGGCGTGCTCGTCGACAGCGAAGTCATTGCCGACCGCGTGCTGTTCGAAACGCTGTCCGCCACCTTCCCCCACCTCGATTTCGAAGACGCCGCGAAGTCCGCGTTCGGCCAGCAGACGTCGCGCTTTCTCGCCGGGCTCGAAGCACATTTCGGGATCCGGATGCCGGATGACTTCATCGAGACCATCGAGCGCAACATCGAGACCGGTCTCGCGCAATCGCTCGCGCCGATCACCGGCGTGCGCGACGCGCTGCTGAAGGTCGGCCTGCCGGCCGCGGTGGTATCGAACAGCCGGCTCGTGCGCGTGCGCAGCTCGCTGAAGCGCGCGTCGCTCACCGAAATCTTCGGCGATCGCGTGTTCAGCTCCGAGCAGGTCGCGCGGCCGAAGCCCTACCCCGACGTCTACCTGCATGCGGCGCACACGCTCGGCGTCGCACCGGAGCGCTGCATCGTCGTCGAGGACAGCGTGTCGGGCCTGAACGCCGCGCGCGCGGCGGGCATGAAGACGATCGCGTTCGTCGGCGCGAGCCACATCCCCGACAACTACGCGGACGCGCTGCGCGCGATGGGCATCACGCGGATCATGCGCAGGATGGACGAACTGCCGGCGCTCGTCGCGGCCGGCCTGCGCGGCGAATTCGGCGACGTGCAGTCCTGACGAGCGGCCGCGCCGCAGCGACAGAACCGGCGTGCGGCGCGATGCGCACGCCGTACCGCGGGCGCATCGGCGCGCCCGCCACACCGGCTGTCAGGCCGGTTCGCAGCAGCGCTCGCGCGCGGCCGCAAGCGCCTCGCGGAATTCCACCAGCTCCGCGATCGTCAGCATCGGCAGCCCATGCTGCTGCGCGAAACGCTCGACGTCGTCGCCGCGCGTCATCGTGCCGTCCGGATTCATCAGCTCGCACAGCACGCCGGCCGGCTTCAAACCCGCGAGGATCGACAGGTCGACCGTCCCTTCGGTGTGACCGCGGCGCGCCAGCACGCCGCCCGGTTGCGCACGCAACGGAAACACGTGGCCGGGGCGCACGATGTCGTACGGCTTCGCGTCGTCGGCGATCGCCGCGCGAATCGTCGTCACGCGGTCGGCCGCGGACACGCCGGTATGCACGCCTTCGCGTGCCTCGATCGATACGGTGAACGCGGTGCCGTTGCGGCTTTCGTTGGTCTGCACCATCGGCGGCAGCTCGAGCGCGCGGACCTTGTCGTCGGTCAGGCACAGGCACACGATGCCGCTGCACTCGCGGATCAGGAGCGCCATCGTCTCGGGCGTGATGCGCTCGGCGGCGACGATCAGGTCGGCCTCGTTTTCCCGGTCGTGATCGTCCTGCAACACGACCGCGCGGCCCGCGCGCAACGCGTCGAGCGCGGCGGCGATGCGCGGCGGCACCGGTTCGGAGTCGAGCAACGGGAGATCGGCAAAGGCGTCGGCGGGTGCCGACGAAACGGACATGAAGGACATGTGAAACGCTCCTCGCAATTTCGATTTGGGCGAAAAACGTTTCAGGGCATTGCAAACAGACAGAACGACAACCCGCCTCGCACGCACGGCAAAGCGGCCCTGACGGACATGACTATCTGCACATCTTCTCTCATCCGGACTATGACCGTCGGCTCTGGCATTCGACCAGATCTGCTGACCCCGCGCGGATGCGCGGGCGCTCGCGGGCTCGCCGGCTTTCGCCAGCCTACCGCCGGTGGGGAATTTCGCCCCGCCCTGAAGACGCACTGATTACCGGCCGGGAACTGCCCCGGAACCGGCGGGCCAAGCATACATCAGCTGCGCGCGCCGCGCAGCGAACCACACCTAAAACCTTACTGACGACTCCGTCTAACGGCATCGTCCGAACGGCCGACACCAAGCCGACGCCAGGCCGGCGCGGCCGTCCCGAACGACACCGGCGCCGGTCCGACCCGGCAACCCGCACGCGCTCAGCCGGCCACGTGCGCGGCGTCGGGCACGAGCCAGCGCGGCGGCACTTCGGGGCTCACCGTCACGCGGAACGCGCGCGCCTCGGTGTCGCCCGGGTTGCGCAGGCTATACGGCTGGTCGGCATCGAACACGATCGCGTCGCCGGTCGCGAGCAACTGGCGGCGATCGTGCACGCTGACTTCGAGCGTGCCCTCGCTGACGACCAGGTTGACCGTCGTGCCGGGCGCGCGGCGGGTGCCGGGCTCCGTGTGCAGCGGCGCGATCCGCAGCTCGTGGAATTCGGCCGCGGCCGGCTCGCCCTCCGGATACAGCGCACGCGCCGAGAAACGGCCGCTCGAGCTGACGACGCGCGCCGCGCGCTCCGCCGCCAGATGCTCGAAGCCGTTCACCGCGTGGCGGCGCAGGAAGGCGGCGACCGACACCTTCAGCGCCGCGGCGATCTTGCAGAGCACCTTGATCGACGGCACGCTGCGCGCGGATTCGATCTGCGCGAGCATCGCGCGCGATACGCCGGACAGACGCGCAAGCGCATCGAGCGACAACTGCCGCTCGGCGCGCAAGCGCGCGAGGTTCACGCCGACGACCTGCTCGAGGACGTCGAGCGACGCGGACGTCCGCGCGCCGGCGGCCTCGCCGGACTCGAAGGAAGACACGTCGCGCACCAGCGCCAGGGATGAAGACATAGCATGGCCTCCGGGCCGCCGTGCGGCCCTGCGAATGGGGTGAGCCGGAATCGGGTTGCGCCACGAACGGCGCGTATCGAGACGCTATCACCCGGCCCTGCCCCGGCAAACGAAGTTATCTTCACACCGTTATCAGCATCGCGGAGGAATGCGTTCCTCGCGAACGTTTTCCCGTCGCCATGGCGTCGGCGCAGCGCCGCTCAATGCGCGGCCGGCGCCGCGCGCCGGCGCGCGCGCATCGAGCCGCATCGCGAACCACGTGACGACCAGCGCTGCGAACGTCACCGCCACGGCGACCCACGGCAGCGCATCGAGCGCGAAGCCGTGCTGCAGCGCCAGTCCGCCGAGCCACGCACCGCCCGCATTGCCGACGTTGAATGCGCCGATGTTCAGCGTCGACGCCAGATGCGGCGCGCTCGCGGCCTTCTCGACGACGCGCGCCTGCAGCGGCGGCACCGTCGCGAACGCGGCGATCCCCCACACGAACACCGTCGCCGCGGCCGCGACCGGCAGGTGGCTCGTCTTCGCGAACACGGCCATCACCGCCATCAGCGCGACCAGGATCGCGATCAGCGACGGCATCAGCGCGCGGTCGGCAAGCTTGCCGCCGAGCGTGTTGCCGACCGTCAGCCCGGCGCCGAACAGCACGAGGATCAGCGCGACCGCCCGTGGCGAATAGCCGGTGACGGTTTCGAGGATCGGCGCGATGTACGTGAACACGACGAACACGCCGCCGAAGCCAAGCACGGTCATCAGCAGGGCGAGCCAGACCTGCGGCTCCTTCAGCACGCGCACTTCGTGGCCGAGGCCGACGGGCCCGCCGTCATGACGGTTCGGCACCAGCAGCGCGACGCCGCCGAGCGACAGCACGCCGAGCGCGGCGACGATCCAGAACGACGCGCGCCAGCCGAGCAGCTGACCGACGAACGTGCCGAACGGCACGCCGAGCACGTTCGACAGCGTGAGGCCCGTGAACATCAGCGCGATCGCGCTCGCGCGCTTGTCGGCCGGCACGAGCGACGCGGCGACCACCGCGCCGATCCCGAAGAACGAGCCGTGCGCGAACGACGTGACGACGCGCGCGACCATCAGCATCGCGTAGCCGGACGCGGTCGCGCACAGCACGTTGCCGACGATGAAGATCGCCATCAGCAGCAGCAATGCGGCCTTGCGCGGCATGCGGCTCGTCAGCACCGCGAGCAGCGGCGCACCGACCGCGACGCCGAGCGCATAGCCCGTGACGAGCAGGCCGGCCGACGGCAGCGACACGGCGAGGTCGCGCGCGACTTCAGGCAGGAGCCCCATGATGATGAATTCGGTGGTGCCGATGGCGAAGGCGCTGATCGCGAGCGCCAGTAACGGGATGGGCATGACGTTCTCCGGAAGGCGGCGGACGCGGCGCCCGGTCGGTGCCGCACCGCACAAAAAGCGGGATGTGCGCGCATTGTCCCGAATACGCCTATCTTTGATAATTGGCGTGGCATTTGAACCATTTTCAAAAGATTCTGGAAAATCCAATGGATCGACTGGGCGACATCCGGCTGTTCGTCGAGGCGGCGGAACTGGGCAGCCTGTCCGCGGCCGGGCGCAAGCTGAACCTCACGCCGGCCGCCGCGAGCGCGCGCCTCGCGAAACTCGAGGCAAAGGTCGCGACGCGACTGTTCGAGCGCTCCACCAGGCAGCTGCGGCTCACCGACGAAGGCCGGCTCTACCTGAACTGCTGCCGGCAAGCGCTGCAGGCGCTCGACGACGCGCACGCGCTGCTGCAGGAAGGCCGCAACGTGGTGGCCGGCAAGGTGCGGCTGTCGTCGACGTCCG
The DNA here is from genome assembly GCF_054055695.1 of Burkholderia sp. PvR073. Classification (NCBI taxonomy): domain Bacteria; kingdom Pseudomonadati; phylum Pseudomonadota; class Betaproteobacteria; order Burkholderiales; family Burkholderiaceae; genus Burkholderia; species Burkholderia sp. PvR073. The sequence goes on from NZ_JBSRXO010000003.1 coordinate 23,010, forward strand.
ATTTCGGCCGCAACCAGCTACTCGACTGGCTCGACGAATTCACCACGCTGCATCCGGGCGTCACGTTCTCGCTGACGGCGTCCGATTCGGCGTCGAACCTGTGGCAGGACGAAATCGACCTCGCGATCCGCTTCGCCGCGCCGCCCGACGGCGCGTTGATCGCGCGCCGGCTCGCCGCGAACCGGCGCGTGCTGTGCGCGGCGCCGTCGTTCGTCGCGCGCCACGGCGTGCCGGCCGATCCGCACGATCTGGCCCGCTTTCCCTGCAACGTGATCACGATCGCGTCGGGCCCGATGAACACGTGGCGCTTCACGCGCGGCGACGAAGTACAGACTCACACGGTGCCGGTGTCGACCGCGTTCGAGACCAACGACGGCGGCCTCACCCGCGAATGGACGCTGCGCGGCCACGGCATCGCGCTGAAGTCGCTGTGGGACATCGCCGACGACGTGCGCGCCGGCCGGCTGCGCGTGCTGCTGCCCGACTGGCGGCACCAGGACGCGCCGCTGCACGCGATCTATCACAGCAAGCGCTACATGGCGCCGCGCGTGCGCGTGCTGCTCGACTTCCTCGCCGAACGCTTCGCGCGCGAGGAAGCGGCGCTCGACGATCTGCTCAACGCGTGCCGCTGACGCTGACACTGACACGCGCCGCCCTATCGGGGTCGGAGCGCGGCGAATGGCGTCGCGCGGCTGCAACCCGCCAGCCGCCCGGGACGGCGCGTAAAGCTATAATGGAAGGCTTGCCCGACGGCTTTTCACGAGTTCACGACAGGCTCGCTCGACGCGCACCGCGCGCCCCGGTCCGCCACGCGGCGCCGGCACGAGCCGCTGCACCGCTGCAGCCGTCCCGATACACCCTTGACGACGCCCCCAGGTCAACCACTGCGAACGGCGAATCCCCATGACGAAAAAAGTTTACGTAAAGACCTTCGGCTGCCAGATGAACGAGTACGACTCGGACAAGATGGTGGACGTGCTCAATGCGGCCGAAGGCCTCGAAAAGACCGATACCCCGGAAGACGCGGACATCATCCTGTTCAACACGTGCTCGGTGCGTGAGAAGGCGCAGGAAAAGGTGTTCTCCGACCTCGGCCGCGTGCGCGAGCTGAAGGAAGCGAAGCCGGGCCTGCTGATCGGCGTCGGCGGCTGCGTCGCCAGCCAGGAAGGCGCGTCGATCGTGTCGCGCGCACCGTACGTCGACCTCGTGTTCGGCCCGCAGACGCTGCACCGCCTGCCGCAGATGATCGACCAGCGCCGCGCGAGCGGCCGTGCGCAGGTCGACATCTCGTTCCCCGAGATCGAGAAGTTCGACCACCTGCCGCCCGCGCGCGTCGAGGGGCCGAGCGCGTTCGTGTCGATCATGGAAGGCTGTTCGAAGTACTGCAGCTACTGCGTCGTGCCGTACACGCGCGGCGACGAAGTGTCGCGCCCGCTCGACGACGTGCTGACCGAAGTGGCCGGCCTCGCCGACCAGGGCGTGCGCGAAGTCACGCTGCTCGGCCAGAACGTGAACGCGTACCGCGGCGCGCTGACGGCCGGCTCGACGGAAATCGCCGATTTCGCGACGCTGATCGAATACGTCGCCGACATCCCCGGCATCGAGCGCATCCGCTACACGACGTCGCACCCGAAGGAATTCACGCAGCGCCTGATCGACACCTACGCGAAGGTGCCGAAGCTCGTGAGCCACCTGCACCTGCCGGTCCAGCACGGCTCCGACCGCATCCTGATGGCGATGAAGCGCGGCTACACGGTGCTCGAATACAAGTCGGTGATCCGCAAGCTGCGCGCGATCCGCCCGGACCTGTCGCTGTCGACCGACATGATCGTCGGCTTCCCCGGCGAGACCGAGGAGGATTTCGACAAGATGATGGCGCTCGTGCACGAGATGAGCTACGACACCAGCTTCTCGTTCATCTACAGCCCGCGCCCCGGCACGCCGGCCGCGAACCTGCACGACGACACGCCGCGCGAGGTCAAGCTCAAACGCCTGCAACATCTGCAGGCGACCATCGAGGAAAACGTCGCGCGCATCAGCCGGTCGATGGTCGGGAAGGTCGAGCGGATCCTCGTCGAGGGCCCGTCGCGCAAGGATCCGAACGAACTGTCGGGCCGCACCGAGAACAACCGGGTCGTGAATTTCCCGGCGCCGCTCGCGTCGCACCCGCGCCTGATCGGCCAGATGATCGACGTGAAGATCAACCATGCGTACCCGCATTCGCTGCGCGGCGAGCTGCTGCTCGTGAGCGACGACGCGAGCGCGGCCACCCACTGACCGACTGACGCTCAACAGGAGCCCGACGCTACTTTGAAGACCGTCCAAGCACTGGAATTCACCGCGCCGCGCGAAGACAACGCGCGCCTCGCCAACCTCTGCGGCCCGCTCGACGAGAACCTGCGGCAGATCGAACAGGCGCTCGACGTCACGCTCGCGCGGCGCGGCCACCGGATCACGATCCGCGGACGCGGCGCGAAGCTCGCGCTCGCGGCGCTCGAGAACTTCTACAACCGCTCGCGCGATCCGCTGTCGGTCGACGATATCCAGCTCGCGCTGGTCGAAGTGCGTCACACCACCGGCAACGGCCGCCAGGACACGCTCGACGTGCGCTTTCGCGGCGACCCGGACCATCCGTTCGACGAACCGGCCATCCAGCTCGACGAAGCGGGGCCCGACGAGGAACCTGGGCCGAAGCTGTACACGCGGCGCGCCGACCTGCGCGGCCGCACGCCCGCGCAGCGCGAGTACCTGAAGCAGATCCTGTCGCACGACGTGACGTTCGGCATCGGGCCGGCCGGCACCGGCAAGACCTACCTCGCGGTCGCATGCGCGGTCGACGCGCTCGAGCGCGACCAGGTCAAGCGGATCGTGCTGACGCGCCCGGCCGTCGAGGCCGGCGAGCGGCTCGGCTTCCTGCCGGGCGATCTCGCGCAGAAGGTCGACCCGTACCTGCGGCCGCTGTACGACGCGCTGTACGACCTGCTCGGCTTCGACAAGACCGCGAAGATGTTCGAGCGCCAGATGATCGAGATCGCGCCGCTCGCGTATATGCGCGGCCGCACGCTGAACCACGCGTTCATCATCCTCGACGAGGCGCAGAACACGACGCCCGAGCAGATGAAGATGTTCCTCACGCGGATCGGCTTCGGCTCGAAGGCCGTCGTTACCGGCGACACGAGCCAGGTCGACCTGCCGCGCGGGCACAAGAGCGGCCTCGTCGAGGCGCAGCAAGTGCTCGGCGGCGTGCGCGGCATCGCGCTCACGCGCTTCACGAGCGTGGACGTCGTGCGTCATCCGCTCGTCGCACGCATCGTCGAGGCGTACGACGACTTCCACGCACAGCACAAGGACGCGTGACGCACGGGCGGCGCCCGCGCGCCGCACCGGCCCACGGCCCGGCCCGGCCCGCCCGACGGCGCGCCGGGCTTTTTTTCGCCCGCGCGCGGCCGGTCCGAATTCGGGAGCGATCGGCCGTTTGGTGTATCCTCAACGCGTTCCAATCGCCGCACCCGTCATGAAATCTTCCCGTTCTCGCAAGTCCGGGCGCGACCAGTCCGCCGCGCCCGATTCCCCCCGTCTTTCGCTGTTCGATGCGAAGGGCAAGGCCAGAACCGTCGACGCGCAAGGGCTGCGAATCGACTTCCCGGACGGCCGCAGCCTGATGTTCGACCTGTCGGGCAGCTCGGGCGACGCAGCCGTCGCGATCGTCGCGCAGCACAACGATCCGGCGATGCGCGCGAAGCTCGCACTGCAGCCCGAGCATTACGACAGCGTGACCCTGCACGTGGGTGCCGAGCCCGCGCCGCGCGATGAGGAAATCGCGGAAATGGCGGACGAGCCGCTCGAGCTCGAGCTCGACCTGTCCGTGCAGTACGGCGACGAAATCACCGGCGACGTCCGCAAGGCTTGCCCCAAGCGCAAGCTGATCGCCGAATGGATCGAGCCGGCGCTGTTCGCGAGCGCGCAGCTCACCGTGCGCTTCGTCGGCGAGGAAGAAGGCCGCACGCTGAACGACGGCTACCGCCACAAGGACTACCCGACCAACGTGCTGACCTTCGCGTACGATCCGGCGCCCGACGGCACCGTGATCGGCGACCTCGTGCTGTGCTGCCCGGTCGTCGAGAAGGAGGCGCACGAACAGGGCAAGCCGCTCGCGGCCCACTACGCGCACCTGCTGGTGCACGGCGCGCTGCACGCGCAGGGCTACGATCACGAGACGAGTGAAGAAGACGCCGCCGAAATGGAAGCGCTCGAAGTCGCCATCCTCGCGAAGCTGGGCTTCCCGAACCCGTACCAGTAAGAGCCGTCCGCGCCATGCGCCACGCCGCAATGCTGCCGCCTGTCTACCCGCCGTCGATCGGCGAGGGACGGCTGCTGACGCAAGACGAGCTCGCGGCGTCGCTCGCGCACACGATGCGCGACTGGGACGGCCAGCAGGATCTCTGGCTGTTCGGCTATGGCTCGCTGATCTGGAACCCTGGGCTGCCGACCGTCGCCGCCGTGCGCGGCAAGGTACACGGCTACCATCGCGGGCTCTACCTGTGGTCGCGCGTGAACCGCGGCACGCCCGAACGTCCGGGCCTCGTGCTCGCGCTCGATCGCGGCGGCTCGTGCTCGGGCATCGCATTCCGGCTCGCGGGCCCGACCGCGCAGCCGCATCTCGAGACGTTGTGGAAACGCGAGATGCCGATGGGCTCGTACCGGCCCGCGTGGCTGCCGTGCTCGCTCGAGACCGGCGAACGCGTGAACGCGCTGGCCTTCGTGATGCGCCGCGACGCGCCGACCTACACGGGCAAGCTGACCGACCCCGTCGTGAAGGAGGTGTTCGGCTGCGCGGCCGGCCGCTACGGCACGACGCTCGACTACGTGAGCCGCACCGTGGAAGCGCTGCGCGCGAGCGGCATCCCCGATCGCGCGCTCGAAGGGCTGCTCGCGCGATGCCGGTGACGTTCGACAGGCCGACTCGCGCCACGCCCACGCATGCGAAAGGAGGCCCCGCGGGAGGCCCCGCGCCCATGAAACCGTCACGCAGATCGCGCGGCGCGCTGGCCGCGCTGCTCGTCGCCGCGAGTGTCGCGTTGTCCGGCTGCGGCATCCTGGGCTGCGGCGGCGCCGCGACCAACGGCGCGGCGGGCGGCGGCTGTTCGGCCGGCATGCGCTTCTGAATTTCCGGGCCCACCCGCGCCGGCCCGGCCGCCCCGACCCGCGACGAAATGCCGCCGGCACCGACCGGCCGGCCGGTCGCCGTTGCGCCCCGCTTTTTTGCCGCCGCTGCCCCGACGCCTCGTTCTGAGATAGGATGGATACGACGGACGGCGGCGCCCGGCGCGGCCGTTCCCGAGCGGGGCTTGCGCGCGCCGCCTGCTCCCGGCCGGACGGCCGGGGTGACACGGCCGCGCCATGCCCTTGGTGTATCCTTGCCTACTCCGTGACCGCGCGCCCCGGCATGACCCGGGCGCACCACCATGAACGATTCGTATCCCAGTCGTAAGCTCACCGACAAACCGCAAGAAAAGCGCTCGCTGCTCGAGCGCCTGACCGACTTCATCTCGCCCGAGCCGGAATCCCGGACCGAGCTGCTGGAAATCCTCCAGGACGCCCACGAACGCAACCTGATCGACGCCGATTCGCTGTCGATGATCGAAGGCGTGTTCCAGGTGTCCGACCTGTGCGCCCGCGACATCATGGTGCCGCGCGCGCAGATGGACGCGATCAACATCGCCGACAAGCCTGAAGACTTCATCCCGTTCGTCCTCGAGAAAGCGCACTCGCGCTACCCCGTGTTCGAGGAGAACCGCGACAACGTGATCGGCGTGCTGCTTGCGAAAGACCTGCTGCGCTTCTATGCCGAAGAAGAATTCGACGTGCGCGGGATGCTGCGCCCCGCCGTGTTCATTCCCGAATCGAAGCGCCTGAACGTGCTGCTGCACGACTTCCGCGTGAACCGCAATCACCTCGCGATCGTCGTCGACGAATACGGCGGCGTCGCGGGCCTGATCACGATCGAGGACGTGCTCGAACAGATCGTCGGCGACATCGAGGACGAATACGACTTCGACGAAGAGGCCGGCAACATCATCTCGGGGCCGGATGGCCGCTACCGCGTGCGCGCGCTCACCGAGATCGAACAGTTCAACGAATCGTTCGGCACCGACTTCCCCGACGACGAGGTCGACACGATCGGCGGGCTGATCACCCATCATTTCGGCCGCGTGCCGCACCGCGGCGAGAAGCTGCAGCTCGGCAACCTCGTGTTCGAGATCCAGCGCGGCGATGCGCGCCAGGTCCACGTGCTGCTGGTGCGCCGCAACCCGCACGCGAGCCGCCGCGCCGAAACCTCGCACGAAGACTGACCGTCTCGCGCCGGCCGCGTCTCCTTCAACCGCTCGCCCCCTTTCGCTTCACATGGACGATCCGATTCCGTCCCGCCCGGCTGGCGGCCTTCTCGCGCCGGCGCCCGGCCGCGCGCTGCCGCGCTGGCACTATCCGGCCGCGCTGCTCGCCGGCGCGGCCAATACGCTCGCCTTCGCACCGACCCCGCATGGCGGCTGGCTGCAGCTCGTCGTATTCGTCTGGTTTTTCGCGCAGCTGACGCGCACGTCGAGCTGGCGCGGCGCCGCGCTCACCGGCGGCGCGTTCGGCTTCGGCAACTTCATCACCGGCATCTGGTGGCTCTACATCAGCATGCACGTGTACGGCGAGATGGCCGCGCCGCTCGCGGGTGGCGCGCTGGTGCTGTTCTCGCTGTACCTATCGCTGTACCCGGCGTTCTCGGCCGGGCTGTGGTCGTTCTGCGCGGGCCATGCGTGGCATCGCCGCGAAGCCGACCCGCGGCCGTTCTCTCCGACCTGGCACGGCGCGTTCGCGTTCGCGAGCGCATGGGCGCTCGGCGAATGGCTGCGCGGCACCGTGTTGACCGGCTTTCCGTGGCTCGCGAGCGGCTATCCGCAGGTCGACGGCCCGTTCGCGGGCTTCGCGCCGGTGGTCGGCGTGTACGGCATCGGCTGGGTGCTCGCGCTGTTCGCCGCGCTGGTCGTGCAGGCGCTCGTCGCCGCGCGCCGGTCGCCCGCCGCTGAACGCGCCGGCGGCAACGCAAGCATCCGCATCGCCGCGCCGGCCGGCGTCGCCGTCGCGCTCGTCGCGGCCGGCATCGGGCTGTCGCAGGCCACGTGGACCGTGCCCGCGAACGCGCCGCTCAGCGTGCGGCTGCTGCAGGGCAACGTGAAGCAGGACATCAAGTTCGAGCAGGAGGGCATCGACGCGGCGATCAAGATGTACCAGCAGATGATCGTCGAAAAGCCCGCCGACCTGATCGTCACGCCGGAGACCGCGATCGCGGTGATGATCCAGGAGCTGCCCGAGCCGTTCGCCGTCGCGATCCGCAAGTTCAGCGACACGACGGGCACGGCCGTGCTGTTCGGCGCGGTCGGCGCGTCGGTGACGCCGGAGGGCCGTTACGTCGACTACACGAACAGCCTGTACGGCGTGACGCCGCATTCGCGCGACATCTATCACTACGACAAGCACCATCTCGTGCCCTTCGGCGAATTCATCCCGTGGGGCTTCCGGTGGTTCGTCGACCTGATGAAGATGCCGCTCGGCGACTTCGCGCGCGGCGCGCCGGTGCAGAAGCCGTTCCTCGTGCACAACCAGCCGGTGATGGCCGACATCTGCTACGAGGACTTGTTCGGCGAGGAAATCGCCGCGACGATCCGCGACAATCCGCAGCCGCCCGGCGTGCTCGTCAACGTGACGAACCTCGCGTGGTTCGGCGACACGATCGCGCTCGACCAGCACCTGCAGATCGCGCGGATGCGCGCGCTCGAGACGGGCCGGCCGATGCTGCGCTCGACCAATACCGGGATGACGGCCGCGATCGACGCGCACGGCCGCGTGCTCGGCCAGCTGAAACCCTTCACGATCGGCTCGCTCGACGTGCGGATCGAAGGCACGAGCGGCTTCACGCCGTACGTGACGAGCGGCAACAACGTCGTGCTCGCGGTATCGCTGGTGCTGCTCGCATTCGGCTTCACGTTCGGGCCGGCCCTGCGCCGCCGCAACGACTCGAAGGCCGGCGACAACCCCAACGTGTGACGCATCGGCCGGCCGCTCAGGCCGGCCGCTTGGCCTCCGCGGCCATGCCGCGCAGATCCCGCCCGAGCGCTTCCATCACCGGCGCCCATGCGCCGAACGTCGGCTGCCGGTACAGCGTGGCGGTCGGATACCACGGGCTGTCGGTGCGTTCGAGCAGCCACGGCCAGTGCGGATTCACGTCGAGCAGCACCCAGGTGCGCGCGCCCAGTGCGCCCGCCAGATGCGCGACCGACGTGCACACCGTGATCACCAGATCCAGCGCGCCGATGAACGCGGCCGTATCGTCGAAACTCTTCAGTTCGGCCGTGCGGTCGTCGATCGCGAAACCCGCCGCGCGCGCCGCGGCGACATCCGCGTCCGCGCCCGGCTGCAGCGAATGGAACGTGACGCCGTCGATACCGCGAAACGCATCGGCGTAGCGATCGAGCCCGACGCGCCGGAACGGGTTGCGCTGGTGTCCCGGACTGCCCGTCCAGACGAGCCCGACCTTCAGCCGGCCATCGCCCGCGAGCCGCGCGCGCCACGCGTCGCGCGCGTGGCGGTCGGCATGCAGGTACGGCACCGACTCGCCGAGCGTCGACGTCTCCATCCCGAGCATCAGCGGCAGCCCGATTAACGGCACTTCGTAGTCGAAGGCAGGCAGTTCGTCGACGCTGCCGCCCGCGCTGAACGCGTCCGCGTGCGCACCGAGGCTGCGCTGCATCAGCGTGCCCACCTGCGGAAACGTGTTCCACACGAGCCGGCCGCCCTCGCGGTGCACGCGCTCGGCGAGCGGCGCGACGAAGCGCGCGAACTGCAGCACGTCGCCGAGCCCCTGCTCGCCCCACACGAGCAGCGTCTTGCCCGCGAGCGGCTCGCCCTGCCAGCGCGGGCCCGGCAGCGCCGGCCGACGGCCGCGCAGCTCGCCCGCGCCGTCCCAGCGCGCCTCGTGGCCGCGCCAGCCAGCCGCGTAGTTGCCGCGCACGAGTTGAATGATCGCGAGGTTGAAACGGAACGACGCGTCGTCGGGCGCCAGCTCGCACGCACGCGCCGCGTAGCGCTCGGCGTCGTCCCAGCGCTGCGCTTCCTTCATCGCCATCGCGATGTTGTTCAGCGCGAGCGCATTGTCGGGCGCGATCTGCGCGAGCCGCGCCGCACACGCGAGCGCGCCGTCGAGGTCCTGTGCCGCGAGCCGCGCGACGACCAGGTTGATCCATGCCTGCACGTCGTGCGGATCGGCCTCCACGGCCGCGTCGAGCAGCGCGATTTCCTCGTTGCGGTCGCCGCCCGACAGTCGCAGCGCGATCGCGAGGTTGTTGCGCAGCGACGGCCAGCGCGGATCGAGCGCATAGGCGGCGCGATACGGCGCGACGGCCTCGGCGTGACGGCCCAGCATCTGCAGCACGTAGCCGTGATTGAAACGGGCACCGGCACCCGGATGCACGCGCACCGCGCATTCGGCCAGCGCGAGCGCGTCGGCCGTGCGCTGTCGCGCGACGAGCGCCGAGGTGAGCTGCGCGAGCGCGGCCATGTCGACCGCGTGCAGATGGCCGGCGGCGGCAAGCCACAGCGCGTGCGCATCGTGCTCGCCGCGCGCGTGCGCGTCGGCGGCCTGCCCGAGCAGTGCGAGCAGCGGCGGGATCAGCGGAATGAGGAGGTCGTTCGAATCGTCCATGCGGTCCGGAGTGGGCAATCGGTCACGCGGCAGGCGTCGCGCGCGCCGCAATACGCGCATCTTAACGCCCGCGCAAAACGGTGCGGCAGCCGACGCGACACGCGCATCGCGACGCCGCAGGCGCGAGCGCGCCGCGCGCGCCGGCACCCCGCGCACAAGCCGCGCACGGGTCGCCGGAACACCGCCGACGGCCCCTTCGTCCGCGTTCCGGCCGCATCCGGTCGCCGATCCGGTAAAATTGCACGTTTCAGCACACTAACAAGCCGCGCCGCCGCGCGAGCCGACCCTCCGGGCCCCGCCCGGAGTGCCGTTCGCAACGGAGCGCCAGCGCCACGAAGGCTCTTCATGCTTACGTTTCAGCAAATCATCCTGACGCTGCAGTCCTACTGGGACAAGCAGGGTTGCGCTCTGCTCCAGCCCATCGACATGGAAGTCGGCGCGGGTACGTCGCACGTCCACACGTTCCTGCGCGCGATCGGCCCCGAGCCGTGGCGCGCCGCCTACGTGCAGCCGTCGCGCCGCCCGAAGGACGGTCGCTACGGCGAGAACCCGAACCGCCTGCAGCATTACTACCAGTACCAGGTCGTGCTCAAGCCGGCGCCGGAAAACATCCTCGACCTGTACCTCGGCTCGCTGGAAGCGCTCGGCTTCGACCTGAAGCAGAACGACGTGCGCTTCGTCGAGGACGACTGGGAGAACCCGACGCTCGGCGCGTGGGGCCTCGGCTGGGAAGTGTGGCTGAACGGGATGGAAGTCACGCAGTTCACGTATTTCCAGGAAGTCGGCGGCCTCGAATGCAAGCCGGTGCTCGGCGAAATCACGTATGGCCTCGAGCGCCTCGCGATGTACCTGCAGAAGGTCGAGAACGTGTACGACCTGGTCTGGACCGAGTGGGAAGAGCATGGCCCGAACGGCCCCGAGCTGCGCCGCCTGTCATACGGCGACGTCTACCACCAGAACGAGGTCGAGCAGTCGACCTACAACTTCGAGCACGCGAACGTCGACCTGCTGTTCACGTTCTTCAACAGCTACGAAGCGGAAGCGAAGAAGATGATCGACGCGCAGCTCGCGCTGCCCGCGTACGAACTCGTGCTGAAGGCCGGCCACACGTTCAACCTGCTCGATGCGCGCGGCGCGATCTCGGTCACCGAACGCGCGGCCTACATCGGCCGCATCCGCGCGCTGTCGCGTCTCGTCGCGCAGGCTTACTACGACTCGCGCGAGAAGCTCGGCTTCCCGATGCTCGGCAACCCGCCGGGCGTGCCGGGCCTCACCACCGACGCCCAGGACGCCGCGCAACCGGCATGGGCGCCGCCGCTCAAGGTCGAACGCAAGATCGATCAGGACTGACGAGACGAGATTTATTCCAGACATGACGCATAACCATCCCGCCCCCCTGCTCGTCGAACTGCTGACCGAAGAGCTGCCGCCGAAGGCCCTCGCGCGCCTCGGCGACGCATTCGCCGAAGGTCTCGCGCAACGCCTCGCGGCGCGCGACCTCGTCGAAGGCGAACTCGTGTTCGAACGCTACGCCACGCCGCGCCGCCTCGCCGTCGTCGTGCAGAACGTGCGCGCCGTCGCGCCTGAAAAGCAGGTCCGCGAAAAGGTCCTGCCCGTCTCGGTCGCGCTCGACGCCGAAGGCAAGCCGACGGCCCCGCTCGCGAAGAAGCTCGCGGCGCTCGGTCACCCGAACCTGTCGATCGCCGATCTCGAGCGCGCGCAGGACGGCAAGGCCGAAGCGTTCTTCGTCAATTACTCGGCAGCCGGCGCGACGCTCGCCGACGGCCTGCAGGCAGCGCTCGACGAAACGCTCGCGAAGCTGCCGATCCCGAAGTTCATGACCTACCAGCGCCCGGACGGCTCCGACGTGAAGTTCGTGCGCCCGGTGCACCGCCTGACCGTGCTGCACGACGATCGCGTCGTGCCCGTGACCGCGTTCGGCATCGACGCCGGCGACACCACGCTCGGCCACCGCTTCCTGTCCGACGGCCTCGTCGCGATCCAGCATGCGCACGCGTATGCCGACACGCTGCGCGACAAGGGCCGCGTGATCGCGCACTTCGCCGATCGCCGCGAAACGATCCGCACGCAGCTGAACGAACACGCGAACGGCGACACGGTCGTGATGCCCGAAGCGCTGCTCGACGAAGTGACGTCGCTGGTCGAATGGCCGGTCGTCTATCCGTGCCGCTTCGAGGACGAATTCCTGCAGGTGCCGCAGGAATGCCTGATCCTCACGATGCAGACGAACCAGAAATACTTCGCGCTGACCGACGTCGGCGGCAAGCTGCGCTCGCGCTTCCTGATCGTGTCGAACATCGACACGAAGACGCCGGGCGAGATCATCGAAGGCAACGAGCGCGTCGTGCGCCCGCGCCTCGCCGACGCGAAGTTCTTCTTCGAGCAGGACAAGAAGAAGCCGCTCGCCGACCGCGTGCCGCTGCTCGCGAACGTCGTCTATCACAACAAGCTCGGTTCGGCGCTCGCGCGCGTCGAGCGCCTCGAAGCGCTGGCCGGCGAGATCGCGCCCGCGATCGGCGCCGACGCCGCGCACGCGAAGCGCGCCGCGCGCCTCGCGAAGGCCGACCTGCTGACCGACATGGTCGGCGAGTTCCCGGAACTGCAGGGCACGATGGGCACGTACTACGCGCGTCACGACGGCGAGCCCGACGACGTCGCGCTCGCGTGCGCCGAGCACTACCAGCCGCGCTTCTCCGGCGACGCGCTGCCGACCACGGCGGTGTCGACCGCCGTGGCGCTGGCCGACAAGCTCGAGACGATCGTCGGCATCTGGGGCATCGGCCTCGCGCCGACGGGCGAAAAGGATCCGTTCGCACTGCGCCGCCACGCACTCGGCGTGCTGCGCCTGCTGCTCGAGAAGCAGCTGCCGCTCGACCTCGTGGCGCTGCTGCGCACGGCCCATGCGCGCTTCGAAGGCGTGACGGGCGTCGCCGAATCGACCGACGCGATCTTCGCGTTCTTCATGGACCGCCTGCGCGGCCTGTTGCGCGAACGCGGCTACTCGGCCGGCGAAGTCGACGCGGTGCTGAGCCTGAACCCGACGCGCGTCGACGATCTCGTCGCGCGCCTCGACGCGGTGCGCGAATTCACGCGCCTCGCGGAAGCCGAAGCGCTCGCGGCCGCGAACAAGCGGATCTCGAACATCCTGAAGAAGTCGGAAGGCGGAGCAAACGGCACGGTGCAGCCGACGCTGCTCGTCGAGCCCGCCGAAAAGGCGCTGCACGAACAGCTCGAGGCCGTGACGCCCCACGTGCAGTCGCAGCTCGAGGCACGTGCGTACACGGGCGCGCTGTCGGCGCTCGCCGCGCTGCGCGCACCGGTCGATACGTTCTTCAACGACGTGATGGTCAACGCCGAGGACCCCGCGCTGCGCGCCAACCGTCTCGCGCTGCTGTTCGCGCTGCATCAGCAGATGAACTGTGTCGCCGACATCTCGAAGCTCGCCGCATAAAGGCCGAACGATGCCGATCAGCCCCAACCGCAAGCTCGTCGTCCTCGACCGGGACGGCGTGATCAACGTCGATTCGGACGCGTTCATCAAGACGCCCGACGAATGGATCGCGCTGCCCGGCAGCCTCGAGGCGATCGCACGGCTCAACCACGCAGGCTATCGCGTGGTCGTCGCGACCAACCAGTCCGGCATCGGCCGCGGGCTGTTCGACATGGCCGCGCTCAACGAGATGCACCAGAAGATGCATCGCGCGGCGGCCGCGGTCGGCGCGCGCATCGACGCGGTGTTCTTCTGCCCGCACGTGTCGGAAGATCGTTGCGAGTGCCGCAAGCCGAAACCCGGCATGATGCAGATGATCGCCGAGCGCTTCGAGATCGATCCCGGTCACACGCCGGTCGTCGGCGATTCGCTGCGCGACCTGCAGGCCGGCGTCGCGGTCGGCTTCCGGCCGCACCTCGTGCTGACCGGCAAGGGCAAGAAGACGCTCGCCGCGGGCAATCTGCCGGACGGCACGAAGGTCCACGACGACCTGCGCGCGTTCGCGCTCGACTTCCTTTCACACGAACACGAGTGATGCGGCCGCCGCGCGCATCCTCCTTACAACCAGACCCACGCCGATGCGCTTCGTCCGCTCCCTGCTGCTGCTGATCTACTTCATCCTGTACACGGTGCCGTACGCCACCGCGTGCTTCATCGCGTTCCCGTTCATGCGTCCCGACGCGCGCTACTGGATGGCGGCCGGCTGGTGCAAGTCGACGCTGTGGGTCGTGCGCTGGCTGAACGGCATCCACTACCGGATCGAAGGGATGGAAAACCTGCCCGACGGCCCGGTCGTCCTGCTGTCGAAGCACCAGTCGGCGTGGGAGACGCTCGCGTTTCCGGCGCTGATGCCTAAGCCGCTCTGCTACGTGTTCAAGCGCGAACTGCTCTACGTGCCGTTCTTCGGCTGGGCGCTCGGGCTGCTGCACATGGTCAACATCGACCGCAAGGCAGGCAAGAACGCGTTCACGTCGGTGATCCGCCAGGGCAAGAAGCGCCTGTCGGAAGGTGCCTGGATGATCATGTTCCCGGAAGGCACGCGCACGCAGGTCGGCAAGCAGGGCAAGTACAAGACGGGCGGCGCGCGCTTCGCGATCGAAACCAATACGCCGGTCGTGCCGATCGCGCACAATGCAGGTCGTGTGTGGCCGCGCAATTCGTTCACGAAATTCCCGGGCGTCGTCACCGTGTCGATCGGCAAGCCGATTCCCGTCGAGGGCAAGACGCCCGACGTATTGAACTCGCAGGTCGAAGCGTGGATCGAAGCGGAAATGCGCCGCATCGATCCCGATGCATATCGCCAGCCCGGCAATGCCGGCACGCGCGATGCCGCGCGCGTCTGAATCACCCGGATTGCAGCCGTTGCGAACGACGAAACGAAGCGAACTGATGAAAAAGCGTCCGCGGCCACGGCCTGCCGTCGTGGCCCTCGATCATCGCCAGATGGACCTGCCGCTCTTCGACGGGCCGGCAGCAGCCGCGCCGGCAGCGTCGGCGCCCGCCGCGCCGCCCACGCCACCTGAAGCGGCTGCGGCGCCCGCGGTGCCCACCGCGCCGCTCGATCCAGGCCCTCCGCGCGATCGCTCCCGCATCCGTACGTTCGCACTCGACAGCCGCGTGCTCGAATACCGGCTCAAGCGCTCCGCGCGCCGCACGATCGGCTTCACGATCGACGGCAGCGGCCTGTCGATCACCGCGCCGCGCTGGGTCACGCTCGCCGACATCGAAGCGGCGATCGCCGAGAAGCAGCGCTGGATCTTCGCGAAGCTCGCGGAGTGGAAGACCCGCACCGAGCAGCGCGCGCTGCCGCAAATCGACTGGCGCGACGGCGCGCAACTCCCGTATCTCGGCAAGACGATCACGATCGCGCTCGGCGCGGGCGCCGTCGCATTCGACGCCGACGCGCTGCGGCTGTCGCTGCCGCTGCCCGTGCAGGCGGACATGCAGCAGATCAAGGATCGCGTGCAGGGCTGGCTGCAGGGCGAAGCGAAGCGGATCTTCGGCGAACGTCTGGTGGTCTACGCGGAAAAGCTCGGCGTCACGTATTCGATGTACGCGCTATCGTCGGCCGCGACGCGCTGGGGCAGCTGCTCGAGCGACGGCAAGATCCGGCTGAACTGGCGGCTGATCCATTTCCCGATGTCGATCGTCGACTACGTCGTCGCGCACGAGCTGTCGCACCTGCGCGAAATGAACCACAGCCCGGCCTTCTGGCAGACCGTCGAATCGATCTTCCCGGAATTCCGCGAAGCACGGCACACGCTCAAGCATCACCCGCCCGAACTGCTGCCGTCGCTGTAACGCGATCAGTCGCACCCACAATGCAAACGGGCGATGCGGATTCCTCCGCATCGCCCGTTTGCGTTGCCCGCGACGCCCATCGTGCGCCGCGAGCCGCTCATCCCGCGCTCAATGCGCTTTCTTCTGGATGAACTCGATCTTGTAGCCGTCCGGATCCTCGACGAATGCGATCACGGTCGTGCCGTGCTTCATCGGGCCCGCTTCGCGGGTCACCTTGCCGCCTTGCGCCTTGATTTTGTCGCAGGCCGCGTACGCGTCGTCGACTTCCAGCGCCAGGTGGCCGAAGCCGTTGCCGAGATCGTAGGACGGCGTATCCCAGTTATGGGTCAGCTCGATCACGGTGCCCGTGCTTTCCGCTTCATAGCCGACGAACGCGAGCGTGAACTTGCCTTCCGGATAATCCTCGCGACGCAGCAGCTTCATGCCGAGCAATTCGGTGTAGAACTTGATCGAGCGGTCGAGATCGCCGACTCGCAGCATCGTATGCAGCAAACGCATTGTTGTACTCCTGTGGGGACTTTCCAGAGCCGGAAATTCTACCGGAGTCACGTGAATCTCGCCGCCGGCGCCCCGTCTGCCGCCGACTGATACCGCGCATCCGCGCAATGGGCCCGACGCCCGTGCGCCGGTGGAAGCCACCCCGTTCGACGATTCCCGCCCTCCCGGCCGATCGGGTAACATCCTCCCACTTCGCACCAGAAGCGGGCATGCCGGCCGCCGCCGGAACGCGACCACCACCCATTCAGCCACACTGCCTGCCGTGCGAAACCGCCGATTCGGGCGTGCCGGACACGCCGTCCGTCCGCCGCTGCCCCTGCCAATGTCCGTGCCCCTTCCCCGCCGCATCGGCGAGGTCCGCCGATGACCGCGCTTGCCGGCTCGCCCGTGCGCCGCGCGCTCGACACGCGCGCCATCGGCGTGATGCTGCTGCTGTGCGCGATCTGGGGCTTCCAGCAGGTCGCGATCAAGAGTACGAACGCGGCGATCCCGCCGATGTTCCAGGCCGGGCTGCGCTCGGTGATCGCCGCGCTCCTGCTGTGGGGGTGGGCGCACTCGCGCGGCACGCCGCTGTTCCGCGCGGACGGCACGCTCGGCGCGGGCATCGCCGCCGGCGCGCTGTTCGCCGGCGAGTTCATCTGCGTGTTCTTCGGGCTGACGCTGACGAGCGCATCGCACATGGCGATCTTCCTGTACACGGCGCCGTGCTTCACGGCGCTCGGCCTGCACCTGTTCACGCCGGGCGAGCGGCTGCAGCGCGTCCAGTGGGCCGGCGTCGGCCTCGCGTTCGCCGGCATCGCGCTCGCGTTCGCGGACGGCTTCCTCAAGCCGCGCGCGCCCGGCGCATCGGTCCTGGCCGGGCTCGCCGGCGACGCCCTCGGGATCCTCGGCGGCGCGATGTGGGCCGCGACGACGGTCGTCGTGCGCTCGACGTCGCTCGCGCGGGCCAGCGCGAGCAAGACGCTGTTCTACCAGCTCGCGGTCTCGGCCGTCGTGCTGGTGGCGCTCGCCGCGCTGCTCGGCCAGATGTCGTTCGCGCAGGTCACGCCGGTCGCGCTCGCGAGCCTCGCTTACCAGTCGGTGATCGTCGCGTTCGTCAGCTATCTGTCGTGGTTCTGGCTGCTGACGCGCTACAGCGCGTCGCGGCTGTCCGTATTCACGTTCCTGTCGCCGCTGTTCGGCGTCGCATTCGGCGTGCTGCTGCTCGGCGAATCGGTCGGCTGGCGCTTCATGTCGGCCGCCGCGCTGGTGCTGACCGGGATCGCGCTCGTCAACGCGCCGCCGCGCCGGCGCGCGTAACACGGCGCGGCCGCGGTCCGTCATCAACGAAAGCGACGAAATCAACGAAAACGGATCGGGAAAATAAAAAGGCTGCCCGTCAGGACAGCCTCATGAAACTCGAGCCGGCGCGCGCGTTGCCCGGGAGTTGCCCCGGACTTGCCCGAGAGTTGCCGTTACTCCGCGCCCTTGCGCACGGCCGCCAGCGCCTGCGCGACACCGACATATTCGGCCACGCTCACATCCTCCGCGCGTCGCGCGAGATCGAAGCCGAGCCCGTCGAAATCGATCGTCTCGCGGTAGTCGCCGAGCGTATTGCGCAGCATCTTGCGGCGCTGCGAGAACGCGGCCGTGACGACTTCGCCGAGCAGCACCGGATCGACTTCCGGCAGCTCGTGCGGTTCGTACGGAATCATCCGGACGATCGCCGAATCGACCTTCGGCGGCGGCTGGAACGATTCCGGCGGCACGTCGAGCATCTTCTCCATCACGTAGCGATACTGCAGCATCACCGACAGCCGCGAGAACGCCTTCGTGCCCGGCTCCGCGACCATCCGTTCGACGACTTCGTTCTGCAGCATGAAATGCTGGTCGATGACCGCATCGGCGAACGTCATCAGGTGAAACAGCAGCGGGCTGGAAATGTTGTACGGCAGGTTGCCGACGATCCGCAGCGACGGCTTGTCGCCGGGTGCCGCGAGCGAGCGGAAGTCGAACGCGAGCGCGTCGCCCGCGTGCAGCTCCAGCAGCGGGCCGAAGCGCTGCTGCAGGCGACCGATCAGGTCGCGGTCGAGTTCGACCGCATGCAGCGGCGACTCGGGCGTCGCGAGTCGCGCAATCAGCGGCTCGGTCAGCGCGCCAAGCCCTGGGCCGATCTCGACCATTCGCTGGCCGCGCGCGGGGCCGATCGTCGTGACGATCGAGTCGATCACGCCGTGATCGACGAGGAAGTTCTGCCCGAAGCGCTTGCGCGCGAAGTGGCCTTGGTGCTGTCTGCTGTTCGACATCGACTGAGAAAAACGAAAAATACGACGAGTTAGGTCAGGCCTGCGCCTGTGTGCGTCACGACGCGCGGCGATGGCGCGCCATCGCGACGGCCGTGTCGAGGGCGGCGACCATGCTGCCCGGATCCGCGCGGCCCGTGCCGGCCAGATCCAGTGCGGTGCCGTGATCGACCGACGTGCGGATGATCGGCAACCCGAGCGTGACGTTGATGCCCTCGCCGAACGTCGCATACTTCAGCACGGGCAAGCCCTGATCGTGGAACATCGCGAGCACGCAATCGGCGCCCTCGAGATGGCGCGGCTGGAACAGCGTGTCGGCCGGATACGGGCCGCGCGCGTCGATGCCCTGCCCTTGCGCGCGTGCGAGCGCCGGAGAGATCACGTCGATCTCCTCACGCCCGAGATAGCCGTTCTCGCCCGCGTGCGGGTTGAGCCCCGTCACGAGGATGCGCGGCGCCGCGAGACCGAAGTCGCGCCGCAGGTCGCGATCGACGATCGCCAGCGTCTCGACGAGCCCGTCGATCGTCAGCGCGGCCGACACGTCCTTCAGCGGCAGGTGCGTGGTCGCGAGCGCGACGCGCAGCGGCCGCTCGCCCGTGCCCGCCAGCATCATCACGACGCGCGGCGTGTGCGTGCGCTCCGCCAGGTATTCGGTATGGCCGGTAAACGGCACGCCGGCATCGTTGATCGTGCTCTTCTGCAGCGGTGCGGTGACGATCGCGTCGAACCGACCCGCCAGCGCGCCGTCGATCGCGGCATCGAGCAGTCCGAGCACGTAGCGGCCGTTGGCCGCGTCGAGCTTGCCCGCCTGCGCGGGCGCGGCGAGCGGATGATGCTCGACCGACACCGGCCCGCCGCCGCCGAGCAGCGCCCGGTCGGCCCCGACGGCCGCCGCGCGCGCGTCGAGCAGCGCGGCGTCTCCTAGCACGGTGAAATGCGCGCCGGGCCAGCGCCGGGCGGCATCCTGCAACGCCTGCACGGTCAGCTCCGGGCCGACACCCGCGGGTTCGCCGGTCGTGATCGCGATCTGCAGCGCGGATGCCGTCATGTGAAGCTCGCTCAGTTCGCCGGGCCGACGCCGCCGATCTTGTACTGCACGTAGGACGAATCGCGCAGCTCGCGCAGCCAGTCGGCATACGCCTGCTCGGCCTTGCGCTGGCCGATCGCCTGGCGTGCGATATCCATCTGCTGCTGCACCGAGCCTTCCGCCTCGCGGCGATCGATCACCTGGATCAGGTGATAACCGTACTCGCTACGCACCGGCTGGCTGATCTGGCCGTCCTGCAGGTTGTTCATCGCGCGCTCGAATTCCGGCACGGTCTCGCCCGGGCTGATCCAGCCGAGATCGCCGCCCTGCGACGCCGAACCGTCCTGCGAGTAGGTGCGCGCGAACTTCGCGAAATCGCCGCCGGCCTCGACCTGCCGGCGAATGTCCTGCAGCTGCTGACGGGCCTGGCCTTCCGACTTGCCCTCGCCGACGCGCAACAGGATGTGGCGCACGTGCGTCTGGACGATCTTCGGTGCCGCGGCGCTCGCGCCCTGGCTTTGGCGGCGGTCGACGAGACGCACGATCTCGAAGCCGTCCGGCACGCGGATCAGCGTCGGGTTGACCTGGCCCGGGCGCAGCTTCGATGCGGCGTCAACGACTTCGGGCGGCAGCGCACCCGGCGCCTTGAAGCCGAGGTCGCCGCCCTTCTTCGCGTCGTTCGCTTCCGAATTGTTCTTCGCGAGCTTCTCGAAATCGGCGCCCGACGTGGCCTGCTGCAGCAGCGCTTCGGCCTTCTTCTGTGCGACTTCGATCTCGTTCTGCGGCGCGTTGGTCGGCGCCTTGATGAAGATGTGCTGGAAGCGCAGGTCCTGCTGCTGCGACGCGCTCGGCCCGCGCTGGCTCGCGATGTAGTTCACGACCTCGGCGTCCGACACGGTGATCTTGCCGTCGACCTCGCGCTCGCGCAGCTTCGACAGCATCAACTCGGTGCGGGCGTCGCTCGTGAACACGCTCCAGGGCACGCCTTGCGCCTCGAGACGCGCGCGATACTGTTCGAGCGTCATCCCGTTCGCCTGCGCGAGGCGCTGCAGCGTGGACTGCACGGTCGCATCGTCGATACGGATCCCGTCGTCCTTGGCCTTCTGCACCTGGATGCGTTCGAGGACCATCTGATTCAGCACCTGCGCACGCAACTGGTCGGCCGGCGGCACGGGTGCGTTCTGCTGCTGCAGCCGGCGCGCGATCAGGCCGACGCGCTGGTCGAGTTCGCGACCCGTGATCACGTCGTTGTTGACGACCGCGACGACTTCGTCGGCGAGCTGCGCGCCTCGCGAACCAAGCGCCTGCGCCGCGGCCGGCGCGGCGGCGAGCAGCGCGGCGGACGCGGCGAGGCTGGACACGACTGCCGCGAAACGAAGGGTTTTCTTCATTGCCACTGATACTCCATTGAAATCGTGCTGACCGGTGCAGACAAGCCGGCGTTACTCGTAGTTACTGAAGCGGGACATCGGCGGCGGCGCGGACGGCAGCGGCGTATAGCCCGGCACCCCGGCGCGGAATGCCGCCACCAGACCGTTGTCGATGCTCGACAGCCCCTTCAACGTCAGCTGCATCATGAATCGCGTCGACGAGTTCTGCTGCCCCGACGAGTTCACGCCGTTCGCGAACCGCTGGGCACCGACGCCGAGCGCCCAGCAATCCGCGTCGTATTGTAAGCCGAGCAGACCGTCGACGACCCGGTTGGCGGCCAGGTCGTAGTTGAAGCGGCCGACCGCGTACAGGCGACGCGTGAGCGGCCATTGCGCGGACACCAGGAACTGGTTGATCGGCTGGTTGTCGAGCGTCGTGTTCGCCCGCGTATAGCGGTAGCCGACGTTGACCACGCGGCGCTCGCCCGGGCTGTAACCGAAACCGATGCTCGACTTCACGAGCTGGTTGTTGTTCTGGTTGTACTGGAACGCCGTTTCCGACATGAAGCCGGAGCCGAGCTTCAGCGCGGCCCCGACGATCAGGTCCGAGTGGCGCGCCTGCACGGCGGACTGCCCCGAGTTCAGCGTCACGCGCTGATCGGCGAAGTAGTACTGCTGCGCGATCACGAAGCGCGCGCGTTCGTCGCCGGTGCGCGGATCGATGAAGCGCGACGTGAGGCCGGCCGTGATCCGGTTCGCGTCCGCGATCCGGTCGTTGCCGACGAACGTGTTCGGCTGGTAGATCTCCGCGAGGCCGAAGTCCGATTCCGCGGTGTCGAACAGCGGCGCGTTCGACTGGTCGCGATACGGCGTGTACACGTAGTACAGGCGCGGCTCGAGGGTCTGGATGAAGTCCTGGCCGAACAGGCGCACCGAGCGGTCGAAGATCAGGCCCGTGTCGAAGCTCACGGTCGGGATCGACTCGGTGAAGCGCTTCGGGCTGTTCGGCGTGCTCGACGACAGGTGGTTCAGGTCGTACGACGCGAAGTGGTACTGGACCTTCGGCACGACGAAGTAGCCGGGGCCGTACACGCCGTACGCGATGTACGGGTTGAAGACGATCCGGTCGCCTTCGGTCGCATCGGCGGTCGTGATGCGGAACCGCGAATAGTCGGCTTCCGCGCCGAAGTCGAAGCCGCCGACATTGTACTTCGTGTACTTCACGTTCAACTGCGGCTCGCGACTGTACGGCGCGATCGACGGCGGCAGCGTCTGCCAGTGCTGGTAGCGCGCGAGCACCGACCACGGGCCGTTGTTGTACGTGAGCCCGGCTTCCTGCTGGTACAGCGTCTGCGTCCCGTTGATGAACTCGTTCGTCGACCCGAGATCTTCCGGATACGTGTTGTCCGAGACCTTGTTGAAGTAGACGTAGCCGCCGAAACCGCCGCCGAAGTTCTGCTGGTGCTGCCAGTAGATCGCGTAGCGGTTGCGGTGCGCGAGCCGGTCATCCGGCAGGTAATTGGCCGTCAGCGTGCCCGAATACGTCGGCGACAGGTAGCGGAACGTCGCTTCGGTCTGCACGCCGCGCCGCGAGATGATGCGCGGCGTGATCGTCAGGTCGCGGTTCGGCGCGATGTTGAAGTAGTACGGCAGCGTCAGCTCGAACCCGTTGTTCGAGTTCATCGAGAACGTCGGCGGCAGCAGGCCGCTGCGCCGCTCGCCCGACAGCGGGAACGTCAACCACGGGCTCGCGAAGATCGGCACGCCCTGGAAGAACAGCACGCCGTTGCGCACGGTGCCTTCGTCGGCACCCGTATCGAAGTCGAAGCGGCTGCCCTTGATGTACCACGCGGGGTTCGTCGAGCACTGGCACGCGGTGTAGGTGCCATTGACGAACACCGAGCGCTCGCTGTCGAGCAGGTCGACGCGCTCCGCGCTGCCGGACCCGCCCGTCACGTTGAAGTGATACTTCGGCGCCGTCATGACGCCCTGGTTCGCCTCGACCTTCAGATGCGCTTCGGGGCCCGCGAACGACGTGCCGCCGTTGATCACCCGGACCTGGCCGTACGCATCGGCCATGTCGGTATCCTGATCGTAGTGGAGCGCGTCGGCCTTCACGACGGCGTCGCCGCGGCGCAGCTCGGCCGAGCCCTTCGCGGCCAGGTCCTGCTCGGCCGTGCCGCTCGTATGGTCGGCAATCACGAAGGCGGCCGGCTTCGCGCCGTCCTTCAGCGGATGATCCTCGAGCTGCGGGGCGAGACGCAGATCCCACGGCGAGTCGAGCGGCTGCGGCTGCGCGGCCGCGCCCGACAGCTGCGCGTACGACACGGCCGGCACGAGGCCCGGCACGGCCAGGAGCGCGAGCGCGAGCCGCCGTTTGCGCGGCGCCCCGTCACCGGGGAAAACATTCGGGAATAGCGGTTTGGGCGGCATCTATCGTTTGGCGAATCGCCCCTTGTCAACCGCACCTGCGGCACATTCATTCGCGCGCGGCGGGCCACGCCGTCGCACCGCGACTGCGGCTGAGCGCAAACCGGGGAGGCGATCGGGCGGACGGCGCGACAGGCGGCGGGCCTGCGCGGCGCAAGCTGACGCGGGGCGCGTCAAAAAAGTCGTGGGGTATTATATGGCAAGACGTTCCCCCCTCCGCCGAGTTTCATGACGCCCCCATCCGCCGCATCCCAGCCCGACGCCCGCCTCGAAGCACTGACCGCGTGGCTGCGCCCGCTCGCCGAGCGCTTCGCCCTCGACCTGTCGACCCTCGCACCCGCGTCGTCGGACGCCAGTTTCCGCCGTTATTTCCGTGTCGCGTCGGCCACGCGCCCCGGCGGCTCGCTGATCGCGGTCGACGCGCCGCCGCCCGAGAAGTGCCGTGAATTCGTCCAGGTCGCGCAGCTGCTCGCCGCGGCCGGCGACCACGTGCCGGACGTGCTGGCCCACGATTTCGACGCGGGCTTCATGCTCGTGACCGACCTCGGCGGCACGTCGTACATCGCGGTGCTCGATCCGGCCGATCCGGTCGCGGCACGCCCGCTGATGCGCGACGCGCTCGATGCGCTGATCCGCTTCCAGCTGACGTCGCGGCCGGACGTGCTGCCGCCGTTCGACGAGGCGTTCCTGCGCCGCGAGATGGAGCTGCTGCCCGAATGGTTCGTCGGCCGGCACCTCGGCAGGCCCGTCACCGACGCGATGCGCGGCACGCTCGATCGCACCTTCGCGCTGCTGGTCGCGAGCGCCCATGCGCAGCCGCAGGGCTTCATGCTGCGCGATTTCATGCCGCGCAACCTGATGGTCTGCGAGCCGAACCCGGGCGTGCTCGACTTCCAGGACGCCGTGTACGGGCCGCTGACGTACGACGTCGTGTCGCTGCTGCGCGACGCGTTCATCAGCTGGGACGAGGAGTTCGAGCTCGACTGCTTCGCGTACTACTGGGAACGGGCGAAGAAGGCCGGTCTGCCGGTCGATCCGGACTTCGGCGAGTTCTACCGTCAGCTCGAATGGATGGGGCTGCAGCGCCACATCAAGATCCTCGGCCTGTTCGCGCGCATCAACTACCGCGACGGCAAGCCGCACTACCTGAACGACCTGCCGCGCTTCGTCGCCTATGCGCGCAAGGTCGCGCTGCGCTACCGCCCGCTCGTGCCGTTCGCGAAGCTGCTCGACGAGTTCGAGGGCAAGGGCGCGGCCGACGTCGGCTATACGTTCTGACCGCTCTCTCATTCAGCCGAACAACATGAGCACTACCCTCACCACGGCGATGATCTTCGCCGCCGGGCGCGGCGACCGGATGCGCCCACTGACCGACGCCCGCCCGAAGCCGCTGCTCGAAGCCGGCGGCAAGCCGCTGATCGTCTGGCAGATCGAAGCACTCGCCCGCGCGGGCATCGAGACGATCGTGATCAACCACGCGTGGCTCGGCGAACAGTTCGAGGCGACGCTCGGCGACGGCTCCCGCTGGGGCGTGCGGCTCGCGTATTCGGCCGAAGGCGAAGCGCTGGAAACCGCCGGCGGCATCGCGCAGGCGCTGCCGCTGCTCGAGCGCGACGGCCGGCCCACGGTGTTCGCGGCGGTCGCGGGCGACGTGTACTGCGCGTTCGACTACCGGACGCTCGCCGCCCGCGCGGCTCAAATGGCCGCGCTCGACACGCCCGCGATGCATCTCGTGATGGTGCCGAACCCGCCGTTCCATCCGGCCGGCGATTTCGTGCTCCGCGACGACGGCCGGCTCGCGCTCGCCGGCGCCCCACGCGTCACGTTCGGCAGCATCGGCGTGTACGACACGCGGATGTTCCGCGACATCGTGCCCGGCGCGCACCGGGCGCTGTCGCCCTACTTCAGGGCGACCATCGAGGCCGGCCGCGCGACCGGCGAATTGTATGAAGGTATCTGGGACAACGTCGGCACGCCCGCGCAGCTCGGCGAACTCGACGCGCGGCTGCGCGCCGCGGGCTGATCGTTTCGCGGCCGACCGCCGGGCCATCCGGCGGTGACCGCGCAACGCCGCCCGATACCGGAGCGCCGGCAAACCACCCGCTCGCGCCGCGCGGGCAGTCACGCTCACGCGGCCTCGGCCGCCTCTCCGCCCGCCGCCGCGCGCTGTTGCTGCAGCGCCCACATCTGCGCATACAGTCCGTCCGCGCGCACGAGCTCGTCGTGGGTGCCGCGCTCGACGATCCGCCCGTGGTCCATCACGAGAATCTGCTGCGCATGCACGACCGTCGACAGCCGGTGCGCGATCACGAGCGTCGTGCGGTGTCGCGCGATCTGCTCGAGCTCGTGCTGGATCGCGCGCTCCGAGCGTGAATCGAGCGCCGACGTCGCCTCGTCGAACAACAGCACCGGCGGATCCTTCAGCAGCGTGCGCGCGATCGCGACGCGCTGCTTCTCGCCGCCCGACAGCTTCAGCCCGCGCTCGCCGACCGGCGTGTCATAGCCCTTCGGCAAGCTCTCGATGAAGTCGTGGATGTGCGCGGCGCGCGCGGCCGCGATCACTTCGTCGCGGCTCGCGGTCGGCCGGCCGTACGCGATGTTGTAGTAGATCGAATCGTTGAACAGCACGGTGTCCTGCGGCACGATCCCGATCGACGCGCGCAGCGAGTCCTGCGTGACGTCGCGGATGTCCTGGCCGTCGATCCGGATCGCGCCGCCCGCCTGCCGGTCGAGATCGTAGAAGCGGAACAGCAGGCGCGACAGTGTCGACTTGCCGGAACCGCTGTGACCGACCACCGCCGTCGTCGTGCCCGCGTCGATCGTAAACGTCACGTCGTGCAGGATCTGCCGCGACGCTTCGTACGAGAAGTTCACGTGCTCGAAGCGCACCTGTGCGCCGGCCACCGCGAGCGGCCGCGCGTCGGGCGCATCCGGGACTTCCTTCGCGGCCGACAGCAGCCCGAACATCCGGTCCATGTCGGTGAGGCTCTGCTTCAGTTCGCGATACACGACGCCGAGAAAATTCAGCGGAATGTACAACTGCAGCATGAACGTGTTGATCAGCACGAGATCGCCGAGCGTCAGCTTGCCCGCCAGCACGCCCTGCGTCGCGCGCCACAGGATGAACACGAGCCCGGTGCCGATGATCGCCTGCTGGCCGAAGTTCAGCACCGACAGCGAGTTCTGCGAGCGGATCGCGGCCTTGCGGTAGCGCTTCAGGTTCTCGTCGTAGCGCTGCGCCTCCCACTCCTCGTTGCCGAAGTACTTCACCGTCTCGTAGTTGATCAGCGAATCGATCGCCCGCGAATTCGCGCGCGAATCGAGCTCGTTCATCGTGCGGCGAAAGTGCGTGCGCCAGTTGGTGACCTTCACGGTGAACACGATGTACGTGACGAGCGCCGCGAACGTCACGTACGCGTAGTACGCCTCGTACTTGACCACGAAGAAGCCGAGCACGAGCCCGACCTCGACGAGCGTCGGCAGGATGCTGTACAGCGAATAGGAAATCAGCTGCTGGATGCCGCGCGTGCCGCGCTCGATGTCGCGCGACATGCCGCCCGTCTGGCGTTCGAGATGGAAGCGCAGCGACAGCCCGTGCAGATGCCGGAACACCTGCAGCGCGAGCTGGCGCACCGCGCTCTCGGTGACCTTCGAGAACAGGATCTCGCGCAGCTCGGTGAAGAGCGACGTCGACAGCCGCACGAACGCATACGCGACCACCAGCAGGCCGACGCCGCCCGCGAGCACGATGCCGGCCGACTGCTCGGCGCGGCCGAGCGCGGTGAGCTGCTGCACGGCGGACAGGTGATCGACGATGCGCTTCATCACGACCGGCACGCCGAGGTTCGCGACCTTCGCGCCGACCAGGCAGCCAAGCGCGAGCGCGACGCGCCATTTGTAGGTGGCCAGGTACGGCAGCAGCGACCGGATGGTCTGCCAGTCGTTGCGTGGCCCGGTCGGAGCCGGCGCGGGCTCGCCGGAAGCGGAATATCGGCGCATGGGGGGAAGGATCGGCGGTGCTGCCGGACGCGTGCTGCGGCGGCCGACTCGCCCGCTTTCTCGTACAATTTGCGAACGTTGTATTGTCGCAGAAGCCGCTTCGCGCCGCTGCCGGCGCCCTCGCCGGCTGGGCTGCGCGCGGCGGCGCATTTATTACAGGATGAAAGCCCCCGCCATGACCGATTCGACCCTCGAACTTCCGCAAAACCAGCCCGCGCTGCGCGTCGTCCCGCAACCGCACGACGCCAACGTCCACGGCGACGTGTTCGGCGGCTGGATCATGTCGCAGGTCGACATCGCCGGCTCGATCCCCGCGAGCCAGCGGGCGAACGGCCGCGTCGCGACGGTCGCGGTCAATTCGTTCGTGTTCAAGCAGCCGGTGTTCGTCGGCGACCTGCTGAGCTTCTACGCGACCATCACGCGCACCGGCAACACGTCGGTGACGGTCGACGTCGAGGTGTACGCGCAGCGCATGCGCCTGATGGGCGAAATCGTGAAGGTGACCGAAGCGACGCTCACCTATGTCGCGACCGGCCCCGACCGCAAGCCGCGTCAACTGCCGCCGCTCTGATCCGCACGCGCCGCGCCGCGGCGCCGCATGCGGCGCTCCCCGGGGCCCGTCAGTGCGTGGCCGTCAGCCCGAACTCCCGCATCGCCGGCACGAAGTCGTGATTGAGCTTCGGCTTGCGCGACAGCTTCATCAGCACGTAGCGCTGGAACGGCGCGAGCCGCTGCCACTGCGCGAGCGCGGGCGCCGGCAGCCCGGCCAGCGCGCTCTGCTGCACGAGCGCGTCCGGCACCGTGTCGGTCGCGCGCCAACTCGGCTGCTCGTCCGGCTGGAACCACGAGGGTTCGAGATCGGCATGCGTGCGCAGCATTTCGAACAGCGCGTGATCGAAATTGGGCTCGATCAGGGTGTCGTCGTCGGCCGGAAAGCGCGCGAGCAGCTTGCGGTCCTCGAGCGGCAGCAGTTGCCACTGCTCCAGTGAAATCCGCAGACCGAAGCGGTCGAGATTGAAACGCACGATCATCGGAATGTACGTCAGGTTTTCCGACGAATCGTGTTCGAAATTGAATAGCAGCGGAGCGTCGCTGAGTCCCATGGTCATTACCCGAGTGGCGGATGCCGGCGCGGCCGGCCTGCCTGGGGTATTTTAGAACCTCTGCGCGCAAGCGGCGGACACGATCGTCGCCGCCCCTGCCTCGAATCAACGGGAGTGCTCGTGAATCCGACTGAAACAGACGAACCGCGCGGCGCGATCGAGCTGTCCGTGCGCCGCACGCGCGGCGGCGCGGTTGAGACCGCCCACGACTACGTTGGCCAGGAATGGCCGGTCGCGCTGGTCTTCAACGGCATCTCGCACGCGGTGATGATGTGCACGCCGCGCGACCTCGAGGCGTTCGCGGTCGGTTTCGCGATCTCGGAAGGGATCGTCGAACGCGGCAGCGACATCAAGGACATCGACGTGATCCTGCACGTCGACGCACCGCTGCCGCACGCGGAGGTGCATCTGGAGGTCGTCCAGCAGGCGTTCGCCGCGCTGAAGGATCGGCGCCGCGCGCTCGCCGGGCGCACCGGCTGCGGCGTGTGCGGGATCGAAAGCATCGACCTGCTCGATCTCGCGCCCGAACGGGTGCCCGACACCGGCTTTCTCGCGCGCCTCGCGCCCGACGCGCTCGCGCGCGCGGCCCACGCGCTGCCGGCCCATCAGGCCCTCACGCGGCTCACCGGCGGCCTGCACGCGGCCGCATGGTGCGACGCAACAGGCACGATCCGGATGGCGTTCGAGGATGTCGGCCGCCACAACGCGCTCGACAAGCTGATCGGCTCGCTCGTGCTGGCACGCGCCGACGCGACCGACGGCTTCGTGTTCCTGTCGAGCCGGGCAAGCTACGAGCTCGTGCGCAAGTCGGCCAGGGTCGGCATCCCGATGGTCGCGACAATCTCCGCGCCATCGTCGCTCGCGATCGAGATCGCAAAGGCGGCCGGTCTGCGGCTCGTCAGCTTCTGCCGCGAAACCGGCCACGTCGATTACGGCACGGCCTGACGCCGGCCATCCGGGCGCGCCGGCGGGTCGGTGCCGGCGCGGCCCACCGCGTCAGTCGAACTGACGGAAATCCGGCTTGCGCTTCTCGAAGAACGCCGTCATCGCCTCGCGCGCTTCCGGCGCGCGCAGCATCGTGGAGAAGTGGCCGGCTTCCTCGGCCATCCGCGCGGCAACCGCGACCCCGCCCGTATCCTTCAGCAGCGCCTTCGTCACGCGCAGCGACGACGCCGGCAGCGCCGCGAGCTTCGCGGCCTGCTTCGCCGCGAATGCGTCGAGCTCGGCGGCCGGCAGCACGCGATTCACGATGCCGATCCGGTGCGCTTCCAGCGCATCGAACGCTTCGCCGAGCAGCAGCTTCTCGGCCGCGACCTGATGACCGGCCAGACGCGGCAGCAGCGCGCTCGAGGCGGCTTCCGGGCACAGCCCGAGCTGCGCGAACGGCAGCGAGAACGTCGCGACGTCGGCCGCGTAGACGAGGTCGCAGTGCAGCAGCATCGTCACGCCGACGCCGACCGCGACGCCCGGCACCGCGGCGACGATCGGCTTGCTTGCCTGGCTGATCCGCGCAAGAAACTGGAACACCGACGCGTTCTCGTCCTTCGGCGGCGTCTTCAAGAAATCCTCGAGATCGTTCCCCGCGCTGAAGTTGCCATCGCTGCCGCGCAGCAGGATCACGCGGATCGCCTTGTCTTCCTGCGCGTCGGCGAGCGCATCGGCCATCGTCTGGTACATCGCCGCCGTCAGCGCGTTCTTCTTCGCCGGGCGTGCGATCGTGATCGTCATCACGCCGTCGGCGCGTTCCACTTGAATTTCGGCCACAACCGTCTCCTTTGACTTCCTCTACCGGAATGAAAAAACGGTGCGCGAGCTCGTGGCCCGCGCACCGTCGTCGCTTGTCGTCGCGTCCCGCTTACAGGCGTTCGATGATGCCCGCCGCACCCATGCCGGTGCCGACGCACATCGTGACCATCCCGTACTTCAGGTTGCGGCGGCGCAGGCCGTGCACGACGGTCGCCGCGCGGATCGCGCCGGTTGCGCCGAGCGGGTGGCCGAGCGCGATCGCGCCGCCGACCGGATTGACCTTCGACGGGTCGAGGCCGAGATCGCGGATCACCGCCAGCGACTGCGCGGCAAATGCCTCGTTCAGCTCGATCCAGTCGAGATCGTCCTGCTTCAGGCCCGCGGCCTTCAGCGCGGCCGGAATCGCTTCCTTCGGACCGATGCCCATGATTTCCGGCGGCACGCCGCGCACCGCGAAGCTCACGAAGCGCGCGAGCGGCGTCAGGTTGAATTCCTTGAGCACCTTCTCCGACACGACGAGCAGCGCACCCGCGCCGTCCGACGTCTGCGAGCTGTTGCCGGCCGTGACCGAGCCCTTGTTCGCGAACACCGTGCGCAGCTTCGCGAGGCCTTCGATCGACGTATCCGCGCGCGGACCTTCGTCGAGCGCGATCTCGCGCGTCTTCACGTCGACTTCGCCCGTCGCGAGGTTCGGGAAACGCTCGGTGAGCGTGTACGCGGCGATTTCGTCGCCGAACTCGCCAGCCTGCTGCGCGGCGAGCGCCTTGCGGTGCGATTCGACCGAGAACGCGTCCTGGTCTTCGCGGCTCACCTTCCACTGCTCGGCGACGCGCTCGGCGGTCAGGCCCATCCCGTACGCGATGCCGAAGTCTTCGCTGCGATCGAAGATGTGCGGCGACATCGACGGCTTGTTGCCCATCATCGGCACCATGCTCATCGATTCGCAGCCGCCCGCGAGCATTGCGTCGGATTCGCCGACGCGGATGCGGTCGGCCGCCATCGCCAGCGCCGTGATGCCCGAGGCGCAAAAGCGGTTGACCGTCACGCCGCCGACCGTCTGCGGCAGGCCCGCGAGCAGCGCGCCCATCCGCGCGACGTTCAGGCCCTGCTCGGCTTCCGGAATCGCGCAGCCGATGATCGCGTCCTCGATCAGCTTCGTGTCGAAGCCGGGCACCTGCGCGACCGCCGACCGGATCGCGTGAACCAGCAGCTCGTCGGGGCGCGTGTTCTTGAAGACACCGCGCGGGGCCTTGCCGATCGGGGTGCGGCTGGCGGCGACGATGTATGCATCTTGCAGTTGTTTGCTCATTTGAAACTCCTTGGCCTGTCGACCAGAGTTGGCGCTTCAGCGCTTACTCTGGTCCCATGCTATGCACTCGCTCACTCAGTTGCGCACCGGCTTGCCGGTCTGCAACATGCCCATGATCCGTTCCTGCGTCTTCTGCGTGCCGAGCAACTCGACGAACGCACGGCGCTCGAGCGCGAGCAGCCACTGCTCGTCGACGAGGCTGCCGGCTTCGACGTCGCCGCCGCACACGGCTTCGGCGATGCGGCTCGCGATCAGGTAGTCGTGATCGCTGATGAAGCGACCGTCACGCATGTTGACGAGCGATGCCTTGATCGTCGCGATCGCCGAGCGGCCCGCCACCGGCACGTCCTTTGCGCGCAGCGGTGCGCGATAGCCGACGGCGGCCAGCGCACGGGCTTCCTTCTTCGCGGCGTCTAGCAGTTCGAACACGTTGAAGACGATCGTGTCGGACGGCTTCAGGTAGCCCATCGCGCGCGCATCGTGCGCCGACGACGACACCTTCGCCATCGCCGCGTTCTCGAACGACTTCGTGACGAACTTCAGGATGTCGGTGGTCGCGTTCGCGGCCGTGGCCGCCTCCGCCGCGCGCAGCGCCGCTTCCTTCAGGCCGCCGCCCGCCGGCACGAGGCCGACGCCCACTTCGACGAGACCGATGTAGCTCTCGACGTGCACGACGCGCTTCGCGCTGTGCAGCATCAGCTCGCAACCGCCGCCGAGCGCGATGCCCGACACGGCCGCGACGACCGGCACGTTCGCGTACTTCACGCGCAGCATGCCTTCCTGGAACTTCTTCACGAACGGCTCGATGCCCTTCGCGCCGCCCATCATGAACGCGGGCATCGCCTCTTCGAGGTTCGCGCCGGCCGAGAACGGGCCGCCCGGCGTGCCGAGCTTCAGCGACGTCGGCTGCCAGATCACCACGCCCTTGTAATCCTTCTCCGCGAGTTCGATCGCCTGCACGAGGCCGTCGATCACGCTCGGCCCGATCGTGTTCATCTTCGACTTGAACGACACGATCACGACGTCGTCCTCGCCCGCGCGATCATCGACCCACGCACGCACCGCGTCAGTCTCGAACAGCGTCTTGCCGTACGACTTCGGATCGGCGCCGGTTTCGCCGATGAGCGGCGCGCGGAACACCTGCCTGCCGTAGACGGCCAGATCGGAACGCGGCACGAAGCGCTTCGACGCCGGCGCCCACGAGCCTTCGGCCGTGTGCACGCCGCCCTGCTCGGCGACCGGGCCTTCGAGCACCCACGACGGCAGCGGCACGTTCGCGAGCGCCTTGCCGGCCGCGATGTCTTCCTGCACCCACTCGGCGACCTGCTTCCAGCCGGCGGCCTGCCAGCCTTCGAACGGGCCTTCGTTCCAGCCGAAGCCCCAGCGGATCGCGAGGTCGACGTCGCGCGCGTTGTCGGCGATCGACTCGAGATGCACGCCGATGTAGTGGAACACGTCACGGAAGATCGACCACAGGAACTGCGCGTGCGGATGATCCGTCTCGCGCAGCAGCTTCAGGCGTTCCGCCGGCGGGCGCTTCAGGATGCGGCCGACGGTTTCGTCCGCCTTCGCGCCCGCATCCACGTAGGTGCCCGTCTTCGCGTCGAGCACCTTGATCGCCTTGCCTTCCTTCTTGTAAAAACCGCCGCCCGTCTTCTGGCCGAGCGCGCCCTGCTTCACCAGCTCGGCGAGCACGGCAGGCGTCTGGTAGACCGGGAAGAACGGATCGTCGGCGAGGTTGTCCTGCATCGTCTTGATCACGTGCGCCATCGTGTCGAGGCCGACCACGTCCGCGGTGCGGAACGTCGCCGACTTCGCGCGGCCGAGGCGGCTGCCCGTCAGATCGTCGACTTCGTCGAAGCGCAGGCCGAACTTGGCTGCTTCGGTGATCACCGCGAGGATCGAGAAGATGCCGACGCGGTTCGCGATGAAGTTCGGCGTGTCTTTCGCGCGCACGACGCCCTTGCCGACGATGCTCGTCAGGAACGTTTCGAGCTGGTCGAGGATGTCGGGACGCGTATGCGCGGTCGGGATCAGCTCGACGAGGTGCATGTAGCGCGGCGGGTTGAAGAAGTGCACGCCGCAGAAGCGCGACTTCAGTTCGTCCGAGAAACCTTCGGACAGCTTCGTGATCGACAGGCCCGACGTGTTGGTCGCGAAGATCGCATTCGGCGCGATGTGCGGCGCGACCTTCTTGTACAGGTCGTGCTTCCAGTCCATCCGCTCGGCGATCGCTTCGATCACGACGTCGCACTCGGCGAGTTTCGCGATGTCGTCTTCGTAGTTCGCTGCCTCGAGGTATTTCGCGTCGTCCTTCACGCCGAACGGCGCGGGCGACAGCTTCTTCAGGTTCTCGATCGCCTTCAGCGCGATCGCGTTCTTCGGGCCTTCCTTGGCCGGCAGGTCGAACAGCAGCACCGGCACGCGCGCGTTGACGAGGTGGGCGGCGATCTGCGCGCCCATCACGCCGGCGCCCAGCACGGCGACCTTGCGAATCAGGAAATTGCTCACGGGATGTCTCCGGATAGTGTCGTGCAGCGCGGGTTGTGAGGGCTGCACGGCGAAGTGAGTACCAGGAACCGTTGCGTCGGGGCGGCGCGCGGCGCGCACCGCCCCGACTCGCATCAGAACAGCGATTCGTCGACTTCCATCAGCGTCTTCGAACCGGCGCGCGCGGCGCGGATCGTCGCTGCCGTCTCGGGCAGCAGGCGCGCGAAGTAGAAGCGGGCCGTCGCGAGCTTCGACTTGTAAAACGGGTCGCCCGACGCTTCCTTGTCGAGGGCGAGGCGCGCCATGCGCGCCCAGAAGTACGAGAACACCAGATGGCCGACCGTGCGCAGGTACGGCACGGCGGCGGCGCCGACTTCGTCCGGGTTCTGCATCGCCTTCATGCCGATTTCCATTGTCAGCTTCTGCACCTTGTCGCCGATGTCGGCGAGCGGGTTGATGAACTCGGCCATCTCCGGCTTCACGCCTTCGGCTTCCGCGAATTCGGTGACGAGCTTGCCGAACTTCTTCAGCTTCGCGCCCATGTCGCCGAGCACCTTGCGGCCCAGCAGGTCGAGCGACTGAATCGAGTTCGTGCCTTCGTAGATCATGTTGATCCGCGCGTCGCGCACGTACTGCTCCATGCCCCACTCGGAGATGAAGCCGTGGCCACCGTAGATCTGCATGGCGTGGTTGGTCGACTCGAACGCGTTGTCGGTCAGGAACGCCTTGATGATCGGCGTGAGCAGCGCGACGAGGTCGGCCGCTTCCTTGCGCACCGCTTCGTCACCGTGCGACAGTTCCTTGTCGATCTGCAGCGCGGACCAGTACGTGAAGGCGCGCGCGCCTTCCGCGTAGGCCTTCTGCGTGAGCAGCATGCGGCGCACGTCCGGGTGCACGATGATCGGGTCGGCCGGCTTGTCCGGTGCCTTCGGGCCCGTCAGCGAGCGCATCTGCAGGCGTTCCTTCGCGTACGTCAGCGAGTTCTGGTAGGCGACTTCCGTCAGGCCCAGGCCCTGCATGCCGACGCCGAGACGCGCGGCGTTCATCATCACGAACATCGCGTTGAGGCCCTTGTTCGGCTCGCCGACCATCCAGCCCTTCGCGTTGTCGAGGTTCATCACGCACGTCGAGTTGCCGTGGATGCCCATCTTGTGCTCGATCGAGCCGCACTTGATGCCGTTGCGCTCGCCCGGCTCGCCCGCGGCGTCCGGCACGAACTTCGGCACGATGAACAGCGAGATCCCCTTCGTGCCTTGCGGCGCGTCCGGCAGGCGCGCGAGCACGAGGTGGACGATGTTCTTCGACATGTCGTGCTCGCCGCTCGAGATGAAGATCTTCGTGCCGCTGATCGAGTACGAGCCATCGCCGTTCGGCTCGGCCTTGGTGCGCAGGATGCCGAGGTCGGTGCCGCAGTGCGGCTCGGTCAGGCACATCGTGCCCGTCCATTCGCCCGACACGAGCTTCGGCAGATATTGCTGCTGCAGTTCCGGCGCGCCGTGCGCGTGCAGGCATTCGTAGGCGCCGTGCGACAGGCCCGGATACATCGTCCACGCCTGGTTCGCCGAGTTCAGCATTTCGTAGAGCGCGTTGTTCACGAACGCGGGCAGGCCCTGGCCACCGTAGTCCGGATCGCAGCCGAGCGCCGGCCAGCCGGCCTCGACGTACTGCCGATACGCTTCCTTGAAGCCGGTCGGGGTCTTCACGACGCCGTCGCCTTCATACGTGCAGCCTTCGCGGTCGCCGACCTGGTTCAGCGGGAACAGTACCTCGGAGCAGAACTTGCCCGCCTCCTCGAGAACCTGGTTGATCGTGTCGGCGTCGAGGTCCGCATGCCGCGGCATTTGCTTGACCTCGGCTTCGACGTTCAGAAGCTCGTGCAACACGAATTGCATGTCGCGCAGCGGCGCGGCGTACTGTCCCATGACTCTCTCCAAAGGTGGGCAAAACGGCTCGAGCTCCTGGCGGGCGGTTCACGCGCCGCTAACGGCTCTCGCTCTGATACGAAACGATCGTCTTTTCCAGCGCGGCCCACGTGAGGCGCACGGCATCCGGCGAATGCAGGAATCGTGCGTCGTGATGCAAACCGAGCGTGAAGCTGTACAACTCGAAGAGCATCAGGTCCGGATCGGTATCCGCACGCAGATGGCCTTCTTCCTTCGCCTGCGAAATGGCACGCAGCATCGCGGCACGCCAGGCCGTCACGCTTGCGATCAACTGCTCGCGCACGGGGCTGTCAGGCCGGTCGTCGTACTCGACGGCTCCGCTGATGTAGATGCATCCGGTCGTCACCTCCTGGATGCGCTTCTCCGTCCAGCGAGCCAGCATCGCCCGAAGGCGCGGCAAGCCTCGCGGCTCGCGCAGGCTCGGAAAGAACACCTCGTTTTCGAAACGATGGTGATATTCGCGGACGACCTCGACCTGGAGGTCTTCGCGCGATCCGAAGTGCGCGAACACACCGCTCTTGCTCATCTGCATGCGCTCGGCCAGCAGGCCGATCGTCAGCCCCTCCAGCCCGTCACGGCTGGCGAGGTCCAAAGCAGCTTCGAGTATCGCGGCACGCGTCTGTTCGCCTTTTCGCATAGCTTTTTCTTAACCGTTCGGGGGGGTCGAATAAAATCGAACGGCCGTACTATTATTGAGTGCGGCCGCTCGCGAAACAAGGAAATTATTAGAAACCGGTGTCTAACCGAGCCGCTATTTTGCGCGATTCCGGCGGGGCCGGAGCGGCTTTTCCGCACGAACGTGCGGACAGATTTTTTGAAGCGAATGCTTAGTCGTAACCGCCGACCGTCAACGCCTTCATCACGACGCGGTACGTGTTGTACGCAAGCCAGTTCAGCATACGCTCGATGCGCGGCCGGGCGGCGTACCGGGTGGCGTCGATTTCGCGGCCTTCGGCGAACGCGATCGTGATCGCGTCGCGCAGCTCGTTGGTGAGCGCATCGTAGCGCACCAGCACGACATTGGCCTCATTGTTGAGCATCAGGCTCAGCGCGTCCAGATTCGACGAACCGACCGTCGCCCAGTTGTCGTCGATCACCGCGACCTTGCCGTGCAGGATCGTCTTGTCATATTCCGCCACGCGCACGCCCGCGCGCAGCAGTGCGTGATACAGGAAAGGCACGGCCGTATCGAGCGCGGTGAACTCGTTGCGGCCGATCAGGATCCGCACGTCGACGCCGCGCCGCGCGGCGCCCGTCAGCGCACGGCGCAGCTTGCGGCCCGGCATGAAATACGGGTTCGCGAGCAGGATCCGCTGACGCGCCTGGCCGATTGCAGCGAGATACGCCTTCTCGATCGCGCGGCGGTTCACGACGTTGTCGCGCGCGACGAACGCGACGCTCGGCTCGGTGACGACCCGCAGCGCACCGGCCTTGATCCATCGGTGGCTGCGCATCCAGCGCCGGAACATGTCCGGGAACGCCTCGCCGCCGTGCAGGCCGGCCGCGTACTGCGCGTACGGCTTGTGGCCGAACTGGATGCGGTGCCACTGCAGCTCGAACGCGGCGCGCACGTCCGACACCGCCGGCCCGGCCATCTCGACCGCGAAATCCCAGCGCGGATACGGCAGCGTCGCGCTGCCCTGCGTGAAGTCGTCGACGATGTTGATGCCACCGCAGTACGCGACCGCCTGATCGATCACCGCGAGCTTGCGGTGCGTGCGCGAGAAGCCGAAGCGGCCGAACAGGAAGCGGTTGTAGATGCAGTGCTCGACGCCGGCGTCGGCCCACGTGTCGAACAGCGGCAGGCGCGCGGTGCCGATGCCGTCGGTGATCACGCGCACGCGCACGCCGCGCTGCGCCGCGCGGATCAGCGCATCCGACACCGGGCGGCCGGCCGCATCGTCGCAGAAGATGTAGGTTTCGAGCATCACCTGCTCGCGCGCCGCATCGATCCGCTCGATCAGCGCGTGGAAGAATTCGCCGCCGGTCGTGCACAGTCGCACCGTGTTGCCTGCCGTGAACGCGAGCCGCGACGCGGAGCCGCGTTCCTGCAGGAACATCTGCCGCAATTGCGCGAAGCGCTTGCGGGTTTCCGCATTCATGCGGACGAGCCGTGCGGCGCCCGCGCGAGCGACACGCGCACGGGCAGTTGCAGGATCGCCTCGGCGTTCGACGGCGAGTAGCAGCGCGCGGCCGCTTCGCGGTACGGCAGCCACGCGTGGTCGACATGCTCGCGCGGCGACAGCGTCACGTCGACGCGGTGCGGCACGCACAGGCCGAACCAGTGCTCGACGTTGCGCGTGACGCCCGGCGCATAGCGATGCAGGTATTGCGGATAGATCGTGTATTCGATCCGCTGATGCCAGTCGATCAGCGCGGAGGCCGGCACGTCGTGCGTACCGACCGAGATGCCGGTTTCCTCGGCGACTTCGCGCGCGGCTGTGAGCGCGAGCGGCTCGTCGAGCGCGTCCTTCGATCCGGTCACCGATTGCCAGAAATCGGGCTGGTCGGCGCGCTTGATCACCAGCACGTCGAGTTCGGGCGTGTAGATCACGACGAGAACGGATTCGGGAATTTTCGGCGGCTTCGTCATCTTTGTTTCATGCGACACAGGGCCGTGCGCCGGGCCTGTGCCCGAACGTGCGGCAAGTGGTGCGACTGTACCGCAAAAAACGAAACAGGCGCATCGCGGCGCCTGTTTCGTTGGGCGTCGTGCGCGCGTCGCCGCGCACACGACCTGCGACAGGCGTTACGCCTTCGGCTGTTCCGGCTGACGCAGACGGATGTGCAGTTCGCGCAGCTGACGCTCGTCGACCGGGCTCGGCGCCTGCGTGAGCAGATCCTGCGCACGCTGCGTCTTCGGGAACGCGATCACGTCGCGGATCGAGTCGGCACCGGCCATCATCGTGACGATGCGGTCGAGACCGAACGCGATACCGCCGTGCGGCGGCGCGCCGTACTGCAGCGCGTCCAGCAGAAAGCCGAACTTCAGCTGCGCTTCTTCCGCGCCGATCTTCAGCGCGCGGAACACCTTGCTCTGCACTTCCTCGCGGTGGATACGCACCGAGCCGCCGCCGATTTCCCAGCCGTTCAGCACCATGTCGTACGCCTTCGCGAGGCAACGGCCCGGATCGGTCTCGAGGTATTCGAGGTGCTCGTCCTTCGGGCTCGTGAACGGGTGGTGCGCCGCGACGTAGCGCGCGTCTTCGTCGTCGTATTCGAACATCGGGAAATCGACGACCCACAGCGGCTTCCAGCCGGCCTGGACGAGGCCGTTCGCCTTGCCGAATTCCGAATGGCCGATCTTCAGGCGCAGCGCGCCGAGGCTGTCGTTGACGACCTTCGCGCGGTCGGCCGCGAAGAAGATGATGTCGCCGTCTTCAGCACCGGTGCGCTCGAGGATCGCCGCGATCGATGCGTCGTGCAGGTTCTTGACGATCGGGCTCTGCAGGCCGTCGCGGCCCTTCGCCTTCTCGTTGACCTTGATCCATGCGAGGCCCTTCGCGCCGTAGATGCGCACGAATTCCGTGTAGCCGTCGATGTCGCCGCGCGACAGCTCGCCGCCCTTCGGCACGCGCAGCGCCGCGACACGGCCGTCCTTCGCGTTGGCCGGCGTGCTGAACACCTTGAAGTCGACGTCCTTCATCGCGTCGGTCAGCTCGGTGAATTCGAGCTGCACGCGCAGGTCCGGCTTGTCCGAACCGAAACGCGCCATCGCTTCCGAGTACGGCATCACCGGGAATGTCGCGTCGAGTTCGACGTCGATCGTCGTCTTGAAGATGTGACGGATCATGTCTTCGAACAGGTCACGGATTTCCTGCTCGCCGAGGAACGACGTCTCGCAGTCGATCTGCGTGAATTCCGGCTGGCGGTCGGCGCGCAAGTCTTCGTCGCGGAAGCACTTGGTGATCTGGTAGTAACGGTCGAAGTTCGCGACCATCAGCAGCTGCTTGAACAGCTGCGGCGACTGCGGCAGCGCGAAGAACTGGCCCGCGTTCACGCGCGACGGCACCAGATAGTCGCGCGCGCCTTCCGGCGTGCTCTTCGTCAGCATCGGCGTTTCGATGTCGATGAAGCCCTGCTCGTCGAGGTACTTGCGCGCTTCGATCGCGACGCGGTAGCGCAGGCGCAGGTTGTGCTGCATCTGCGGACGGCGCAGGTCGAGCACGCGGTGCGTGAGGCGCGTCGTTTCCGACAGGTTGTCGTCGTCGAGCTGGAACGGCGGCGTGACCGACGCATTCAGCACGTTCAGTTCGTGACACAGCACTTCGATCTTGCCGCTCTTCAGGCCGGCGTTGACCGTGCCTTCCGGACGGTTGCGCACGAGACCCTTGATCTGCACGCAGAACTCGTTGCGCACGCCTTCGGCGGTCGCGAACATTTCCGCGCGATCCGGGTCGCACACCACCTGCACGAGGCCTTCACGATCGCGCAGGTCGATGAAGATCACACCGCCGTGATCGCGGCGGCGCTGCACCCAGCCGCACAGCGACACGGTTTGGCCCAGCAGGTGTTCGGTCACGAGACCGCAGTATTCAGTACGCATCGACATGATGTTTGCTTTCGTTCGGTTTGATCAACGGGTGCCGCAACGCGCGGCCCGGGCGATGATTCTTTACTTACAGCGGCGGCTCGACGGGGCGGCGGGCGGGCACCGGAGCCGGCGCCGAAGGCGCCACGACGCCCATCGAGACGATGTACTTGAGCGCGGCATCGACCGACATGTCGAGTTCGATGACTTCGCTCTTCGGGAGCATCAGGAAGAAGCCCGACGTCGGGTTCGGTGTCGTGGGCACGTACACGCTCACGTACTCTTCCGTCAGATGGTTGACCACGTCGCCGCCGGGCGCGCCGGTCAGAAACGCGATCGTATACGAGCCGCGACGCGGGTATTCGATCAGCAGCGCCTTGCGAAACGCGTTGCCGCTGCTCGACAGCAGCGTGTCCGACACCTGCTTGACGCTCGTGTAGATCGGCCCGACGACCGGGATGTGACGCACGACCGCGTTCCACCACGTGACGAGCTTCTGGCCGATGAAGTTCTGCGTGGCCAGCCCGACGACGAAGATGAACGCGAGCGTCAGCACCGCGCCGAGCCCCGGCAAGCGGAAGCCGAGCGCCCGCTCCGGCTGCCACGATTCGGGCAGCAGCAGCAGCGTCTGGTCCATCGTGCCGATGATGAGACCGAGCACCCACAGCGTGATCGCGAGCGGGACGAGAACCAGCAGGCCGGTCAGAAACACCGATTTCAGGGTCGTCTTTTTCATCATCTGCCGTCAATGAACCGCGCCGGAAGCGCGGTGTGGACGCGGCCCGGACGGGCCGCGACTGTCAACTGCCGGCGGCGGGCGCCGCAGCCGGGGCCGGCGCGGCGCTCGTCGTCGTACTCTCGGAACTCGTGGCGGCTGCCGCCGGCGCCGCGGCGGCAGGTGCCGCAGCCCCCGCTTCGCCAGTCGCCGTCGACGGCGCGCTGGTGCCGCCCGAGCCACCGCGGAAATCGGTGACATACCAGCCGGAGCCCTTCAGCTGGAAGCCGGCGGCGGTGACCTGCTTGCGAAAAGCATCCTTCCCGCATTCGGGGCACTGCGACAGCGGCGCATCGCTCATCTTCTGGAGCATGTCCTTGGCGAAACCGCACGCTTCGCATCGATAGGCGTAGATCGGCATGATATTTTTCCCGCGGAAACTGGAAACGGCTTGCAAAACCTTGAATTATATCCGAAACCCCGGCGCGCTCCGGCAACGGCCGCGACGCCCGGCTTCAGCGACGGCGCCACGTGAGCCAGCGCTCGTGCCCTTCGAACACGGCCAGCGAATCGGTCACGGGCAGATCCTCGATCAGCTCGAAGTGCGGCGCGAGCAGCGCATCGAGTTCGGCACGCTCGATGCCGAACGGCGGGCCCTTCGGTTTCTTCGCCACGAAGAAATAACCGGCCAGCAACGCGCCGGCGGGCAGCAGTTCGGCCATCCGCGCCGCATAGCCGGCGCGCAGGCTCGGCGGCAGCGCGCACAGGAACGCGCGCTCGTACACCCACTGCACGTCGAACGGCGGCCGGTACACGAAGAAATCGGCCTGCTCGACGACGTCCGCATGCGCGCCGAGCTGCGCCTTCGCGGCCGCCACCGCCTGCGCGGCGAAATCGATCGCGCGCACGGGCCAGCCGGCCTGCGCGAGCCAGCCGGCCTCCTGCGCACTGCCGCAGCCGGGAATCAGCACCGCGCACGGCCCGAGCCGCTGCGCAAACGCGCGAAAGCCGTCCGGCACGCCGCCGAATTCCCACGGCGTCACGCCGCGCGCGAAACGCTCGTCCCAGAACGATGCGCTGCCGGGGTCGCGCGTCGCGAAATCGGCGGCGCCCGGCGCGGACGGTTGCTTCGGTTCGGACATCGCACGGCTCCTTTCGGTCACGCGCCGTACGCGAGCGCGAGCAGCACGCGCGCGACGAGCGCCCCGACGCCGACGGCAAGACCGAAGATCAGCAATGCCTGCAACAGCCGGTTGGTCCGTTTCTGCTCGACGAGGACCTGACGCATCAAGTCCTCGCTCGCCGCACGCGGCGCATCGTGGCGCGCCGCCATCGCGTGGTGGATCAGGCGCGGCAGTTGCGGCAGCGTCTTGCTCCATTGCGGCGCCTCGACCTTGAAACGCTCGTACCAGCCGCGCAGGCCGATCTGCTCGGTCATCCAGCGCTCGAGATACGGCTTCGCGGTCTTCCACAGGTCGAGTTCGGGGTCGAGCGAGCGGCCGAGCCCCTCGACGTTCAGCATCGTCTTCTGCAGCAGCACGAGCTGCGGCTGGATCTCGACGTTGAAGCGGCGCGACGTCGAGAACAGGCGCATCAGCACCTGGCCGAGCGAGATGTCCTTCAGCGCGCGGTCGAAATACGGCTCGCACACCGCGCGGATCGCGCTTTCGAGTTCCTCGACGCGCGTCTCGGGCGGCACCCAGCCCGATTCGAGGTGCAGCGTCGCGACGCGGTGGTAATCGCGCTTGAAGAACGCGAGGAAGTTCTGCGCGAGGTAGTTCTTGTCGAAATCCGACAACGCGCCGACGATCCCGAAATCGAGCGCGATATAGCGACCGAAAGTCTTCGGGTCGAGACTCACCTGGATGTTGCCCGGGTGCATGTCCGCATGGAAGAAACCGTCGCGGAACACCTGCGTGAAGAAGATCTCGACGCCTTCGCGCGCGAGCTTCTTGATGTCGACGCCCGCGGTGCGCAGCGTCTCGACCTGGCTGATCGGCACGCCGGTCATGCGCTCCATCACCAGCACCTGCGACGTCGAGAAATCCCAGAACATTTCGGGCACGAGCAGCAGGTCGAGGCCCGCGAAGTTGCGGCGCAGCTGGCTGCCGTTCGCGGCCTCGCGCATCAGGTCGAGCTCGTCGTGCAGGTACTTGTCGAATTCGGCGACGACTTCGCGCGGCTTCAGGCGCCGGCCGTCGGCCCACATGCGCTCGGTCCACGTCGCGATGTCGCGCATCAGCGCGAGGTCGGAATCGATCACCGACAGCATGTTCGGGCGCAGCACCTTGACCGCGACGGCCTTGCCCGCGTGCACGCCCTGCTTCAACTTCGCGAAATGCACCTGCGCGATCGACGCGCTCGCGATCGGCTCGCGCTCGAATTCGTCGAACAGCTCGTCGACCGGCGCGCCGAGCGACTTCT
Source organism: Burkholderia sp. PvR073 (assembly GCF_054055695.1). Lineage (NCBI taxonomy): Bacteria > Pseudomonadati > Pseudomonadota > Betaproteobacteria > Burkholderiales > Burkholderiaceae > Burkholderia > Burkholderia sp. PvR073. Next base: position 66,437 of record NZ_JBSRXO010000003.1, read on the forward strand.
CGATGATCGCTATCGCGACAGCCGAATCGAACGGCGGCACCTGGTCCTGCAGCTTCGCGAGTTCGTTCGCGAAATCGACCGACAGCAGGTCGCGGCGCGTCGACAGCACCTGGCCGAACTTCACGAAGATCGGGCCGAGGCTTTCGAGCGCGTGACGCAGCCGCACGGCGGGCGGATCGGAATAGCGGCGGCCGATCGTCGTGATCCGCAGCAGCAGCTTCACGCGCCGGTCGTCGATCCGGGACAGCATCACCTCGTCGAGGCCGAAGCGGATGACGGTGTAGACAATCTTGATGAAACGGAAAATGCGCATGCCCTGCGGCCCTCAGTGCGCGCCGCGCGGGCCGGAACCCGTGCGCGCGCCGATTTTTTGTTCGAGTCGCTCGATCCGTTTTTCGACCCGCGCGAGCGCATCGCGCGCACGCGCCAGTTCGGCGTCGAAGCCGCCGAGCACCGTGCGCCGAACGACTTGCGGGTTCTCGTCGAGCCAGTACTCGGCGACGGAATCGAGCACGTTGCGGCCGGTGCGGCGCGCGCGCGCGCCGGCGTCGCGTACGACCGTCGCGATCCGGTGCGCCGCCGCGTCGCCGACCAGCTTCGCGAGATCTTCTTCAGGTTCCCAGCGCAGGTGCTCGGCCAGCTTCGCGATCTGCGTCGCGAACTCCGCGTCGCCCTCGATCTTCACGTGCTTCATCACGGCGGGCTGACCGCCCTGCAGGAATGCGGCGACCGTGTCGCCCGCGAGCGCGATCGACACGTCGACGTGTTGCGCATCGTGCGCGTCCACCGCGGACAGATAACCGTCGGGCTGCACGAGCAGCGTGAGCGTGACGGGCGGCACGTCGAGCCGGGCGGTCTTGCCCGCGTAGGGGATCAGGCGGTCGCGCGCCCACGATTCGCGCGCGAGCAGGTGATTGACAGCAGCAGCAAAAGGCTTGGCGGCAAAGGTCATCGGGCTGGGAAAGAAAAACCCGCGCAGGCCGGGCGCCTACGCGGGTTTCTATTGTAACGTCGGATCGTCGGCAGACCGCGGCCAACCGCACACCCGGGCGGCAAGCGGTCGCAGTGCGGCGACCATCGCCCGGGCAGCCGGCAAGCCGGCCGCCGGTCACGCTCAGTGCGTGTTGATCTGCTGGATACCCGCGAGCAGCCAGCCCTGGCTGCCCGACTTCGACAGGTTCCACACCTCGTCGAGCGGCGCGGCCGGCGCATTCGCCGACTCGCGGATCAGCCCGTGGAAGCGCACGCTCGCCGACTGCTCGATACCGCGATCCTCGATCGCGACCAGCTCCGCGTCGAGCTGCACGACATCGGTCTGGTTCGCGTCGTTGCCGCGCGAATCGAGATCGATCTTGATCTCGGCGAACATTTCCGGCGTCGTGAACTCGCGGATGTCGGCCAGGTTGCCCTGGTCCCATGCCGCCTGCAGGCGCACGAAGTAGACCTTCGCGCTACGCAGGAACGCTTCGGTGTCGAAGCCGGCCGGCACCTGCAGCGGTGCGGCCGCCATCGCGCCCGCCGCACCGGCAGCCGCTGCGCCGCCGCCGAACACGCCTTGCGCTTCGTTCGCATAGCTGCTGCCGCTGCCCGCATAGTTGTTGCCGGTGCTGCCCTGCTGGAACGACGGGCTTTGCGAGTAGCTGCCCGACGACGATGCCGAGCCGCCGACCGAATACGCCGGCTCCTGCGAACGGCGGCGGTTCATGAACTTGCGGACCAACCAGATGCCGACCATCGCGAGCAGTGCGATCACGATGACGTTCGCCATCATGCTCGCGAACGCGCCGCCCAGGCCGAAGTGCGACAGCAGCGCCGCGATGCCGAGGCCGGCCGCGAGACCGGCGATCGGCCCGAGCCAGCGCGAGCGGTTCGGCTGCGCGGCCGGTGCCGGTGCGGCCGGGTTCGCGCGCTGCGCCTGCGCCGGTGCGGCCTGCTGCATCGGCTGCTGCGCGGGCGGCGTGGCCTGGCGCTGCGTGACGGTGGAATTCTGACGGCCGATGCTGCGCCCGCCGCCCATGCGCTTGGCCTCGGCGTCGAGCGATGCGAACGTGCCGGCCGTGAGCAGGCCGACCATCAGCAGCGTGCCGGCCCGTCGAGCCCACGGCTTCGACGGCTTGCTACGGTTGAACAACGAACGCGATGCGGACATCAGCTTCTCCAAATGTAAGGCGAATGTATGGGAAGAACCCCTTAGTACTTGGTTCCTAGGTGTAAAGCTACCACGCCACCTGACAAATTGTAATATTTGACGGCATCGAGGCCCGCTTGTTCCATCATCGTCTTCAGCGTGTCCTGATCGGGGTGCATCCGGATAGATTCAGCAAGATACCGGTAACTTTCAGCATCTTTCGCGAACTTGTCGCCAAGCCACGGTAATACTTTGAAAGAATACAGATCGTACGCTTTTTTCAGCGGATCCCACACTTTCGAGAATTCCAGCACCATCACGCGGCCGCCGGGCTTCGTCACGCGGCGCATCTCGGCGAGCGCGGCGTCCTTGTGCGTCATGTTGCGCAGCCCGAACGCGACCGTGACCACATCGAAGTAGTTGTCCGGAAAGGGCGTTTTCTCCGCGTCGCACAGCAGCGACGGCGTCACGATGCCCTTGTCGAGCAGCCGGTCGCGGCCGACGCGCAGCATCGATTCGTTGATGTCGGTGTGCCAGACTTCGCCCGTCGGCCCGGCCGCCTTCGCGAACGACTTGGTCAGGTCGCCCGTGCCGGCCGCGATGTCGAGCACCTTGAAGCCGGGGCGCACGTTCGCCTGCGCGATCGTGAATGCCTTCCACGCGCGGTGCATGCCGGCCGACATCAGGTCGTTCATCAGATCGTAGTTGCTCGCGACCGAATGGAACACGCCCGCCACTTTCTTCGCTTTTTCGGTTTCCTCGACGCTTTCGAAGCCGAAGTGGGTTTTACTCATCGCGTTGATCCTCAGTAAATGGCAAGACGGCGCCGAGCGGGCGCCGTCGCTTTCAGTGGCAGTGGCCGTGCGGCGCGGGTGCCGCCTGCATCGGCGCGTCGCGCTCGACGCCCGCCGCCTTCAGTTTGTCGAAATAGTCGCGCCACAGCGCGTCCTGCTGCGTCGCCAGTTCGTACAGCAGATCCCACGAGTAGATACCGGTCGAATGGCCGTCGGAGAACGTCGGCTGCAGCGCATAGTTGCCCACGCCCTCGAGCGCGGTGATCGTCACCTCGCGCTTGCCGGTCTGCAGCGTCTCCTGGCCGGGCCCGTGGCCGCGCACCTCGGCCGACGGCGAATAGACGCGCATCAGCTCGAACGGAATCCGGAAGCTCTCCCCGTTCGGGTACTGCAATTCGAGCACGCGCGACACCGCGTGCACGACGACGCCGGACGGAATCGGCGTCGTGGAAGTCAAACCGCTCATGGCTGCCTCGAATCGGTCGTTCGTTGAATTTCCTCGCGCACCGCATTGTGCAGCAGCGAGGCCTGCGCCGCGCGCGAGCGCAGCAGCGCCTCGGACACGCTGCGCTGGCGCGGCGCCCAGACGGGCTGCGGGAAATGGGCGTCATTCGAGAAGCGCGGGATCACGTGCCAGTGCACGTGCGGCACCATGTTGCCGAGGCTCGCGAGATTCACCTTGTTCGGCTGCATCACGCGGCGCACGGCACGCTCCACCGCGTACACGATGCGCATCAAATGTGCCCGCTCGGGCTCGCCGAGATCGGAGAACTCGGCCACGTGCGCGCCCCAGATCACCCGGCAGAAGCCCGGGTAGTCGTGCTCGCCCGCCGCGAGGACGACGCGCAGCATGTCGTCCTGCCAGAGCACTTCGCCGCCGTCTTCACGGCAAAACACGCATTCCATCGTCGCTCCCATGTGGACGGGCGCCGGCGCTGGTACGCCGGCGCCCGCTCATCCCAAGCCCGGCCGGGCGGTCGTCATGCCCGCATTAGACCAGCACGCGCTCGATCCCGCCATTGTTCGCGTGGGCGACATAGTCGGCCATCCAGTTCTCGCCGAGCACCTGGCGCGCGATTTCGACCACGATGTAGTCGGCCTCGACGTTCGCGTCCTCGTTGTAGCGCGACAGGCCCTGCAGGCACGACGGGCAGCTCGTCAGGATCTTCACGTCCGGGCCGTTCGCGGCCGCGGCCGGCGCCGGCGCGTTGCCGGCCACGACCGGGATGCTGCGCAGCTTCGCGGCACCCTTGCGGATTTCCTCTTCCTTGCGGAAGCGGACCTGCGTGGAGATGTCCGGACGCGTGACCGCGAGCGTGCCCGATTCGCCGCAACAGCGATCGTTCTTCTCGATCTTGTAGCCGTCCTTCTCCGCGCCCATCAGCTCGTTGACGAGCTTGACCGGATCCATCGTCTTGATCGGCGTGTGGCACGGGTCGTGATACATGTAGCGCGTGCCCGTCACGCCGTCGAGCTTCATCCCCTTCTCGAGCAGGAACTCGTGGATGTCGATGATCCGGCAGCCCGGGAAGATCTTGTCGAATTCGTAGCCTGCAAGCTGGTCGTAGCAGGTGCCGCACGACACGACCACCGTCTTGATGTCGAGGTAGTTCAGCGTGTTGGCGACCCGGTGGAACAGCACGCGGTTGTCGGTGACGATCTTCTCGGCCTTGTCGTACTGGCCCGAGCCGCGCTGCGGATAACCGCAGCACAGGTAGCCCGGCGGCAGCACCGTCTGCACGCCCGCTTCCCACAGCATCGCCTGCGTCGCGAGGCCGACCTGCGAGAACAGGCGCTCGGAGCCGCAGCCCGGGAAGTAGAACACCGCTTCCGAATCGACCGTGGTCGACTTCGGGTTGCGGATGATCGGCACGATCTTGTTGTCCTCGATGTCGAGCAGCGCGCGCGCCGTCTTCTTCGGCAGGTTGCCCGGCATCTTCTTGTTGACGAAGTGGATCACCTGCTCGACGACAGGCGGCTTGCCGACCGTCGCCGGCGGGTGCTGCGTCTGCTTCGTCACGACCTTCTTCAGCATGTCGTTCGCGAAGCGCTGCACCTTGTAGCCGACGCCCATCATCGCGCCGCGCGCGATGTTGATCGTCTGCGGGTTGGTCGCGTTCAGGAAGAACATGCCCGCCGCATTGCCGGCGTTGAATTTCTTCTTGCCCATCTTGCGCAACAGGTTGCGCATGTTCATCGTGACGTCGCCGAAGTCGATCTTCACCGGGCACGGCGTCGCGCACTTGTGGCACACCGTGCAGTGGTCGGCCACGTCGTTGAACTCGTCCCAGTGCTTGATCGACACGCCGCGGCGCGTCTGTTCCTCATACAGGAACGCCTCGACCAGCAACGAAGTCGCGAGGATCTTGTTGCGCGGGCTGTACAGCAGGTTCGCGCGCGGCACGTGGGTCGCGCACACCGGCTTGCACTTGCCGCAGCGCAGGCAGTCCTTCACCGAATCGGCGATCGCGCCGATGTCGGACTGCTGCATGATCAGCGACTCGTAGCCCATCAGCCCGAAGCTCGGCGTGTACGCGTTGCGCAGGTCGGCGCCGTCGAGCAGCTTGCCCTTGTTGAAGCGGCCGTGCGGGTCGACGCGCTGCTTGTACGCGCGGAATTCGGCGATCTCGTCGTCGGTCAGGAACTCGAGCTTCGTGATGCCGATCCCGTGTTCGCCGGAGATCACGCCGTCGAGCGAGCGCGCGAGCTTCATGATGCGTGCGACCGACGCGTGCGCGTCCTGCAGCATCTCGTAGTTGTCGGAGTTGACCGGGATGTTGGTGTGGACGTTGCCGTCGCCCGCGTGCATGTGCAGCGCGACGAACACGCGGCCGCGCAGCACGCGCTTGTGGATCGCCTGCGCTTCGTCGAGGATCTGCTTGAACGCGCCGCCGTTGAAGATCGCGCGCAGCTCCGCGCGGATCTCCTGCTTCCACGAGATGCGGACCGTGCGGTCCTGCGTGATGTGGAACACGGTCGCGCCCGGCTGCTCGTCCGCCCGATCGGCGAACTTCTCGGCGAGCGCCTCGTAGCCGAGCTGCACGAGGTAGTGCTGCGCCTCGCGCAGCGGCTGGTCGAGCCGGTCGCGCACGAATTCCCAGCGTGCACGCACGCGCTTGAGCAACTCCAGCGCCTGCTGGACGCGATCCTCGAGCAGTTCGGCGCTCGGGATCTCGTTCGCGTCGTCGGTCTTGCCGAGCGGCAGGTTGCCGGCGCGGAAGAACGCCTCGAGCGCGTCGACCAGTTGCAGCTTGTTCTTCAGCGACAGCTCGATGTTGATCCGCTCGATGCCGTCGGTGTACTCGCCCATCCGGTTCAGCGGGATGACGACGTCCTCGTTGATCTTGAACGCGTTCGTGTGCTTCGCGATCGCGGCCGTGCGGCTGCGGTCGAGCCAGAAGCGCTTGCGCGCCTCCGCGCTGACCGCGACGAAGCCTTCGCCGCTCTTGCCGTTCGCCATCCGGATCACTTCGGACGTCGCTTGCGCGACCGCATCGGCGTCGTCGCCGACGATGTCGCCGATCAGCACCATCTTGGGGAAGGCGTTGCGCTTGCTCTTGGTCGCGTAGCCGACCGCGCGCAGGTAGCGCTCGTCGAGGTGCTCGAGGCCCGCGAGGATCGCGCCGCCCTGCTTCGACGTCTCGAACAGGTAGTCCTTGATTTCGACGATGCTCGGGATCGCCTCGCGCGCCTGGCCGAAGAATTCGAGACAGACGGTGCGCGTGTGCGCGGGCATCTTGTGCAGCACCCAGCGCGCGGACGTGATCAGCCCGTCGCAGCCTTCCTTCTGCACGCCCGGCAGGCCGGCGAGGAACTTGTCGGTGACGTCCTTGCCGAGGCCTTCCTTGCGGAACCGGCGGCCTTCGATCTCGAGCATCTCGCTCTTCAGCAGCTTCTCGCCCGGCGCATACGCGCCGTCGAACCACTTCAGCTCGAAGCGCGCGACCGGGATGTCGTGGATCTTGCCCTGGTTGTGCTCGTGGCGCGTGACTTCGAGCCAGTTGCCGTCCGGGTCGACCATCCGCCACCAGGCCAGGTTGTCGAGCGCGGTGCCCCACAGCACGGCCTTCTTGCCGCCGGCGTTCATCGCGACGTTGCCGCCGATGCACGATGCATCGAGCGAGGTCGGATCGACCGCGAACACGTAGCCGGCCGCTTCGGCCGCTTCCGTCACGCGGCGCGTGACGACGCCCGCGCCGGAGAAGATCGTCGGCACCTTGTGCGCGACGCCCGGCAGTTCGGTGAGCTCGACCGCGCCGAGCTGTTCGAGCTTCTCGGTGTTGATCACCGCGGAGAACGGCGTGAGCGGCACCGCGCCGCCCGTGTAGCCGGTGCCACCGCCGCGCGGGATCACGGTCAGGCCGAGCTCGAAGCAGGCCTTGATCAGTGCCGCGATCTCGGCTTCGGTATCGGGGGTCAGCACGACGAACGGGTATTCGACGCGCCAGTCGGTCGCATCGGTCACGTGCGACACGCGCGACAGCCCGTCGAAGCGGATGTTGTCCTTCTGCGTGCAGCGGCCGAGCGCCTTGGTCGCGCGGCGGCGCAGGTCGGCCATCTTGTCGAATTCGTCGGCAAATTCGTCGACCGCGCGCTGCGCGGCGGCCTCGAGCATTTCGACACGTCCCGCGCGTTCGCGGCCCGCGTCGTCGTGGTGCGCGGTGAGGTCGGCGCGGCGGCGCTTGCCGATCTCGGTCAGACGGTGGTTCAGCGCCTCGATCAGGAGCGCGCGGCGCTTCGGGTTGTCGAGCAGGTCGTCCTGCAGGTACGGGTTGCGGCGCACGACCCAGATGTCGCCGAGCACTTCATACAGCATCCGTGCCGAGCGGCCCGTGCGGCGTTCGGCGCGCAGCTCGTCGAGCACCGACCACGCCTCCGCGCCGAGCAGGCGGATCACGATCTCGCGGTCGGAGAAGGACGTGTAGTTATAGGGAATCTCGCGCAGTCGGGGCGCGGGTTCGGCGGCGACGGCGGCGGCCGCGCCATGCGGATCGAAAACTTGTGGTGCGTTCATGTTCGGACGACTCGGAGGGCCGATACACCGTGCACGGGCGTCGGCAAGCGCGTAGGCGCAATCTTGGGGAAATCTGTTCTGGTGCCAGGCGCGCGACTATCTCGCATGGGGCCGGAGCGGGTCTGGACTCACCGTTCCGGGTTGGCAGGGCCTGGCGGCACTCGGAGCCATCAGCACGATCGCGCGCGGCGCGCATGCCGCTCCGCCGCAGGGCTGGCTGCGCGCGGCGTCGGCTTCAACGGGGCGATCCGAGGGTGCCTCTGCATCTTCCGATCCTTGATTCAAAACAGAATTCTAACCCATGATCGGCCCGTCCGTGACAGGCCGGACAGGTCGTGGGGCTTTCGCCGCAACCCGCACCAGGCCTGGTTCGGCACGATTTCGCGGCGGCATTTGCCGTCCGTCCGGTCGGTAACCATGCGGTTAAGCCGGTAAACAGGGACGCGTCGCGCGGCAAACACGCCCGCCGGCGCGGTTTCGCGACGGGGCGCCCGGCATGCCGCTTGCATGCGGGCGGACCCTTGGCGCTATCATTGATCCTTTACCGTCTGCTTCCGCACCGCACGCGAGCGCCCATGGCATCCCACGATTACCTGAAGAAAATCCTCACCGCGCGCGTCTACGACGTCGCGCTCGAGACGGAACTCGAACCCGCCCGCAACCTGTCGGCCCGGCTGCGCAACCCCGTGTACCTGAAGCGCGAGGACAACCAGCCGGTGTTCTCGTTCAAGCTGCGCGGCGCGTACAACAAGATGGCGCACCTTCCGGCCGACGCGCTCGCGCGCGGCGTGATCACGGCATCGGCCGGCAATCATGCGCAGGGCGTCGCGTTCTCGGCGGCCCGGATGGGCATCAAGGCGGTGATCGTCGTGCCCGTCACGACGCCGCAGGTGAAGGTCGACGCGGTGCGCGCGCACGGCGGCCCGAGCGTCGAGGTGATCCAGGCGGGCGAGTCGTACAGCGATGCGTACGCGCACGCCGTGAAGGTACAGGCCGAACGCGACCTCACGTTCGTCCACCCGTTCGACGATCCGTACGTGATCGCCGGCCAGGGCACGATCGCGATGGAAATCCTGCGGCAGCACCAGGGCCCGATTCACGCGATCTTCGTGCCGATCGGCGGCGGCGGCCTCGCGGCCGGCGTGGCTGCGTACGTCAAGGCGGTGCGGCCGGAGATCAAGGTGTTCGGCGTGCAGGCCGAGGATTCGTGCGCGATGGCGCAGTCGCTGCAGAAAGGCGAGCGCGTCGAGCTGAGCGAGGTCGGGCTGTTCGCGGACGGCACCGCGGTGAAGCTGGTCGGCGAGGAAACCTTCCGGCTCTGCCGCGAATTCCTCGACGGCGTCATGACGGTCGACACCGACGCGCTGTGCGCGGCGATCAAGGACGTGTTCCAGGATACGCGCAGCGTGCTCGAGCCGTCCGGCGCGCTCGCGGTCGCGGGCGCGAAATGCTACGCGGAACGCGAAGGGATCGAGAACCAGACGCTCGTCGCGGTCACGTCCGGCGCGAACATGAACTTCGACCGGATGCGTTTCGTCGCTGAACGCGCGGAAGTCGGCGAGGCGCGCGAGGCCGTGTTCGCGGTCACGATCCCCGAGGAGCGCGGCAGCTTCAAGCGCTTCTGCTCGCTCGTCGGCGAACGCAACGTCACCGAGTTCAACTACCGGATCGCCGATGCGCAGGCCGCGCATATCTTCGTCGGCGTGCAGATCAAGCGGCGCGGCGAATCGGCCGAGATCGCCGCGAATTTCGAGTCGCACGGCTTCAAGACCGTCGACCTGACGCACGACGAGCTGTCGAAGGAACACATCCGCTACATGGTGGGCGGCCGCTCGCCGCTCGCGCTCGACGAACGCCTGTTCCGCTTCGAATTCCCGGAACGGCCGGGCGCGCTGATGAAGTTCCTGTCGTCGATGGCGCCGGACTGGAACATCAGCCTGTTTCATTACCGTAACCAGGGTGCGGACTACAGCTCGATCCTCGTCGGGCTGCAGGTGCCGCAGGCCGATCGCGCCGAGTTCGAACGCTTCCTCGCGGCGCTCGGCTATCCGTATGTCGAAGAGAGCGCCAATCCGGCGTACCGGCTCTTCCTGTCGTAAAGGCTTCGCGCAATGAATCCCGAACACTCCCCGCTCGGCAAGGCCACCGTCTATGCCGCCCAGTACGACGCGTCGCTGCTGTTCCCGATCCCGCGCGCCGGCGCGCGCCAGCAGCTCGGCATCACGTCGGCGCCGCCGTTCTTCGGCACCGACATCTGGAACGCGTACGAACTGTCGTGGCTCAACGCGCGCGGCAAGCCGCAGCTCGCGGTCGCGACGTTCTACGTGCCGGCCGAATCGCCGAACATCGTCGAATCGAAGTCGTTCAAGCTGTATCTCGGCTCGCTCGCCCAATCGAAGTTCGACTCGGTCGACGCGGTGCGCGACACGCTGAAGCGTGACGTGTCGGCCGCGTGCGGCGCGAGCGTGTCGGTGCAGCTCGTGTCGCCGCACGACTTCGGCAAGCTCCAGATGGAAGAGCTCGACGGGCTGTCGCTCGACCGGCTCGACCTCGACACCGACGTGTACGAACCGGATCCGTCGCTGCTGTCGGCCGCCCAGGACGAAGCGCCGGTCGAGGAGACGCTCGTGTCCGACCTGCTGCGCTCGAATTGCCCGGTCACCGGCCAGCCCGACTGGGGCAGCGTGCAGATCCACTACGTCGGGCCGCAGATCGACCATGCGGGCCTGCTGCGCTACATCATTTCGTTCCGCAATCACACGGGCTTTCACGAGCAGTGCGTCGAGCGCATCTTCCTCGACATCCTGCATGCGTGCAAACCGTTGAAGCTGGCGGTGTATGCGCGCTATACGCGCCGCGGCGGGCTGGACATCAACCCGTTCCGCACGAACTACAACCAGCCGATGCCGGACAACGCACGGACTGCGCGGCAGTAAATGGGTGGATTTGGCGGGCATTCGTCGGCCCGCCAATACCTACTGCTTGCGGAACAGGCGTCTGTCTAATTCGGTGCGAACACGTCGGCTCGGCACTTCGGACAATACAAGTAGATGGTTCGACCATCGGGCATCGAAATGTAGCCGCGCCTTGCTTGGTCTATCTTCCATTTCGCAGTGCCCCCATCCGCAAGACGTGCTTGACCTTCGGCATAGCAATTCGCGGCGTCCAGGTCATGGCTGTACGCCCGTTCCGTTACGCGGTTCGCACGCTTGAAAAACGCGCTGACATCCGCCTGCCGAAGAACGAACGTACGGCACATATCCGCGGTTTCGTCCCCACTGATGTCGGCCGACCACGCACCGTTCCTGACGATTTCGACCGACTCCGGCCCAACAGTGGGGACGGCCCGGCGGGGCATCACCCGATCGGATTGCGCGCCCGCAACCGCACTGTGGGTGAGCAAGAACGTCAACATAAAAACTGCGATCCGAGTCACCATTGCGCCCCCGCCGCCTCCGTCCGGTTTTTCCGCGATACTGTCGGGTGGCGAAAGACCTCGGACATCGGAACCTGCAGCGTTACCGAAAGTTCATGGATGAGCCAGCGAAGCGAATCATTCTGAGCCTCCGGCGCCGCGATGTAAGTTCGTCGATCCGGATTCGGCTCATTCAGCGGTAACGCTTCACCGACCAGCTCCACGCCAATGCTGTCTGTATTGGAAGGGTAACGGTCCGGAACCGCCTTGCGCATCTCCCGCTGGTTTTCACCACGTGGGTCAAAACGGCGAAGTTGCTCCAGTTCGACTGGCGTGCAACGCAATTCGGCAACGCAGCGCGCCTTGATTCGACCAACATGCCAAGCCTGCTTCTTCAAAGAAGCAGTCTGGTAAATCGTCCCGTCTTTTTCAATCAAGAAATGCGCCCCGGTAGCAAATGCATTCTGATAGCTATTGAGCGCAGAGGCGGCGGTTGAACCGCCCGTTTGATGGACGACGATCCCGCTGATTCTCTGCATCGCACCGCGCTCGATCTGAACCTTTCTGACACGTGCTACGCGTGGGCTCACAACCATCCCAGTGGAATCAATCAAAAGCATTCAATACCCCATGGTTCGATTACATCATATCGCCGCAATCGCTCCGCCAATCGCCTGCGTTCCTGTCGTCACCCGTCACGCACGCTCCCCTCGCCCGGACTTTCACGGCAACTCGGCCAATCGTCCGGCATCCCATTTACGTTCAACCGCTGCGTGGTACAGCATCGCAAGCGTGACCGATTCCCGTTTGAGATCGTGCGGTTTCCGAAGCATCCAGCGCCGGAACAACGAATAGAGCATCCCCTCGCCTTCCATCAGGAAATAGCGATGAAAATCGAAGTCGCCTGTATCGATGGAAAAGCGCTCGAAAAAATGCCCCATGAAATCGTCGGCTTCGTCGCCGGTCTGACCGAGATCCTCCCAAAGCCGTGTGGCCGGAGACAACCGCACCGATTTGCCAAGCCCGGCCGCTGATCGAACGAAAACCTCTATCTCGTCCCAACGCACCTTCTCCATCAAAACACCTTACCTCCGGGTCTGACCAGACTGTCGTACCTCGCGATCGTGCCATGCAGCAGCGCAAATCGCCGTCACCGCCCACCATACGGATCCGTCACGTTAAGCACGCTGAAAAAAATTCGTCACACAATGCAAAATTCCGGTGGGGTTCCATCCGGCTTCGGCCCAACCGTACGTGAACACCTCCGCTTATCCGCTCACCAGTTCCTCCGCCACGCGTCGACTTCGCCATAATGAAAAAGGCCGGTGCATACCAATGCACCGGCCCTGTCGTACCACTTTGGCGCTTGCCGCGTTACTTCGCCGGCGCCTTGTAAGCGATGCAGTCGACCTCGACCTTGCAGTCGATGACCATGCTCGACTGCACGCACGCGCGTGCCGGCGGATGCTCGCCGAAGTACGACACGAACACCTTGTTGAACGACGCGAAATCGCGTGCGTCGTCGAGCCACACGCCGCAGCGCACGACGTGCTCGAGGCCGTAGCCGGCTTCCTTCAGGATCGCGATCACGTTCTCGATCGTCTGCTTCGACTGCGTGACGATCCCGCCTTCGACGACCTCGCCGTTCACCATCGGCGTCTGGCCCGACACGTACAGCCAGCCGTCGGCCTCGACCGCGCGTGCAAACGGCATCACCTGGCCGCCGGTACCCTTCGCTTCGCCCACGCCATATCGCTTCATCGTTTCACTCCTGGTTTGTCGACCGGCATCGGCACGTCAGCGCCCGCGCCAGCCCATGCAACGCACGGTTGCGGATGCGCGCGCCGACATGGCGCACGCGGCAAATCGGTTGGAGACCGCGCTCAGAACGCGGCGTCGGCACTCGCCGGCACGCGCTCGCCGCGCGCGACGAAACCGCCGGCGCGCTCGCCGGTCGGCTGGCCGTTCTCATAGGTCAGCACGCCGTTCACCCACACCGCGTCGATCCCGTGCGCGGGTTGCTGCGGCTTGTCGAACGTCGCGGCATCGATCACGCGCGCCGGATCGAACAGCACGAGATCCGCGTGGTAGCCGACATGCACTTCGCCGCGCCCCGCGATCCCGTAGCGGCGCGCGGACAGCGACGTCATCTTGCGGATCGCTTCCTCGAGCGGCAGCAGGTTCGTGTCGCGCACGTAATGGCCGAGCACGCGCGGGAACGCGCCCCACAGCCGCGGGTGCGGCAGCGGATCGTTCGGCAGGCCGTCCGAGCCGACCATCGTCGCCGGGTGCGACAGGATCCGGCGCACGTCGTCCTCGGACATGTTGTGGTACACGGCGCCGGCCGGGCGGATCCGCTGCGCGGCCTCCTGCTCGGTCACGCCCCAGTCGGCCGCGATCGCCTTCAACAGCTTGCCGGCGACTTCCGGATGCGGCTCCGACCACGTGATCGTGATGTCGATGTCGCCCGTCACCTGCTTCAGGTCGAGCGTCGACGAACTGCGGCTGTACGGATAGCAGTCGCAGCCGACCGGCTGGTAGCGGCGCGCGCCCTCGAGCGACGCGAGCACCTCGGTGCTGCGCCCCCAGTTCGACGGGCCCGCGCACTTCAGGTGCGAGATCACGACCGGCACCTGCGCGTGACGGCCGACGCGATAGGCCTCGTCCATCGCGTCGAGGATCGCGTCGAACTCGGTCCGCATGTGCGTCGTGTACAGCGCGCCCGCATTCGCGAGCGGCTCGGCGAGCGCCATCACTTCCTCGGCCGGCGCCGCGAACGCGGAGCCGTAGGCCAGGCCCGACGACAGCCCGAGCGCCCCGTTCGCGAGCGCCTCCTCGAGCTGCGTGCGCATCCCGGCGATTTCGCCGTCGGTCGCCGCGCGGTCGAGGCGATCCATCTGGTTGTTGCGCAGCGCGGTGTGCCCGACGAGCGCCGCGACGTTGACGGCCGGACGCGCATCGTTCACGGCCGCGACATAGGCGGCGAAGGTCGGGTAGCGGAACGCGTCGCGATCACCGAGCAGGTTCATCGGATCGGGCGGATCGCCCGCGAGCGTCACCGGCGACGCGCTGATCCCGCAGTTGCCGACGATCACGGTCGTCACGCCCTGCGAGATCTTCGGCAGCATCTCCGGCGCGCGGATCACGTGCGTGTCGTCGTGCGTGTGCACGTCAACGAAGCCCGGCGCGAGCGCGCGGCCGTTCGCATCGACGACGGTTTCGGCGAGCCAGTTCGACAGGTTGCCGATCGCCGCGATCACGCCGTTGCGGATCGCGACGTCGCGCGTGACGGGCGGTGCGCCGGTGCCGTCGTACAGCTGCGCACCGACGATCAGCGTATCGGCGGCTTCGGGATGCGAATGCATGGTCAGTCTCCTACCGGTTGACGGTCTCCGCCGCCGCGGTGCGCATCGAGCGCATGCTTGATGCGGCGCAGCGATTCTCGGCCCGCATCGCCGAGCCGCAGCGCGACTCCGGTGACGAGCACGTCGATCGCCATCATCATCGCGTAGCGCGATGTCGAAGGCTTGTAAATGAAATCGGTTTCGAACGCGACGACCGGGATCAGGTGGTCGGCGAGCTTCGCGAGCGGCGAAGCCGGCGCGGTGATCGCGATCAGCGTCGCGCCGTAGCGCTTCGCGAGGCGGCAGCTCTCGAGCAGCTCGGGCACGCGCCCGCTCACCGACAGCGCGACGACCACGGCGTCGCGCGACAGCGTCGCGGCCACCATGCGTTGCAGCAGGCTGTCCTGGTAGCTCGCGACCGGCCGGCCGAAGCGCACGAGCCTGAAGCGCAGTTCGTCGGCGAGCGCGGTCGAACCGCCGCCCTGCCCGTACACGTAGACCATCTTCGCGCCGGCCAGCCGGTCGGCCGCCGCGTCGAACGACGTGTTGCGCAGCAGCTGGTGGTTGCGCGCGAGCGCCACGCGGATCTCGTCGTAGACGACCGACGCCGGGCTCGCGTCTTCTTCGGGATGCTCGTCTGACGGCACGAGGAAGCGCTGGCCGACGGCCGCGGCCTGCGCGACGAGCACCTTCAGTTCGCGCACGTCGCGGCAGCCGACGGCCTTCGCGAAACGCGTGACCGTCGCGACGCTGACCCCCGCGTCGCGCGCCAGCGCGCCGATGCTCGCATGCGCGGCGCGCGCGAGATCGGCGAGGATGAATGCCGCGACCTTGCGTTCGGCTTCGCGCAGCTCGGGCGCGCATTCGGCGATCCGCGCGACGATGTCGAGGAGCGGCTGGGCGGCCGGAGCCGGGTGCTCGGCGGCGAACGGCGCTGACGGGGTGGCGGGCGAATTCATCTGCTGAAAGGTGGGCGCTTTATGTTACTAAATAACATCACCGCGCCGATGCTACTTTCTGTACCATCGGCATGTCAACTTTAGTGCAATGCATAGTAATGATGGAGCGGGATGACATGAAAGTTACAAACTATCAGGAACCGACAATCAATCCGTTGGGCAAGGGCCTCGGCAACCTGCCGAGCGCGAGCGTGCCGCTCGGCGACGCAAGCCGCCTCGAGTGGAACCTGCTCGCGGAAGACGTCAGCCTGCCGGCCGCGGTGCTGTACGCGGACCGCATCGAACACAATCTGAACTGGATGCAGGCGTTCGTCCAGCAGTACGGCGCCCAGTTCGCGCCGCACGGCAAGACGACGATGGCGCCGCAACTGTTCCGCCGCCAGCTCGCCGCCGGCGCATGGGGCATCACGCTCGCGACCGCGCACCAGACGCAGGCCGCGTATCACGGCGGCGTGCGGCGCGTGCTGCTCGCGAATCAGCTGGTCGGCCGCCAGAACATGACGATCATCGCGGAGCTGCTGTCCGACCCCGACTTCGAATTCTTCTGCCTCGTCGATTCGGCCGACAGCGTCGACCAGCTCGGCCGCTTCTTCGGCGACGCGAAGAAGACGCTGAACGTGCTGATCGAGCTCGGCGTGCCGGGCGGCCGCGCGGGCGTGCGCGATGCCGCGCAGCGCAAAGCCGTGCTCGACGCGATCGCGCGCTATCCGGACACGCTGAAGCTGGCCGGCATCGAACTCTACGAAGGCGTGCTGAAGGAGGAAGGCGAGATCCGCGCGTTCCTGCAGGACGCGGTCGCGCTCACGCGCGAGCTGGCCGAAGCCGGCCGTTTCGCGCGCACGCCGGCGATCCTGTCGGGCGCCGGCTCGGCGTGGTACGACGTGGTCGCGGAGGAATTCGCGAAGGCGTCCGACGCCGGTTTCGCGGAAGTCGTGCTGCGTCCGGGCTGCTACCTGACGCACGACGTCGGCATCTACAAGAAGGCGCAGACCGACGTGTTCGCGCGCAACCCGATCGCCCGCAGGATGGGTGAAGGGCTGCTGCCGGCACTGCAGCTGTGGGCGTACGTGCAGTCGGTGCCGGAGCAGGATCGCGCGATCATCGCGCTCGGCAAGCGCGACGCGGCGTTCGACGCGGGCCTGCCCGAGCCGGCGCGCCACTTCCGCCCGGGCCGCGACAGCGCACCGCGCGACGTCGCCGCGAGCGAAGGCTGGGCCGTCACCGGGATGATGGACCAGCACGCGTACCTGCAGATCCCGCCGGGCGCGGACGTGAAGGTCGGCGACATGGTCGCGTTCGACATTTCGCACCCGTGCCTGACGTTCGACAAGTGGCGCCAGCTGCTCGTCCTCGATCCGCAATTCCGCGTGACGGAAATCGTCGAAACCTTCTTCTGACACATTTGCGCACGCCGCCCCGCCGCCGCGCGGGGCGGCCGTCACGCGCGCTTCAATCTGCCGGAGTACACTGCGCTTTCGTCCTCGGGGCCGCTTCGCCGCCGTAGCGCCCGTCTGCCGCACACGGCGCGAACGGACCCTCAACGCTGTTCAATGGAGAAAGCCATGGCCGCGAAGAAGATCCTGTTCCTGACCGGTGATTTCGCCGAAGACTACGAAACGATGGTGCCGTTCCAGGCGCTGCAGGCCGTCGGCCATCACGTGGATGCAGTCTGCCCGGGCAAGCGCGCGGGCGACAAGATCAAGACCGCGATTCACGATTTCGAGGGCGACCAGACCTACACCGAAAAACCCGGCCACCAGTTCACGCTGAACGCGACGTTCGACGACGTCGATGCGTCGGGCTACGACGCGCTCGCGATCGCGGGCGGCCGTGCGCCCGAATACCTGCGCCTGGATTCGAAGGTGATCGCGCTGGTGCGCGCGTTCGCGGAAGCCGGCAAGCCGATCGCCGCGATCTGCCATGCGGCGCAGCTGCTCGCGGCCGCCGACGTGATCCGCGGCAAGCGCATCTCGGCCTACCCGGCCTGCGCGCCCGAAGTGAAGCTCGCGGGCGGCGAATACGCGGACATCCCGGTCGATGCGGCCGTGACCGACGCGCCGTTCGTCACCGCACCCGCGTGGCCCGCGCATCCGGCATGGCTCGCGCAATTCCTCGTGCTGCTCGGCACGCGCATCGAGCTGTAAATGAAGTTGCAATGAGATGAAGTGAAACGCTGGGCGGCGGCGGGTTGGTGCGCCCTGTGCGCCCCGCCCGCCCCAGGTGCCGCGCCGGCCGCGATCTGCCGACGCGTGCGCGCCGTCGCGTTGCTTGCCGCGCGGCGCTTCAATGCGATGCCGGCGGCGAGCCGACATCCGCGATCCGCGACTCCAGCATCGCCAGCGCGCCCGACAGCGCATTCAGCACGTCGTCCGGCAGTTGCGCCATCGTCTGTTCGAGGAACGCCTTGCGACGCGGCAGGCACGCGTCGAACGCGGCGCGGCCGGCGTCGGTCAGCGTGACGTTGGTCACGCGGTTGTCGCGGGCATCGGACGCGCGCTCGATCCAGCCGAGCGCATCGAGCGATTTCAGCTGGCGCGTGAGCGCGCCCGGATCGATGCGCAGCACTTCGACGAGCTTCTTCTGCGACGCATGCCCGCCCATCGTGTGCAGCGCGACCATGATCCGCCAGCGCGGCATCGGCTGCCCGACGTTCGTTTCGAACGCGGTCATGAACGCGCGATACGTGCGTCCGAATTGCTGCAAGATCGCGACGCGGTCCTGTTCTTCCATGCGCTGAATTCGTGTCCGGTGAATCGTTGAATCGGTCAATCGGCCGCGACATGCGGCTCGATCTTGTGCCGCAGCGCGATCGGCGGGACGCGGCGGCACTGCCACACCGACACCACGGCGACGACGGCCGCCATCGCGACCCCCAAGTGAATCGCGCCGACCAGCGATTCGCGGGCCGCTTCCAGCAGCAGCGCGCCATTATGCCCGGCGCGGGTCAGCTCCGCGACGAGACCGCCTTGCGCGGCGCGGTCGATCAGGATCTGCGGATCGGCGAGCCGCGCATGCCATTGCAGCGCGTGGTCGCCCGACAGCGCATCGCGCACGCCGCTCGAATACATCTGGTTGACGAGCGTGCCCGTCAGCGCCGTGCCGAGCATCCCGCCGACCATGCGCAGCGACTGCAGCAGCGCGGTCGCGATGCCGAGGTGCTCGCGGCCGGCCGTCTGCTGCGCGAACACGGTGAGGTTGGGCAGCACGAAACCGAGACCGATGCCGCCGGCGACCATCAGCGCCATCAGCATCCAGGTCGGCGTCGCGTGCGTCGACACGACGATGCCCGCGCATGTGATCGCGAACAGCACGAAACCGACGTGCAGCATGGCGTTCGGATTGCGGATGCGCGTGACGACGCGGCCGTTCATGATGCTGCCGATCGTGATGAACACGACGAGCGGCGTGATCACGAGCCCCGCCTCCTTCGGCGACATCCCGAAGCCGCCCTGGAACAGCAGCGGCGCGTAGAACAGCAGCGAGAACATCGAGAAGCCGGCGAGGATCGCGAGCACGAACAGCGCCGACAGCGCGCGGTTGCCGAACATGTCGAACGGCAGGATCGGCTGCGCGCAGCGCTTCTCCCAACGCCACAAACCAACCCCGGCGCCGACCGCGACGACCAGCAGCAGCGACGCCCAGCTCATGACGCCGTACTTCGGCAGCCATTCGACGAACAGCTGCAGCGCGCCGAGCGACAGCGCGATCAGCAGCGCGCCGGGCCAGTCGAGCCGCATCTTGCGGTCGTGCTCGACATGCCGCAGGTGCGGCAGGTAGCGCCACACGAAGAACAGCGACAGCAGGCCGACCGGCAGGTTGACGTAGAACACCGAACGCCAGCCGAACGACTGGGTCAGGATCCCGCCGAGCGACGGCCCGACCGCGTTCGCGATGCCGAACGCGGAACTCATCAGCACCTGCCAGCGCAGCCGCACGACGGAATCGGGGAACAGGTCGGGAATGCATGCGAACGCGGTGCCGACCAGCATCCCGCCGCCGATCCCCTGCAGCCCGCGCGCGAGCACCAGGTACAGCATGTCGTTCGCCATTCCGCACAGCACCGACGCGCAGGTGAACACGACGATCGACACGACGACAAACGGCTTTCTGCCGTAATAGTCGCCGAGGCGGCCGAAGATCGGCACGGTGATCACGGAACTGAGCAGGTACGAGGTCGCGACCCACGCGTACAGGTCGAAGCCCCTGAGTTCGGCGACGATGGTCGGCAACGCGGTGCCGACGACCGTCTGGTCGAGCGCGACGAGCATGGTGACGAACGAGATTCCGATCATCGCCAGCAGCGATTCGCGGAACGGCAGGACTTGCCCGCTCGAATGGTGGGCGGCAGTATGGACGGCCATTTTTTGCTGATGCAACTTTTGACGAGTCAAACAATCTCAAAATTCTAGCACGCCGGAGTAATCTAGGCTGGCGACGGTTCAACCCGCCCCGGCCGCCAAGGAGAAAGATGGAACCGATTTCAATCACGCCTGCCGCGACGCTGTCGCCGGAAGATCAGGACGCCCTGCGGCGCGCGAAGCAGGTGCTGGAAAGCCCGTCGCTGACGATGAAGCTGACGGGCATGCTGGGCGCGCCGGTCGAGAAGATGATCGCGCGGCTGCCGGACTTCGCGACCGGCAAGATCAACGACGCGACGCAGCTCGCGTTGCGCAAGTGCCTGAACATCGCGCTGCGCACGCTCGGCAAGCCGCAGACGCCCGATGCCGAGCCGGACAAGCCGAGCAACCTGCTGCACAAGCTCGCGGTCGCGACCACAGGCGCGGCGGGCGGCGCATTCGGCTTCCTCGCGCTGCCGGTCGAGCTGCCGGTGACGACCACGCTGATCTTCCGCTCGGTCTGCGACATCGCGCGCAGCGAGGGCGAGGACCTTGGGTCGGTGGATACGCAGCTGCAGTGCCTGGCCGTGCTCGGCATGGGCGGCAACCCGGACAAGGACGAAGAGGACGCCGATCTCGGCTATTTCGTGCTGCGCGGCGCGCTCGCGCAGGCGATTTCGAAGGCGTCGTCGGACATCACGACGAAAGGGATCGCCGCGCACAGCTCGGCGGCCGTGTTCAAGCTCGTGCAGACGGTCGCGTCACGCTTCTCGGTGCAGGTCACCGAGCAGATGGCCGCGAAGTCGATCCCGGCGATCGGCGCGGTGCTCGGCGCGACCGTCAACACGCTGTTCATCGACCACTTCCAGCAGATGGCGCACGGCCACTTCACCGTGCGCCGGCTCGAGCGCAAGTACGGCTCGGTGGCCGTGAAAGCCGCGTATCAGGCGATCGACGGCTCGCCGACGCGCTGAACCGCCCGCTCGACCGCGACGCGGCGCAGGAACGCGGCCGCCCGGTCGAGCGCGTCGCGCGCCTCGGGCACCATCGGCGCGTACAGCTGCCACACGTGCGGCATGTCGGGCCACACCTCGATCTCCACCGGCACGCCGGCCGCCTTCGCCTTGTCGGCGACGCGGCGCGAATCGTCGAGCAGCACCTCGGTGCTGCCGACCTGGATAAAGAGCGGCGGCAGCCCGGTGAAATCCGCATAGAACGGCGACGCGTACGGTTGCGTCGCCGAGGCATCTCCAAGATACAGCTTCGCCGCCTTCGGCAGCGCCGCGCCCGCGAACATCGGATCGGGGCCGTCGTTGCTGCGCATCGTGCCGCCCGTGCCGGCCAGGTCGGTCCACGGCGAGAACAGGATCGCGCCGGCCGGCAACGGTTCGCCGCGATCGCGCAGCGCAACGAGCGTCGCGAGCGCGAGGCCGCCGCCTGCCGAATCGCCGCCGAACACGATCGATTCGGGCGGCGTGCCGAACGCGAGCAATTGCCGGTAGGCGGCCAGCGCGTCGTCGAGCGCGGCCGGGAAGCGGTTTTCGGGTGCGAGCCGATAGTCGAGCGAGAAGGAGCGCACGCCCGCGCGCTTCGTGAGGCCGAATACGAGCGGCCGATGGGTTTTCGTCGAACAGAAGTAGTAGCCGCCGCCGTGGAAGTACAGCAGCGTGCGGCCGGGCCCGCGAGCGGCGACGGCGTCGGTGCGTTCGAGCCATTCGCCCCGCAGCGGCGCGTCGCCGGGACCGTAGCACTCGCGCAGCCGGTAGCCCGCCGGCGCGCGACGCGGCACGATCATTCTCAGGTCGGTGAAGCGCCGCGCGCGGGCAGGATCGAGCACCGGGCGCGTGGTCTCGGGACGAAACTGCCAGCGCAGCAGCCAGCACGCGAACTTGCTTTGCCAACTCATCGAACACACTCCGTCATCGCAGTGTGACGATGGTACGTGCGATCGCCGCCGCGCCGCTCGACGGGAGCCTCTATATCAAACGCCGGCGCGCGCCCGGCCGGCTCAGTTCGCCGGCATCATCTGGCCGCGGATCTCGCCGGACGGATGCTCCTTCGTGTGCACGTTGAAGTACCACTTGCCGCCCATCAGGTCGGTCACCTGCGCGTCGGTGAGCTCCTTCGCGCCCTTCATCGGGCTCGCAAGCTCGTCCTTCGGGACCGGCACCTGCACGCCGGCGTTCTGGCCGACCGGCGCGGGCCCGTGGAAGTGCGCGGCGGTCGCCGGCCCCGTGAGGTGTTCGTACCTCGCCGTCCAATGCAGCATGTGGGTGGCGGTGTCGTAGGTGGCGTCGACGGCGCCGGAGCCCTTCGTCGCGGTGGGCGGCACTTCGCTCGACGGCTGCAGGTTGGCGGACAGGCGCACCGTTTCGGCAGCGGCACCGCCGGCAGCCAGCACGCCCGCGAGCAACGCCACCTGGAGCAAACGCAGCTTCGGCATGAATCCTCCTTGTACGACGTGGTACGCCACCCGGACGGGGACGTGACATGATGGTAGTCGATCGCCGCCGATCCGGCAGCCCCGCGCGTCGTCGGCGAGCCTGCCGGAACCTGGAAGAGACCTTTGCAGCGGGAGCCCTGAATCCGCGCACGGCCTTTCGCTACACTTCGTCTCACAGTTGCTTGTTTCCTTCGTCCGAAGGAGTCTGCGAGTATTCACGCGGCCATCCGGCCGCGTTTTTTTTGCCTGCACGGCATGCGCGCATCGTCACCGGCGCGCGCCGCCTGCATCACGCGCGATAGCCGGGATCGATGCGATCGACGATGCGCTGCAATGCGTCGAAAGCGTCCTGCCCCGCACCGTGCTTCGGATCGAAATTCAGCGAATCGCGCACGCAGCCCTCGAGCACCGGCGGCGCGATCGGCAGTGCGTCGCCGATCGCATGGGTCGCGACCTGCACCTCGCACGCGCGATTGAGCAGCCACATCAGCGAGAAGGTCTGCGCGAGCGTCGCGCCGATCGTCACGGGC
This sequence comes from Burkholderia sp. PvR073, assembly GCF_054055695.1. NCBI lineage: Bacteria > Pseudomonadati > Pseudomonadota > Betaproteobacteria > Burkholderiales > Burkholderiaceae > Burkholderia > Burkholderia sp. PvR073. The sequence continues at coordinate 89,401 of NZ_JBSRXO010000003.1, forward strand.
CCGTGGTTGCGCAGCAGCAGCACGGGCCGCCCGCCGGCGCTCTCGACGATGCGCCGCCCTTCCTCGAGATGCACGGTGATGCCCTCGAAATCGTGATACGCGATCTTCCCGTACAGCTGCGCCGAATAGAAGTTCGAGAACGACAGCCCGTCGCGCGAGCAGCACACGGCCATCGTCGGCGTCGTATGCACGTGCATCACGCAGTGCGCGTCGGGCAGCGCCGCATGGATCGCGCTGTGGAACGTGAAGCCCGCCGGGTTGATCGGCCAGTCGGAATGGCCGATCACGTTGCCGTCGATGTCGATCTTCACGAGGTTCGACGCGCATACCTCGCGGTAATGGAGCCCGAACGGATTGATCAGGAAATGGCCGTCCTCGCCCGGCACGCGCAGCGAGATATGGTTGTAGATCAGCTCGGTCCAGCCGAGATGGTCGAAGATCCGGTAGGCGGCCGCGAGCTGCACGCGCGCCTGCCATTCGGCGTCGGAGAAACGGGCGGGACGCGTGAACGGCTGGTTCGGTACACGTTGCATGGGGCACTCCGGTGGCGGACGGGCGTGGCCGCGCGGGCGGCTGCACGCATCGTCGGTCGTCTGGTGGCGTCGCACGCGGCGCGGGCTGCGTGGCGGCTCGTTCGGCGTCGTTCGGCGCCGGTCCGGCCCGCATTGCGCGAGCCGTCCGCCGGTGCCGTCACGATGCGTATATCGTTGCGCACACAACCATATCACCTTTCCCCGCGCACCGGAATCGCGGGTTTGGCCTGAGTCGTTCCGGCCCTTACAACTGGTCGTCGACCGGCAGCAACATGAAGATGCCGGTCATCACGTTGCGCTTCAGCCCGGCATGCGGATCGACGTGATAGGTGGCCGGCTGACCGCCGTCGACGCCGGTCCATTCGAGCGCGGGCCGGCCGCCGTCAGTCTGCTTCGCGAGCGTGACGCGATAGCTTTCGTCGGGCTGCGTCACGCGCGCGAAGATCGCCGCGGCCTGCTGCGCGAGCACCGGGCTGTGGATCACGAGCGCGAGCTCGGTGTTGAGGTGCGCCGAGCGCGGGTCGAGGTTCAGCGACCCGATCACGAGGATTTGCCGGTCGATCACGTACGCCTTCGCATGCAGGCTCGCCCGCGAGCGCGAGCCGAACAGCCGGGTCGGCTGCTGGTCCGGCTGCGCCTTGAATTCATACAGCTCGACGCCGCGCTGCAGCAGCGGGACGCGATAAGGCGCATAACCGGCCTGCACCGCGACCGCGTCGGTCGCCGCGAGCGAATTCGTCACGATCGCGACGCGCACGCCGCGCGCGGTCGTATCGCCGAGGATCTTCACGCCGGCGTCGTGCGGCACGAAGTACGGCGAGAACGCGAGGAATTCCTTGCGCGCGCCGCGCGTCAGCTCGGCCAGGCGCTGCATCGGCGGGCTCACGTACGTGTCGGTCGGCCGCGCAACCTTGTCCGGCGCATCGACCTTGAATTCGGCCGGCGCCCACACGAGTTCGAGTTCGTTGCGCGCGATCTGCTGCGCGAGCGGCGTCGCGTTCAGCGGCTTCGCGTTGTACGGATCGGCGTTCTTGCGCCAGTGGTCGCGCAGCTCGTCGCGCATCGCGTCGAGATCCTTCGGATCGAACTTCTGATGATTCAGCGCGCGCAGCGGATAGCTGCTCGCGCTCGCCCAGTAGTCGTCGAAGCTCTTCGAGATGTCGTTCGTCACGGGGCCGGCCGCGAGCACGTCGAGATCGCGGAACTGCAGCGTCGGGCTCGCGCTGAAGTATTCGTCGCCGAGATTGCGGCCGCCGACGATCGCGAGCTGGTTATCCGCGATCATCGCCTTGTTGTGCATCCGGCGCGTGAAGCTGTCGATCCGCGTGAAGAAGTTGGCCGTGCGCTCGGCCACGCCGCGCTGCGACGCGCCGAACGGGTTGAACACGCGGATCTCGATGTTCTGGTGCGTATTCAGCGCGGCCATCACGCGGTCGATGTCGTGGAAGTTCAGGTCGTCGACCAGCATCCGCACGCGCACGCCGCGATCGGCCGCGTACAGCGCCGCGCCGAGCAGCAGCTTGCCGGTCGTATCCTCGGTCGCGATGTAGTACTGCATGTCGAGCGTCTTCGTCGCCGCGCGCGCGAGCGCGATGCGCATCTGCAATGCGGTGGCGCCGTCGGCCAGCAACCGGAAGCCCGACTGCCCCGCATGCGCGGCTTCCGGCGCGGCCAGCGCATCGCGCAGCGGGGTCGCGGTATCGGCAGACAACGCGTGGGAGACGGGGCGATCGAGCGAGGTGGCGGGCGGGTGCGTCGCGCAGGCGACGAGCGGCAGCAGCGCGCAGACGATCAGCGCGCGGGCCGGACGGCACACGGCGCGCCACGACAGCGCGGCCGGCGCGCGCCGAATCAAAGACGTAAGCACGGAAGCTTCCTCGACAGGCGGATCAACGGGTCCGCGATCGCCGCGGCGCGCGGCTGACAGGCGGTTCCAGCCGATTCTAGTGGGCGCCGGATGAACCGGTCAATCGCGCGGCCGGCGCAGGCGGCGCCGCGCAGCAGCCAAACGCGCGTCGCCCGCGGCGCGCGCCCGGCACGGCGGCCTGCGGCGGCCATGGTCCAACCAATCTCACGGCGCGTCGCCGCTTCGCTCGAAGTGGCTGCGCACGTAGTCGATATGCGTCTGCATCGCGGTGCGCGCCTCCTCGGGCCGCTGCGCGCAGATCGCGTCGCAGACCACCCGGTGCTGCTGCAGCAGCAGCTCCGATGCCTGCTCGTGCGTCGTCATCCCCGCGACGTTGATCGAGATGTGCTCGCGCAGCATCCCGATCACGCTCGTGTGCAGGTGCAGGAACATCGTGTTGTGCGACGCGAGCGCGATCGCCTCGTGCAGCTTCGCGTCGGCCGACGCCTCGACGGCCGCATCGTCGTTCGCGTGCGCGGTTTCGAGCTCGCGCAGCAGCGTGCGGATCCGGCGCCGGTCGTTCGCGTCGGCGCGCAGCGCCGCGAAATACGCGGTCGCGCCTTCGAGCACGCGACGGAATTCGAGAATGTCGTCGCGCAACGCCGGGTGGTCGGCGACCAGCTGGCCCCACGGCGACGCGATGCCCGCGCGCAACTGGTCCGTCACGTACACGCCCGCGCCGCGCCGGCTCTGCAGTAGCCCACGCGCGACGAGCCGCTGAGTCGCCTCGCGCACCGTATTGCGCGCGACGCCGTACTGCTGCGCGAGCACGCGCTCGGCCGGCAGCCGCGCGCCGGCCTGCCACGTGCCGTCGAGCAGCGCCGTCTCGATCTTGCGCATCACCACTTCGGTCCGGCCCCGTGCCGTCATCGCCGCCATCACCGTCTCCCCATCCGCCATACCCGTCGCGCCGATTGGCCCAACCAATTTGAGCTTCGGCGTCGTCGCGGGAATTATGCAGCGAAAGCGAAATCGTCGTCCCGCATGTGCATGCCGGGCCGCCGCCCCTGGAGCGAGACATGAACGAAAGGCACTACCCCACCGCCGCCCCCGCGCACGTCTACCTGTTCGCGACCTGCCTGGTCGACCTGTTCGTCCCCGAAGCCGGGCTCGACACGGTGCGCCTGCTGGAACGCGAAGGTCTGACCGTGCACTATCCGCGCGGCCAGAGCTGCTGCGGGCAGCCTGCCTACAGCAGCGGCAATCCCGACGAGGCGCGCCGCGTCGCGGCCGCGCAGCTCGACCTGTTCGCCGAGCCCTGGCCGGTGATCGTGCCGTCCGGCTCCTGCGCGGGCATGATCCGGCACCATTGGCCGGCGCTGTTCGCCGACGATCCCGTGCACGGCCCGAAGGCCCGCGCGATCGCGGAGCGCACCTATGAACTCGCCGAATTTCTCGTCCATGTGCTCGACGTGCGGCTCGACGCCGTGACCGCGAACGCCGGCCCGGACGAACGCGTGGTCCTGCACACGTCGTGCGCGGCCCGCCGCGAGATGGGCACCCGCGTGCACGGCGTCGCGCTCGTCGACGCGCTGCCGGGCGTCACGCGCATCGAACACGAACGCGAATCCGAATGCTGCGGCTTCGGCGGCACGTTCTCGCTGAAACATCCCGACATCTCCGGCGCGATGGTGAGCGACAAGGTCGCATCGGCCTGCGCGACGGGTTGCGAGCGGCTCGTGTCGGCGGACTGCGGCTGCCTGCTGAACATCGGTCACGCGGCCGAGAAGGCCGGCGCCGCGCTGCCCGTCGAGCATCTCGCGAGCTTCCTGTGGCGCCGCACGGCAGGTGCCGGCTCGCTGCGCGGGGATTCGCAATGAGCGCGCGCGACGCCATCCTCGCGCGCCTGCGCGCCGCCGCGCCCGGTGTCGCCACGAACGCCGCACCGGCGCTCGATACGTGCATCGACACGCATTACGCCGCGCGGCGCGCGCCCGCCGCACCCGACCCGCTTGCGCTCGCGCAGACGATGCAGGCCGCGCTCGCCGCGTCGCATGCCGACGTCTGGTGCGCCAGCGCCGACGCGTGGCCCGCGCAGCTTGCCGCGCGTCTGGCCGACGCCGGCGTGCGCCGCCTGCTGCTGGACCCGGCCCGCCCCGAATCCGCGGCGCTCGCGCGGGCGCTGCCCGACGCGGTCGCGCCGGTGCCGTTCGACCGGCCGATCGATGCGTGGAAAGCCGAGCTGTTCGACACGATCGACGCGGGCTTCACCGTCGCGCGCTCGGGCATCGCGACGACCGGCACCGTGGTACTCGCGCCCGATGCCGGCACGCCGCGCACGGTGTCGCTGGTGCCGCCGCTGCACGTCGCACTCGTCCATGCGAACACGCTGCATGCCGACCTTCACGCGGCCGTGCACGCGGAGCGCTGGCACGCCGGCATGCCGACCAATGTCGTGCTGGTGTCGGGCCCGTCGAAGACGTCCGATATCCAGCAGACCCTCGCGTACGGCGCACACGGCCCGCGCCACCTCTGGGTCGTGATCGTCACCGAACCGGCCGCCGAACCGACCGCAACCGCCTGCCAGGAGCTGCCGCGATGAGCGACCAACCGCTGCAATTCGTCGCCCCCGGCGACTTCAAGGCCCGTGCGCGCGCCGCGCTCGACGATCCCGCGCTGCGCCAAAGCTTTCGCGGCGCGATGGACTTCCTGCAAGGCAAGCGCGCGACCCAGTTCCCCGACGACACCGAGCTGCAGCAGCTGCGCGATCTCGGCGAAGCCGTGCGGCAGCATGCGCTCGCGCAACTGCCGGCACTGCTCGAACAGCTGGAGGCAAAGCTCACCGCCGCCGGCGTGCAGGTGCACTGGGCGGAGACGGCCGCCGACGCGAACGCGATCGTGCTCGGCATCGCGCAGGCGAACCACGCGCGCCGCGTGATCAAGGGCAAGTCGATGGCGAGCGAGGAAATCGAGCTGAACCATTACCTCGCGGATCACGGCGTCGACTGCATCGAGTCCGACATGGGCGAGTTCATCGTGCAGCTCGCGGGCGAGAAGCCGTCGCACATCGTGATGCCGGCGATCCACAAGACGCGCGGCGACATCGCCGAGCTGTTCGAGCAGCACATCCCGGGCACGCGCTACACGGAGGACGTCGACGAGCTGATCCAGACCGGCCGGCGCGCGCTGCGCCGCGCGTTCGCCCAGGCCGACATCGGCCTGTCCGGCGTGAACTTCGCGGCGGCCGACACGGGCACGCTGTGGCTCGTCGAGAACGAGGGCAACGGCCGGCTGTCGACCACCGTACCCGACACGCACGTCGCGATCATGGGGATCGAGAAGGTCGTCGAGAAGCTCGAGCACATCGTGCCGCTGTCGAGCCTGCTGACGCGTTCGGCCACCGGCCAGGCGATCACGACCTACTTCAACCTGATCTCGGGCCCGCGCCGCGACGGCGAGCTCGACGGCCCGCGCGAGCTGCATCTCGTGCTGCTCGACAACGGCCGCACGCAGGCCTACGCGGACGAACAGCTGCGCGCGACGCTGCAGTGCATCCGCTGCGGCGCGTGCATGAACCATTGTCCCGTCTATACGCGCATCGGCGGCCACGCCTACGGGACGACCTATCCCGGCCCGATCGGCAAGATCATCTCGCCGCACCTGCTCGGCCTCGACGCGACGGCCGACCTGCCGACCGCGTCGACGCTATGCGGCGCGTGCGGTGAGGTGTGCCCGGTCCGGATTCCGATCCCGCAGCTGCTGGTGCGGCTGCGCACCGAGGCGAACCGCAAGCCCGACGAACCCGTCGCGCATCCGCTGCGCGGCCAGGGCGCGAACTACAACCGCGCGGAAGACCTCGTGTGGCGCTTCTGGTCGGGCGCGTTCGCGCATCCGCGCGCGTATCGCGCGTTCCGCTGGACCGCGACCCGGCTGCGCGCGCTGACGCCCGCGAAGCAGTTGGGCTGGACGCAGCATCGCACGCCGCTCGCGCCGGCGCCGCGCAGCCTGTCCGACCTGCTGCGCGCGCGCGGCCAGCCCGAATAGACACCCCGCTTTCAAACCCGTACCCCGATAAATCCATGGAGGAGACAACCATGCAGGTTTGGCATCAGATCTACACGCCGCTCGGCAGCCTCGGGCTGTCGGCGTTCGTCGCCGCAATTCCGATCATCTTCTTTTTCATCGCGCTCGCCGCCCTGCGGATGAAGGGGCACGTGGCCGCGGCGATCACGCTGCTGCTGTCGCTCGGCGTCGCGATCCTCGCGTACGGGATGCCCGTGCCGCAGGCGCTCGCGGCGGCCGGCTTCGGCTTCGCGTACGGCCTGTGGCCGATCGCGTGGATCATCGTCGCGGCCGTGTTCCTCTACAAGATCGTCGTGAAGACCGGCCAATTCGACATCATCCGCGCCTCGGTGTTGTCGATCACCGACGACCAGCGGCTGCAGATGCTGCTGATCGGCTTCTCGTTCGGCGCGTTCCTCGAAGGCGCCGCCGGCTTCGGCGCGCCCGTCGCGATCACGGCCGCGCTGCTCGTCGGCCTCGGCTTCAAGCCGCTGCACGCGGCCGGACTGTGCCTGATCGCGAACACCGCGCCGGTCGCGTTCGGCGCGATGGGCATTCCGATCATCGTCGCCGGGCAGGTGACGGGCATCGACCCGCTCCACATCGGCGCGATGGCCGGTCGCCAGTTGCCGCTGCTGTCGCTCGCGGTGCCGTTCTGGCTCGTGTTCATGATGGACGGGCTGCGCGGCGTGCGGCAGACGTGGCCCGCCGCGCTCGTCGCGGGCGGCAGCTTCGCGATCACGCAGTACTTCACGTCGAACCACATCGGGCCCGAGCTGCCGGACATCACGTCGTCGCTCGTCAGCCTCGTGTCGCTGGCCGTGTTCCTGAAGGTGTGGCAGCCGAGCAGCGCGAAGCAGACGACAGGCGGCCTCGTCGCGTCGGGCGGCGGCGCGGCGCTCGCGGGGTTCGGCGCGGGCGGCAACGGTTCGGGCGCAAGCCGCCAGGCGTCGCCGTACACGCTCGCGCAGACCGTGCGCGCGTGGTCGCCGTTCCTGATCCTGACGGCCGTCGTCACCGTGTGGAGCATCACGCCGTTCAAGGCGCTGTTCGCCGCGCACGGCGCGCTCGCGTCGACCGTCCTGAAGTTCCACGTGGCCGGGCTCGACCAACTCGTCGTGAAGACCGCGCCGATCGCCGCGACGCCGAAGGCACTCGACGCGGTGCTGAAGCTCGACCTCGTGTCGGCAGTGGGCAGCGCGATCCTCGTGACCGCGCTGATCTCGATGGCGCTGCTGCGGATGAAGCCGCGCGACGCGCTCGTCACGTTCGGCGAGACGCTGAAGGAACTGACGCGCCCGATCCTGTCGATCGGCCTCGTGCTCGCATTCGCGTTCGTCGCGAATTACTCGGGGATGTCGTCGACGCTCGCGCTGATGCTGGCCGGGACCGGCGCCGCGTTCCCGTTCTTCTCGCCGTTCCTCGGCTGGCTCGGCGTGTTCCTGACCGGCTCGGACACGTCGTCCAACGCGCTGTTCTGCTCGCTGCAGCAAGCGACCGCGCACCAGCTCGGCGTGCCCGAGACGCTCGCGGTCGCCGCGAACACGACGGGCGGCGTAACCGCGAAGATGATCTCGCCGCAGTCGATCGCGGTGGCATGCGCGGCGACCGGCCTGGTCGGCAAGGAGTCCGATCTGTTCCGCTTCACGGTGCGCCACAGCCTGCTGTTCGCGGTGATCGTCGGCGTGATCACGCTCGTGCAGGCCTACGTGCTGCCGGGGATGGTGCCGTAAGCAAGCGGCGCGGCCGCTTTCCGGAGCCCCCGAAAAACAAAACCCCACGCCCGAAAGAGCGTGGGGTTTTGTTCATCCGGGGCGCCGGACGAAGCCGGCGCCTCGATCGGCGATCAGCTGCCCTTCGCGATGCGATCCTGGATGTGCTGCGCACGGCTCGACGACGACGGGTGCGAGCTCATCATCGAGCTCTTGCCGCCATCGAGCTGCGCGAGTTTCTGGAACGCGGTGACGAGGCCCTTCTGGTTCATGCTCTTTTGCTTCATCAGGTCGAACGAGTAGTCGTCGGCCGCGCTTTCCTGCGTCTGCGAGAACTGCGCGTTGATGAACTTCTCGGTGATGTCGCCGAGCTGCGAGCTCGTCAGGGTCGCGACGCCCGGCGATGCCGCGCCGGCCGCGGTGCGCGCCGCGCTGACCGCGTAGGCGGTCTGCATCGCCTTCTTCGAGTGACCCAGTGCGACGTGGCCCATTTCATGACCGATCACGCCGCGCAGTTCGTCGTCGTTCATCATGTCCATCAGGCCGCTGTACACGCGCACGCAGCCGTTGCCCATCGCCCACGCGTTGACGTCCTTGGTCATGTAGACCTTGTAGTTGATCTTTTGGCCGTTCAGCGTCATGTCGCCGAAGCCCTTCATCACCTTCGTCAGGCGCTTCGCGTACGCGCTGTTCGGCGCGGCGATCTTCGATTCGGCGTCGCTCGTCTTGCACGAGTCGTTCGACAGTGCCGCGATGTCGCTGTCCGACAGCGTCGCCGCCTTGTACAGGTTGGTCCCCGCCGACGTCAGGCTGTTCGCGTCGAGATTCTGCACGCCGCCGCATGCGCTCAACAGGAACGCCATGCCACATGCTGCCGCCGCTTTCTTGATATGCATCCCGGATCCCTCGGTAGTTGTAGTTGGGAGCGGCGATTTTGCATAATCCGGCAGAAAATTACCAGATGTTTACATCGAATGACAGGTTGATTACCGACCGATACGGCATGAACGGCGTGATTGCTTAACGGATTGATGACAAAAGGGTAGTCAATCGCCGCGGCCGTGTGACCGGCTGAACGCGGAACGCGGCCGGCGCATCAACCGCCGCGCGGCCAGCATCGGCAGCCGCACCACGAAACCGGCGAACAGCCGCAGGTGCATCCACGCGAGCAGCGCGTTGTCGCGGCCGTAGTGGAAATGCGACACGCCGCCCTCGTGCGCGCCGAAGTAGCGCACCGGCGCCTCGATGCGGATCGGCCGCACGCCGGCCCAGCACAGCCGCACGGCCGCTTCCGGATCGAAGTCGAAGCCGCGCATCCACGGCTGCCGATGCATGATCGCGGCGAGCGGCGCGACCGGATACACGCGAAAGCCGTACAGCGAATCGCCGATCCCGGCCCACAGCGTCTCGAGGTCGGCCCATCCGTTCGACAGCCGCCGGCCCTGCACGCGCAGTTGCGGCGCGCTCGCGTCGAACTTCGGCAGGCCCAGCACCATCGCGTCCGGGCTCGCCTGCGAGGCGGCCATGAATTCGGGAATCAGCTCGGCCGGATGCTGGCCGTCGGAATCCATCGTCAGCACGTGCGTGAAGCCGCTCGCAGCCGCCGCGTCGAGGCCGGCCAGCACCGCCGCGCCCTTGCCGCGGTTCTCCGGCAGGACGATCACGCGCAGCCCCGGATCGCGCTCGGCCAGCGCCTGCAGCCGCTCGGCGCTGCCGTCGGTGCTGCCGTCGACGACGACCCACACCGGGTTCCACTGCGCGCGGGCGTTGCGCACGGTCGTATCGACCTTGATGCCCGGGTTGTAGCTCGGAATCAACACGAGATGGGTGGACGAGGCGTGCAGCTTGGACATGGGAACGGCCGATTGCGAAGACGATGATCCTGACAAAAGTTTATGACCTGCGGGTGAGCGCCGACAGGCTTCCTCGACGTCGCCCGCATGCGGCGACGGTTCGCGCAGCGACAGGCCCGCGCGCTTCACGACAGTTGCTCCAGCGGATGGCCGGCGCTCGCCTCGATCTCGACCAGCAGATCGTCGCGGCACACGTGCGCGTGGACGAACAGGGTCCGCACGTCGGAGCCGGCCGCATCGCGCAGCGCGCGTTCGATCGCGGCGAGCGCCGCGGCATCGCCGGCGTCGCGCACGTAGACGCGATAGCTCAGGTCCGCGAGCGCGAACGGGCCGTGGCCCTGCCGCGCGGCCTGCTCGAGCACGGCCGCCAGGTTCGCGATCGTCTCGCGCGTTTGCGCGACGACATCGCCACGATGCAGGGTGCGGTGCCCGACGATACTGGCGGTGCCCGACACGAACAGCAGCGGTGCCGCAGCGCCGTCGGTCCATGCGGCCGCGCGCGCGAACGTCGGCGCACGCGGGCCGTACTCGGCCGGGTAGTGATACGCGCTGACCTGGCGCGGGTTCTCGACCGGATCGGCCGGCGTGCGGCTCGCGATGAAATGGATCGCGAGCGGCGCGGCCGGCGGCGCGTCGCCCGCGACCGGCACGACCGAACCGAGCGCGCAGGCGGCCGGCACGCCGCCCGTCAGCGCGCGGCGGCACGCGTCGAACGCGCGCTGCCGGCCGATATTGAACTGACGATAGCGTTCGATCCCGAACTGCTGCGCATTGATCGCCGGCACTGTATTCCAGATCCGCAGCGGATGCGGGAGACCAAGCGTATCGAGCACGTCGAACAGCGCGCGGTAGGCATCGTATGTCGCGCGTTCGAGCGGCGTGCCGCCGTCGCGATCCATGTCGGTCGTTTCCGGCGTTTCCTGCACGACGATGCTGCCGAACACGAGCCCCGCGGTTTCGCTGTAGCGGTATTGCAGCGGGCCGTGTCGCGCGCTGCGCAGATCGGGCGCGTCGCACTGCCAGATTTCGCAGACCGCGCCGCCGCGTGCGTGGCCGCCGGCGTCAAGCAGCGTCATCGGCATCGGTGCGAGCGGCAGGTGGGGCGCGGCGACGGCAAGCATGCGTGCCATCGCGTCGGCCGGCGATCCGGCCGCGCCGATGCACACCGCGCCCAGCGCGCCGGGAAACAGGTGGTCGAATGCATCGCCCCGCTGCTGCGCAGCAGCCTGCAGCAGCGCGGCCAGCCGTGCGTGATCGATCCGGGTGAGCCGAAGCGCACGGCTGCCGCCCTTCGCCGCGCGCGGGATGCCCGCTCGCGAGGCGGCAGGCGCGGCTGCCGTGTGTCCGGGCGCGACCACGGTCGGGGCGGACGACAGGGAACACGCTCGCCGTTCGGCGTCGACTGGATGCACTGACACTTCGATTTCCTCACTATGCGGCGCAGGCTCGCGGCACCGGGGCCACGCGCCGCGTTGCGCGCCGTTGCTTCGCGTCAGGCCGACGCTGCGCGCGTCGTCATGCGAGCCCGCCGTTGACGGACAGCACCTGTCCCGTCACATAGGCGGCCGCATCGGACACCAGATACGCGACCATCGCCGCGACTTCGTCGGGCCGGCCCGCGCGTTGCGCCGGCACGAGCTGCTTGATCCGTTCGGCGGGAAACGCATGGTCGGCCATCGGCGATTCGATGATGCCGGGCGCGACCGCGTTCACCGTGATGCCGCGCGACGCGAGCTCCAGCGACAGCGACTTCGTCGCGCCGATCAGCCCCGCCTTCGCGGCCGCGTAGTTGACCTGCCCGCGGTTGCCGGTCACGCCCGCGACCGACGCGATGTTGACGATCCGTCCGCGCCGCGTGCGGATCATCGGCAGCAACAGCGGCTGCGTGACGTTGAAAAAACCGTTGAGCGTCACGTCGATCACGCTGTGCCATTGCCCGCGCGACATGCCGGCCATCGGCGCGTCGTCGTGAATGCCCGCGTTGTTGACGAGGATCTGCACCGGCGCGTCGTCGACGAACGGCGCAAGCGCGGCGAGCGTCGCGTCGCCGTCGGTCACGTCGAACGCGATCGCGTGCGCGGTACCGCCGGCCACGACGATCTGCTGCGCAACCGCCTGCGCCTGCGCGAGGTTCCGGTTCGCGTGCACCCAGACTTCGTGACCGGCCTGCGCGAGCGCCGTGCAGATCGCCTGCCCGAGTGCGCCGCTGCCGCCCGTTACGAGCGCCCGCATCGAATTGCTCCGTTCATCGCGTTTCACCTCGATCGACGCGGCGGCATGTCGTCCAGCGACGGCCACCGCATGCCGTAATCATCCGTGTGCCGCGGCGTGTACGCCCGTCACTTCGTGCGATGCGCGGCGACGTACGCGGCAAGCGCGCCGAGCGTCGCGAAGATCTGTTTGTTGTCCGGATTGTCCGAGCGCAGCTCGAAGCCGTATTTCTTCGAGATCAGCAGCGCGATTTCCAGGATGTCGATGGAGTCGAGCCCGAAGCCCTCGCCGTACAGCGGGGTCCCGGCCGTCACCGTTTCGAGCGGGACGTCTTCGAGATTCAATTCGCCGATGATCAGCGTGGCGAGCTCTTGTTCCAGTGCGTTCATCATGCTTGCGGGGCAGGCGGCCCATGGCAGCGGGAGGCACCCGGAAACGGCAACCGTCATGCATGCCCGGCGCGTGCGAAGCACGCGCGAATCTCCGTCCCTCCGGCGTCTGCCGGCTTCCCCGCCTGCGTTATTGGGGGTCATTTGTAAAAGTTACGCGGATTCTAGACGATGGGTATCGGTGCGTATACCGCGAATGGTTACAGACTGAAGGGCCGCGCCGCGGCCGGTTTCGGGCCCCGATCGCAGCAGACGCTTGAGCCGCTTCGGATGGAAATGGATCGCCGCTGCGAAAGCGTCAGTGCGCTGCCATACATTCGGTTACAAAACCCGGCCGCGCCCCTCTCGAACCGCCACGCCGCGGCCCTAAAATGGCGTGCACGACAGCCGGCCCGGACAAGCGTCCCGGCCGCCATTCATATGATGTTTGACGGCCCGACGAACGCGTCCGGCCCCCGATACGCCCGATGTTTCCAGCACCCATGCCGCGCCCGTCCGTTTGCCTCGCCGCCGTTTGCCCGCCCGTGCGCTGCCCTGCCGCGGCCGCCGGCGGCGATGCGCGCCCGCATCGTGCGCCTGGAGCGGCGCGATGAGCACGCCGCTCGCCATCGTGCGCGGCGTCGGCGCGGTCGCCGCGGTGGCGGCGTACCAGGTCGGCGCGCATTACGCGGCCGCGACGCCCGGCGCGCATGGCTTCGGCCTCGCGATGGCGCTCGTGCCGCCGCTGCTGCTCGCGCTCAGTGCGGCATGGCGCTCGCCGAGGCGCGCGTGGCTCGTGCCGGCATGGCTATTGATCACCGCCGCGCTGTGGGCCGCGCGCATCCCGCTCGCGCGCCATTTCGAATGGGGGCTGTATCTGGAACACGCGAGCTTCAACCTCGCGATGGCGCTGCTGTTCGGCCGCACGCTCGCGGCCGGCCAGGTGCCGCTGTGCACGCGTTTCGCGACGATGATCCACGGCACGATCACGCCGGCCGTCGCGCGCTACACGCGGCGCATCACGCTCGCGTGGACGCTGTTCTTCGTCGCGATCGCCGCCGTGTCGACGCTGATGTTCGCGACTGCGCCGATCGTCGCGTGGTCGACGTTCGCGAACTACCTGTCGCTGCCGCTCGTCGCCGTGATGTTCGCCGCCGAGCAGGCGTGCCGGCGCTTCGCGCTGCCGCACGAAGCGCGGCCGCGGATGGTCGACGCGGTGCGCGCGTACCGCGCGTCGACGCAACCGTCACGATGAATTCATGGCCGGCGCGGCACCGCATCGCGGCCGCGCAGGTCACTGCTCCCCGCTCTAGCCGATTTATGCCGACTCACCCGCTGGTATTCCATTCCTCGCCGGACCAGACGATCGCCTGGCGCGACGGCACGCCCGTCACCGTGCGCGCGTTCGTCGCCGACGTCGCGCGCGTGGCCGCCGCGCTGCCCGCCGGCGGCCACGTGTTCAACGTGTGCCGCGACCGCTACCGCTTCGCGGTCAGCCTGTGCGCGGCGCTCGTCGCCGGCAGGATCAGCCTGCTGCCGTCGACGCACACGCCGGAGATGGTGCGCCAGCTCGCGTCGTTCGCACCGGACGCGTTCTGCCTGCACGACGCGCCGGACTGCACGATCGACCTGCCGCGCTTCGCGTATCCGGACGCCGCTGCCGGCGACCTCCCCGACGACGCACCCTGCGTGGTGCCGCAGATCGACGCGGCACGGATCATGGCGTACGTGTTCACCTCCGGCTCGACCGGCGCGCCGGTGCCGCACCGCAAGACCTGGGGCTTCCTGGTCGGCTGCGTGCGCGCGGCGGCCGACCGCCTCGGCCTGCTCGACGGCCGCGCGGCCACGCTGATCGGCACCGTGCCCGCGCAGCACATGTACGGCTTCGAGTCGACGGTGCTGCTCGCGTTGATCGGCGGCCTCGCGTTCAGCAACCGCCAGCCGTTCTATCCGGTCGACATTCGCGACGAACTCGACGCGATCCCGCAGCCGCGCGTGCTCGTCACGTCGCCGATCCACCTGCGCGCGCTGCTGTCGGCCGGCCATGCGCTGCCGCCGGCCGCGCTCGTGCTGTCGGCCACCGCGCCGCTGTCGGAAAAACTCGCGTGCGAAGCCGAGGCCGCGCTCGGCGCGCCGCTCGTCGAGATCTACGGCAGCACCGAGACCGGCCAGATCGCGACGCGCCGCACGTCGCAGGGCGCGACCTGGCAACTGTTCCCGGGCATCCGGCTCGACGCGCGTGATGCGCATGACACGCCGGATCGCGACGCCGCGAGCGACGACAGCAGCCCGACCGTGTGGGTATCGGGCGGACACGTCGAGGCTCCCGTGCCGATGGGCGACGCGCTCGAGTTGCTCGGCGACGGCCGGTTCCTGCTGCACGGCCGCAAGGCGGACCTCGTCAACATCGCCGGCAAGCGCACGTCGCTCGCCTATCTGAATCATCAATTGAATGCGATTGCCGGCGTCGTCGACGGCGTGTTCTTCATGCCGGACGAAGCCGCGCCGGCCGACGCCGATGCGACCCGCGAACCGGTCACGCGCCTCGTTGCGCTCGTGGTCGCCCCGACGCTCGCCGCGGCCGATCTGCAGCGCGCGCTGCGCGAACGGATCGATCCCGCGTTCATGCCGCGTCCGCTCGTGTTCGTCGATGCGTTGCCGCGCAACGAAACGGGCAAGCTGCCGCGCGACGTGCTCGCCGCGCTCGTCGCACGGCACACGCGTGCCGCCGCGGCCGACGTGCGCGATCGCAGCGAGACGGATGCGCTGCTCGCGTTCACGATTCCCGCCGATCACCCTGCGCTGCCCGGTCATTTCCCCGGTCATCCGATCGTGCCGGGCGTCGTGCTGCTCGATCACGCAATCGCCGCGCTCGGCGCATCGCTGAACCGCCCGCTGGATACGTGGCGGCTGGCTTCCGCGAAATTCCTGAGCCCGGTCGCGCCCGGCGAGCCACTCGATCTCGCGTTCGATGCGGCGGCCGGCGGTGCGATCCGCTTCACGCTGCGCGCCGGCGCGCGCGACGTCGCGACCGGCGTGCTGTCCGCGCCGCCGGCCACACGGGAAGGCGCGCAGCCATGAAGCGCACCGCATGGGCCGAGCGCGAAGAACGCAGCAACGAGGCGCTGCTGCGCGCGATGACCTGGATCTCGCTGCGGTTCGGCCGACGGCCGTCGCGCGTCGTGCTGCACGCCATCGCAACCTATTTCGTGCTGTTCTCGCCGGTCGCCCGCGCGGCGTCGCGCGACTACCTGCGTCGCGTGCTCGGCCGTCCGGCGCGCTGGCGCGACGTGTACCGGCACGTGTTCACGTTCGCGGCGACGATCCACGACCGCATCTACCTGATGAACGGCCGCTTCGACCTGTTCGACATCCGGCTGCACGGCGAAACGCGGGTGGACGACGCGCTCGCCGGCGGGCGCGGCGCATTCCTGATGGGCGCGCACCTCGGCAGCTTCGAAGTCGTGCGGGCGATCGGCCGCACGCGTCCGGACCTGCGCGTCGTCGTCACGATGTTCGAAGAGAACGCGCGCAAGATCAACGCGACGCTCGCCGCCGTGAATCCGGCCGCGAAGCCGGAAGTGATTCCGCTCGGGCAGGTCGACTCGATGCTGAAGGTGCGCGAGCGCCTCGACGCGAACTGCATGGTCGGGATGCTCGCCGACCGCACGCTGCTCGACGACGCGGCCGCGTCGCTGCGGCGGCTGCCGCTGCTCGGCGCGCCGGCCGCGTTCCCGCTCGGGCCGCTCTACATGGCCGCGATGCTGCGGCGCCCGGTGCTGTTCATGACCGGCCTCTATCGCGACGGCAATCGCTACGATGTGCACTTCGAGACGCTCGCCGACTTCTCCGACGTGCGCCGCGACACGCGCGCGGCGGCCGTCGATGCGGCGCTCGCGCGCTACGTCGCGCTGCTCGACCGGTATTGCCGCGCGGCGCCGTACAACTGGTTCAACTATTTCGATTTCTGGCAGACCGGCAACGCCGCCGCGCGCCGCGACGATGCGCGCGCGTGCACCGGGCTGTCCACCCCGAGGGATTCCGACGCATGACCGCCGTTCGCCGCTTCCTGCCGCCGCTCCCGCTGTCGTTCCTGCTTGCGCCGCGCCGCGCCGCGCGCCTGTTCGCCGCCACGGCCGCCGTCGCGCTCGCGCTGCCCGCGCATGCAGCCGACACCGGTTCGGCATGGACCCTCGACCGGCTGATGTCGACGCTCGCGCAGCACAAGTCCGGGCGTGCCACGTTCACCGAGACCAAGACGCTGTCGATCGCCGCGCAGCCGCTCGAATCGTCGGGCGAGCTCGTGTTCGTCGCGCCCGACCATCTCGAGAAGCACACGCTGAGCCCGAAGCCCGAACATCTCGTCGTCGACGGCGACATGCTCACCGTCGAGCGCAACAACCGCAAATTCACGCTCGCGCTCACGCGCTACCCCGAGCTCGGCGCCTTCATCGACAGCATCCGCGCGACGCTCGCCGGCAACCGCTACGCGCTCGAGCAGGTCTACAAGGTCGCGCTCGCCGGCCGTGGCGACGACTGGACGCTGACGCTCACGCCGCTCGATTCGTGGATGCTGAAGGTCGTCAGCACGATCACGCTCGACGGCACGCGCGACGTGTTGCGCAGCGTCGCGATCCGGCAGGCCGACGGCGACCATTCGACGATGCGCCTGCAACCCGTCCCGGCGAACTGATGGACGAACGCACCCGGCCGACCGCCCTCGTCACCCGGCGCCTGCCCGCGTGGCGGCAACGCGCGGTGCTCGCGTGGCTGCTCGCGCTCGTCGCATGCGGGATCGCGATTGCCCGCGCGAATTTCACGGCCGACCTGTCCGCGTTCCTGCCGCGCGCGCCGAGCGCCGGGCAGCGCGTGCTCGTCGATCAACTGCGCGACGGCATCGTGTCGCGGCTGATCCTCGTCGCGATCGACGGCGGCGACGCGGCCGCGCGCGCCGCGCTGTCGCGACGCGTTGCCGGCACGCTGCGCGCCGACCGGCAATTCTCGGCGATCAACAACGGCGAGGCCGTGAACGACGCACGCGACCAGCAGTTCGTATTCGATCATCGCTACCTGCTGAGCCCGGCCGTCACGCCGCGGCGCTTCAGCGCGGACGGCCTGCACCAGGCACTCGGCGACAGCCTCGACCTGCTGGGCTCGTCGGCGGGCCTCGTCGCGAAGGCGATGCTGCCACGCGACCCGACCGGCGAAGTGACCGCGCTCGTCGACCCGCTCGACAGCGGCGCGCAGCCTGCCGTGCGCGACGGCGTGTGGGCGTCGCGCGACGGCACGCGCGCGGTGCTCGTCGTGCAGACGGCCGCCGCCGGCTCCGACACCGACGCGCAGGCACGCGCGATCGACGCGGTGCGCCGCGCGTTCTCCGCCGCGACGCAGACGCTGCCGAACCCGGCCGCGTACACGCTCGCGATGACCGGCCCCGGCGTGTTCTCGGTCGACACGCGCGACACGATCCGGCACGACGTCGAGCGACTGTCGACCGCGAGCATCGTGCTGATCGTCGCGCTGCTGCTGACGCTGTACCGCTCGCCGCGCACGCTCGCGCTGGGGCTGCTGCCGGTGCTGACGGGCATCGCGGCCGGCATCGCGGCGGTCAGCGTCGCGTTCGGCACCGTCCACGGGCTGACGCTCGGCTTCGGCACGACGCTGATCGGCGAGGCCGTGGACTATTCGATCTACCTGTTCGTGCAATCGGCGCAGGCCGGCTCGCGCGGCGCCGCGCGGCCCGCCGACGCGATGCGCGCGTGGCTCGCCGCATACTGGCCGACGATCCGGCTCGGCGTGCTCACGTCCGTGTGCGGCTTCGCGTCGATGCTGTTCTCCGGCTTTCCGGGCCTCGTGCAGCTCGGGCTCTATTCGATCGTCGGGCTGACGGCCGCCGCGCTCGTCACGCGCTACGTGCTGCCGCACCTGCGCGGCGAGCACGTCGCGATTCGCGACGTGTCGCGCATCGGCGCGGTGCTCGCGCGTGCGGCCGCTGCGGCGCCGCGGCTGCGCTGGCCGCTCGCCGTGCTCGTGCTCGCCGCGTGCGCGACGCTCGTGCTGCATCGCGAATCTCTGTGGAGCCGCGAGCTCGCGGCGCTCAGCCCCGTTCCCGCCCGCGCGCAGGCACTCGACGCGCGCCTGCGCGCCGATGTCGGTGCACCGGACGTGCGCTACCTCGTCGTGATTTCCGCGCCGACCGAACAGGCCGCGCTCGAACGCGCGGAACGGGTCGCCGCGCAATTGCAGCCGCTCGTCGATCGCGGCGCGCTCGCGGGTTTCGAAAGTCCCGCGCGCTACCTGCCGAGCGACGCCGCGCAGCGCGCGCGCCAGGCGAGCCTGCCGGAGGCCGACGAGCTTGCCGCGCGCATGCGCGCGGCCGTCGCGAACCAGCCGATCTCGGTCAGGCCCGAGTTGTTCGCACCGTTCGTCGCCGATGTCCAAGCCGCGCGCCACGCGCCGCTGCTCACGCGCGCCGACCTGCGCGGCACGTCGATGGCGCTCGCCGTCGACGCGCTGCTGACCGAGCGCGCGGGCCGCTGGAGCGCGATGCTGCCGCTGCGCGCGCCGGACGCCGCTCGCACCGCGTCAACGGCCGCGCCGGCACTCGATGCGGCGCCGATCCGCGCGGCCGTCGCGCGCGCCGGCGTACCCGACGCGCTGTTCGTCGACATGAAGGCCGAGGCCGACCGCCTGTACGTGAACTACGTGCACGAGGACATCCGGCTGTCGCTCGCGGGTTTCGCGGCGATCGCCGTGCTGCTGCTGATCGCGCTGCGCTCGCCGCGCCGCGTCGTGCGCGCGCTCGCGCCGCTCGTCGCGGCCGTGTTCGTGGTGACGGCCGGCTTCGCGCTCGCCGGCGTGCGGCTGACGATCCTGCACCTCGTCGGGATGCTGCTGATCGTCGCGGTCGGCTCGAACTATGCGCTGTTCTTCTGCAAGCGCGACGACGCGCAACCGGTCACGCCGTACACGCTCGTCTCACTGCTGATCGCGAACCTCGCGACGGTCGCCGGCTTCGGCCTGCTCGCGCTGTCGCGCGTGCCGCTGCTCGAAACTTTCGGGCTGACCGTCGGCCCCGGCGCGATGCTCGCGCTGGCGTTCGCGGCGATTCTCGCGCCGCGCGCCGCGGCCGCGAACGACCGCCCCCATGATCCGACAGGAGCTCGCGCATGAACGCGCCGTCATCCGTTCCACCGCGGCAGCCCGGCGATACACGCCGCTGGAAACCGACGCCGCTGATCGCGGGCACGGCCGCGCTGCATGCGGGCGCGCTCGCGGCCGTCGTCGCGCAGCCGGCCGCGTGGCCGTGGGCCGCCGGCGGCGTGGTCGCATCGCATCTCGCGCTGACGGCCGCCGGCCTGTGGCCGCGCAGCGCCTTGCTCGGACCGAACTGGACGCGGCTGCCGGCCGATGCCGGCCGCCGGATCGCGCTGACGATCGACGACGGCCCGGACCCCGACGTCACGCCGCGCGTGCTCGACCTGCTCGATCGTTACGATGCACGCGCGACGTTCTTCTGCATCGGCGATCTCGCGCGCCGCCATCCGCAGTGGATCGAAGCGATCGTCGCGCGCGGCCACGCGGTCGAGAACCACAGCCAGCGGCACCGGCATACGTTCTCGCTGTCGGGCCCCGCCGCGCTGCGGCGCGAAATCGCCGCCGCGCAGCAGACGCTGACCGAGATCGCCGGCACGCGACCGCGCTTCTTCCGCGCGCCGGCCGGCCTGCGCAATCCGTTTCTCGAGCCGGTGCTCTGCGAGCTCGGCCTGCACCTCGCCAGCTGGACGCGACGCGGCTTCGACACGCGCGCGCACGATGCGGACATCGTCACGCGCCGCCTGCTGAACGGCCTGGCGCCACACGACATCCTGCTCGTGCACGACGGCCACGCGGCGCGCGATGCGCGCGGCGAACCGGTCGTGCTCGACGTGCTGCCGGCGCTGCTGCGCGCGGCCGCCGATGCGCGGTTGCAGTGGACCACGCTGCGCGCCGCGCTCGCGCCCGAACCGCCCGGCCAGCCGGGCATGCCGGCACCCCAGTTTGATAAAATCTGACCATGCGCGGCGCGCCCGCCAGCCCTGCTGCGGCGCCCGTTCCGGCCACCGGATGCGACCCTCGTGAAACCTCTGCTGCTCTCGCACTTCACCGCCACCAGCTGCATCGGCCGCGGCCTTGATGAGACCCTCGACGCGCTGCGCCACGCGCGCGGCGGGCTCACGCCGTGCGACTTCGAACGCGCCGAACTCGACACCTGGATCGGCTCGGTGAACGGCGTCGATGCGGAGCCTGTGCGCGCGGATCTCGCCGACTTCGACTGCCGCAACAACCGCCTCGCGCAGCTCGGCCTCGTCCAGGACGGCTTCGACGCGCGCGTCGCGGCGGCCGTGTCGCGCCATGGCGCCGCACGCGTCGGCGTGTTCATCGGCACGAGCACGTCCGGCATCCTCGAGACCGAACGCGCGTACGAGCAACGCGATCCGGCGAGCGGCGCGCTGCCCGCCGGATTCCACTATGCGCATACCCACAACCCGTATTCGCCGGCCGCATTCGTGCGCGCGTATTTCGCGCTGCGCGGGCCGGCGATGGCGATCTCGTCCGCGTGTTCGTCCGGCGCGAAGGTATTCGGCTCCGCGCGCCGGATGATCGAAGCGGGGCTGATCGATGCGGCCGTCGTCGGCGGCGTCGATTCGCTGTGCCTGACGACGCTGTATGGCTTCAATTCGCTCGAACTGTTGTCGCGCCGGCCGTGCCGGCCGTTCGACGTCGCGCGCGACGGCATCTCGATCGGCGAGGCCGCCGCGTTCGCGCTGCTCGAACGCGTGCCGGCGGCACGCGCCGCGCTCGACGATGACGCGATCCTGCTGCTCGGCGTCGGCGAATCGAGCGATGCGCATCACATGTCGTCGCCGCATCCGGACGGGCTCGGCGCGCGCCTCGCGATCGAACAGGCGCTCGCATCGGCCGGCCTCGATGCGAGCGACATCGACTACGTGAACCTGCACGGCACCGCTACGCCCAGCAACGATGCCGCCGAAAGCCGCGCCGTGGGCGCGCTGCTCGCGCGCGCGCCGTGCAGCTCGACGAAGGGGGCGACCGGTCACACGCTCGGCGCAGCCGGCGCGCTCGAAGCGGTCGTCGCCGCGCTCGCGCTGCGCGAGCAGTTCGTGCCGGCCGGCGTCAACACGACGCAACCCGACCCGGCGCTGGCCGCCGACTACGTGCTCGCGAGCCGCGACGCGCACCTGCGTGCGGTCCTGTCCAATTCGTTCGGCTTCGGCGGCACGAATTGCAGCCTGATCCTCGGCCGCGCCGAGCACGCCCGCCGCCGGGAGCCGACATGACACTCACCGCCTTCATCGAAAGCGTCGGCCTCGTCGGGCCGGGACTGAACGACTGGCCGCACGCGGCCGACGTGCTCGCGGGCCGCACAGCCTATGCGAGCGCGCGCACCGTGCTGCCGCCGCCGGCCGGCCTGCCGCCGGCGGAACGTCGCCGCACCGGCCCCGTGGTGCGCGTCGCGCTCGCGGTCGGGCTCGAAGCGGCAGCCGCGAGCGGGCGCGATGCCGCCACGCTCGCGACCGTGTTCAGCGCGTCCGGCGGCGACGGCCAGAATTGCCACGCGATCTGCGAGACCCTCGCCGGCGACGACCGCCACCTGTCGCCCACGCGCTTTCACAACTCCGTGCACAACGCGCCGGCGGGCTACTGGAGCATCGCCACCCGGGCGATGGCGACGTCGAACGTGCTGTGCGCGCACGACGGCAGCTTTGCCGCGGGCCTGCTCGAGAGCCTGTGCCAGGTCGCGGTCGATCGCGTGCCGAGCCTGCTGATCGCCTACGACACCGACTATCCGGCGCCGCTGCGCGCGGTGCGGCCGATCGTCGACGCATTCGGCGTCGCGTTCGTGTTCGCGCCCGACGCAAGCGAACGCACGCTCGCGCGCATCGATGTGCAGCTGACCGACGCGCCGGCGACGACGCTCGCGAACCGCGAACTCGACGCGCTGCGCACCGGCAATCCGGCCGCGCGTGCGCTGCCGCTGCTCGACGCGCTCGCCGCGCGGCGTGCGACGCGCGTTGTGCTCGACTATCTGGAAGACGCGCGCGTGCAGGTCGATATCGCGCTGCCGGATGCCGCCGCGGAGCACGCGCCATGACGACGCCCGTCTCGACGCCGATGCAGCCGCCGACGAAGACGCTCGATCGCGCATGGATCGCCGCGCACATTCCGCACGACGGCGCGATGTGCGTGCTCGATCGAGTCGAAGCATGGGATGCCGCGCACATCCGCTGCAGCGCGACGAGCCACCGCGATCCGCACAACCCGCTACGCTCGCGCGGCCGGCTCGCGTCGGTCTGCGGGATCGAATATGCGGCGCAGGCGATGGCCGTGCACGGCGCGCTGCTCGGCGCGCAACAGGAGCAGACGGAACAAACGCGGCCGCGCGCCGGCTATCTCGCGAGCGTGCGCAACGTCGACGCGTTCGTCGATCGGCTCGACACGTTCTCGCTGCCGCTGATCGTCGACGCCGAACGCATCGGCGGCGACGATTGCACCGTGCTGTACGGCTTCGCGCTGCGCTGCGGCGATCGCGTGCTGCTCAGCGGCCGCGCCGCGGTGATGCTCGATGCATCGGCGGCCGGCGCACTCGTTCCGCCGCTGGCCGGCCACGCAGGCCCCCGATGAATTTGCCCAAGGAAACCAGGTCGTGAAAGCACGTCAGTTCATTTACACCGCAATCGTTCTCGCACTGATCAGCCCGATCGCGCACGCGGACATGTCGGAAGTGAAGCAGGACATCAAGCGCGATTCGAAGGAAGCCGCGCACAAGACCGGCGACGCCGCGCGCAGCTTCGGCCATGCGACCGCGAGCGCCGCGAAGACAGTCGGCCACGGCATCGCGCATGTGTCGCGCGAGGGCTGGGATGCCACCAAGCGCACGACGAAACGAATCTTCCACAAGAACGATTCGGGCGAAGGCGCGCAGAAGGGCGATTGAGTGTGAGCATCCCGCGCACCGCAGACGGGCTGCGCGGGATGCGGCACGACGCTTGAGTACGCCGCTGCCGCACCGCCACCGTCATCGCGCGCCGCTGCGCGTGCGGCGCGCCGGCCTGCGCGCGAGGCACTTGCCGTACGCGACGAACCAGCAATCGCGATGATCGAAGTTTCGCAGCAGCCGCGCGCGGCGCCGCTCGAGCCAGTGAAGCGCGATCGCCATCGTCAGCGCGACGGCCAGTGCCGAGCCGCCGATCGCGAGTCCCATCCAGGTTTCCCCCATGCCTCCTCCGGAATGCGAGGCCGGTGCGGCACGCATGCCGCGACGCGGTGGCCGGAGCGCGGACGCATACGGCCCGCCGCATGTGCGGCGAACCTGCGTCCGTGATCCATCACCGCGTGCGTGCGCGCTGCCCCGGCGCTGGATACAGCGGGAGCACGGCCCGGACGCGCGCGCGAACGCCGCCCGGGCCGTCGCGCGTCAGTGCATGTGCTGGCCGCCGTTGATCGCGATGTTGGAGCCCGTCACGAAGCCGGCCTCCTCCGAGCACAGATATGCGACCAGCGCCGCGACTTCCTCGGGCTTGCCGAGCCGGCCCGCCGGAATCTGCGGGAGGATCTTCGTATCGAGGATGTCCTGCGGGATCGCCGTCACCATCTTCGTCGCGAGATAGCCCGGCGACACGGTGTTCACCGTCACGCCCTTGCGCGCGGTCTCGAGCGCGAGCGATTTCGTGAAGCCATGCATGCCGGCCTTCGCGGCCGCGTAGTTGGTCTGGCCGACCGACCCCTTCGAACCGTTGACCGACGCGATGTTGACGATGCGTCCCCAGCCGCGCTCGACCATGCCCTCGCAAACCGGCTTCGTCATGTTGAACACGGAATCGAGGTTGGTGCGGATCACCGCATCCCAGTTGACCTTGTCGAGCTTGCGCAGCGTCATGTCGCGCGTGATGCCCGCGTTGTTCACCAGGATGTCGACCGGGCCGACTTCCCGGACGATTTTCTCGATGCATTGCTGGCACGAATCGTAATCGGCCACATCCACCGGATACGCGTGGAATTCGCGACCGGCCGCGTGCATCTCGGTCAGCCAGCGATCGGCACCGGTATTGTTCGGCGAATACGTGACAACGACCTGGTAGCCAGCGTCGTTCAACCGGATGCTGATCGCTTCGCCAAGACCGCCCATCCCACCCGTCACAACTGCAATTCGCTTAGTCATCCTATAAGTTACCGAGAAGAAAAGTAATCAATGGTGCGCGGCGACGGCATGGCACCTGCCGCCGCCCCACCGCTTCGGTGCGCCCGCGTCGCTGACGCGGCGCGCACCGGAACATCACACCTGTTGCGGGTTGCTCGTTCCGCGCGAAAGCTGCTTCGCGCGTGCGCGGCGCAGGCCTGCGCCGTACGCTGGCATGCTCGTCAGGCCCCGCTCAACCACGTTCGACCGCGAGTGCGACACCCATCCCGCCGCCGATGCACAGCGACGCCAGCCCGCGCTTCGCATCGCGCTTGACCATCTCGTGCAGCAGCGTCACCAGGATCCGGCAGCCCGACGCGCCGATCGGGTGACCGATCGCGATCGCCCCGCCGTTCACGTTCACCTTCGACGTGTCCCAGCCCATCTGCTTGTGCACCGCCAGCGCCTGCGCCGCGAATGCCTCGTTGATTTCCATCAGGTCCAGGTCGCCCGGCGTCCAGCCCGCACGCTCCAGGCAACGGCGCGATGCCGGCACCGGCCCCATGCCCATCACGCTCGGATCCACGCCCGCATTCGCGTACGCCTTGATCCGCGCCAGCGGCGTCAGGCCCAGCGCCGCCGCCTTCTGCGCCGACATCACCAGCACCGCCGCCGCGCCGTCGTTCAGCCCCGACGCGTTCGCCGCCGTCACCGTGCCTTCCTTCGCGAACGCCGGCTTCAGACCCGCCAGCGATTCCGCCGTCACGCCGTGACGCACGAACTCGTCGGTCGCGAACTGCAGCGGCTCGCCCTTGCGCTGCGGAATCGACACCGGCACGATCTCGTCGTTGAAGCGGCCGGCCTTCTGCGCGGCTTCCGCCTTGTTCTGCGACAGTGCCGCGAACGCATCCTGCTCGTCGCGCGTGATCCCGTATTCCTTCGCGACATTCTCCGCCGTGATGCCCATGTGGTACTGGTTGTACACGTCCCACAGGCCGTCGACGATCATCGTGTCGACCAGCTTCGCGTCACCCATCCGGAACCCGTCGCGCGAGCCCGGCAGCACGTGCGGCGCCGCGCTCATGTTTTCCTGGCCGCCCGCGATCACGATCTCCGCGTCGCCCGCCGCGATCGCGTTCGCCGCCAGCATCACGGCCTTCAGGCCCGAGCCGCACACCTTGTTGATCGTCATGCCCGGCACCGCGCTCGGCAGGCCGGCCTTGATCAGCGACTGACGCGCCGGGTTCTGTCCCGAGCCCGCCGCCAGCACCTGCCCCATGATCACTTCGCTCACCTGCTCGGGTTTCACGCCCGAGCGCTCCAGCACCGCGCGAATCACCGTCGCGCCCAGTTCCGGTGCCGCGATCTTCGCGAGCGAGCCGCCGAATTTGCCGACCGCGGTCCGCGCGGCCGATACGATCACTACGTCCGTCATGTTCAGTTCCTGCTTTGAAATCAGTGGGTCGATCTGAATTGTGTGCCGGTGCCGGTACGGCACTGCGGCCGGCGACGGCGCGTGAGCGCCGCGCGGCTCGCGATGCGGCAGCACGTTCGCGCGCGCATGCGCGCGGCACATCCGCGTGTTCCGGCCGTGCCCGGGCACGCCGCGGCGAGCCGGAAGATTGCCGGCCGCCACGCGGCACACGCGGCGGCCGGCGCCTCACGGCGCCGCTCACTCTTCACTCGTGTCGCGCTTGCGCGCGACACGCGCTCATGCAGCGGATTCGCGCGAAGCCGCGTCCTTGCGTGCGGCGGTGGCCGTCTGCTTGGCACCGCGCGCCGTCGTTTCGCTGACCGCGTCGAAACCGCTTTGTGCGGCCTCGATCGCCTGCCCCGCCGCTGCGCGCACGGAGTCGGCCGCGGCCGTCGCCGCGGACAGCGCCGAGTTCAGCGCGGCGACCACCGGGGCCGAGCCGGCCGGCGCGTGCTTCGACAGTTCGCCGAACACGTCCTTCATGCGCTTGTCGTTCTGCTCGTACTGAACCTGCGCGACCTTCGCCCACTCGGCCTGCGTCGACACCGCGATGTCGAACAGGTGGCGGCCGTACGCGACGGCCTTGCCGGCTGCTTCCTGCGGGACGGCAACCTGCTGCGCGAAGCCCACGGCCGGGTTGCTGGTGTTGAACGCGTTCTTCAGCTTGTCCTCGTACTCCTCCAGCGCCGTCTTGGCCGCCTGTACATTGAGTTCGACGACAGCCTCGAAACCGTTGATCGCCGGACGGGCAAGTGCGAACCATGCGGCGATTCCGGACTGATAATCGGCGGCGAATTTTTCGGGGGCAAATACGGACATCGGGTATGCTCCTGTTGGCAATTGCGAGAGACGACACAAAGGAAATGGAAGTCAGATCGACAGCCTGCTCCCTTATTTTCAACCCGCAGACGGCATTGAATGCGAGAAGTTGAAGAAGGCATTTTAGATGCATTAATTGTCAATTAAATGGCATTAATGCTAGGTAAAAACCCTTAAGGGTTGGAATAACCGCCTCGCGGCGGACGCATGCGCAGGTGGGGTCATGCTGCAACGCCTTGCGCCAAAAAGATTTTTTACTTTCTTACAGCAGCACGCGCCGTCCGACCCGCAATATTTACCCCGTCACCATTTCCGTTATTGGAAAAAAAGGTGCGTATGAAAACAGAACAACCATCCGTGTAATCGTTTTTCTGCGGATTTATTCTGAAATCGTTACCAGGATTATTTCCGAAATCGGAATCAGAATTATTAACAACGAATTAAATTATCGGATGAATTGCCGCACTTAATGGCGCGGATCTCACCCGACCAGCTCGCGATGCAGCGCGCGAAACTCCTGCGCGAGCTTGTGCGCCGGCTCGAGATGGATCACCGGCGTCGACTGCTGATGCGACTCGCGGATCTTCACCGAAGCCGACAGCCGCGACGCCAACACCGGCAACCCTTCTTCGATGAGTTCGTCGACCAGCCGCTGCGGGAGACTCGCGCGCGGCTGGAACTGGTTGATGACGATCCCTTCGACCTCGAGCGCCGCGTTATGGTCCTGCTGGATTTCCTTCACGTTCTCGAGCAGCGTGTACAGCGCGCGGCGCGAGAAGTCGTCGCAGTCGAACGGAATCAGGCAGCGCTCGACCGCGATCAGCGCCGAGCGCGTGTAGAAGTTCAGCGCGGGCGGCGTGTCGATGTAGACGGCGTCATAGGTGTCGAGCTCGTTCAGCGCGTCGCGCAGCTTGTAGATCTTGTAGCGCGACTCGAGCTTGCCGTGCAGCGTGTCGAGATCCGGATGCGCGGGCATCACGTCGAGCCCGTCGAACGGCGTCGGATGGATGAACGACGCGACGTCGACCGGCCGGAAGTTGAACGTCAGCGCCGTCTCGAAGAATTCGGCGACGCCGGGATGCACGTCGCTCGCGCGGTCGCCGAGCAGATAGCGCGTGGAATTCGCCTGCGCGTCGAGGTCGATGACGAGCGTGCGTATTCCTTCGCTCGCGCTGATCGCCGCCAGGTTGCAGACGATCGTCGATTTGCCCACGCCGCCCTTCTGGTTGAATACGACCCGCCGCATGGTGTCTCCTTCGATCGAAACGTCGAAAGAAGCAGTTTAGCCGGTCAATCGTGGCGACGGGGTGACATAAGTCAGATGCGCGGCACTGCACCACAAATGAAAACGTTGCCGGCACGCCGCGCGCCCTCGGCGCAAGGGGCCGAAATGTTGCAGTGCCGCATGCGCGATGCTAAACTAGGGAAAACCCTTAGTTCAAGCTCGCGAAGGAGCAATCGTGTACCCCGTATTTTCGTTCCTGATGGACATGCTGCCGGGCCGCAGCAAGGCGTCGTTTGCGCCCGCGGCCAAAGTGAACCGCGTCACACTCACGGGCACGGTCGACCGCAGCGACGGTGTGGTCCTGTCGATCGATGGCGGCGACGCCTTGGTCCGCTGGCCGAAGGGCGGAAAGTCGGTTGAGCGCGTCAGCAATCTGGTCGCGATCGCGGAAGCGTAATTCGCTGGTTCTCCGGCGCGCTCGGCGCCAGTTAGTTCAGCGTGCACGCGCGACGCCATCGCATCGATGGCTCCGCCGAAGGCCTTGGTCAATGCCATCGGCACTTCAGAAATTGCGTATCGAGTCACGTCAGGCTCCATTCGACGGAACGGAACCATTCGGTTAGGCACGTTCCAGCCGAATCGAAAAACGTGCACACGCAAAAAGACCCGAAGCTCCAGGCCAAATCACTGATTTAGCTCGGAAGTTCGGGCCTATCCGTACAGCGGGAACTAACGTTCCTCTTAGAACGGAATATCGTCGTCCATCTCGTCGAAGCCGCCGCCTGCCGGCGCGCTCGGACGGCTCTGGCCACCGCCTGCACCGCCGCGCGGTGCGCCGCCGGCACGACCGCCAGCACCGCCGCCACCGCCGCGCTCCATCTGCTCGCCGCCGCGACCGCCGCCGCCACCACCACCGTAGCCGCCGCCGTAACCGCCTTCGTCACCGCCACCACCGCCGCCGCCCGCGCCGCCACGGCCGCCGAGCATCTGCATCTGGTCGGCGACGATTTCGGTCGAGTAGCGATCCTGGCCGTCCTGGCCCTGCCACTTGCGCGTGCGGATGCGGCCTTCGATATAGACCGACGAGCCCTTCTTCAGGTATTCGCTGACGATTTCGGCGAGACGGCCGAAGAACGCCACGCGGTGCCACTCGGTCATTTCCTTGAAATCGCCGCTTGCCTTGTCCTTGTAGCGATCGGTCGTCGCGAGACGGATGTTCGCAACCGCGTCGCCGCTCGGCAGGTAACGGACTTCAGGATCGGCGCCGAGATTGCCGACGAGGATGACCTTGTTGACGGATGCCATGTGTTTCTCCAGTAAATTCGATGCCGGGCCGCCCGCGAAAGTCGTCGGAGCGGCCCGCCGGACAAGCCGGCGAGCGCCGCCCGTGCGTGTCCGAAAAGAAGGTTCAGGCCTTGCGCGGCGGCGCTTTCATGCTGGCCGCGATTATAAGCCACGCCGCCACGAGCCCAGAACACGCATAGAAGACGGTGTTCGCGCCGCCGTGTTTCAGCAGCCAGCCGCCTACGATGCCGCCGAGCGCGAGCCCGATCGATTGCGTGGTGTTGTAGACACCGGTGGCCGCGCCCTTGCGCGAACCGGGCGCGAGCTTCGACACGAGCGACGGCTGCGATGCTTCCAGGATGTTGAAGCCGAGGAAGTACACGAACAGGATCGCCGCCACAATCAGAATGGTATGCGGTGCGCTGCCGAGCAACAATTGGCCGATCAGGATAGCGAGGATCCCGCCGAGCAGCACCGGCTTCATCTTGCCCCGTTTTTCCGCGACGATGATCGCCGGGACCATCATCACGAACGCGAGCCCCATCACCGGCAGGTAGATCTTCCAGTGCGCGGCGACCGGCAGCCCGCCGTCGACCAGCAGGCGCGGCACGACGAGGAACAGTGCCGTCTGCGTCGCGTGCAGCACGAGCACGCCGAAGTTCAGGCGCAGCAGCTCACCGTTGTGCAGCACCTCGGCGAACGGCGCCGGCACGTGCACGGGC
The DNA here is from genome assembly GCF_054055695.1 of Burkholderia sp. PvR073. Lineage (NCBI taxonomy): Bacteria > Pseudomonadati > Pseudomonadota > Betaproteobacteria > Burkholderiales > Burkholderiaceae > Burkholderia > Burkholderia sp. PvR073. The sequence continues at coordinate 119,691 of NZ_JBSRXO010000003.1, forward strand.
TTCGCCGCGTCGGGCACGATCCACACGACGACGCCGATCGCGAGGATCGACAGCACGCCGACGATCGCGAACAGCCCGCTCATCCCGACCCAGTGGAACACGATCGGCGCGCCAACGATCGCGACCGCGAACGACACGCCGATCGAGCCGCCGACCATCGCCATCGCCTTCGTGCGGTTCTGCTCGGAGGTCAGGTCGGCGATGAACGCGAGCACCGCGGACGACACGGCGCCCATCCCCTGGATCACGCGACCGACGATGATCCACGTGATGTCGTGCGCGAATGCGGCGACGAAGCTGCCGAGCGCGAAGATCACGAGGCCCGTGGCGATCACCGGCTTGCGGCCGAACTTGTCGGACGCCCACCCGTAGAAGATGTAGAACAGCGACTGCGTGACGCCGTAGGCCCCGAGCGCGATGCCGACGAGCAGCACGTTGTCGCCGCCCGGGATGGTTTTCGCGTAGACCGAGAACACCGGCATGATCATGAACAGACCGAGCATGCGCAGCGCGAAAATCGCCGCGAGCGACGTGGTCGCGCGCAGTTCGGGCGCACTCATGCGGGAAGACGTGGCGGACGGATTGGACATCGGGAATGAATTTCGAATGATCGGAATGTCCGCCCGGCGGCGGGCGGCGGAAGATCAGGGCCACCGGCCCGGCAGGCCTGGCAGGCGCTTTCCGGGACGTCCCACGGGCAGCCTGCGGGCCGCCCGAAGCCGTGCGGCGCGGCCGCTTCCCCGGCGTGGGCACCGCCTTGCTGCCAGTTGCTGCAAAGGCTGGGGGCCCCCAACGACGGCCTCGAAAAGCCGTTATAGTAGCAGGTTTGGTTCCCTCCATTTTCGCCAGGTTCATGGAACAGATCCGTATCCGTGGGGCACGCACCCACAACCTGAAAAACGTCAATCTCGACCTGCCGCGCCACAAGCTGATCGTGATTACCGGGTTGTCCGGGTCGGGCAAGTCGTCGCTCGCGTTCGACACCCTTTATGCAGAGGGCCAGCGCCGCTACGTCGAAAGCCTGTCCGCATACGCCCGCCAGTTCCTGCAGTTGATGGAGAAACCCGATGTCGACCTGATCGAGGGCCTGTCGCCCGCGATCTCGATCGAGCAGAAGGCGACGTCCCACAACCCGCGTTCGACCGTCGGCACGGTCACCGAGATCCACGACTACCTGCGACTTTTGTTCGCACGTGTCGGCACGCCGTACTGCCCCGACCACGACATCCCGCTCGAGGCGCAGAGCGTGTCGCAGATGGTCGACGCGGCGCTCGCGCTGCCCGAGGAAACCAAGCTGATGATCCTCGCGCCCGTCGTCGCGAACCGCAAGGGCGAGCACGCCGAGCTGTTCGAGGACATGCAGGCGCAGGGCTTCGTGCGCTTTCGCGTGCGCTCGGGCGGCGGCACCGCGAACGAAGGCGTCGCGAAGATCTACGAGGTCGAGTCGCTGCCGAAGCTCAAGAAGAACGACAAGCACACGATCGACGTCGTCGTCGACCGCCTGAAGGTGCGCCCGGACATGAAGCAGCGCCTCGCGGAATCGTTCGAGACCGCGTTGCGCCTCGCCGACGGCCGCGCGATCGCGCTCGAGATGGATACCGACCACGAGCACCTGTTCAGCTCGAAGTTCGCGTGCCCGATCTGCTCGTACTCGCTGCAGGAGCTCGAGCCGCGCCTGTTCTCGTTCAACAACCCGATGGGCGCGTGCCCGGAATGCGACGGCCTCGGCCAGATCACGTTCTTCGACCCGAAACGGGTCGTCGCGCACCCGTCGCTGTCGCTCGCCGCGGGCGCCGTGAAGGGCTGGGACCGCCGCAACCAGTTCTACTTCCAGATGCTGCAGAGCCTCGCGGCGTTCTACGAATTCGACATCGACGCCGCGTTCGAGGATCTGCCGGAAAAGATCCGCAAGGTGCTGCTGTTCGGTTCGGGCAAGCAGACGATCCCGTTCTCGTACATCAACGAGCGCGGCCGCACGACGATCCGCGAGCACGTGTTCGAAGGGATCATCCCGAACCTCGAGCGCCGCTACCGCGAGACCGATTCGGTCGCGGTGCGCGAAGAACTCGCGAAGTACCAGAACAACCAGCCGTGCCCGTCGTGCGAAGGCACGCGGCTGCGCCGCGAGGCGCGCCACGTGCGGGTCGGCGCGGGCGACTACGCGCGCGGCATCTATGAAATCAGCGGCTGGCCGCTGCGCGATGCGCTCGGCTATTTCGCCGGCCTGTCGCTCGACGGCGCGAAACGCGAGATCGCCGACAAGGTGATCCAGGAAATCGTCGCGCGCCTGACCTTCCTGAACAACGTCGGCCTCGACTACCTGTCGCTCGAGCGCAGCGCCGAGACGCTGTCCGGCGGCGAGGCGCAGCGGATCCGGCTCGCGTCGCAGATCGGCTCGGGCCTGACCGGCGTGATGTACGTGCTCGACGAGCCGTCGATCGGCCTGCACCAGCGCGACAACGACCGCCTGATCGCGACGCTCAAGCACCTGCGCGACCTCGGCAACTCGGTGATCGTCGTCGAGCACGACGAGGACATGATCCGCACGGCCGACTACGTCGTCGACATGGGCCCCGGCGCGGGCGAGCACGGCGGCGTGGTGGTCGCCGAAGGCACGCCGAAGCAGGTGCAGTCGAACCCGCAGTCGCTGACGGGCCAGTATCTGGTCGGCAAGCGCACGATCGAGTATCCGGACGAGCGGCTCGCGCCCGATCCCGAGCGGATGCTGCGCATCGTCGACGCGCACGGCAACAACCTGAAGCACGTCGACCTCGAGTTGCCGGTCGGGCTCCTGACCTGCATCACCGGCGTGTCGGGTTCCGGCAAGTCGACGCTGATCAACGACACGCTGTATCACGCGGTCGCGCGCCACCTGTACGGCTCATCGGCCGAGCCGGCGCCGCACGAGGCCATCGAGGGCCTCGAGCACTTCGACAAGGTGATCAACGTCGACCAGTCGCCCATCGGCCGCACGCCGCGCTCGAACCCGGCCACCTACACGGGCCTGTTCACCCCGATCCGCGAGCTGTTCTCGGGCGTGCCGACCGCGAAGGAGCGCGGCTACGATCCGGGCCGCTTCTCGTTCAACGTGAAGGGCGGCCGCTGCGAGTCGTGCCAGGGCGACGGCGTGCTGAAGGTCGAGATGCACTTCCTGCCGGACGTCTACGTGCCGTGCGACGTGTGCCACGGCAAGCGCTACAACCGCGAAACGCTCGAAGTGCATTACAAGGGCAAGAACATCAGCGAAGTGCTCGACATGACGGTCGAACAGGCGTACGAATTCTTCAGCGCGGTGCCGGTGATCGCCCGCAAGCTGAAGACGCTGCTCGACGTCGGCCTCGGCTACATCCGCCTCGGCCAGTCGGCCACGACGCTGTCGGGCGGCGAGGCGCAGCGCGTGAAGCTGTCGCTGGAGCTGTCGAAGCGCGACACGGGCCGCACGCTGTACATCCTCGACGAGCCGACCACTGGCCTGCACTTCCACGACATCGCGCTGCTGCTCGAGGTGATTCACCGGTTGCGCGACCAGGGCAACACGGTCGTGATCATCGAGCACAATCTCGACGTGATCAAGACGGCCGACTGGGTGATCGACCTCGGCCCCGAAGGCGGCGCCGGCGGCGGCCAGATCATCGCGCAGGGCACGCCCGAGGAGGTCGCGAAGACCAAGGCGAGCTTCACCGGCAAGTACCTCGCGCCGCTACTCAAGCGTTCACCCCGCAAGGCGGCGGCCGGTTGACCGCTTCCGTTCCCGCGCGCGGCCGCCCCGGCCGCGCCCCTGCCGGCGCCCGCCGCGGCGCCGGTCTCCTCGTTTTCCCTTGTGCGGTTTTCCCTTCTGCGTTTACACCACGAGCCAAACTGTCCCGTGACAGACCATAATGGCAGCTATACTTTACGGTCGTAAGGTTCGCTATCCGCACCAATCCGGTGCGACGCCGGGCGAGCACCGTCCTGCCGCCCACCGCGCGGCGCGACACACGAACGACAGGAATCCACGATGGAGAAGCAACAAGAGTCGCGCGACGCGCAGAGCCGCGAGCCCCACCTGCGCAGCGTGCGGCTGACGAGCGACTTCAGCCTGCCGAAGCTGTCGGCGATCGAGGTTGGCAGCTATCTGTTCGCCCTCGTCTCGATGGTGCTCGTCATCGAACTCAAGCTGCTGGGCGGGCTGCTGGCCGGCCTGCTGGTCTATCAGCTGATCCACACGATCGCCCCGGTGATCGAACGCCACACGACGAGCATGCGCGCGCGCTGGGTCTCCGTCGTGCTGCTGTCGATCGCGATCGTCGGCGGGCTCACGGGCCTGACGATCGGCATCATCGATCACTTCGAGCACACGGTGCCCAACCTGCAGAGCCTGCTCGGCCAGCTGATGCAGATCGTCGAGCAGACGCGTGCCCGCACGCCGGCCTGGATCGCGAACCTGCTGCCCGTCGACGTCGAACAGATGAAAACCAAGGCGGCGCTGCTGATGCACTCGCACATGGATCAGCTCCAGCAAGGCGGCAAGAGCGTCGCGCGCGGCTTCGGCCATGTGCTGTTCGGGATGATCATCGGCGCGATGATCGCGATCGGCGTCGAGCACGGCAAGGTGCGCCGGCCGCTGTCGACCGCGCTCGTCACGCGCGTGTCGCGCTTCGCCGAATCGTTCCGCCGGATCGTGTTCGCGCAGATCAAGATCTCGGCGATCAACGCGGCCTTCACCGGCATCTACCTGCTCGTCGCGCTGCCGATCTTCCACCAGCGGCTGCCGTTGTCCAAAACACTCGTGCTCGTCACGTTCATCGTCGGGCTGCTGCCGGTGATCGGCAACCTGATCTCGAATACGCTGATCGTCGCGGTGTCGCTGTCGGTCAGCATGGGCACCGCGATCGCATCGCTCGCGTTCCTCGTCGTGATCCACAAGCTCGAATACTTCCTGAACGCGAAGATCATCGGCGGCCAGATCGAGTCGCGCGCGTGGGAGCTGCTGCTCGCGATGCTGATCATGGAAGCCGCGTTCGGGCTGCCGGGCGTGATCGCCGCGCCGATCTTCTATGCCTACCTGAAGCGCGAGCTGTACATGCTGCGGCTGATCTGACGCGCCGCGCATCACGCGATAAAAAAACGCCGCGCCCCATCCAGGGCGCGGCGTTGTTACTTGCGGGCCGGCTGACGGCTAGCGGCCGACGCGAACCGCCGATCAGCGGAACACGACGGTCTTCGTCCCGTTCAGCACGATCCGGTGCTCGACGTGCCACTTCACCGCCCGCGCGAGCGTCACGCACTCGACGTCGCGGCCGATCGCGGTGAGCTGGTCGGGCGTCATGCTGTGGTCGACGCGCTCGACTTCCTGCTCGATGATCGGGCCTTCGTCGAGGTCGGTCGTCACGTAGTGCGCGGTCGCGCCGATCAGCTTCACGCCGCGGTCGAACGCCTGGTAATACGGCTTCGCGCCCTTGAAGCTCGGCAGGAACGAATGATGGATGTTGATCGCGCGGCCGGCGAGCTGCTGGCACATGTTCGGCGACAGGATCTGCATGTAGCGCGCGAGCACGACGAGATCGGCCCGGTGCTCGTCGATCACTTCCAGCACGCGCGCTTCCTGCGCGGCCTTCGCCGCATCGGACGAGCCACCCACGAGCGGGAAGTGATGAAACGGGATGTTGTAGCTCGCGGCGAGCTGGTAGAACTCCTTGTGGTTCGACACGATCGCCGGGATCTCGATCGGCAGCTGGCCGGTGCGGTAGCGGAACAACAGGTCGTTCAGGCAGTGGCCGATCTTCGACACCATGATCACGACGCGCGGCTTCACGGCCGCGTCGTGCAGCTCCCAGCGCATCGCGAACTGCTCGGCGAGCGGTGCGAATTCCTGGCGAAGCGTGTCGAGCGCCGACGCGGCATCCGCGCCGTCGGCATCCTGCTCGAAGTGCACGCGCATGAAGAACTCGCCGGTGCGGCTGTCGCCGAACTGCGCCGAGTCGAGAATGTTGTTGCTGCGCTCGAACAGGAAGCCCGAGACCGCGTGAACGATGCCGTGCCGGTCGGGGCACGACAGTTTCAAGATAAAGCTGTGATCGGTCGACATGACCGCTACTCCCTTCGTTTCGGTATTCGTCAAATAGGCCGTTCGGCGCGTTACGCGGCCGGCACGAACAGCGCGTCGATGCCCGCCGCGTCGGCCGCCGCGAGCCAGCGGTGGCGCAGCAGCGCGTCGAGCATCGCGAGGCTCGCATCCATCGTCGCGCGGCCTTCGCGCAGCCAGCCGATCACCTCGGGCACACCGGCCAGCACGTGCTCGGCCACTTCGCCGTCCTGGTTGTGCGGCGCGAAGTCGCGCGGCAGCGGCAGGTCGTACACGAAGATCAGTTCGGACTGCGTGCCTTCCGGCAGCGAGCACAGCACCTGCACCGCCCGGCCCGCGATCGCGCGCGCCGCCAGTTCGGCCGGCATGCCGGCCTCTTCCCAGCATTCCTTCGTGAGCGTCTCGTGAACGCTCAAGCCCCAGCCAATGCCGCCCGCGACGACGTTGTCGAGCATGCCGGGGTCGGTGGCCTTGGTCGCGCTGCGGCGGCCGAGCCACATCTGCGGCGCGGCGGGCGAACCCGGCGCAGCCGCATATTCTACGATGCCGTTCAGGTGCACCGCATAAGTCTGCGTGCCGAAAAAACGCGACGCGGCGCGCTCGATATACGCGAGCGGCGGATCGTCGAAGCGGTTGCGGATCGCATAGATCTCGTCGCGCCAGCCGGGAATCGCGCCTTCGGCCGCCAGCGCGCCGATCGCGCTCGCGAGCGCCATGCTGCGTGCATCGACCGTGTCATAGCGCGCCGACAGCACGACGCGCTCGTCGGTCAGCTCGAACACGTCGGGCCAGCGGGCGAGCTTCGCGACGTCCCGGCGACGCACCCAGCCGACCTGCTCGCCCGCGATCTCGAAACGCAGGTGCGCGAGCGGATCGAAGCGGCGCGCGGCCGCAATGCACGGAAACGTCATCGGGTTCAGTCCTTCAGCGCGACGCGAATGCCGATCGCGATGAAGGTCGCGCCGGCAATGCGGTCGAGCCACACGCCGGCCTTCGGACGGCGCTTCAGCCATGCGCCGATCGCGCCCGCGCCGACACCGAACAGCGAGAAGATCGCGGCCGTCTGCAGCATGAACAGCGCGCCGAGCTCGAACATCTGCAGCGTCACGCCCTGCGCGCCGTGCGGATCGACGAACTGCGGCAGGAACACGACGAAGAACAGCGTGACCTTCGGGTTCATCAGGTTGCCGATCACGCTCTGCCGGAAAATCGCGCGAAGCGGCTGCGGCGCACGCGCATGCGCATGCGCATTCGCGAGGCCCTGGCTGCGCAGCGCCTTGATGCCGATCCACACGAGGTACGCGGCGCCCGCGAGCTTCAGCGCCTGGAACGCGACCGGCGACGAGCGCAGCACGGCCGCGACGCCGAGCGCCGCGAGCGTCGTATGGAACAGGATCCCGGCCGTGAAGCCGAGCGCCGCGACGAAGCCGGCCGCGCGGCCCTGCGAGATGCCGCGTGCGAGCACCTGCAGGTTATCGGGACCAGGCGCGAACGTGATCGCGATCGACGTGGCGAGAAACAGCATGAAGTTGGGCATCGTGACCTCGCGGCGTGGGCCAGCGTTCAGTGACCGGGGAATTCGGTGACGGTATAGACGGGCAGCCCCGCGTTGCGCAGCAGCGTCGAGCCGCCGAGATCGGGCAGGTCGATGATCGACGCGCCCTCGACGACGACCGCGCCGAGCCGCTGCAGCAGGTTGCGCCCCGCCATCATCGTGCCGCCGGTCGCGATCAGGTCGTCCATGATGATCACGCGGTCGCCGGGGCGGCATGCGTCCTCGTGGATCTCGACCGTCGCGCTGCCGTATTCGAGGTCGTAGGATTCCGAGCGCGTCTTGTACGGCAGCTTGCCGACCTTGCGGATCGGCACGAAACCGACGCTCAGCTCGTACGCGACGATCGGCGCGATGATGAAGCCGCGCGCGTCGAGCCCCGCGACGTAGTCGAGCTTCGCATCGACATAGCGTTCGACGAACAGGTCGACGAGGATGCGCAGCGCCTTCGGGCTCTGCAGCAGCGTCGTAATGTCGCGGAACATCACGCCCGGCTGCGGCCAGTCGGGCACGGTGCGGATCTGGCTGTGGATGAAGGCGACCGGATCGAGCGGTGCGCCCGACGACGAATGCGGCATGAAACTCTCCGAAAAAAACGGTGCGCGAAGATCGGGCACCGTTTCGAATCAATACGGGTCAGGTCAACGAAATCGCGACTCAGGCGACCGCGGCCGGCGGCTCGCGCCGATGGCGCGACAGCCGCTCCTCCGCGAGCGCGAGCGCCTCGGGCAGCCCGCGCAGCACGACGATGTCGCTCGCGCGCAGCTTGGTCAGCGGGTCGGGTTCGACGCCGCGAATCCCGTGCCGGCGGATCGCCGTGACTTCCAGCCCGAGCGCATACAGCCCGAGCTCTTCCAGCGAGCGCCCGACCGCGTCCGCGCGCGCGTCGACCGGCACCGATTGTAGCCGCACCTGCTCGTGATCGTCGTCGTCCGCGTCGTCCGCGCCGTGGAAATAGCCGCGCAGCAGCCGGTAGCGCTCGTCGCGCATCTCCTCGACGCGCCGCACGACCTTGCGCATCGGCACGCCGACCAGCACCAGCGTGTGCGACGCGAGCATCAGGCTGCCCTCGACGATCTCCGGAATCACCTCGGTCGCGCCGGCCGCGAGCAGCTTCTCGAGATCGGCGTCGTCGACCGTGCGCACGATCGCCGGCAGCGTCGGCTCCAGCTCGTGCACGTGGTGCAGCACGCGCAGCGCGGACGGTGTGTTCGCGTACGTGATCGCAACGGCCGCCGCGCGATGGATACCGGCCGCGACCAGCGACTCGCGACGCGCCGCGTCGCCGAACACGACCGATTCGCCGGCCGTCGCGGCCGCGCTCACGCGATCGGGATCGAGGTCCAGCGCGACGTACGAAATGCCTTCCTGCTCGAGCATGCGCGCCAGGTTCTGGCCCGCGCGGCCGTAGCCGCAGATGATCACGTGGCCGCGCTGCTTGAGGCTTTGCGTCGCGATCCGCGTCATCTGCAGCGACTGCTGCATCCATTCCGTCGACGACAGCCGCATCACGATCCGGTCGGCGTTCTGGATCAGGAACGGCGCGGCGAGCATCGACAGCAGCATCGACGCGAGGATCGCCTGCAGCAGCGTCGAATCGACGAGATGCCGGTCGAGGATCAGGTTCAGCAGCACGAAGCCGAATTCGCCGGCCTGCGCGAGCCCGATGCCGGTGCGCATCGCGACGCCCGGCGTCGCGCCGAACAGGCGCGCGAGCCCCGCGATCATCGTCCCCTTGAACAGGATCTGCCCGACGAAGAAGCCGAGCACGAGCAACGGGTGCTCCCAGATCACGCTCGGATCGAGCAGCATCCCGGTCGTCACGAAGAACAGCCCGAGCAGCACGTCGCGAAACGGCTTGATGTCTTCTTCCACCTGGTGACGGAACGGCGTCTCGGAGATCAGCATCCCCGCGATGAACGCGCCGAGCGCGAGCGACAGGCCGAAGCGGTCGGTGATGAACGCGGCGCCGAGCGTGATGAGCAGCAGGTTCAGCACGAACAGTTCCTGTGAGCGGCGCCGCGCGACCACGTTGAGCCAGCGCGTCATGAAGCGCTGGCCGATGACGAGCAGCAGCGCGAGCGCGATCACGATCTTGACCGCCGCGAAGCCGAGCGTGATCGCGAGATCCTTCGACGACTCCGCGCCGAACGCGGCGATCACGATCAGCAGCGGCACCACCGCGAGATCCTGGAACAGCAGCACGCCGAAGATGTTGCGGCCGTGCTCGGTCTCGATCTCGAGCCGCTCGGCGAGCATCTTCGACACGATCGCCGTCGACGACATCGCGAGCGCGCCGCCGAGCGCGACGCTGCCCTGCCACGTGATGTGCACCCAGCGCTCGAACAGCGCGCCGAGCGCGACCGCGAGCACGAGCGTCACGACCACCTGCAGCAGCCCGAGTCCGAACACGAGCCGCTGCATCGCCCTCAGCTTCGCGAGCGAGAATTCGAGGCCGATCGAGAACATCAGGAATACCACGCCGAATTCCGCGAGGTGCTCGGCCCGCTCGAGGTCCGCGGCGATGCCAAGTGAGTGCGGGCCAACCAGGATGCCGACGGTCAGGTAGCCGAGCATCGGCGGCAGATTCAACGAGCGAAAGACGACGACGCCCACCACCGAGGCCAGCAGCAGCAGCAGGGTCATTTCGAGCGGGGAAATCACGGGCAAAGCGTCCTCGTTCGTCGGGGCCACGGCAATGCGGGCGCGGGTGGTGGCGGGGGGCAAGCGACCTCGGACGAGTCCGAAGGTGCGGCGCGGCGAACAAACGCCTTTGCTATACTCCGCGCATGATAGCGAAAATCAATGATGACCGGGCGCTCGCGCTCGCCCGCGACGTGCTCGACATCGAGGCGGACGCCGTGCGCGCGCTGCGCGACCAGCTCGACGGCGACTTCGTGCAGGCCGTCGCGCTGCTGCTCGGCTGCCGCGGGCGCGTCGTGGTATCCGGCATCGGCAAATCGGGGCATATCGCCCGCAAGATCGCGGCCACGCTGGCGAGCACCGGCACGCCGGCCTTCTTCGTCCACCCGGCCGAGGCCAGCCATGGCGACCTCGGCATGGTCACGTCGGACGACGTCTTCATCGGCATCTCCTATTCCGGCGAATCGGAAGAGCTCGTCGCGATCCTCCCGCTCGTCAAGCGGATCGGCGCGAAGCTGATTGCGATCACGGGCCGTGCGGAATCGAGCCTCGGCACGCTCGCCGACGTGAACCTGAACGCCGCGGTGTCGAAGGAAGCGTGCCCGCTGAACCTCGCCCCCACCGCGAGCACGACCGCCGCGCTGGCGCTCGGCGACGCGCTCGCCGTCGCGGTGCTCGACGCGCGCGGCTTCGGCTCCGAGGATTTCGCGCGCTCGCATCCGGGCGGTGCGCTCGGCCGGCGCCTGCTCACCCATGTGCGCGACGTGATGCGCTCGGGCGACGACGTGCCGCGCGTCGGGCTCGATGCCACGCTGTCGGACGCGCTGTTCCAGATCACCGCGAAACGGCTGGGCATGACGGCCGTGGTCGACGCCGACGGCCGCGTGGCCGGCATCTTCACCGACGGCGACCTGCGCCGCGTGCTCGCGCGCGAAGGCGATTTCCGCACGCTGCCGATCGTCGACGTGATGACCCGCGAACCGCGTACGATCGGCCCCGAACATCTCGCGGTCGAGGCCGTGGAACTGATGGAGCGCCACCGGATCAACCAGATGCTGGTGGTCGATGCCGACGGCGCGCTGATCGGCGCGCTGAACATGCACGACCTGTTTTCGAAGAAGGTGATCTGATGAGCGCAGCGCTGACTGCGGCCGAACGCGCGAGCCGCGTGAAGCTGATGATTTTCGACGTCGACGGCGTGCTGACCGACGGCGGCCTGCTGTTTACCGCGTCCGGCGACGCGATGAAGTCGTTCAATTCGCTCGACGGGCACGGCGTGAAGCTGCTCGGCGAGGCCGGCATCGCGACCGCGATCATCACCGGCCGCCGCTCGGAGATCGTCGCGGCGCGCGCGAAGGAAATGAAGATCGCGCACCTGTTCCAGGGTGTCGAGAACAAGCTCACCGTGTTCGCCGACCTGATCGCGTCGCTCGACATCGGCGCCGACGCATGCGGCTACATGGGCGACGACTGGCCCGACCTGCCGGTGCTGCTGCGCTGCGGCTTCGCGACCGCGCCGGCCAACGCGCACCCCGAAGTGATCGCCCGCGCGCACTGGGTGGCCGAGGCCCGCGGCGGCCACGGCGCGGTGCGCGAAGTCTGCGACGCGATCCTGCGCGCGCAGCGCCGCTACGACGCGCTGCTCGCGGCTGCCTGCGGAGCCTGACGGATGAACACGCATTTCCGCTGGACCCAGTTGTTGCCGCTCATTGCGGTCGCCGCGCTCGCGGGCATCACGTGGTGGCTGCTGCAGGCAACGCTGCCGCCGCCCGGCGAGGGCACCGCGCAGCCGAAGCGCCATACGCCCGACTATTTCGCGGACAACTTCTCGGTCACCGAGCTCGACCAGTCGGGCACGACCCAGTACCGGCTGACGGCCGCGAAGCTGATCCACTATGAAGACACCGACAACAGCGACCTGACCGATCCGGCCATGCGCGCATTCCAGCCCGGCAAGCCGGTCGTCACGACCACCGCGAAGCGCGGCACCGTCAACGGCGACGTGTCGATCGTCGACTTGTACGACGACGCGCGCATCCTGCGCGTGGCCGGCGGCGGCGATCCGCAGATGCAGGCCGATTCCCAGCATTTCCGGATCTTCGTCAATGACGATGTGATCAAGACCGAAAAGCCGGTTAAACTTCAGCGCGGCCTGTCGCTCGTCAACGCGACCGACGGCATGAAGTACAACAACGTCACCCGGGTCATCGAGCTTTACGGCAACGTGCGCGGCACGATTGCCGCGGCGGACACGTCCGGCGGCTCGAAAGGTCAATCCAGGTAACGCATCCCTCACGTGACTGCATGAACGAACCGTTCCCTCGACAGAATTCCGGCGGCGCTGCGCGCGCCGTCCGCGCCGCGCTCGCCGCGACGCTCGTGGCGCTCCCGCTCGTCGGGCTGGCGCCGCTCGCCCATGCCGAGAAGGCTGACCAGAACAAGCCGATCAACGTCGAGGCGGACAACCTCACCTACGACGACCTGAAGCAGGTGACAGTCGCGACCGGCAACGTCGTGATCACGAAGGGCACGATCATCATCAAGGGCGATCGCGTCGAAGTGCGCCAGGATCCGGAAGGCTATCAGTACGCGACGTCGTTCGGCAGCGGCAAGAAGCACGCGACGTTCCGCCAGAAACGCGAAGGTCTCGACGAGTACATCGACGGCGACGCCGAGCGCATCGACTACGACGGCAAGCAGGACCTGACGACGCTGACGACCGCCGCGACCGTGCGCCGCCTGCAGGGTTCGTCGACAATCGCCGACACCGTGCACGGCAGCGTGATCACGTACGACGGCCAGCGCGACTTCTACACCGCGAAGGGCGGCAAGGACGTCGCGGCGCCGGGCAATCCGAACGGCCGCGTGCGCGCGATGCTGTCGCCGAAGAGCGGCGGCCCCGGGCAGTTGAACGGCGCGCCGGCGAAGCTGTCGCCGTCGACCACGATCCAGGGAGCGCCGGGACAATGAACGCGCTACCGAACCGCCAGCCGGCCGGCACGACGAGCTCGCTCGTCGTGCGCAACCTGAAGAAACGCTACGGCTCGCGCACGGTCGTCAAGGACGTGTCGCTCGACGTGAAGAGCGGCGAAGTCGTCGGCCTGCTCGGCCCGAACGGCGCCGGCAAGACGACGTCGTTCTACATGATCGTCGGCCTCGTGCCGCTCGACGCGGGCGAGATCTCGCTGAACGGCAGCTCGATCAGCCTGCTGCCGATCCACAAGCGTGCATCGCTCGGCCTGTCGTACCTGCCGCAGGAAGCGTCGGTGTTCCGCAAGCTGACCGTCGAGGAAAACATCCGCGCGGTGCTCGAGCTGCAGCACGGCGACGACGGCAAGCGACTGTCGAAGGACGCGATCGCAGCGCGCACCGAGGAACTGCTCGACGAGCTGCAGATCGGCCACCTGCGCGAGAACCCGGCGCTGTCGCTGTCGGGCGGCGAACGTCGTCGTGTCGAGATCGCGCGTGCGCTTGCGACCAGCCCGAACTTCATCCTGCTCGACGAACCGTTCGCCGGCGTCGACCCGATCGCGGTGCTCGAGATCCAGAAGATCGTCAAGTTCCTGAAGCAGCGCAACATCGGCGTGTTGATTACCGATCACAACGTCCGCGAAACGCTCGGCATCTGCGACCACGCATACATCATCAGCGACGGTTCAGTGCTCGCCGCCGGCGCGCCGAGCGAAATCATCGAAAACGAAAGCGTGCGCCGCGTGTACCTCGGCGAACACTTCCGCATGTAACCTCCCCCTTTTATGGCTGGCTGCACCCCGCCCGGCATCGCCGCGCGGGGCTGCGCCCGCGTGCCCCGCGCGGCGGCCCTGCCCGCGGCCGGGCGCCGCGCCGCGCGTAATCGCCGATGGCTCAATGCGGCTCGGTCGTGGCAAACTGCCGGTATGACTCCCTCTCTGCCATGAAAGCCAGCCTTCAACTCCGCCTGTCGCAACACCTGGCGCTGACCCCGCAACTGCAGCAGTCGATCCGGCTCCTGCAACTGTCGACGCTCGAACTGCAGCAGGAAGTCGCGATGGCCGTCGCACAGAATCCGCTGCTCGAGAACGAAGACGAATGGATCTCGAGTCCGCTGCGTGTCGCGTCGGACGGATCGCTGATTGCGCAGGCGCCTTCCGGACAGAACATCGAGCCGGGCCCCGCGAACAGCAGTAGCCAGTCGAGCGATCGCGCCGAGCGCGACGAGCCGGCCGGCGCCGACGAATACGACGGCTACGGGTCGGGCGACGCCGGCGACGGCCCGCAGTGGAATCTCGACGAGTACGGCCGCTCGAGCGGTGCCTCGGACGACGACGACCTTCCGCCGCTGCAGGTGCAGGAAGCCGCGACGTCGCTGCGCGACCACCTGTCCGCGCAATTGCGCGTCACGCAGGCTGGCCCGCGCGATCGCGCACTCGTGATGTTCCTGATCGAATCGCTCGACGACGACGGCTATCTGACCGCCTCGCTCGACGAAGTGCTCAACGACCTGCCGCCGGAACTGGAAATCGACTGCGACGAACTGAATGCGGCGCTCGCGCTGCTGCACAGTTTCGACCCGGCCGGGGTCGGGGCCCGTTCGGCCTCCGAATGCCTGAAGCTGCAGTTGCTGCGCCTCGATCCGTCCCCCACCCGCACGCTCGCGCTGGAGATCGTGTCGCAGCACCTCGAGCTGCTCGCCGCGCGCGACTTCACGCGGCTGCGCAAGCACCTGAAGGCGAGCGACGACGCGCTGCGCGACGCACACGCGCTGATCCGCTCGCTGGAGCCGTTCCCCGGCGCCGCATACGGCAAGGCCGAGGCCGACTACGTCGTGCCCGACATCATCGTGAAGAAGGCTGGCCAGGGCTGGCTCGCGGAACTCAATCCGGAAGTGATGCCGCGCCTGCGGATCAACAACCTGTACGCGAACATCCTGCGCAACAGCCGCGGCGATCCGTCGGCCGGATCGCTGAAGCAGCAGCTCCAGGAAGCACGCTGGCTGATCAAGAACATCCAGCAGCGATTCGACACGATTCTGCGTGTCGCGCAGGCCATTGTCGAACGTCAAAAGAATTTCTTCGCGCATGGTGAAATTGCCATGCGCCCCTTGGTTTTGCGGGAAATAGCTGATACGCTGGGCCTACACGAGTCGACTGTCAGCCGTGTGACAACAGGCAAGTACATGCTGACCCCGTTCGGTACGCTGGAATTCAAGTACTTCTTCGGGTCACACGTTTCGACCGACACCGGGGGCGCCGCATCGTCGACCGCCATCCGAGCCCTCATCAAGCAACTGATAGGAGCTGAAGACCCAAAATCGCCACTTTCGGACAGCCGCATTGCCGAGCTGCTGGCAGAACAGGGTTTCGTGGTTGCGCGCCGCACGGTTGCCAAGTATCGCGAAGCCCTCAAAATCCCAGCAGTGAATCTGCGCAAGTCTCTTTAGCCTGCTGCCTGCCCGGCGGCGGGCGTCTTCCGGCCACCGCGCACACGGGGGACAAGCCGGGCGACCTGTCCGCGAATTTGCCGTCACGTACGGCAAGGGCAAGTCGACCGGAGCGCCGCCTCGATGCGGCCGGGTGGTCACTCGCTTGGAGAAGCACTATGAACCTGAAGATCAGTGGACATCATCTCGAAGTCACGCCTGCAATTCGCGAATACGTGATCACCAAGCTGGACAGGGTGCTACGGCATAGCGATCAGGTGATCGATGGCACTGTGATCCTCTCGGTCGACAACCACAAGGAAAAGGACAAGCAGCAGCGCGCGGAAATCAATCTGCACCTGAAGGGCAAGGATATCTTCGTCGAAAGCGCAAACGGCAACCTCTACGCTGCGATCGATCTGCTGATCGACAAGCTGGACCGCCAGGTCGTCAAGCACATGGAGCGTCTGCAGACCCATGCGCACGACCCGATCAAGCTGCAGCCGTCGATCGACCAGATCGAACTGCCGCCGCAATAACGTTCACCGCAACACCCACGCCGCCCGGTTCGCCGGGCGTTTTTTTTGTGTCCGTGCGGCAGTGGTGCAACCGGTCCGTCCATGCCGCGCCACGCACGCGGCTGTGCTCTATAATGTCCCGGTTATCGCCGGGGGGCGTTGGGTGCGGTAGCTGCCTTGCAGGTTGCCGATGCCAAACGCCTTGATATCGCCGAACATGGAAAATCAGTCTGCCGCCGCAAGGAGACCCCAGGCCGCCCAATCGCCTGCCAACATGAATCGCCTAGCCAAAATCCTGCCCATAGAGAACGTCGTCATCGACCTCTCCGTCACCAGCAAGAAACGCGTCTTCGAACAAGCCGGGCTGATGTTCGAGAATCAGAACGGCGTCGCCCGCAGCACCGTCACGGACAACCTGTTCGCGCGCGAGCGCCTCGGCTCGACCGGGCTCGGCGAGGGCGTCGCGATTCCGCACGGGCGCATCAAGGGGCTCAAGCACCCGCTCGCCGCGTTCGTGCGGCTCGCCGACGCGATCCCGTTCGAAGCACCCGACGGCCAGCCGGTCGGTCTCCTGATTTTCCTGCTCGTCCCCGAGCAAGCTACCCAACAGCACCTCGAGATCCTGTCGGAAATCGCGCAACTGCTATCCGATCGCGACGCGCGCGAGCGTCTGCACAACGAAACAGATCTCGCCGAGTTGCATCGCGTGCTCACTCAGTGGCAACCTTGAGTTGATCCGGGCGGAATATTTTCCCGAACGAGGCGGCACGCGCCGCCGTCCAGGGCCGCCCGGCGCCGGTCCGGCATGGCGACGCCCGTCGCCGCGCGCATGCACCGGCTCATTGGAGTGACGAAAGTCATGGATACGTCCAGCATCAACGCCCAGAGCATCTTCGACGACAACGCGGCCACGCTGAAACTGAGCTGGCTGACGGGGCATGAAGGCTGGGAGCGCGGTTTTTCGGCCGATACCGTCGCCAACGCGACGTCGAGCGCCGACCTCGTCGGCCACTTGAACCTGATCCACCCGAACCGGATCCAGGTGCTCGGCGAAGCCGAAATCGACTACTACCAGCGGCAGACCGACGAAGACCGCTCGCGCCACATGGCCGAGCTGATCGCGCTCGAACCGCCGTTTCTCGTCGTCGCCGGCGGCGCCGCCGCGCCGCCCGAACTCGTGCTGCGCTGTACGCGCTCGTCCACGCCGCTGTTCACGACGCCGATGTCGGCCGCCGCGGTGATCGACAGCCTGCGGCTCTACATGTCGCGCATCCTCGCACCGCGCGCGACGCTGCACGGCGTGTTCCTCGACATCCTCGGGATGGGCGTGCTGCTCACCGGCGACTCCGGGCTCGGCAAGAGCGAACTCGGCCTCGAACTCATCAGCCGCGGCCACGGCCTCGTCGCCGATGACGCCGTCGACTTCGTCCGACTTGGCCCCGATTTCGTCGAAGGCCGCTGCCCGCCGCTGCTGCAGAACCTGCTCGAAGTGCGCGGCCTCGGCCTGCTCGACATCAAGACGATCTTCGGTGAAACCGCCGTGCGCCGGAAAATGAAGCTGAAGCTGATCGTCCAACTCGTGCGCCGCCCGGACGGCGAATTCCAGCGGCTGCCGCTGGAAAGCCAGACGGTCGACGTGCTCGGCTTGCCGATCAGCAAGGTCACGATCCAGGTGGCGGCCGGCCGCAACCTCGCGGTGCTGGTCGAGGCAGCCGTGCGGAACACGATCCTGCAGCTGCGCGGCATCGACACGTTGCGCGATTTCATGGATCGGCAACGACTTGCGATGCAAGATCCCGACAGTCAGTTCCCCGGCAAGCTCGTGTAACTTCCCCGCGCCGGCCTCGCAGCGCCGACGCGTCGAGCCGGTGCTATGATGAAACGTCAGGATTCTCTGCTTCCCATGCGTATCGTCCTCATCACCGGCATCTCCGGCTCAGGCAAGTCCGTCGCGCTGAATGCGCTTGAAGACGCAGGCTACTACTGCGTCGACAACCTGCCGCCGCACGTGCTCCCCGAACTCGCCCGCTACCTTGCCGACGGCGGCCAGCATCGGCTCGCGGTCGCAATCGATGCGCGCTCGAGCGCGTCGCTCGACGAATTGCCCGGCCTGATCCGCTCGCTGTCGCTCGAGCACGATGTCCGCGTACTGTTCCTGAACGCGAGCACGCAGGCGCTGATCCAGCGCTTCTCCGAAACGCGCCGACGCCACCCGCTGTCCGGTTCGCCGTCGCACGACGCGAACATCGGGCTGCTGTCGTCGCTCGAGGAAGCGATCGAGCGCGAGCGCGACCTGGTCGCGCCGCTCGCCGAATTCGGCCACCAGATCGATACGAGTACCCTGCGCGCGAACGTGCTGCGCACGTGGGTCAAGCGCTTCATCGAGCAGAAGAACAACGACCTGATGGTGATGTTCGAGTCATTCGGCTTCAAGCGCGGCGTGCCGCTCGATGCCGACCTGATGTTCGACGTGCGCGCGCTGCCGAATCCGTACTACGACCATGAGCTGCGCCCGCTCACCGGGCTGGACCAGCCGGTCATCGCCTTTCTCGACGCACTGCCGATCGTCCACCAGATGATCGACGACATCCAGGCGTTCCTGATGAAATGGCTGCCGCACTTTCGCGAAGACAACCGCAGCTACCTGACCGTCGCCATCGGCTGCACGGGCGGTCAGCATCGCTCGGTATTCATCGCGGAAACGCTCGCCGCGCGCCTCGCGCACGATGCGAACGTGATCGTGCGGCATCGTGACGCGCCAGTGGATGTCGACGCGTCGTCGCGGCTCGTCACTGAGGTCGACCGACCTTAGCGACACCACCCTCTCACCGGCGCGCCATGTCCACCCTATCGACCACCCTGATCGACCTGCCGCTGTTTCCGCTGCACACGGTGCTGTTTCCCGGTGGCTGGCTGCCGCTCAAGGTGTTCGAGGCGCGCTACCTCGACATGTCCCGCGCATGCCTGCGCGACGACGCACCGTTCGGCGTGTGCCTGCTCAAGAGCGGCCCCGAAGTCGCGCAGGACGGCGCCGTGTCGGTGCCCGAGACCATCGGCTGCATGGCGCGCATCACCGAGTGCGACACCGGCGAATTCGGGATGCTGTACCTGGAGGCGATCGGCACGCAGCGTTTCGAGCTGCTGTCGTATCGTGTCCAAGGCAACGGGCTGTTGGTCGGGATCGCGGAGCCGCTGCCCGACGACATCCCGCTCGAAGGCGAGCAGGCGCTCGCGCAATTCGGCTCGTGCGCCGAGGTGCTCGAGCGCATCATCGAAGCGCTGAAGAAATCCGAACCGGGCAAGCTGCCGTTCGCCGAACCGTTCCGCCTCGACGATCCGAGCTGGGTGTCGAACCGCCTCGCGGAACTGCTGCCGCTCGACCTGCGCGCGCGGCAGAAGCTGATGGAGTTTCCGGATGTCGGCGCGCGGATCGATGCCGTGCACCACGTTCTCGACCGGCACGGATGGCTGTAGGCATCGGCCACCCGGTCACATCGTAGCGTCGCAGCGGTGCCGACGCCGTGCGTCGCCCAACGGATGGATGCCCCGCGGCGGCCGGGCGTCGTCCCGAGCGCGACCCGCCCCATCCCCTTTCGTTACAGCAGCGGCCCGCTCAGCGCATCGAGCAGCTTGCGCACCGGCGCCGGCACGCCGTACGCATCGAGCCCGCTTAGCGGCACCCACGCCGTCTCGGCATCCTGCGCGTGCGCGGCCGGCAGCCCGCCGTTCGTCATGTCGCTCAGCCGCGGCTCGATCTCGAGCCGGAAATGCGTGAACGTGTGCGTGAACGGAGCGAGCGGCACCGGGCCGCCACCGCCGAAGCCGCGTGCGAGTGCCGCAAGTGCGGCATCGCCGTCCGCCTGCGGCAGGCACCACAGGCCGCCCCAGATGCCGGCGGGCGGACGCCGCTCGAGCAGCACGGCGTCGCCGTCGCGCAGCACGAGCATCCAGGTCTTGCGCGTCGGCACGGCCTTCTTCGGCCGCGCGGCCGGCAGTTCGCGCTGGCGGCCCGTCGATTGCGCGACGCAGTCGCCCGCGAACGGACAGCGCGCGCAATCCGGTTTGCCGCGCACGCACAGCGTCGCGCCGAGATCCATCAGCCCCTGCGTATAGGCACTCACGTCGGCCTCGTTCGCGGCATCCGGCAGCAGCGATTCGGCCAACGCCCACATGTCGTTCTCGACACGCTTCTCGCCCGGAAAGCCTTCGACACCGAACACCCGCGCGAGCACGCGCTTCACGTTGCCATCGAGGATCGTCGCGCGCGCACCGTACGCGAACGACGCGATCGCCGCGGCCGTCGAGCGCCCGATGCCCGGCAGTTCGGCGAGCGCGTCGGGCGTCGACGGGAATACACCGCCATGCTCGGCGACGACGACCTGCGCGCAGCGGTGCAGGTTGCGTGCGCGCGAGTAGTAGCCGAGGCCGGCCCACAGCGCCATCACGTCGTCGGCCGGGGCGGCCGCGAGCGCGGCGACGTCGGGAAAGCGTTCGAGAAAGCGCAGGTAGTACGGGATGACGGTCGATACCTGCGTCTGCTGAAGCATGATTTCCGACAGCCAGATCCAGTACGGATCGCGGGTGTTCTGCCACGGCAGGTCGTGGCGGCCGTGCATGCGCTGCCATGCGATCAGGCGCGTGGCGAACGTGCGGTGCAGCGGCGTGACGGGGAACGGAGCGGGGGCAATGCGGGGCGGCTTCAAGTGTTCGAATCTTTGAAAAAAGGTTTCAACGGGGCTCAACGCTGGCAGGTCGGGCAGAAATAGGTCGAGCGCTGACCCTGCACGATCTGGCGGATCGGCGTGCCGCATACGCGGCAAGGCAGCCCCGCACGGTCGTAGACGAAGCAGTCGAGCTGAAAATAGCCGCTTTCGCCGTTGCTGCCGACAAAATCGCGCAACGTACTGCCGCCGCGCTCGATCGCGTCGGCGAGCGTCGCGCGCACCGCGTCGGCCAGTCGCTCGTAGCGCGGCAGCGATACCTTGCCGGCGGCCGTCGTCGGCCGGATACCGGCGCGAAACAGGCTCTCCGATGCATAGATATTGCCGACGCCGACGACCATGTCGCCCGCGAGCAGCGCCTGCTTGACCGACACCGTGCGGCCGCGCGTGCGCGCGTGCAGCAGCGCGCCGGTGAACGCCGGCGAGAACGGCTCCACGCCGAGGCTCGCGAGCAGCGGATGCGCATGCACGTCGCCCGCCTCGCGCGGGTGCCACAGCACGGCGCCGAAGCGGCGCGGATCGCGAAAGCGCAGCACGAACTCGTCGAAGATCCAGTCGATGTGGTCGTGTTTCGCGGCGACCGGCACGCCGGCCGCGGGCAGTACGCGCAGCGTGCCCGTCATCCCGAGATGAACGATGAACCAGCCCGCGTCGACCTCGAACAGCAGGTACTTGCCGCGACGCTCGACGGCGAGCACCTCGCGTGCGCGCAATTGCTCCGCGAGCCCCGCCGGCACGGGCCAGCGCAACATCGCGGTACGGATGTCGACACGCTCGACGCGGCGGCCCGCGACAAAGGGCTCGATGCCCCGGCGCGTGACTTCGACTTCTGGCAACTCTGGCATGTTTTGCGGGTCTGAAACGGGATTCACGATCGTGCGTGTATTGTAGCGAGCGCGTTACAATCGGTTGAAACATCGAACGGATTTCCATGACTCTGCCCTCGAAGCTGCTTCTGAAGCGCCCCGCCGCCGAGCACGGCGCGCGCGCCTTCCCGGTCCGCCGTGCGCTCGGCGCCGCGCTGTTCGCCGCCTGGACCCTCACCGCCTTCCCGGCTCACGCGCAGGATCCGGCATCGGACGACGCGCAGCCGCAGGGCGCGTTCGAGCATGTGATGGCGGACGAGCAGAAGAATCTCCCCGGCGTCCCGCTGACGAGCCAGATCGTCTATCAGGTGCTGGCCGCCGAAGTTGCGCTCCAGCGCAACCAGCCGGCGCCGGCCTACCAGACCTACCTCGCCCTCGCCCGCGACACGCGCGATCCGCGCATGGCGCAGCGTGCGACCGAGATCGCACTGGGCGCGCAAAGCCCGGCCGACGCGCTGTCCGCGGCCAATCTGTGGCGCCAGTACGCGCCCGATTCGAACCGCGCATCGCAAGTCGACGCCGCGCTGCTGGTGCTCGCCGGCAAGCCGGCCGACGCGCAGCCGCTGCTCGCGCGCGAACTGGCCCGCGCGACCGGCGAAACGCGCGGTCCCGCGATCCTCGCGCTGCAGGCGCTGCTGGTGCGCGGCTCCGACCGCGTCGCCGGCCTCGCGGTGCTGAAGGACATGCTGAAGAACGACATGAACCGCCCCGAGGCGCAGCTCGCGATCGCGCGGCAGCAACTGGCGGTCGACGACAAGGAAGGCGCGGCGCGGTCGCTGAAGCAGGCACTGCAGATCCGTCCTGACTACCTGCCGGCGGCGCTGATGCTGTCGCAGATGGGCCCCGCGGAGCGCGCGGCCGGCATCGCGTCGTTCGAGAAATATGTTCAGCAGAATCCGAAGTCGCGCGATGGGCGACTCGCGCTGTCGCAGCTCTATCTCGCCGACGACCGCCTCGACGACGCGCAGAAACAGTTCGAGACGATGCGCAAGCTCGACTCGAAGGACCCGACGCCGCTGATGGCGCTCGCGCTGATCAAGATCCAGCAGAAGAAGCTCGACGACGCGAGCGCGTACCTGAAACAATACGTGCAGCTCGGCGACAAGCAGTCGAACCTCGACGTCGGCCAGGGCTACATCTACCTCGCGCAGATCTCGATCGAGCAGGGCAACGACGCGCAGGCGTCGCAATGGCTCGACAAGGTCGACCAGACGAGCCAGCACTACCTGCCGGCGCAGATCACGCGCGCGCAGCTGCTGCAGAAACAAGGCAAGACCGACGAGGCCCGCAAGGTGCTCGACGATCTGCCGATCAGCGATCCACGCGATGCGGCGGTGGTCGCACGCACCGACGCGTCGATCCTGTTCACCGCGAAGCGCTATCCGGAAGCCGAGGCGCGGCTCGGCCAGGCGGTCCAGGACTTCCCGGACGATCCCGACCTGCGCTACGACTACGCGATGGCGGCCGAAAAAACCGGTCACTACGCGACGATGGAAAAGCAGCTGCGCGAACTGATCCGCACGCAGCCCGACAACCCGCAGGCGTACAACGCGCTCGGCTATTCGCTGGCCGATCGCAATCAGCGCCTGCCGGAGGCCAGCAAGCTGATCGACAAGGCACTGTCGCTCGCGCCGAACGACGCATACATCATGGACAGCCTCGGCTGGGTGAAGTACCGGATGGGCGACACGACCGGCGCGACCAAGGTGCTGCAGCGCGCGTTCGAGTTGCAGCCGAATGCCGAGATCGGCGCGCACCTCGGCGAAGTGCTGTGGAAAAGCGGCGCGCAGGACGACGCGCGTATCGCATGGCGAGCCGCGCAAAAGCTCGAGCCCGACAACGACACGCTCGTGCAGACGCTGAAGCGCCTCCAGATCAACGGCCTCTGATGCGGATGTTCCCGATGCTTTCCCTGTCTTCCCGCGCGCAGCGCACGCTGGCCGCGGCCGGCGCGGCGCTCGCGCTCGCCGGCTGCGCGAGCACGCCGCCGTCGGCGAACGCGCCGGCTGACGCCGCGTTGCAGACGGCCGCGACGCATGCGTACCATGGCCGTTTCGCGGTGCAGTACAACGACCGTCTCGGCAGGCAGCAAAACGTGTACGGCAACTTCGACTGGCTGGAGCACGGCGACGACGTGTCGCTCGAACTGCGCAGCCCGCTCGGCCAGACGCTCGCAGTCGTGAAAGCGACGCCGCAGGCCGCAACGCTCGAACTGCCGAACCGCCAGCCGCAGTACGCGACCGACGTCGGCGAGTTGATGCAGAACACGCTCGGCTTCTCGCTGCCGCTGGCTGGCCTGCGCTACTGGCTGCTGCCGACGCCCGCGCCCGCCACGCCCGCGCAGACGGTGCGCGACCCGGCCGACGCGACACACGTCAAGCAGATTCGCCAGGACGGCTGGACGATCGACTACCTCGCCTACGCGGACGCACCGGCCACCGGCGTCAAACGTGTCAACCTCGTGCGCGCGACGCCGCCGCTCGACATCAAGCTCGTGCTCGACCAGTAAGCACGTGAACCTAGCCCCGACATACGCATGACCGATTCGACCCGCTCGCTGCGCAACTGCCTTGCGCCCGCGAAACTCAACCTGTTCCTGCACATCACCGGCCGTCGCCCGAACGGTTATCACGATCTGCAAAGCGTGTTCCAGCTGCTGAACTGGGGTGACACGCTCCACTTCACGCTGCGCGACGACGGACGCGTCGCACGCGTCACCGACGTGCCGGGCGTGCCCGAGGAAAGCGATCTCGTCGTGCGCGCGGCCAACCTGCTGAAAGCGCATACGGGCACCGCGGCCGGCGTCGACATCGAGATCGACAAGTGCCTGCCGATGGGCGCGGGCCTCGGTGGCGGCAGCTCCGACGCGGCGACGACGCTGCTCGCGCTGAACCGCCTGTGGCAGCTCGACCTGTCGCGTACGGAACTGCAATCGCTCGCGGTCAAACTCGGCGCCGACGTCCCGTTTTTTGTTTTTGGAAAAAATGCGTTCGCAGAGGGTATCGGAGAAGAATTAGCTGAGGTAGAATTGCCGACTCGCTGGTTCCTGGTTGTGACGCCGCGAGTTCATGTCCCCACCGCTGAAATTTTTTCAGATGAGTTGTTGACAAGAAATACGAAGCCAGTCACAATTGCTGACTTTCTTGCACAGCAAAACAGCGACGCGGGATGGCCAGACAGTTTCGGCCGGAACGATATGCAGCAAGTTGTGACAAGTAAGTACGCGGAAGTTGCGCAGGTGGTCAAATGGTTGTATAATGTGACCCCCGCGAGGATGACCGGCTCCGGAGCAAGCGTGTTTGCAGCGTTTCAAAGCAAGCACGAGGCAGAAGCGGCGAAAGCCAAGCTGCCCACCGGTTGGAACGGTGCAGTTGCCGAGAGTCTGAACGAGCATCCGCTCTTCGCTTTCGCGTCATGAAGTTTTGCTTTACCGGATGGCCTACAACGCCGGTGAAGTTATCAGTTGAGTGTAGGGGAGTCGCCAAGTTGGTCAAGGCACCGGATTTTGATTCCGGCATGCGAGGGTTCGAGTCCTTCCTCCCCTGCCAAAAATTTTCCCGCATTTCCCGCCCAAGCCTGAAGCAGGTGCACGATGAGCAGCCACAGCCTTGATGGCCTGATGGTCTTTACTGGCAACGCGAATCCCGCGCT
Organism: Burkholderia sp. PvR073; assembly: GCF_054055695.1. NCBI lineage: Bacteria > Pseudomonadati > Pseudomonadota > Betaproteobacteria > Burkholderiales > Burkholderiaceae > Burkholderia > Burkholderia sp. PvR073. Next base: position 145,104 of record NZ_JBSRXO010000003.1, read on the forward strand.
CGCCCAGGAAGTCGTCAATATCCTTGGAATCCCCCTCGGCAAAGCAATGGTCAGCCGTTTCTCCGACGGCGAGATTCAAGTCGAGATCCAGGAAAACGTGCGCGGCAAGGACGTCTTCGTCCTGCAATCGACGTGCGCGCCGACGAACGACAACCTGATGGAACTGATGATCATGGTCGACGCGCTCAAGCGCGCGTCCGCCGGCCGGATCACCGCTGCCATCCCCTACTTCGGCTATGCCCGCCAGGACCGTCGCCCGCGCTCGGCGCGTGTCGCGATCTCGGCGAAGGTCATCGCGAACATGCTGGAAATCGCCGGCGTCGAGCGGATCATCACGATGGATCTGCACGCCGACCAGATTCAAGGTTTCTTCGACATCCCGGTCGACAACATCTACGCAACGCCGATCCTGCTGGGTGACCTGCGCAAGCAGAACTACTCGGATCTGCTCGTCGTGTCGCCGGACGTCGGCGGCGTGGTCCGCGCCCGGGCACTCGCGAAGCAGCTCAACTGCGATCTCGCCATCATCGACAAGCGTCGTCCGAAAGCGAACGTCGCCGAAGTGATGAACATCATCGGTGAAGTCGAAGGCCGCACCTGCGTGATCATGGACGACATGGTCGATACGGCCGGCACGCTCTGCAAGGCCGCGCAAGTCTTGAAGAATCGCGGTGCGAAGCAAGTGTTCGCGTACGCGACGCACCCGGTTCTGTCGGGTGGCGCCGCCGAGCGTATCGCCGCATCGGAGCTCGACGAGCTGGTCGTCACCGATACGATCCCGCTGTCGGCCGAATCGCTGGCCTGCTCGAAGATCCGCTCGCTGACAAGCGCGAGCCTGCTGGCCGAAACGTTCTCGCGAATCCGTCGCGGCGACTCGGTGATGTCGCTGTTCGCGGAATCCTGATCGCGTAACGACACAAAAAAGCATGCGCAGAAAGCGAAGCGGCAACGCTTCGCTTTTTGCACAATCGGACGGGATAGACGAAACCCCGCCCGTTTCATCAGGGGCCGCCATTTCGCAGGCCCCGTTTTACTGCCTGGTCGCGGGCAGCTAATGGAGAATCACATGAAAGTCGTCGCTTTCGAGCGCCAAGAGCAAGGTACGGGTGCGAGCCGCCGCCTGCGCAACGCTGGCAAGACCACGGGTATCGTCTACGGTGGCGAAGCAGCCCCGCAAAAGATCGAACTCGATCACAACGCGCTGTGGCACGCACTGAAGAAGGAAGCCTTCCACTCGTCGATCCTCGATCTCGAAGTGGCCGGCCAGTCGCAACAGGTTCTGCTGCGCGACGTGCAATACCACCCGTTCAAGCAACTCGTGCTGCACGTGGACTTCCAGCGCGTCGACGCGAAGAAGAAGCTGCACACGAAGGTGCCGCTGCACTTCCTGAACGCTGAAGTCAGCCCGGCAGTGAAGCTGTCGAGCGCAGTCGTCTCGCACGTCGCGACGGAAATCGAAGTCGAGTGCCTGCCGTCGGCTCTGCCGGAATTCCTCGAAGTCGACCTGTCGAAGATCGAAGCAGGTCAGTCGCTGCACGCGAAGGACATCACGCTGCCGAGCGGCGTGGCACTGGTCGCGCACATCGACGCGGAAAACCCGGTTGTCGCATCGGCGACGATCCCGGCTGGCGCCGTGTCGGACGCAGCAGGCGAAGGCGAAACGCCGGCTGCCTAAGGGCTGCCCACGCGCCCGTTCGATCGGTTTCACGAAACGGTCGACGCAACCCGCCGCGGCTCGCCCGGCGGGTTTTTCTTTTTCTGCGCCCAGGCGGCCGCTGCCGCCTACGAAACGTCATGATCAAACTGATCGTCGGCCTCGGCAACCCCGGGGCGGAATACACTGCGACGCGCCACAATGCCGGCTTCTGGCTGGTCGACCAGCTCGCCCGCGAAGCGGGCGCGACGCTGCGCGACGAGCGCCGCTTCCACGGCTTCTACGCGAAAGCGCGCCTGCACGGCGAGGAAGTCCACCTGCTCGAGCCGCAAACCTACATGAACCGCTCCGGCCAGTCGGTCGTCGCGCTCGCGAGTTTCTTCAAGATCCTGCCCGACCAGATCCTCGTCGCTCACGACGAGCTCGATCTGCCGCCCGGCACCGTGAAGCTCAAGCTCGGCGGCGGCAGCGGCGGCCACAACGGCCTGAAGGACATCTCCGCGCACCTGTCGTCGCAGCAGTACTGGCGGCTGCGCATCGGCATCGGCCATCCGCGCGACCTGATCCCGGAAGGCGCGCGTGCCGGCGCGAAGCCCGACGTCGCGAACTTCGTGCTGAAGCCGCCGCGCCGTGAAGAGCAGGACGTGATCGACGCATCGATCGAGCGCGCGCTCGCCGTGATGCCGATGGTCGTCAAGGGTGAGCTCGACCGCGCGACGATGCAGCTGCATCGCAACTGAAGCCGCACCGGCACGGTGCAACGTGCCGTCCGGTGGCGCCGGGCGGCCTCTCGGCCCCGTGCAATTACGCACCGCGTCGCCCACATGCGGTAATCTGGTCGTTTTTGCCCGTCAGGAGCCAAGCGGTGAGCCGTTACTGGAGCGACGTCGTTCAGCAACTCGTGCCTTACGTGCCGGGCGAACAGCCCGCACTCGCACACCCCGTCAAGCTGAACACCAACGAGAATCCCTATCCGCCTTCGCCGCGCGTCGTCGCGGCGATCGCACGCGAACTCGGTGACACCGGCGACACGCTGCGCCGCTATCCCGATCCGCTCGCGCGCGCACTGCGCGAGACGGTCGCGGCCCATCACCGCATCAAGCCCGAACAGGTCTTCGTCGGCAACGGCTCCGACGAGGTACTCGCGCACGCATTCCAGGCACTGCTCAAGCATGACCGGCCGCTGCGCTTTCCCGACATCTCGTACAGCTTCTATCCGACCTACGCGCGCCTGTACGGCGTCGAGACCACGGTCGTGCCGCTCGCGGACGACTTCTCGATCCGAGTCGAAGACTATCTCGACGACGCGGGCGGCGTGCTGTTTCCGAACCCGAACGCGCCGACCGGGCGCGCGCTGCCGCTCGCGGACATCGAACGTATCGCGGCCGCGAACCCGTCGTCGGTCGTGCTGATCGACGAAGCGTATGTCGATTTCGGTGCGCAATCCGCGATCACGCTGATCGACCGCTATCCGAACCTGCTCGTCGTGCACACGACGTCGAAGGCGCGTTCGCTCGCGGGCATGCGCGTCGGCTTCGCGTTCGGCGATGCGGCGCTGATCGACGCGCTCAATCGCGTAAAGGACAGCTTCAACTCCTATCCGCTCGACCGGCTCGCGCAGGTCGCCGCCCAGGCCGCATACGAAGACACCGACTATTTCGACGCGACCTGCCGGCGCGTGATCGATACCCGTGCGCGCCTCACGCGCGCGCTCGAGGCGCTCGGCTTCGACGTCGTGCCGTCGGCCGCGAATTTCGTGTTCGCGCGCCACCCCGCGCACGATGCGGGCGCGATCGCGGCAAAGCTGAAGGATCGGGAAATTTTCGTGCGGCACTTCCGCGCGGCGCGCATCGACCAGCACTTGCGCATCACCGTCGGCACCGACGCGGAATGCGACGCGCTCGTCGCGGCGTTGCGCGACTTGATCGGCTGAGGCACAAGCGGGAAGCGGAACCGGCGCCGAGGGGCGCCGGTCGAGGAAATCGTGACGTCGCGACGCGTGCGTCACGGCGGGGTCACTGCGCGTCGTCGCCCTTCGCGGCGGTCAACGCGTGATACTTCTCCATCAACTGCGCGTGCGATTCGTCATGCTGCGGATCGCGCGGAATGCATTCGACCGGACACACCTGCTGGCACTGCGGTTCGTCGAAATGGCCGACGCACTCGGTGCACTTGTTCGGGTCGATCACGTAGATATCCGGGCCCATCGAAATCGCGCCGTTCGGGCACTCGGGCTCGCACACGTCGCAATTGATGCACTCGTCGGTAATCATCAAAGACATACTGATCTCACTTCTTAGGCCAGCGGCCGGCTTCGAAATGAAACCGGCCGGCGCCGCATCACGCGGCCGGGCCTCCCATCGCGGCGACTTTCTCGGTCAACCACTTCTCGACGGACGGGAACACGAATTTGCTGACATCGCCGCCCAACTGCGCGATTTCGCGCACGATCGTCCCCGAGATGAACTGGTATTGATCGGACGGCGTCATGAACATCGTTTCGACGTCGGGCAGCAGATAGCGGTTCATCCCCGCCATCTGGAACTCATACTCGAAATCGGACACGGCACGCAGGCCGCGCACGATCACGCGCGCGTTGTTGGTGCGGACAAAGTCCTTCAACAGGCCCTTGAACCCCATCACCTTCACGTTCGGATAATGGCCGAGCACCTCGTTCGCAATCTTCAGACGTTCTTCCAGCGAGAAGAACGGCTTCTTCGCGCGGCTGTCGGCCACACCGACCACCAGCGTATCAAAAATGCTCGACGCACGCCGCACGAGGTCTTCGTGCCCGCGCGTCAGCGGATCGAACGTACCGGGATACACGGCGACTACCATGTCGCTCCTCCTGTCATCACGCAAACGGGTTGGCAGCCGTGCGATGCGCACGCCACTGCCGAGATGGGCATGCGTCGCCTTTCCGGCGCGCCGCCTCGTATGGAACGCGCATTATTCATCATTTTCGCGCTGCAGCAAATGGTAGTGAACCGCACCGGCCTTGCCGTGCTTGACCACTTGCCAGCCGGCGAGCGCTTCGTGCGCGGCCGGGTCGAGCTCCGCCCCCGTCTCGACGTAGAGCAAGCCATCCGGCGCGACGAGCGGCGCCGCCAGCACGATCACGCGATCGAGCACGGCCGCCTCGCCGAACGGCGGATCGAGGAACACGACGTCGAACGCGCCCGGGGTCAGCCCGGCCGCGAGCCGCAGCGCGTCGGCTTCCGCGACCTCGACCGAGCGCGCGCCGAGCTTCTCCTTGATCGCACGCAGCTGCTGCGCCGCGCGCGGGTGGCGCTCGACCATCACGACGCTTGTCGCGCCGCGCGACGCGGCCTCGAACCCGAGCGCGCCGGTGCCCGCGAACAGGTCGAGGCAGCGCCGGCCGTCGAGATCCTGGCCGAGCCAGTTGAACAGCGTCTCGCGCACGCGATCGGGCGTCGGCCGCAGGCCGTCGAGATCGAGCACGGCGAGCGGCGTGCGTTTCCAGTCACCGCCGATGATGCGGATCGTGTGCGGCTTGCCGCGGCCGGAGGGGGCCGCCGGGCGGCCGGAAGAGGAACGGGACATACGAAATATCGACGACGGAGGGACCGGGTGCGCACGGGGGCGCACCGCCAAACAGGCGCACGTTACCACAGCGGCGGCACCGGCTGACGCGAGTGCCGCGCCGCACTGATAAAATGCACGGTTTCGGCCGCCGTGCGCACGCCCGACAGCCCCTGCCGCGCGCCGCCCCGCGGCGCCCCGCCCTCTTCCCGACGTCAGACCATGTTCAGCTTCTTCAAACGATTCAAGAAAACGCAGGAGTCCGACTCCACGGAATCGCAATCGGCCGACGCGCTGCAACCGGACGAGCCGTCCGACGCGCCCGCCCGCGATGCCCGTCAGGCGATCGAAGCACCGCCCGCCCCCGCCCCCGCGCAACCGCAACCGGCCGCGCCGGCCGTCGTGATGACGGTCACGCCGACCAACGACGGCACCGACGAAGTCGTCGAAGCGGTCGAGATCGTGCCGCCGCCGACGCAGGACGCCTCGGCGAAGAAATCGTGGCTCGTGCGCCTGAAAACGGGGCTCGCGAAGACGGGTTCGAGCATCACCGGCGTGTTCGTCAACACGAAGATCGACGAAGACCTGTACGAAGAACTCGAAGCCGCGCTGCTGATGTCCGACGCCGGCGTCGATGCGACCGAGTACCTGCTCGGTGCGCTGCGCGAGAAAGTGCGAACCGGCCGGCTGACCGATCCGCAGCAGGTGAAGAGCGCGCTGCACGACCTGCTCGTCGAACTGCTGAAGCCACTCGAGAAATCGCTGATGCTCGGCCGCGCGCAGCCGCTCGTGATGATGATCACGGGCGTGAACGGCGCGGGCAAGACCACCAGCATCGGCAAGCTCGCGAAGCATCTGCAGAGCTTCGACCAGTCGGTGCTGCTGGCCGCGGGCGACACGTTCCGCGCGGCCGCGCGCGAACAGCTGGCGGTCTGGGGCGAACGCAACAACGTGACGGTCGTCCAGCAGGAAAGCGGCGACCCGGCCGCGGTGATCTTCGACGCGGTCAGCGCCGCGCGCGCGCGCAAGATCGACGTGATGATGGCCGACACGGCCGGCCGGCTGCCGACACAGCTGCACCTGATGGAAGAGCTGAAGAAGGTGAAGCGCGTGATCTCGAAGGCGCACGACGGCGCGCCGCACGAGGTGCTGCTCGTGATCGACGCGAACACCGGCCAGAACGCGCTCACGCAGGTGAAGGCATTCGACGATGCGCTCGGCCTCACGGGCCTGATCGTCACGAAGCTCGACGGCACCGCCAAGGGCGGGATCCTCGCCGCGATCGCGCGGCAGCGCCCGGTGCCCGTCTACTTCATCGGCGTCGGCGAGAAGGTCGAGGACCTGCAGCCGTTCAACGCCGTGGAATTCGCGGACGCGCTATTCGACTGAACGCCGCCGGCCCGCATCGCACGGGGCGCCTTCGGGCGCCCTTTTTCATGCGCGCCGGAAACTGCCAGCCGGCGGCCGCGGCATCGCTCGGCGTCACTCGGCATTCACTCGGCGTCGGGCTGCACGCCGGGCTCGGCGGCCTTGAACGCGTCGAGCGTCGACGCGTAATCGGCCACCCGCTGGATCGTCGGGAAGCGCGTCGTATCGATCGAGAACCGGTTCGCGTTGAACACCTGCGGCACGATGCAGATATCGGCGAGCGTCGGCGTGTCGCCGAAGCAAAGCTTGCCGGTGCGCGAATCGTTCGCGAGGCGCGTCTCGAGCGACGCGAAACCCGCCTCGATCCAGTGCCGATACCATTCGTTCTTCGCTTCCTCCGGCACCTTCAGCGTGTGCTTCAGGTACTTCAACACGCGCAGGTTGTTCAGCGGATGGATCTCGCACGCGACCTGCAGCGCGATCGCCCGCACGTACGCACGGTCGCCCGGCTGCTTCGGCAGCAGCGCGGGTTCGGGATGCGTTTCCTCGAGATATTCGATGATCGCGAGCGATTGCTGCAGCGTGGCATCGCCGTCGATCAGCGTCGGCACGACGGCATCCGGATTCACAGCGCGGTAGGCGTCCTTCAGTTGCTCGCCGCCGTCGCGCAGCATGTGCACGGGGACGGTTTCGTACGGCAGCTGCTTCAGGTTCAGGGCGATCCGCACGCGGTACGACGCGGAACTGCGGAAATAGCTGTAGAGCTTCATGGGATGTCTCTCGTAGTCATATTCGGCCGGCAACGCGATGCGCAGGGCACCGCCGGGAACCCGAGTTTAGCGCGCCGCGCGGTGCCGACGCGCGCGGCCGCGCCCTTGAGCGAGCCGCGCCCATGCGATACTCGGGGCATTCCTTACCGTTCACCGCGCGGCCCGATGCCGGCCGCCCGCCCCACGCCCGATGACCGCTCCCCACGACTCCGCAGCCTCGCCGTTCCCTTGCGCCCGCTTCATCAAGGAAATCGGCCGCGGCCCGAACGGCGCACGCGCGCTGTCCGCCGAAGACACGTTCGAGCTCTACCGCGCGATGCTCGATGGCCGCGTGTCGGACGTCGAGCTCGGCGCGATCCTGATCGCCTATCGCCTGAAGGGTGAAAGCGCCGACGAACTGGCCGCGATGCTCGCCGCCGCGCAGGCGTCGTTCGAACCCGTGCACGTGCAGGATGCCGCGTTCCGCCCGGTGTCGATTCCGAGCTACAACGGCGCGCGCAAGCAGCCGAACCTGGTGCCGCTGCTCGCGCTGCTGCTCGCGCGCGAAGGCGTGCCGGTGCTCGTGCACGGCGTCGAGCGCGATCCGGGCCGCGTGACGAGCGCGGAGATCTTCTCGGCGCTGTCGATCGCGCCGTCGACGTCGCACGACGCGATCGAGGACACGCTCGCCGAGCGCCGCGTCGCATTCGCGCCGATCGATGCGCTGGCGCCGCGCATCGCGCGCCTGCTGTCGATGCGCCGCGTGCTCGGCGTGCGCAACTCCACGCACACGCTGGTGAAGATCCTGCAGCCGTTCGCGCCGGCCGGGCTGCGGCTCGTCAACTACACGCATCCGCCGTACCGCGAGAGCCTCGCGCAACTGTTCCGCGATCATCCGGACGCCGCGCTCGGCGGTGCGCTGCTCGCGCGCGGCACCGAAGGCGAAGCGGCGGCCGACACGCGGCGCCAGGTGCAGGTCGACTGGCTGCACGACGGCGTGTGCGACACGCTGATCGAGGCCGAGCGCTCGTCGACCGACGCGCCGCCCGTCACACTGCCCGAATCGCGCGACGCGGCGACGACGGCCGCCTGGACGGACGCCGTGCTGCGCGGCGAAATTCCGGTGCCCGACGCGCTTGCGCGGCAGGTCGCGACAATCGTGCGGATCGTCCGGACCGCACCGTAAACGGTATCCCGGGTCGGCCGCATCCGGGTCGGCCCCTTTCGCGCCGACCTTTGAACCGACCATTTGACACGCGCATGCATCCTGGCATAGAGTTGTCGCCATGCGTTCCTTTCCGAACACCCTCCGAATTACCTCCGGCCGCCTAGCGCGGTCGCTATCGCTACGACTAGCCTAAGGCTCTCGTAGCGCCGTGTGCTGTCCGCACGGTCCCTCCAGCAGTTCCTCGCAGCACCCTTCTCGCAGTTTTTACAACCCGAAGTCGTCAGCATTCGTCCGTCTATCCGTCGGTCGATTCGCGAAGATCATCCGCATCCGCGGCGCGTTTTTTCCTGCGCCACGGTGCGAGGCAGCGCCAACCGTCGCCCCTGCCGCCCGTCTTCGCTCGCGACTTGAGACCCGAGGTCCAGAAGATGAAGCGCAACCCGCAAGACAAGTACCGTCCGTTCGAACCCGTCCGCCTCAATGGCCGCCGCTGGCCGACCCGCACCATCGAGCGTGCGCCGGTCTGGATGAGCACCGACCTGCGCGACGGCAACCAGTCGCTGATCGAGCCGATGAGCATCGAGCAGAAACTGGAATTCTTCGACATGCTGGTTGCGATCGGTTTCAAGGAAATCGAAGTCGGTTTTCCGTCGGCGTCGCAAACCGACTTCGATTTCGTCCGCAAGCTGATCGACGACAAGCGCATCCCCGACGACGTGACGATCGAAGTGCTCGTGCAGTCGCGCGAAGACCTGATCGCACGCACCTTCGACGCGCTCGAAGGCGTGCCGCGCGCGATCGTGCACCTGTACAACGCGATCTGCCCGTCGTTCCGGCGCATCGTGTTCGGGATGTCGAAGGACGACGTGAAGGCACTCGCGGTCGACGGCACGCGCCTCATCAAGGAACATGCGGCGGCCCGCCCGGACACGCACTGGACCTACCAGTACTCGCCGGAAACCTTCAGCATGACCGAACTGACGTTCGCGCGCGAAGTGTGCGACGCGGTCGCGCAGGCATGGCGGCCGACCCGCGATCACAAGATGATCGTCAACCTGCCGGCGACCGTCGAAGCCGCGGGCCCGAACGTGTTCGCCGACCAGATCGAGTGGATGGACCGCAATCTCGCGTACCGCGACAGCATCGTGCTGTCCGTGCATCCGCACAACGATCGCGGCACCGCGGTCGCGGCCGCCGAACTCGCGCTGCTCGCGGGCGCCGACCGCATCGAGGGCTGCCTGTTCGGCAACGGCGAGCGCACCGGCAACGTCGATCTCGTCACGCTCGCGCTGAACCTCTATACGCAGGGCATCGACCCGGGCCTCGATTTCTCCGACATCGACGCGGTGCGCCGCGTGGTCGAGCGCTGCAACCAGATTCCGGTGCATCCGCGCCATCCGTACGCGGGCGACCTCGTGTTCACCGCATTCTCCGGCTCGCACCAGGATGCGATCCGCAAGGGCTTCGCGCAGCAGCGGCCCGACGCGGTGTGGGAAGTGCCGTATCTGCCGATCGACCCGGCCGACCTCGGCCGCAGCTATGACGCGGTGATCCGCGTGAACAGCCAGTCCGGCAAGGGCGGCGCGACGTTCCTGCTCGAACGCGGGATGGGCTTCACGCCGACGCGCCGCGTGCAGATCGAATTCAGCCACGCGGTGCAGACGCTCGCCGACGCGTCCGGCGAGGAAGTGACCGGCGATGCGATCTGCGCGCTGTTCGCCCGCGAATTCTTCGAGACCGCCGGCCCGGCCGCGCGCCACGGTGATGCCGCACGCTGGCAGAACCGCGACATCGCGGCTGCGCCGCCGGCCGACGCGACGCCCGAAGACGCCGTGCAACGGATGGCCGCAGCCTTCGCGACGGCGGCCGGCGCGACGATCGACGTCGCGTCGTGCGAACACGCGCGCACGACGGACGGCAGGATCGCGGTATCGGTCGGCTGCCGGATCGGCGATGCGCCGCTGCGGCACGGCGTCGGGGTGCACGCCGATGCGGCGAGCGCCGCGCTCGACGCGGTCGTCAGCGCGATCAACCGCTCGACCTGGCAGTGCGCCGACCGACGCGCGGCGGCCTGAGCACCGGGTTTCACTTCAGGGTTTGAACGTCAGGGAGCGGGGCGTGACCGCCCGTGCGCCGCGCGATCCGCGCCGCACGGGCCAGCAAAAAGCGGCCCAGGAGGCCGCTTCGGTGGGGACATGCAAAGGAGCGCCACGCGCGCTCATGTCTCGGTCGCGCACCGCGTCGCCTGCCACGCCAGCAGGCGCCAGTGGCCCCGCTCGTGGGTATGGACGGCCGTATAGGCGATCGGAAACACCAGCCCGCCGTTGTTCGTTTCCATCTCGATCAGCGCGCGCCCGGTGACGACGCAGGTGGCGTCGCCGACGGGCAGCAGGTCCTGCGACTGGATTTCGATCTGACGATAGCGGCGGCGGCCGGCGACGATTGCGTCGATGAACTGCTGCTTGGTTTCGCGTTTGCCGTTGGTGTGCACGAAGAACACCTTGTCCGACAACTGCGCGTCAAGCGCCTCGCCGTCCCCGTCGACCATCGCCCGGAACCGATCGCGCTCGAGTGCGCGAATCGCATCGACCACCTTCGTCATCGCCTGACTCCTCGGCAACGCGCCCGCCGTGCGCGGGCGTGCGGATCAGAAGTTGTACTGCACGTAGAACTGGTGGAAATTTATACCAGGATTCGGCTCTTTGATACCCGCGTTAGACACATGTTGAAAACGGTAACCGAGCTGATATTGTTGGCGTTCTCCGAACTGCGCGCCGACACCGACCACGTCCGCGAACTGGAAGGACGTCGACAGCGACAGATTGTTCGAGATCGTCGGGTGAGTCAGGAACCGGATGCCGGCGCCGGCCTCGATGAACGGGCGAACCTGGCCCGCGCTCTTGATGAAACGGAACATCGGCGTCGCGCCGAACTCCCCGATATTGGCGTGAACGTTGCCGCCGGTATGCCAGTAGCCGGCGTGGCCTTCCATCACGAACGCGAAGTGCCAGCCGCCGATTTCCCACCAGTTCCAGCCCGGATCCCACACCACCGCGAGATCGGCCTTGTCGATCCCGTGGCGATCGGAAAACCCGCCGCCCGCCTGGATCCCCCACCGGTCCGCGAATGCGGCCCCCGATCCGCCCAGCAGCGACGCCGCCAGCAGCGCATCCAGCGCAAGCCGGCGAGGGGACCGGCGATTCTTCTTATTGTTCATCTGACACTCCAACTTTGCGGGTTGAATGGAGCCTTGCCGCAGCGGCCGGCCCGAGCGAACTGAATGGTATGGTAAAGGACTTTTCGGATCGGCATCACGAAGCGAAATTGTTTGCTTCCAAAACTACAAAAATCGAAAACGTCTACTGATTACCATCTGAAACAAGGGTTTACGGAACTTCGTCCAGCGAGCCCTGTCGCAAATTAGACTATCGACTCGACAAGTTCGATAGAAAAACCGGGAACTTGGATGCCCACGCGCCCTCTAAGGATTAGCACTCGAATTACGGGAGTGCTAAGATGGGCCCCGGAATCTCATCCGAGACCAGGGGTTTGTCCCTGATTCCAAAGGAGTTTTTTAGTGAGCCACGCCCTGACCCTTCCGAACACCCTGAGCCCGACGCCGGCCAAGGCCGAATCGGCAGGCTCGCTGGCGCTCGCAACTCATTCGATGTTGCCGGGCCAGCTTGGCAACATCGACGCGTATATCCAGGCCGTCAACCGGATCCCGCTGCTGACCGCCGAGGAAGAACGCCGCTATGCGACCGAATTCCGCGAAGACAACAACCTCGACTCGGCACGCCGCCTCGTGCTGTCGCACCTGCGGCTCGTCGTGTCGATCGCGCGCAACTATCTCGGCTACGGCCTGCCGCACGGCGACCTGATCCAGGAAGGCAACATCGGCCTGATGAAGGCGGTGAAGCGTTTCGACCCGGCGCAAAACGTGCGCTTGGTGTCGTACGCGATCCACTGGATCAAGGCCGAGATCCACGAGTACATCCTGCGCAACTGGCGGATGGTGAAGGTCGCGACGACGAAGGCGCAGCGCAAGCTGTTCTTCAACCTGCGCAGCCACAAGAAGAGCATGCAGGCGATGACGCCCGAGGAAATCGACGGCCTCGCGCAAGAGCTCAACGTCAAGCGCGAAGACGTGACCGAGATGGAAACGCGCCTGTCGGGCGGCGACATCGCGCTCGAGGGGCAAGTGGACGACGGCGAGGAGTCGTATGCGCCGATCGCCTACCTGGCCGATTCGCACAACGAGCCGAGCGCCGTGCTCGCCGCGCGTCAGCGCGACATGCTGCAGACGGACGGCATCGCGCAGGCGCTCGAGGCGCTCGACGCACGCAGCCGCCGGATCATCGAGGCGCGCTGGCTGCACGTCGACGACGACGGTTCGGGCGGCTCGACGCTGCACGATCTCGCGGCCGAATTCGGCGTGTCGGCGGAACGCATCCGCCAGATCGAAGCGAGCGCCATGAAGAAGATGCGCACCGCACTCGCCGAATACGCATAAATCCGCGATTTAGAGCGCTTCACCGAAAACCGCTGCCCGACCGGCAGCGGTTTTTTTTCGTCTGTCGTTTCGCACATTGCTCCGCTAATTAATCGGCCTTATTGACCGGCTATCGGACGGATTCCAGCCCCATCCGCATACCCTTGATCTACCTCAAGTTTTGGCCCGCGATTCGCGACGGTCTGCCGCAGCGCGGCACTCGGCATCGGAAAGCCGGCGCTTTAAAATTGGCATGTCGGCTTAAAAGGATTAAAACAGCTTAAGTGCCGTCATAAATCCGACGTAAAGTCGCCCCAAAACCCACGTAAATCGATTCAGGATAATCGCCTTGATCTCGATCAACAAAGAGCCTGCGCCGCCTCCCCCGCGGGCCGCCGGCACGATCGGCTGGCGCGCGCGCATCGCCGCGTGGGCGCGCGGCCCGACCCTCATGCGCGACATCACGCTGGTGCTGATCGTCAAGCTGATCCTCCTGATGTCGCTCAAATACGCATTCTTCAATCATCCGCAGGCCGAGCACATGTCGCTGCCGCCTGCCGTCGTCGCCGAGAAGCTGCTCTCGGTGCCGGCTCCTGCATCTACCGAGGGAGACCACCATGATAAGTAGCGAAGTCGTCGATCTGTCACGTCTACAGTTCGGCATCACGGCGCTCTACCACTTCCTGTTCGTGCCGCTGACGCTCGGCCTGTCCTGGCTGCTCGTCATCATGGAAGCCGTCTACGTGATGACCGGCAAGCAGGTCTACAAGGACATGACCCAGTTCTGGGGCAAGCTGTTCGGGATCAACTTCGCGATGGGCGTGACGACCGGCATCACGCTCGAATTCCAGTTCGGCACGAACTGGTCGTACTACTCGCACTACGTCGGCGACATCTTCGGCGTGCCGCTCGCGGTGGAAGGCCTGATGGCGTTCTTCCTCGAATCGACGTTCGTCGGCCTGTTCTTCTTCGGCTGGAACCGCCTGTCGAAGATCAAGCACCTGATGGTCACGTTCCTCGTGGCGCTGGGCTCGAACCTGTCCGCGCTGTGGATCCTCGTCGCGAACGGCTGGATGAACAACCCGGTCGGCGCGGCGTTCAACTACCAGACGATGCGCATGGAGATGACGAGCCTGTTCGACGTGCTGTTCAACCCGGTCGCGCAGGTGAAGTTCGTGCACACCGTGTCGGCCGGCTACGTGTCGGCGGCGATGTTCGTGCTCGGCGTGTCGTCGTGGTACCTGCTGAAGAAGCGCGACGTCGACTTCGCGCTGCGCTCGTTCGCGGTCGCGGCCGGCTTCGGCCTCGCAGCGACGCTCTGCGTGATCGTGCTCGGCGACGAATCGGGCTATACGACCGGCGAAGTGCAGAAGATGAAGCTCGCCGCGATCGAATCCGAATGGGAAACGCAGCCGGCACCCGCGTCGTTCACGCTGATCGGCATTCCCAACCAGGAAGCGCAGCGCACCGACTATGCGATCAAGATCCCCTACGCGCTCGGCCTGATCGCGACGCGCTCGATCGACGAGCCGGTGATCGGCCTGCGCGAGCTCGCGAAGCACAGCGAGGAGCACATCCAGAGCGGGATGGTCGCGTACGGCGCGCTGCAGAAGATCAAGCAGGGCGACACGAGCGAGGCGACCCGCGCGTTGTTCGACCAGCACAAGGAATATCTCGGCTACGGGCTGATGCTCAAGCAGTTCACGCCGAACGTGACGGACGCGACGCCCGAGCAGATCAAGGCCGCCGCGAAGAAGACGATCCCGCCGGTTGCGCCCGTATTCTTCTCGTTCCGGATCATGGTGGCCCTCGGCTTCCTGTTCGTCGCGACGTTCGTTGCCGCGTTCTGGTTCTGCGCGCGCCGCGAGCTGCTGCAGGACAACCGCCGCTGGTTCCTCCGCTACGCGGTGTGGGCGATTCCGCTGCCGTGGATCGCGATCGAATTCGGCTGGATCGTCGCCGAGCTCGGCCGCCAGCCGTGGACGATCGCCGGCGTGCTGCCGACGCACCTGTCCGCGTCGAGCCTGCAGCCGAGCGACCTGTACCTGAGTCTCGCCGGCTTCATCCTGTTCTACACCGCGCTGTTCGTCATCGAGATCAAGCTGATGTTCAAGTACGCGCGCCTCGGCCCGTCGTCGCTGCATACCGGCCGCTATCACCACGAACTCGCCGCCGGCGAGCGTGCCACGGTTTGAGCACGCGCCCGCAACGGAACAAGGAATCGCTATGGACTATGCAACTCTCAAGCTGATCTGGTGGCTGCTCGTCGGCGTGCTGCTGATCGGCTTCGCCGTCACCGACGGCTTCGACATGGGCGCGACCGCGCTGCTGCCGTTCCTCGGCAAGACCGACGACGAGCGCCGCATCATCGTCAACACGGTCGGTGCGACGTGGGAAGGCAACCAGGTGTGGCTGATCACGGCCGGCGGCGCGATGTTCGCCGCGTGGCCGCTCGTCTACGCCGCGTCGTTCTCCGGCTTCTATTTCGCGATGCTGCTCGTGCTGTTCGCCCTGTTCTTCCGGCCGGTCGGCTTCGACTATCGCAGCAAGCGGCCCGACCCGCGCTGGCGCGCGGGCTGGGACTGGGGCCTGTTCGTCGGCGGCTTCGTACCGGCGCTGGTGT
Organism: Burkholderia sp. PvR073; assembly: GCF_054055695.1. Taxonomy (NCBI): domain Bacteria; kingdom Pseudomonadati; phylum Pseudomonadota; class Betaproteobacteria; order Burkholderiales; family Burkholderiaceae; genus Burkholderia; species Burkholderia sp. PvR073. The sequence goes on from NZ_JBSRXO010000003.1 coordinate 160,701, forward strand.
TCGGCGTCGCGTTCGGCAACCTGCTGCAGGGCGTGCCGTTCAAGTTCGACAGCGACCTGCGCGTGACCTACTACGGCGGCTTCTGGGCGCTGCTGAACCCGTTCGCGCTGCTCTGCGGGCTCGTCAGCCTCACGATGCTCGTCGCGCACGGCGCCGCGTTCATCAAGATGAAGACCGACGGCGTGATCGCGCGCCGCGCGTCGATCGCACTGCGCGTGTCGGCACTCCTGGCGGTCGTGCTGTTCGTGCTGGCCGGGGTGCTGGTCGCGTCGACGATCGGCGGCTTCCACATCACGCACGCCGCGCCGAACGACACGGTCGCGAACCCGCTGCTGAAGGACGTCGCCGCCGGCTCGGGCCTGTGGCTCGCGAACTACGGCGAGTATCCGTGGATGATGGCGGCGCCGCTGGTCGGGATCGCGGGCGGCCTGCTCGCGCTGCTGCTCGCCGGCTCCAGACAGGAAAAGACGGCGTTCTTCTGCACCGGCCTGATGGTCGCCGGCGTGATCCTGACCGCGGGCTTCTCGATGTTCCCGTTCATCATGCCGTCGTCGCTCGACCCGCGCAGCAGCCTGACCGTGTGGGATTCGACGTCGAGCCACATGACGCTGCAGGTGATGCTGTTCGCGGTGATCGTGTTCCTGCCGATCGTCCTGCTCTACACGAGCTGGGTCTATCGCGTGATGCGCGGCAAGGTCACGCGGCAGACGCTCGAAGAGAACGAGCACTCGATGTATTGAACCCGGCCGGGGCGCGCACGCGCCCTCGCCCACCGTTTCGCAAGGAGTCGGATCATGTGGTATTTCAGCTGGATTCTCGGTATCGGCGTCGCGCTGTCGTTCGGCATCGTCAACGCGATGTGGCTCGAAGCGCGGCAGAAGCCGCAGGAAGCGCCGGCGCGCGCGCGCCGCGACTGACGCGTGCGCGGTGGCGGCGCGCACCTCGCCCGCCACCGCTGCGTCGGGAACGAACCTCGCTTCATGCGAGGTTTTTTTTCGTCCGGGCAGTGGGGGCACGCGCCGCAGGCCGATCCCAATTTAGCGCCAGATTGATACCACTTGAATACCAATAAAAGGTTTCATATGATCGTTGGACGCGGCCGCCGACAGGCCGAATCCATTTGAGTGGGGGAGACATGCGAATCCCGTGTGTGGCGCGCGCCTGCGCGTCGCGTCGCCGCTTGCGTGCGGCGGCCGGTTGCCGGGTGACGGCGCTCGCCGTTGCCGTCGGGCGCGACCACCCTGATACCGCCGGCGACGCACGCATCGACGCCGCCGCATCTGCCGCCCGTTCCCGATGAACGCGCCGACGTGCCCTCGCCGATCGGATCGGCACGCGTGCCCGCCTCCCGTTCCGTAACGCACGCGACTCGCGTGCCGCATACGTCCGGCGCAACCGCCTCGCGCCGGGCGCTGGTGTCCCCGCAGCTCCGTTGAAAGACCCGACCGCAGCGACGTCGTCCCACGACGCCGCCACGCCCCCTTTTTTCTCAGGAGTTCGAATGAAGAGCCCGTTTCCCTCCCTGTTGACCGGCTTGCTGATCGCGGCACTGTTGCCGGCCGCGACCTGCGCCGAGCCCGCGCAAACCGCCGCCGGCGCGATCGCCGGCACCGCCCGGCCGGCCACGCAGCCGGCCGATCTCGCCGCACTGCTGTCGAATGGCCTCGCGTTGCGCTTCACCGTGGACAACAACCACGCGGCCGCGGCCGGCGTGCCATGTGCCGACCTCGGCGCCGACGGCGCGGCCTGCGCGACGGGCCGCCTGTTCCTGCAGAACCGCGGCCACCAGCCGATCGCCGACGGCGGCTGGAAGCTCTACCTGCACAGCATCCGCCGCCTGCTGCGAATCGACCGTCCGGGCTTCGCGCTACGCCGGCTCACCGGCGACCTGTACGAGCTGACGCCGCAGCCGGGATCGGTACGGCTCGCGCCCGGCGAACGCATCGAGCTGCCGTTCGTCGCCGAATACTGGGTGCGGCGCTACAGCGACGTGATTCCGCGGCCGTACGTCGTCGTCGACGGCGCATCGCCCGCGGTGCTCCGCTACAACGACACCGACGACGAGCTTCGCTACGTCGAATCGCTGCCGGCTGACGCACAGAACAACTCGACGGGCAACGCGCCGGCCGTCGCCGCGCGGCCCGACGCGAGCCGCGCGCTGCCGAGCGTGAAGCGCGAGCAGCCGCTGCCCGGCGCGCTCGATCTGCGCGGCGTCGAGCTCTTGCTGGCCGGCCTGCCCGACGCGCAGGTCGCGGCGCTGCGCGAGCGCGCGACGACGCTCGGCCTGGACGGCGCACGCGTGCCGGTGCTCGGCGCGGTCGCACCGCGCCGGCTGCCGGCCGACATCGCGACGCCGGGCGGCTACCGGCTCGCGATCGGGCCGCGCGGCGTCCTCATCGAGGGCTACGATCGCGCCGGCCTCTACTACGGCGTGCAGACGCTGTTCTCGCTTGCGCCGGCCGGCGGCGGCACGATCCCGGCGCTGCTCGTCGAGGATGCGCCGCGCTTCACGCATCGCGGGATGCACGTCGATCTCGCGCGCAACTTCAAGCATCCGGCGACGCTGCGCCGCCTGATCGACCAGATGAGTGCGTACAAGCTCAATCGCCTGCACCTGCACCTGTCCGACGACGAAGGCTGGCGCATCGAGATTCCCGGCCTGCCCGAGCTGACCGACATCGGCGCACGCCGCTGCCACGATCCGAGCGAGACGCGCTGCCTGCTGCCGCAACTCGGCTCCGGCCCCGACAACCGCTCGGGCGGCGGCTACCTGACGCGCGCCGACTACGTCGCGCTCGTGCGCTACGCGGCCGACCGCTTCATCGACGTGATTCCCGAAATCGACATGCCCGCGCACGCGCGCGCGGCCGTCGTGTCGATGGAGGCGCGCTACCGCCGGCTGCATGCGGCCGGCCGCGAACAGGACGCGAACGCGTACCGGCTGCTCGATCCGCAGGACACGTCGAATCTGACGACGGTGCAGTTCTACGACCGGCGCAGCGACCTGAACCCGTGCGTGCCGGGCGCGCTCAACTTCGCGTCGAAGGTGATCCGCGAGATCGCGGCGATGCATGCGGACGCGCAGGCGCCGCTGCGCATCTGGCACTACGGCGGCGACGAAGCGAAGAACATCCTGCTCGGCGGCGGCTTCCAGCCGTTGAACGGCACCGATCCGAACAAGGGGCGCATCGATCTCGCCGCGCAGGACAAGCCGTGGGCGCGCTCGCCCGCGTGCACGGCGCTGCTCCAGCGCGGCGAGATCAAGTCAATCGACGAGCTGCCGACGCGCTTCGCGAAACAGGTGAGCGCGGCGGTCGACGCGAACGGGATCGGCACGATGGCCGCGTGGCAGGATGGCATCAAGCATGCGAACGGGCCGCAGGACTTCAGCACGCGGCGTGTGATGGTGTCGCTGTGGGACACGATCTTCTGGGGCGCGTCGGACAGCGCGCGCGACCTGAGCAGCAAGGGCTACCAGACGGTGCTGGCGCTGCCTGATTACCTGTACTTCGACTTCCCGTACACGCTGAACCCGCGCGAACGCGGCTATTACTGGGGCTCGCAGGCAACCGACGAGTACAAGGTGTTCTCGCTCGCGCCGGAGAACCTGCCGCAGAACGCCGAAGTGATGGGCGATCGCGACGGCAACGCGTTCGAGGTGACCGGCACGGGCCCCGCGCCGCGCATCGAAGGCATCCAGGGGCAGGCCTGGGGCGAGGTGATGCGCAACGACACGTTCCTCGAGTACATGGTGTATCCGCGCCTGCTCGCGCTTGCCGAGCGCGCGTGGCACCGGGCCGACTGGGAGCTGCCGTACACGGCCGGCGTGCGCTACAAGCGCGGCGACACGCACCGCGTCGACACGGCCGCGCTGCAGCGCGACTGGGCCGGTTTCGCGACGCTGGTCACGCAGCGCGAATTGCCGAAGCTCGATCGTGCCGGCATCGGCTACCGGAAGCCGACTTTCACGCTGACGAACCCGTGAACGTTAGACTGGCTGAGCGGCAGATCAGTCGACAAGCGGCCGAGCGGCTGACCGCTGACCGGCTGAGCGATGCAGATGAACGCATCGCGCATACGCCCCGCCAATGAAAAACGGCTTGCGACGCATCGCAAGCCGTTTTCGTTTTGCTGCCCTACGACCCGGCGGACCGGGCCGGCCTCAGCGCATCAGGCCGGTTGCGCGGCCGCGCCGCCGTCCGTCGACGGCAGACGTGCGCCGAGCTGCTCGGCGTAGCGTGCCGCCGCGTTGCCGCAGACGATGTGGAACGTGTCCGGCGACACCCATGCGACATCGAGTGCACCGAGGCGCTCACGATCGACAGCCGATGCGTCGCGCACGACGACACGCAGGCGCGTGGTCGCGATCGCGTCGAGCGCGACGACGTTGGTCGCGCCGCCGAACACCGCGAGCCAGCGCAGCGGATCGGGATCGAGCGGGCCGCCCGTCGCGCCCGTGCCCGGCTGCGCGGCCGCGGCCGTGGCCGGCGCCGCGGCACCGGTCGCGCCGCTGCCGATCGCCGAACGCATTTCGTCGGCAATGATGTCGGCCTCGGGCCCGATGATCACCTGCACGCTGTTGCCGCCGCGCTTGAGCACGCCGCGCGCGCCGATCGACTTCAGTTCAGGCTCCGACACCTTCTCCGGGTCGACGACGCTCAGGCGCAGGCGCGTCGTGCATGCGTCGACGACCGTCAGATTGCCCGCACCGCCGAGCGCGGCGATGTAGCGCAGCGCACGCGGCGCTGCCGCCGCGGCACCGGCAGCCGGTGCGACGAAACCGCCCGATGCGAACGACTCGGTCGCCGCATCGGCCGAGGCCGGCTCGCGGCCCGGCGTCGCCATGTTGAACTTGCGGATGAAGAAACGGAACAGCCCGTAGTACGCGACCCCGTACGCGATGCCGAGCGGAATCGCGATCCAGCCCTTCGTCGACAGCCCGTAGTTCAGCACGTAATCGATCGCGCCGGCAGAGAACGTGAAGCCGAGCTTCACGCCGAGCAGCTGGCAGATCGCGAGCGACAGCCCGGTGAGCACCGCGTGGATCACGTACAGCACCGGCGCGAGGAACATGAAGCTGAATTCGATCGGCTCGGTCACGCCGGTCAGGAACGACGTGAGCGCCATCGAGAACAGCAGGCCGCCGACCATCGCGCGGCGTTCCTTCGGCGCTTCGTGCAGCATCGCGAGACACGCGGCCGGCAGGCCGAACATCATGATCGGGAAGAAGCCGGCCATGAAGGTGCCCGCGGTCGAATCGCCCGCGAAGAAGCGGTGCAAGTCGCCGTGCACGATCTCGCCGCCGGCCGGCGGCGTGAAGTTGCCGAACACGAACCACGCGAGCGAGTTGATGATGTGGTGCAGGCCCGTGACGAGCAGCAGGCGGTTCAGGAAGCCGAACACGAACGCACCGATCGCGCCCGCCGTCGTCAGCCACTGGCCGGCCGCGTCGATCGCATGCTGGACCGGCTGCCACACGTATCCGAACACGATGCCGAGTATCACGCACACCAGCCCCGTGATGATCGGCACGAACCGCTTGCCGCCGAAGAACGCGAGGTAGTCCGGCAGCTTGATGTCCTTGTAGCGGTTGTACAGCAGCCCCGCGACCACGCCCGCGATGATCCCGGACAGCACGCCCATGTTCAGCTTGGGATCGATGTCCTTCATGATCGCGGTTTCGATCAGGTAGCCGATCGCGCCCGCGAGCGCCGCCACGCCGTTGTTGTCCTTCGCGAAACCGACCGCCACGCCGATCGCGAACAGGAGCGGCAGGTTGTCGAAGATCGCGCCGCCGGCGTCGGCGATCATCTTGATGTTGAACACATCCGGCTGCCCGAGCCGCAGCAGGATGCCGGCGACCGGCAACACCGCGATCGGCAGCATCAGCGCCCGGCCCAGGCCCTGTATCTTCAGAAACGGATTCCCGTCCATTCAGTCCTCCAGTCCATGTCTCGTCGTTAATCGTCGTTGAACGAATTGCTTTCGTAGTGAAACGGGTCGCGCGCCCGCCGTCGACGTTCAGTCGAGCGGCCAGACCTCGCGGCTTGCTGCCCTTACCGCCTGTGCCGAGTCGAGTGCGAGCAGATCCTGCGCACGCTGGCGACACAGCTGGTAATCGAGACGGCGCACGCGCGCCTTGATGCCCGGCACCGACACCGGGTCCACCGACAGTTCGGTCACGCCGAGGCCGACGAGGATCGGCACCGCGAGCGGATCGCCGCCCAGCGCGCCGCACACGCCGACCCACTTGCCATGCTTCGCCGCGCCGCGCACCGCGATGTCGATCAGGCGCAGCACGGCCGGATGCAGGCCGTCGGACTGCGCGGCCAGATCGGCCTGGCAGCGGTCCATCGCGAGCGTGTACTGCGTCAGGTCGTTGGTGCCGATCGACAGGAAATCCGCGTGCTGCGCGAGCTGGTCGGCAAGCAGCGCCGCCGACGGCACCTCGATCATCGCGCCGACCTCGATCGGCTCAGTGCGGCCCTGCGCACGCGCGAATTCGTCGATGCGCTTGCGCAGCCGCACGAGTTCGCCCGCATCCGTGACCATCGGCAGCAGGATGCGCACCGCGCCGAACGGCTGCACCGCGAGCAGGCCCTGCAGCTGATCGTCGAGCAAGTCGGGGCGCACCTGCGCGAGGCGGATGCCGCGCAGGCCGAGCGCCGGGTTCGGTTCGGGCGGCAGCGTCAGGTAGTCGACTTCCTTGTCGGCACCGACGTCGAGCGTACGGATGATCGCGGTGCGGCCCTGCAGCGCGTCGACGATCGACTGGTAGCTCTGCTGGTGCTCGACGACGCTCGGCGCGGCCTGGCGGTGGATGAACATCAGCTCGGTGCGCAGCAGGCCGATCGCGTCCGCGCCGTTGTCGACCGCGGTGTTCGCGTCATCGAGCGTCGCGATGTTCGCGGCGACCTCGATCGCGCGGCCGTCGGTGGTCGCGGCGGCGGCACCGGCCAACCGCCGGTTCGCTTCGCGCACGCCGTCCAGACGCTGGCGTTCGTGGCGCGCGCGCTCGACGTCGAGCGCGGTCGGTGCGTGTTCGAGACGGCCCGCGCTCGCATCGACGACGACCTGCGTGCCGTCCGGAATCGCGTACAGCGCGTCGCCGACCGCGACGAGCGCCGGAATGCCGAGCTGGCGCGCGATGATCGCCGCATGCGAGGTCGCACCGCCGCGCGCCATCACGAGCGCGGTCACGCGCTGGCGATCGAGCGACGACAGGTCCGACGGCGTGAATTCCTCGGCGGCGAGCACGGCCTCGTCGGGCAGTGCGCGCGTCGCGCCGCTGGTGTGGCCGAGCGCGCGCAGCACGCGCTTCTCGATGTCGCGCAGGTCGGCCGCGCGCTCGGCGAGCAGCGTGTCGTCGAGCTTCGACAGCGTGTCGATCTGCGCGCGGATCGTCGCGCGCCACGCGAAGCCCGCGCTCTTGCCGAGGCTGATCTGGTCGCGCGCCGCGTCGACCAGCGTCGGGTCCTCGAGCAGCACGCGATGCACCGCGAAGATCCCCGCCTCGCCGACCGCGCCGCGCGCGGACGCGTTGCGCACCGTTTCGTCGAGTTCGGCGTCGACCGCCTTCAGCGCCTGGTCGAGCCGGCGGCTTTCCGACGCGGGCGTGCCGGACGCCTGTTCGGGCGGCACGATTTCCGCATCGTCGAGACGCACGAGCGTGCCGACCGCGATGCCGGGCGCCGCGCATACGCCCGCGAGCGTGTTCGGGTCGAGCGGCGCGCCGGTATTGCGCACGACCATCTGCGGCGCCGGCGAACGCAGCCGCGCCGGCTTCTCCTCGACTTCGCCGTGCGCTTCGCGCAGCAATTCACGTTCGACCGCTTCGACGGCTTGCTGCGCGTGCGCGCCGCGGCCGATCAGTTCGATCGTCGCGCCTTCGCCGGCGCCGAGGCCGAGCAGGCCCACGACGCTCGTGATCGACGCCTTGCGGCCGTCGAACTGCACGTCGACCGTCGCGTCGATGCCGCGCACGGATTCACGCGCCCGTGCGGCCGGGCGTGCATGCAGGCCGCCCGGCTGCGTCAGCACGAGCTCGCGGCGCACTTCGTGCATCGCCGCGGCGCCGGCCTGCGCCGCCTGCGCGGCGGCTTCGCCCTTGCCGCGCAGCGTCAGCAGCGGCGTCTCGCCGGCGGTCGCGAAACCGCTCGCGCGCTCGACGACCTCGAACGCGTCGGAGTTCGCGATCGCGATCACCGACACCAGCGAATGCGCGCTGCGCGCGACCGCGTCCTGGTCGAACTCGATCAGCAGGTCGCCCGCCGCGACCCGCGCGCCGGCTTCGACATGCGCGGTGAAACCCTGCCCGTTCAGCTCGACGGTGTCGATGCCGATGTGCAGCAGCACTTCCGCGCCCTGCGGCGTCGTGATGGTCACCGCATGGCCGGTGCGCGCGAGATGCGACACGACGCCGGCGCACGGCGCGACGAGCCTGCCCGCGAGCGGGTCGATGCCGATGCCGTCGCCGAACATCCCGCCGGAGAACACCGGATCGGGCACATCGGCCAGCGCGACGATCGGCCCGGTCAGCGGGGCATGCAGGACGATCGGATCATGGGTGGAACTCTTCAACTGGGACTCCTCGGCGCGTCTCATCGGCGGTCTCGGCTATCAGTGCGTTTCGGTGACTTTGTTCAGGTGGCGCGGCGTGTCGGGATTGCGGCCGCGCGCGACGGCGAGATCCGCCGCCATCACGTAGAACGAAAGAATGGCGGCGATCGGGTCGAGCGCCGAATGGGCGGACTGCGCAAGCGGCAAGGTCGCGCCGGGCGTGCCGGCAGGCGCCGCGAGCAGCACGGCGGCGCCGCGTGCGCGCATGTCCTGCGCGAGCTGCAGCAGCCCGGCCTGCTCGGGCCCCGGCGGCGCGAACACCAGCAGCGGATAGTCGCGGTCGATCAGCTCCATCGGGCCGTGACGGACTTCGGCGCTCGAGAAAGCCTCGGCCTGGATGCCGGAGGTTTCCTTCAGTTTCAGCGCGGCTTCCTGCGCGATCGCAAGACCAAGGCCGCGGCCGATCACGATCATCCGCTCGACGTCCGCGAGCGCGGCGACGGCCGGCGACCAGTCGAGCTGGCCGGCTTGCGCGAGCACGTCGGGCAGGCCGCGCAACGCGGTGATCAGCGCGGCGTCGCGCTGCCAGTACGCGACGATCTGCGCGGACAGCGACAGCATCGCGATATAGCTCTTGGTCGCGGCGACCGACAGCTCGGGGCCGGCCAGGAGCGGCAACTGGTGCTCGCACGCATCGGCGAGCGGCGACGGCAGCACGTTGACGGCGGCGACGGTGCGCGCGCCGGCTTCGCGCAGCGCGGCCATCGTGTTGACGAGATCGGGGCTCTTGCCGGACTGGGAGAAGGCGAGCGCGAGCTGGTCCTGCACCTTCAGCGGCGCCTGCTGCAGCGTCGCGACCGACATCGGCAGCGACGCGACGGGCACGCCGAGGCGGCTCATCGTCAGGCTCGCGAAATAGCTGGCGGCGTGATCCGAGCTGCCGCGCGCGACCGTCAGCGCGACGGCCGGCGGGTGATCGAGCAGCTGGCCGGCGAGCGCTTCGACGCGCGTGGTGTCGGCGAGTTGCGCGGCGACGACCTGGGCGGACTCGCGCGCTTCGTTAAGCATATTCGACAATCGATTCTCCTTCGACGTAGGTCGCGGTGAGGTTCAGGTCGCGATCGAACACGACGAGGTCGGCCCATGCGCCGCGCTGGAGGCGGCCGCGATCGGCGATGCCGAGGTAGTCGGCCGCATAGCGCGACATCCGGTTCGACACGTCGGCGATCGGCAGACCGAGCGACACGAGATTGCGCAGCGCCTGATCCATCGTCAGCGTGCTGCCGGCGAGCGTGCCGTCGGCGAGCCGCACGCCGCCGAGACACTTCGTCACGTGCTGGCTGCCGAGCCGGTATTCGCCGTCGGGCATGCCGGTGGCCGACGTGCTGTCGGTCACGACGTACAGGCGCGGGATCGCGCGCAGCGCCGCACGAATCGCACCGGGGTGCACGTGCAGCAGGTCGGGGATGATTTCCGCGTACTCGGCATGCGCGAGCGCCGCGCCGACGAGGCCCGGATTGCGGTGATGCAGCGGCGACATCGCGTTGAACAGGTGCGTGAAGCCGCATGCGCCGTGCTTGAGCGCGGCGACGGCGTCGTCGTAGGTCGCGAGCGAGTGGCCGAGCTGCACGCGCACGCCGCGCGCGGCCATCTCGCCGATGATCTCGATGTGGCCGGCGATTTCCGGCGCGAGCGTGACGACGCGGATCGGCGCGATCGACAGGTACTTCAGCACTTCGTCGAGCACGGCCGACACGGCCGCGTCCGGCTGCGCGCCGAGCTTGCCGGGGTTGATGTACGGCCCTTCGAGGTGCACGCCGAGCACGCGTGCGCCACCGGGCGTGCGGGTGCGCGCGACGCTGCCGAGATTGGCGACGACCTGCATCAGTTCGTCGCGCGGCGCGGTCATCGTCGTCGCGAGCAGGCTCGTCGTGCCGAACTGCGCATGGGTGCGGGCGATCGTCTCGATCGCGTCGCCGCCTTCCATCACGTCGGCGCCGCCGCCGCCGTGCACGTGCAGGTCGATGAAGCCTGGCAGGATGTACGGTGCGTCGTTCTTCGCGGGATCGGCGGGCGTGCCGTCGAGCGTGGTGATGCGGCCGTTCTCGCTATCGAGCGAACCGTGAATCCAGCCGTCGGAGGTAAGGATGTTTCCAGTCAGCATGACGTTTCTCTTGATGATCTGGTGACGCGGACATCCGCGTCGCGATTTGCAAATCCGTTGCGCTTCGTTGCGCTTCGTCGTGTTCGGTCGCGCACGGCGCGCGGGCAGTCTCGCGCGTCAGCGTTTCAGTTCCGCGACGAAGTCGTAATAGTCGTCGCGGCAATACGTTTCGGTCACTTCGATCGCGCGCTGGTCGACGCCGTAGCCGATGCGCGTGATCACGAGCAGGGCCGAGCCCGGCTTCACCCCCATCCACTTCGCGATCTCGTGCGTCGCGTTCGCCGCGCGAAAGTGCTGCAGCGCGCGCACCACCGTCATCCCGCGCGCCTCGAGGTATTCGTACAGCGACGCGCCGAGCGCCTGCGGATCGGGCACCACCGCGGCCGGCAGCGTCGAATGCTCGACGGCCATCACGATGCCGTCCGCGCGGCGCAGCCGTTCGAGCCGCGCGACCGTCGCGCCGGGCGCGAGGCCGAGATGCGTGAGCTCGTCGCGGCTCGCGGCGCGCAGCTTGCGCGACAGCCACACCGAATCGGGCACGAAGCCGCGCTGCTGCATCTTCGCGGTGAAGCCGACGAGACGCGACAGCGGATCGGCAACACGCGGCGTGATGAAGCTGCCCGCGCCGCGCGCCCGCTTGATCAGCCCCTGCTCGACCAGCAGCGCGAGCGCACGACGGGCCGTGATCCGCGACACGCCGACCGACCCCGACAGCAGCCGCTCCGACGGCAGCGCCTCCCCGGCCCGCCACGCGCCGGCGTGAATCGCGCTCGCCAGGTTGCGGGCGAGCTGCAGATACAGCGGCGTGTCGTCGAGGGGATCGGGCGCCAGTTCGGACCAGGCGGTTTCCATGTGCCTCCGGGTGTCGGACGACGATCTCGGACCGTCGAAAGTGAACGCATTATATAACCACCATAATACCAGTCAACGAACTGGTATTAGCGAGGCGAAAATCGCCGGAAGCCTTGCCCGGCAAGCGTTTTAGTCGCGGGAAAGCCTTTGTTTACAATGCGATGCAGGATAGGGATTTACCCGGATTGGTATGCAAGGGGACAGTTCCGGCGCGCGATTCGGCGGGTTTTGGGCTGGAAATCCAAGACCCGAATAGAACCAGTTGAGCCGACTGGTATGCATGGGACGACACGCACCGCGCGGAGCTGGCGACACGCGCCCGGGGACCTCAATGGAATTCGCGGCTCGACGTGCGCAGGCCGCCGAGCAGCGGCGTCAGATCCTCGAAATGCTGCGCGACGAGGTGCCTCACGTCGCTGACGACCTGCCACACGCCCGACACCGCGAGCAGCCGCGAATCGAGTGTTTCGCGGCGCTGCCGCGCGAGCAGCTCGGGCCGCACGATCACGTTCACGCACCCCGTTTCGTCCTCGAGCGTCATGAACATCACGCCTTTCGCGGTGCCCGGCATCTGGCGGGCCGTCACGATTCCGCACGCGCGCGCGAGCCGGCCGTCGGGGCGCTCGCGCAACTCGGCCGCGGACAACAGCCGCTGCGCGCGCAACGCGGGCCGCAGCAGTGCGACGGGATGGCGGTTCAGCGTCAGGCCGGTGGTGTCGTAGTCGGCGAGGATGTCGTCGGCTTCCGACGGTGCGCCGAGCGCGGGCTTCACGGGTTCGTCGATCGGCGCGGCGGCGAGCAGGTCGCGCTCGGGTGCCGCGGCGACCGCCTGCCACAACGCATCGCGACGATGGCCGGCGAGCGTCGCGAGCGCGTTCGCGGCGGCAAGTGCCTCGAGATCGCGGCGCTCGAGTTGCGCGCGGCGGGCCAGCACGTCGACGTTGTCGAACGGGCCGGCCGCGCGCGCCGCTTCGATCCGGCGCGCGGCGGCTTCGCCGAGGCCGCGCACGAGCGACAGGCCGAGCCGCACGGCGGGCTGGCCGTGGGGAGGCGGCTGGTCGGGCAGCGCTTCGAGCGACGCTTCCCAGTTACTGAGCGTGACATCGATCGGCAGGACCTGCACGCCGTGACGCTTCGCGTCCTGCACGAGCTGCGACGGCGGATAGAAACCCATCGGCTGGCTGTTCAGCAGCGCGGCGAGGAAGATCGCCGGTTCGTGGCATTTGAGCCAGCTGCTGGCATAGGCGAGTTTCGCGAAGCTGGCTGCGTGGCTTTCGGGGAAACCGTATTCGCCGAAGCCTTTGATTTGCTCGAAGATCTGTTCGGCGAATTCGCGTGTGTAGCCGCGTTCGAGCATGCCGTTCACGATCTTGTCGTGATACGGACCGAGATCGCCCCTGCGCTTCCAGGCCGCCATCGCACGACGTAACTGGTCGGCCTCGCCGGGCGTGAAACCGGCTGCGACGATCGCGATCTGCATCACCTGTTCCTGGAAGATCGGAACGCCGAGCGTGCGTTCGAGCACGACCCTGAGCGCATCGCTCGGATAGGTGATCTCCCCTTCCTCTTCTCCCGCCTTGATCCTGCGCCGCTTCAGGTACGGATGCACGGCACCACCCTGGATCGGCCCCGGCCGCACGATCGACACCTCGACCACCAGATCGTAATAATCGCGCGGCTTCAGGCGCGGCAGCATCGACATCTGCGCGCGCGATTCGATCTGGAACACGCCGACCGTATCGGCGCGGCAGATCATGTCGTAGGTTGCTTCGTCATCCTGCGGAATGTGCTTCAGCGTGAACGGCTGGCCGTCCTCCTGCGGCCCGCGCCACGCAGTGCGCAGGTCGAAGGCGCGATGCAGCGCCGACAGCATGCCGAGCGCGAGCACGTCCACCTTCATCAGCCCGAGCGCCTCGAGATCGTCCTTGTCCCACTGGATCACGCGCCGCCCGTCCATCGCCGCGTTCTCGACCGGCACGAGCCGCGTGAGCTTGCCGCGGCTGATCACGAAGCCGCCCGAGTGCTGCGACAGGTGGCGCGGAAAGTTCAGCAATCGACCGGCCAGTTCGGCCCATGCGCGAATGATCGGCGTCGCAGGGTCGAGCCCGGTCGACGCGAATTGCTGCAGCAGGTCGCGACTGCCGTCGAACCAGCGATGCGCCTTCGCGACGCGATCGACCAGCATCGGATCGACACCGAGCGCCTTGCCGGTTTCGCGCAGCACGCCGCGCGGGCGATACGTCGAGACGGCCGCCGCGAGCGCGGCGCGATCGTGTCCGTATTTTGCGTAGATATGCTGGATCACCTCTTCCCGGCGCTGATGCTCGAAGTCGACGTCGATATCGGGCGGCTCGCCGCGCTCCTCGCTGATGAAGCGCTCGAACAGCATCGTGCTCTGCTCGGGATTCACCTCGGTGATGCCGAGGCAATAACACACGACCGAGTTCGCCGCCGACCCCCGGCCCTGACACAGGATGTTCTGGCTGCGCGCGTATTTGACGATGTCGTAGACGGTCAGGAAGAACGGTTCGTAGCTCAGCCGAGCGATCAGGTCGAGTTCATACCGGATCTGCTTGTCGACTTTCTCCGGAATGCCCTGCGGATAACGCAAAGCGGCCCCCGCGAAGGTTTCCTGTTCCAGATGGCGCGTCGGCGTGAGCCCCTTCGGCACGATCTCGTCGGGATACTCGTATTGAAGCGTGTCGAGTTTGAAATCGCACGCATCGAGAATCGCGCAGGTCTCGTCGAGCTCCTCCGGCGAAAACAGCTTCGCGATTCGCCCACGCGCGCGCAGATGCTGTTCCGCATTCGGCGCGAGCGCATACCCGCACTCCGAAACCGGCATCCCGACGCGGATCGCCGTCATCACGTCCTGCAGCGGCTTGCAGGAGCGCCGATGCATCGTCACGTCGCCGAGCGCGACGATACGCACGCCGCGCCGCTCGCCGGCCGCGCGAATCTCCTCGCGCTGCGCGCCGTCGAGCGGGCGCTGCAGTTGCACGAGCCCGAGTCGCGCCCGCGCGCCGAACGTCGCGCGAAACCAGGCGACCTGCGCATCGAGTACGTCCGCCCGAACGGGATAGGTGGGGACGAGAATCGCGAAGCAGTCGGGCATGCCCCGCAAGTGGGCGAACTCCGCGGGCGGCGCCGACAGCATCCTCGACGTCAGCCGGTACGTGCCCTTCGGCGACGCCATGCGCCGCCACGAGATCAGCTCGGACAGGTTGCCGTAGCCCTCGCGGTTCTGCGCGAGCAGCACGAGCCCGAACGCGCCGGGGCCCGGATCGTGGCCGGGGGCGACTTCATCCGGCGTCACCTCGAAGAACGAACCGACGATCAGCGGCAACCCTTGCGCCTTCGCCGCGACATGCATGCGCGGCGCGCCGGCGAGCGAGCATTCGTCGGTGATCGCGATCCCGCGATAGCCGAGCTCGACGGCGCGCTCGACCAGTTCCTCCGCATGCGACGCGCCATGCAGGAACGAGAAGTTCGAACGACAGAACAATTCCGCGTAATCGGGCAGCCAACTGAATTCCGCAACCATCGCCACTCACCCGAACAGGCCGTGCAGGAACCAGTGCGGATCCGCCTGGCTGCTCAACCGCTCCTGAAAGACCCAGTAGCACGCGCCGGCCTCGTCCTGCGCGACGTAGTAATCGCGCGCCACGAGCTGACCGTCGAACCACCCCGCCTCGATCCGCTCGGGCGACGACATCATCCTGAGCGGCGTATGGAACACCGGCCGGTTCGCGCGCATCAGCAGCGGCTGCGGCTCGGCCAGCAGCCACGCGGGACGCGGCGGCGCAGCCGGCAACCCGCGGGCCGGCTTGCCCGCCTGCGCATCGAGCGGCAGCCAGCGGTTCGCCGCTTCTGGACGGTGATCGGCAACGGGTGCCGCGCGCAGCACATTCTCCGAGCCGAGCCGCGCGACCAGCAGCTCGAACAGCCGCGCGCGCGTCTCTTTCGTGCCGCCCGGCTCGGGAAAGAGATCGTCGGCCGGCGGTGCGACCGATTCGACGCGCGTGGCCGTCAGCCGCACCGCGATCACCGCGGCCGGCAACTCGACACGCGCGAGCCGCTCGCCGAGCAGCCGCATGAAGTGCGCGTCGTCGCGCACGGGCGCGGCGAACGCGAGTTCGAGCGGCGTCGGCGGCACGGCCTGGCGGCCGCGCTCGTGCTCGAGCTCGAACGTCATCGCGGCCAGCGACAGCTGCCGCGCGGCCAGCCAGCCGCACAGCTGCACGACGAGCCGCCGCGCGGCGAACAGCACGGCTTCCGCGTATTCGACGCGTTCCGGCAATTCGAGCCGCACGTCGAACACGGGCGGCACGGCCATCCACGCGAGCGGCTCGACCGCATCGCCGTACGCACGATCGAGCGCGGCGAGCAGCGCCGGACCGCAGCGGCGCTGCAGCCCCGCGCGCGGCAGGCCACGCAGATCGGCGAGCGTGCGGCAGCCGAGGCCGTCGAACCAGCCCGCATACGGGCGCGCGTCGGGCAGCAGCACGCACGGCAAACGATCGAGCGCACGGACGAGCGAAGCCGGCCCGGCCACGCGGCGCCGGATACGCGCACGCGCCGACGTGCGCGCGAGCAGCCACGCGCCGCGCCCGGTCGGCGCGGCGGACAGGCGCGCCGCATAGCCGAGCGCCGCGAGCGTCGCGCGCACCTGACGGCACAGCGACGGCAGGCCGCCGAACAGGCGCAGGCTCGGGCCGACGTCGACGAGCAGCGTCGCTTCGTCGTCGAGCGCGACGCACGGCGAGAAGCGCAGCAACGCGAGCGCGACCGCGCGCAGCGCATCGGCCTCGCGGGCGGGATCGCGTTCGACGAGCCGCGTGTCGGGCGCGAGCGTCAGCACGCCGCCGCGCTTCATGCCCGCGCGCACGCCGTGCCGGCGCGCGGCCGCATCGGCGATCAGCACGACACCCTGCTCGAGCACCGCGCAACCGGCCGCACCGGCCTCTGCGTCAGACGGCGGCGGGGCGCACACGTCGAGCGGCAGGCGCGGCAGATGGATGCCGAGCAAGACGCGCATAGCGGCTCTCCACGATGGGCGATGGCAAATCGAGCGTGAGCGGCTCGCTGCGCGCGGGCCCCCGACGCTTGACGATGTCGAGCGACACACCGCCCGGCACCGGATGCAGCGCGACGCGCAGCACGGCCGGTGACGGCTGCCGCGCGGCCGCCAGCGGCCGCAGCATCACGAACAGCGTGTCGCCGGTGCGCGCGGCCGCGAGATGCAGACGCCGCAGCGCGTCGGGCCGCGCGTCCTGCCAGAGCAGCAGCGCACCGCAGCAGCCCGTCTTGAGCGCCTGCTCGGCGGCCCACAACGCATCGGTACGGCTGCCGGTGCGCAGCCACAGCAGCGCGTCGGACGGCACGCCGAGAGCGGCCAGCGCGCTCGCATGCGGCGACTGCGGCGGCGCGACGAGCGCGAGCGGACGCCGTGCGCTGACGGTACGCGGGAGCGCCGGCGCGAGCAGCCGCATCTCGCCGCAGCCCGGCTGTGCGGCCAGCAGTTCGACGAGAGCGCCGACCGGCCAGCCGCCGCCGGGCAGTTCGGCGGACAGCGGCGCGAAGCCCGTGTCGATCGTGCGCGGACCGCCGCGCGCGAGCTGCGAGCCGCGCCAGAGCGACGGATGAAGGGATTCGGGAGAAATGGAGGATGCGAGCATGACGCCACCCACAACTGTATGGATATCCAGTATATGGCAATGCGCCCGCGTCGCACAGCACCGGTGAGAAACCGGCTTTTCGTCAGAGGATACCCAGGGAAAAAGCCCGGGCGGGCGTCATGTCGCGGCGCGGCCGGGCCACCGTCTCCCGTGCCTGGCCCGTCCACGCCGCCCAGCCTGCGGCTGAAGCGGTGCGATACAGCCTTCCGCATCGCACCACTCCGATCGCGTTGCTTCAGCCCAGCAGCAGCGCGTCGTCGTCGAGCTGCTCGTGACGCACCTTCTCGAACATCTGCAGCAGGTCCGGCACATCGAGCCCCTTGCGCGCGTCGCCCGACACGTCGAGCACGACCTGCCCCTGGTGCAGCATCACCGTGCGGTCGCCGTAGTCGAGCGCCTGCCGCATGCTGTGCGTGACCATCATCGTCGTCAGCTTGCTCTCCGCGACGATGCGCGCGGTCAGCTTCAGCACGAACGCGGCCGTCTTCGGGTCGAGCGCGGCCGTGTGCTCGTCGAGCAGCAGGATCCGCGATGGCCGCGGCGACGCCATCAGCAGGCTCACGGCCTGCCGCTGGCCGCCCGACAGCAGCCCGATCCGGTCGGTCAGCCGGTTCTCGAGGCCGAGGTTCAGCAGACGCAGCTTGTCACGAAACAGCTCGCGCGACGGGCGGTCGAGCGCGGCCCGGAAGCCGCGCCGCACGCCGCGCGCCGTCGCGAGCGCCATGTTCTCCTCGATCGTCAGCGCCTCGCAGGTGCCGGCCATCGGGTCCTGGAACACGCGCGCGACGAGGTGCGCGCGATCCCACGCGGCCTTGCGCGTGACGTCCGCGCCATCGATCGCGATGCGTCCCGCATCGACCGGCTGGTCGCCGCTAACCGCATTGAGGAAGATCGACTTGCCGGCGCCGTTCGAGCCGGCGAGCGTTGTCAGCACGAGCCGGCGCGCGGGCAGCAGCGTCTCGCCGATGATCACGGCGGCCAGCCCGATCACGATCGTGCCGATCCCCATCGAGATAGCCGCGCCGCCCTGCGTCTGCGCGAACAGCGCGCCGGCGAGCGCGACGAGCGCATTCAACAGCGCCATTCCGGCGAGCGTCGTACGGCCGGTCGCGATGCCTTGCGCGCGCGCCATCCGCGGGTTCGCATCGGTCGCGCGCATCGCGAGGCCGAGTTGCGACGAGAAGAACCCGTCGAGACCGAGCTTCGCGACCACGACGACGATCGCGAGCAGCGCCGGGCGCAGCACATAGTCGGGCATCCAGTCGGGCTGCAGCACGGTGAAAATGGTCGGCTCGGTGATGAGCGGCACGTTCGGCCGGCCCATGATCCGCAGGTTCACCGAATGGAGCGCGATCATCATCAGGATGCTGGCGAGCAGATCCATAATCTTCAGGCGCACGTTGAGCCAGCCGGTGATGAAGCCGGCCACCGCGCCCGCGCCGATCGCGATGCAGGTCGAGCTGAACGGGTCGTGGCCGGCCGAGATCAGCGGCGCGGCGACTGTCGCCCGGCCAAGCCCCGGCCGGCCGATTCCGCGCTACTGATACGAGAACGTGATCGTGCCGAGTGCTTCCACAGTGCCCGGCGTAATCTTCTCGGCCGTCTTGACATATCTCGCTTCGAACGGCACCTGGATCATCGTGTTGGCCGTGCTGGATCGTCCGACCGACCACTGGTTCGTATTGCCCTTGGCCGACGAATCGGGACCAAAACGCAACGGCGTATCGGTGCCTCGTTTCAGGATCTGAATCCCGACGCCCGAAGCCGTCGACGCACGGCCAAGGCTCAGTACGTTGCCGGTATTCGAGGGATTCGTCACGTCGCTCAGTGTCGCGTAAATATTCAGATCCGCGTCGCATCGCAGATCGAACGAAAATGGCGCCGACCGCGCCGGAGCGACATCGCCGACCGATTTCAAGCTGCCTGCATACAGGCTGGGCAACGGAACCGTTCTGGACGTGCCGGACGCGATCTTGCACGTTCTTGCCACTACGGCCATGCTCGCCGCGCTGAGCGCTGTCGAAGCAGTACTGTTCCCCACGAAATTCCCTTTGTACTTCGGGCGAAAGTTGAAGAGCACCTGCCTTCTGGATGTATAGGATCCCGTCGCGACAGGCCCGGCGGCAACATACGTCACCTTTCCCGTTAAAAAGCCTTTATTGATTGGCGTGCCCGGTACCGACACTGTGTCCGCACCGACCGCAACCCATCTGGCCGAGCCCGAGCCGGTATCGTTCATAACCTCCATTGCGTATCCCACTCCCGGTATTCCGGTTTCGAAAACGGCAGCGACTGCGCCAGAGCTCGTTTTGTAGGTCACATTCGGGATAGGCACCCCGGCCGGACTGACGACGAACTCGTCATACATGCATGAGCTGCCGATATCGGCAACCTCCCCAACGATCAGCGTTGCGGGACTGGACGATGGAAACTGGATGCCGACACCCATTCCGTCCTGTGTCACGCTGATGGTAGCCGGGAGTGTGGGCGAAATGCTCGCATAACCGTAGCTCGGCTGGCAACCGGCAAAGGCGTACCCGGACCAGAACATCGGGCACAGCATCAGAAAGCGCGCACAACGCGTCATCGCTGCGGCGTGCCTCGACGATCGCCGCGTTACACCATCGGCGCCTGCACTTGTCCACCACTTCATAAACGTTCCTGTCTGGTTTTGACCGACTGCCGTTGCGCCGACTTCCGTCGAGCAATGAAGCCGGCCCGGCCCGATAAATGGATAGCGGTGCGTCACGGCCGCATCAACGCGACGCCGCGTTCGTCTTCGCCTGACAAACACCCTTGACCTGCTCGAAGGCCTCGGCCTTGTTCCGGGGTTGCCGGACCGGCAGGTCGTACGCAATGCGACAGCCCGACAACACGTCGTCGCCCCACGTCACCGTGAGTTCGCCCTTGTCCTTCAGGCCACGCGCAAAGATCCTGCTCGCCTGACCGACGACGCCGAGACTCTTGCCCGTTTCGTCGCTGACCGCCGCGCCGAACGGCAGCGGCGTGCCGTCCAGCTTGCGCGCCTGGATCACGGCCGCTCGGCCGGTGTCGGTGTCGAACTTGAGCAGCGGCACGGCGCCGGCGCGCGGCGCGACCTGCTGACTGGTTTCCTTCAACTCGACGTCCATCGAGATGCCCTTCGGGTCGAGCTCGACGGTGTTCATGTTGTACGGCGTGAGGTAAGGCACGATCGCATAGCCGCGGCGGTCGACCCGCACGCCGGACGCGTTCGTGACGCGCGCACCTTCCGCGCCTTTCGCCTCGACGATGCCGAAGGTTTCGGACAACGGCTGCGACAACGTAATGCCGCCCGGGTGAGCGACCGCCGCGCCGCGAATGCCGATCGAACCCTGCTGATAGTTCGAACTGCCGCCGGCGCTGAGATTGAGTTCCGCGAAGCGCGCGCGATACGTGAGGCTGCCGCTGCCGTCGGTGCTCGCGTCGCCCTGCCCGTTCGCGTGGTTCGCGGCCAGGCTGTACGACAGGTTGTTGTCCACGCCGAGCGAGCCTGACAGCATCGACTGCAACTGCGTGCGGCCTTCCGTATCGCGCGACACGTTGCCCGTCAGCATCATCGGGCTGGACTTGCCGAGGGGAATCGACACGCTCGCGTAGTACAGCGTGCTCGACTGGTTGCCCTGGCCGCGCTGACGTGTCGCCGACAGGCTGTACGACACGTTCCGGAACGAGTTGTTGTACCCGACGGAGTAGTTGACGTCCGAGCCCGCGCGATTCCAGTAATTCGACGTCGACGCGGTCACGCTCAGCTGCCCGCCTTTCTCGCCGAAACGCTGGCTGACCATCAGCGACGCGCGATTGCGCTGCCGTCCGACGGTATCCACGGAATAGCCCTCGCGAACCGCATCGCGCGCGCTCATCGCGTCGTTGAGGTTGAAATAGCCGTTCGTCGAATAGCGATACGCGGCGATCGACACATCGGTGCCGGTCGGCGCGACGGACTTCGAATAGCTGACCCGCAGGCTCGAGCCGCTGAAGCGCTTCATGCCGGGGATCGACGTGGCGGCCTGCGTGAAGTCGACGCCGAACGCGCCGAATTGCGTATTGAACGCGCCGCCCATCATCGCCGACGCGTAACCTGCCGCGACCGTGAGGCCGCCATAGGCGGTCAGCAGGTTCGTCAGGCCGCGCTGGTAGGTGAGCTGCGCGAACAGCGGGTTGCTGGTGTTCTGCTGGCTGCGCAGCGCACCCGCGACGAAGCTGTAGCGCTGGATGCCGGGGCGCAGTGACAGCGGGACCGACGCATAGGGCACCGAGAACGTGTGCACCGCCCCATCCGCCTCGGTGACGGACACGCGCAGGTCGCCGCCATAGCCGGTCGGATACAGGTCGCCAATCTCGAACGGCCCCGGCGAAACGGTCGTTTCGTACAGCGTCACGCCGTTCTGGCGAATCGTCACCTTCGCGTTCGTGTTCGCGACGCCGCGCACGACCGGCGCATAACCGCGCATCGAGTCGGGCAGCATCCGGTCGTCGCTCGACAGCCGCACCCCACGGAACTGCGTCGAATCGAACAACTCGCCGGACGTGAACGTTTCGCCGATCACGAGCTGCGACGACAGCGACGGCAGCTCCCGCTGCATGTAGGTCGCAATATCCTGATAGTGGCCGCCGCCGCGCTCGGACCACGAGTACGAACCGTTGTGACGGAAATGCCAGTTGCCGATATTGACGCCGCCGTTCAGCCCGAGATAGCCCTGCGTGTCCGCGCTGCTGCCCTTGACCTTCGAGCTGTAGACGTTCAGGTTGTAGTCGAGCATGCCGACCGGCACGCCGTCGTTCCATTGATCGGGGCTGACGTAGCCGCGCGCGCGGTGCACCAGCGACGCCTGCGGGATGCTGAGCGTCAGGCGCTGTTCGCCGAAGTCGAACGACGCGCTCGCCTCGGGCACGATCTGGCCGATACGCCTGCATTCGCCCTTGACCGTAATCGCCTCGACGATTTCCGCCGGCAGCCTGGTGAAGTCGATCCCGATGTGGCGCAAGACCTTCGCGTCGAAGCAGGGCTGAGCTTCCGGTGTGCCCGGCGCGGCCTTGAACTCGATGTCGTAACGGCCGACCCAGCCCTGGCCGACGACGAGATCGACGCCGTACGTGCCCGGCGTGGTGAAGTTGCCGCGCTCGAAGCGCGTGATGTCGATCGCGCGACCGTTGCCGTTGTTCACGAAATCCGGATCGAACTGAACCTGCGCGAACTGCGCCTGCGCGACCTGCATCGTCATCGCATCGGCGGGCGCGGAATTACCGGCGTCCGCGCGACCGTCAGCCGACCACGCGGCGAGGCTGGACAGCACCAGCATGCACATCGGCCTGAGCCGTGGCAGGCAGATTGCATCCGGGCGAGGATGTCGGATCGACAAGGTCATTCCGCAGGACTCCTATTGGCTTTGAATTGGATTCGAACGCGAGAACATTGGCGCTGCCACTCGGAACACGCGCGTGACGATGTCGATGTGCAGACGAAATCTGATACTGAATTGATGCCGGATCGGACCGACGCGCATGCGCGCCGCGTCAGGCGACTGGCCGACGGTCCGGGCGCGCCGCAGCCCGTGCGGCACTACCGCATCGCAACGGGCATTTCGTTGTTGGTCGATGCACCCCAGTCGTTGATGCTGCCGAACCGCACTTTCGCGTTCGCCGCCGGCGGTACCTTCAGTGCCGCAACGGGGAATTCCTGCGTGCCGCCGGGCAGGATGTAGCCCGCGCCTGCGTCATATTGATCCGCACCCGAATGAAGCTGTACGCTGCCGACATTGACGACATAAGGCGTCGGGTTGGTCGCTTTCAACACATAGCGGCCTTCCGGGCCGCGCTCGATCTGCCAGCGAACCTGCGCCGGCGCGTCGTGCGCTTTACCCGGCAGATTCTGCGGGCGATACATGATCTTGATTCGCGTCCGGAACGCGACCTGAAGCTGGTTGTGAGCGTCGCTCGCCGCAGCCTTCGGCGGAATCTCCAGCACGTTGAGCCAGAACAGCGATTCCTTGTCGGCGGGAAGCGGTTCGTTCGTATACATCAACCGCAAGGTTTGCCCCTTGCTCGGCTCGAGGCGGAACATCGCGGGCGTGAGCACGAACGGCGCATCGATGGTGTCGGGCGACGCGTTCGCGTCGCCCTTGTCGATCCAGGCCTGGACCAACGCCGGCGCCGAACCTTCGTTCGAGAGCTTGATCGTCACCTCGCGCTCGCCTCCCGGAAAAATGACGCGGGTCGCAGAGATCACGACGCTCGCGCTGGCTTGCGAAGCGATCAGGACGGTGGCCAGTGCGATGGCCTGGAGCGATTTGAGGATGACGTTCATGATGACTCGGACGGATTTCTAGTCGTTGTGAGCGACGGGCGGATCGGAGCGGGTGGCGTGCGACGCACGCCACCAGGTCCGCCGGCGGGCGGGCCTTGGCGTGAGCACAAGGCTTACTGATAGACGATCGAGTACTGAACCTTCGAGTTCGCCGAACCACCGACTGCTGCGCCCGTCGCCAGGTACTCGGCGAAGAAGTTCAGCTGGGCGGAACCGTCACCGCCGATCGAGACGACCTGCGAGTTCTGGCTCGGTGCGTTCGCGCCGACCTTGATCGGGTCCTGTTGCTCGTTCAGGAGCTGGAGCACGACATTCGCCGCCGCAGGGGCTTCGGCCGTGCCCTTGTCAAGCGACAGCTTGCCGTCGGCCGTCACGTTCGTTGCGTTCTCGAACGCAACCTGGACCTTGGTGGGATTGCCCTTCGACGTTTCGGTATCCACCGCGCAACCCGTCAGCTTGAAGCCGAAGGCGGTGCGGCCCGAGACCGAGCCGGCCGCGTTCAGCGCACCCGTGCTGACCGTCGGCATGGCGACCGCCTTGTTCGACGTGGTACCCGCGGCAGCACCGTCGATCTTGCAGGTTGCCGCAGTCACGTTGCCGGTGAACGTGATCGTGCCGTCTGCCGCGTGGGCGGCCGACATCAGACCCAGCCCCGTCACGGCCAGAAGCGTCGAAATAACTTTGGTGCTAGTTGCGAGTTTCATTATGTTGATCCAAAAAAACGATTGTTGATGGTATGAAACACGCATTCGTCATTTTAATGGTCTAAGCTTTAAATGACGGGGCGCGATTCATGGCATATTATTTACTTTCCGATGATGGACCACCATCTGACAAGCTCTAATGATTGGATCAAACAAATAGGACAAGTACTAAAAAAACAAATTCATGGTGCGCAGATGCATTGTTCATACATATGACGCGCACTTGCGAATAGAACTTGTCTCAAGGCAATGACAGCCGTGCCCCGGCGGCGTCGAATGTTCGACCGGCCCGGATCTCGAATGGCGAGGAAACGCGCGACGGGGAAATAATCGATCCCGCCAATAAATTGAGACGGCATTTACATATGCCGACCTCAACCATTCACGGATATTTAAAACAATTTGATATTTTGCATTGCTTCAGCCGATGCGCAATGTATCACTCGGTCGCGCTTTCACGCGGACAAAGCGGCTGCGGTGAGAATCGACATCTCTGGCGCGTCGCGCCGCCGAGAAAAGCGCACCCACAGCCGGCGGCGTGCGCCGATAGCGGCACAACCCGCCGGTCGATCATGTGACGTTACGTTATGCTATCGACCGACCCAAAGCTGCCTGCGCAACGCGCTGCGCGAGAGCCACAACGGCGTGGCGGTACAACCGATCCAGCGCGCGCGACGCGCGGGATCGCAACAACGCGATGCTACTGCCGCGCGAGCGGCGCGATCACGAGTGCGTCGTAGAGTCGCTGCCGAGCATACGCAACCACTATGCAATCCAGCCGTTCCGCCGATCTGCTCGCGATACGGTGAGAGGTAAGCGCCATGCACACGCCGCGCCCCAAAAAAAAGGCCTGCGCGATGCAGGCCCTTTGCGTTCAGCGGTCCGACCGGTGTGCGACGTTCAGAACGACGCGACCATCGAGCCCTTGAACTGCTTCTTGATGAATTCCCTCACTTCCGGCGACTGGTACGCCTTGACCAGTTTCTTCACCCACGGCTGGTCCTTGTCCTTCGCGCGCACGGCGATCAGGTTCGCGTACGGGCTCGTCAGCGCTTCGAGCGCGATCGCGTCCTTGGTCGGCTGCAGGTTCGCGGCGAGCGCGTAGTTCGTGTTGATCACGGCCGCGTCGACGTCCGACAGCACGCGCGGCAGTTGCGCGGCGTCGAGTTCGGAGATCCTCAGCTTCTTCGGGTTCTCGGCGATATCGAGCACCGTCGCATTGTTGCCGCCCGTGCCGGCACCCGCCTTCAGCTTGATCACGCCTTGCGTCTGCAGCAGCAGCAGCGCGCGGTTTTCGTTCGACGGATCGTTCGGCACCGCGAGCTTCGCGCCTTGCGGCAGGTCCTTCAACGACTTGAACTTCTTCGAGTACACGCCCATCGGCGAGATGTAGGTCAGGCCCGCGCTGACGAGCTTGTAGCCGCGCTGCTTCACCTGGCTGTCGAGGTAGGGCTGGTGCTGGAAGCTGTTCGCGTCGAGGTCGCCCGAGTCGAGCGCCGCGTTCGGCTGCACGTAGTCGTTGAACTCGATGACCTTCACGTTCAGGCCTTCCTTCTCCTTCGCGACCTTCTGCACGAGTTGCCACACTTCCGAATCCGGGCCGGCAACCGTGCCGACCTTGATCACCTTGTCTTCGGCGTGCGCGCCCGCCGACAGCGTCAGCGCTGCACCGGTGGCCAGCACGGAAAATACCTTCAGGAGACTGCGACGCTTCATTTGTTTCTCGCTTTCTTGCTTACTTGAAATGGGGTGCGATACGGGTATGCCCCGACTCGCAGGAAGGCGCAAATGGTGTCACAGGATCGGCGGGAAGTGAAATACATCCCGCTCATATGGGTATGCACCGCAGCGGTGCCGGCGGCACCGGCACCGCTCGGCCGTTAGTTGCGTTCACGTGCCACGCATTAGCCTGCACGCGTCAGGCCATCATCGCTTCGTCGGTCGCCTTCGTGCCCAATAGCAGGTTCGACCGGCCGCCGGCAGCGCCGCCCCGGAGCGCGCCGACCGCGGCGAACCGGCGACCGACGTGCAACCATTGCCCCTCAACGCAGCCGCCCGCGCGACAGCCGGCATCCACTGTGCTACAAAGTCCAACTGGCCGGCACGCGAAGCGCCGGCGTCATTCCGGGGCCATCCATGTACGTCATCGACATCCACTACGCCGCGTCGCTCGAGCGCATCGACGACGCGCTCGAACGCCATCGCGCGTATCTGCAGCCGCAGTTCGACAAGGGCATCTTCATCGCGGCGGGGCCGAAGGTGCCGCGCGAAGGCGGCGTGATCCTCGCGGCCCGTATCGATCGCGACGCACTCGACGCGATCCTGGAGACCGACCCGTTCGTCACCGAGGGGCTCGCCACGTATCGCGTAACGGAATTCCGGATCACGCGTGCCGCCTCCGGCTTCAACGTGCCCGCGCTGCCGTAACGCGACACCAGCGCGACGCACGCGCATGCCGACGCGCCGCTCGACGAGCGGCACACGCGGACAACGAGGAGAGAGAATGCGCGACGGCGCGTGGCGGCCGTCACGCAATCGCCGGGCCGTGCGCCCGGCGGACACCGCTCAGTCGACCAGCAGTTTCAGGTCGTGGACCCACGGGCCCGGGCCCTGGCCGTCGCGCACGAACAGGCGCAGCTTGCCGTCGCGATCGAACACGTAGCTCGCGGCGGTGTGATCCATCGTGTAGCTGCCGGGCGTCTTGCCGGCCACCTTCGCGTAGTACACGCGGAAATCCTTCGTGACCTTCTTGAGCTGCGCTTCGTCGGCCGGCCGCAGCCCGATGAACGACGGATCGAACGCGGGCACGTACTGGCCGAGCAGCGCGGGCGTGTCGCGCTCCGGATCGACGGTGACGAACAACACCTGCACGCGCTTCGCCGCGTCGGGCCCGAGTTGCTTCAGCGCCTCGGACAGTTCGGCCATCGTCGTCGGACACACGTCCGGACAGTGCGTATAACCGAAGAACATCACGACGGCACGGCCCTTGAAGTCGGCGAGCGTGCGCACCTTGCCGGTCGTGTCGGGCAGCGAGAAATCGCTGCCGAACTGCGTGTTGCCGGTGATGTCGAGATTCTGGAATTTCGGCGCGTTGTCGCAGCCCGCGAGCAGCGTGGCTGCCGCGAATGCGCATGCGAGCATCCAGCCTTGGCGCGCGCGGCGCCCGAACCGTGAATGGAGCATTGCGTTCAAACCGTGCGGTTACACGCCGAGCAGCGGGCGCGCATAGTGATCGACGAGCAGCGCGGCGAACAGCAGCGACAGATAGACGATCGAGTAGCGGAAAGCCTTGCGGGCGAGTTCGTCCGAATAGTCGCGGTAGATCTTCCACGCATACCCGAGGAACACCGCGCCGAGCAGCACCGCGCTCGCCAGGTAGACGACGCCGCTCATCCCGGAGATGAACGGCATCAGCGTGACCGCGAACAGGATCACCGTGTACAGCAAGATGTGCAGCCGCGTGAATTTCTCGCCGTGCGTGACCGGCAGCATCGGCAGGCCCGCGTTTTCGTAGTCCTTGCGGCGATAGAGCGCGAGCACCCAGAAATGCGGCGGCGTCCACACGAAGATGATCAGCACGAGGATCCACGCGTCGCCGGGCACCGCGCCGGTGACCGCGGCCCAGCCGAGCGCCGGCGGCATCGCGCCCGACGCACCGCCGATCACGATGTTCTGCGGCGTCATCGGCTTGAGCAGCAGCGTATAGACCACCGCGTAGCCGACGAACGTCGCGATCGTCAGCCACATCGTCAGCGGGTTCGTGAACGTATAGAGGGTCCAGGCGCCGACGCTGCCAAGCACGGCCGAGAACAGCAGGATCTGCGGCGTCGTGATCTCGCCGCGCGCGGACGGACGCCACGCGGTGCGGCGCATCATCGCGTCGATCTTCTGCTCGACGAGGCAGTTGATCGCGAATGCGGCGCCGGCCAGCAGCCAGATGCCAATGGTGCCGCCGATCAGCACATGCCACGGCACCATGCCCGGCGTCGCGAGGAACATGCCGATCACCGCGCAGAACACCGCGAGCTGCGTGACACGCGGCTTCGTCAGCGCCATGTACTGCGAAAACCGGCTACCGGGCGATTGGGAAAGGGTGCTTTGCATGGGGACGGTCACGCCGGGGCGGCGTCGCGCGCGGGCTGCACGACACGGCCGGGGCGGCTTGAAAGGATGCGAAAGTTTAACATGACGACGAGCAGCAGCAGGATCGCGGCGCCGCCGTTGTGCGCGACGGCGACCGGCAGCGGCCACTGCAGCACGATGTTGGTCAGGCCCGTCAGGAACTGCAGCAGGACGACCAGCAGCACGCCGTTCGCGGGCCGCCGCAGCGACTCGAAGCGGCGCATCTTTAGCGCGAACGCGACCAGATACGCGACGACGACGAACGCGAACGTGCGGTGGGTCCAGTGGATCGCGACCAGCGCGTCCTGCGTGATCGCCTCGCCGTCCTTCGTCATTCCGAGCGCGCGCCACAGATGGAAGCCCTGGCCGAAGTTCATCGCCGGCAGCCACTGGCCGTTGCAGGTCGGGAAATCGGTACACGCGAGCACCGCGTAGTTGGTGCTCACCCAGCCGCCGAGCGCGATCTGCACGACCAGCAGCGCCAGCGCCACGAGCGCGGCCGCGCGGTAGCGGCCGGCCTCCGGATCATGCGACGGCAGCGGCGTCTGCCGCGCCGCGAGCCAGCCGAGCGTGCCGAGCAGCATGAGACCGAGCAGCAGATGGGTGGTGACGATCACCGGCTGCAGCTTCATCGTGACCGTCCACGCGCCGAACACGCCCTGCACGACGATCAGCAGCAGCAGGCTCGTCGGCCACCACGGCGACACGTGCAGCGGGCGGCGACGCAGCCGCGCGGACCATGCGATCACGACCTGCGCGATGATCAGCACGCCGATCGCCATCGCGAAATAGCGGTGAATCATCTCGATCCACGCCTTCGTCATGCTGACGGGGCCGGTCGGCATCGCCTGGTGCGCGGCCGTAATCGCGGCGTGCGCGATGAACGGCGACGACGTGCCGTAGCAGCCGGGCCAGTCCGGGCAGCCGAGCCCCGAATCGGTCAGCCGCGTGAAGCCGCCGAACATCACCAGGTCGAGCGTCAGGAACGTGGTGATCCACACCAGCTTGCGGAACTTGTCGTCGTCGGCCTTCACCCACACGTACGACAGCGGCAGCAGCGCGATGCACAAGCCGATCAGGCCGAGTTGCAGTAGATACGACATCGAATGGTTGCCTCGTTGTCTCGCCTTAGCCGATGCTCGACCACTTCAGCAGCTTCGTGACGTCCGCCTTGATCTTGCTGGGGTTCGGGTCCTTCGGGAAACGCATCATCAGGTTGCCGTTCGGATCGACCATGTAGAGGTGGTCGCTGTCCTTCGTGCCGGCGTCGGCCGGCAGCCATGCGGCGATCGCGGCCGGATCGGCGACCAGCCGGCGCGTGTCCGGATAGGCTTCCAGCACCTTCGGCGGCACCGCGCCTGCATCGCTGCGCAGCCACACCATCGTGAGCCGGTGTCGCTCGCCCGCCTGCGTGACGCGGATCTGGCGCATGAAATAGAGCTTTTGCGCGCATGCGTCGTCGCACGCGCTGCCGTCGGTCATCACGAACAGCCACACGCCGCGCAGCGACGACAGCGGCACCGTCTTGCCGGTTTCGTCGGTGACCTGCAGGTCGGCCGGGATCGGCCGCTGCGGCTCGATCAGCGTGCCGTAGTTGGTCGAGCCGCCCTTCGGCTTGATCACGTAATAGGTGAAGTACGACGCGAGTATCGGCGCCGCGCACACGAGCCCGAGCAGCACGAGCATCCAGCGGCCGCGCTTGCGGGCCGCCGGCGAAACCGGCGCCGCGGCCGGACCCTGACGGGAAGATTGCATGGACAAATCAGACCTCTCGAAACGAACCCGCGGCGCCGGCGCCGCGTCCTGGCATGGCGCTCACGCGCCGGCCGACTTCTTCGCCGCACGCCGCGCGGCGTACAGGCCGAAGCCGAGCGCGGCGGCCGCCATGGCCCACCACTGAAACATGTAACCGTAATTGCGCTCGACGCCGGTCGTCGCCGCCGGCCAGTCGCGCACGAGCTTGTCGCCGTCGTCGCTCGTCTGCTGGATCACGAACGGCTGCAGCGGCAGCCCCGTTTCCTTCGCATACGCGGCGACGTCCAGGTTCTGCCGGATCTTCTGGTGCGCGGCCGAGCCGCCTTGGCCGAGTTCGAACGCACGCGACGCGTCGGCGCGCGCGATGCCTTCGATCTCGATATCGCCGTCGGGCGTCGCGAACGGCTCGATCGCCGTGCGATCGGCGATGTTGCGCGGCAGCCAGCCGCGGTTCACCAGCACGACGCCGCCACCCGAGAGTTTAAACGGCATCACGACGTAAAAACCCGGCTGGTCGTTATACGGCCGATTGTCGAGGAACACCGCCTGCTCCGGCATGAAGCGGCCCTTCGCCCGCACGCGGTGGAACTCGATCGACGCGAGCGGAATCGGCTGCGCACCGACGTCGACGGGCGCCGCGTGCTCGTAGCGCACGATGCTCGCCTGCAGCGCTTCCTTCTGCTGCGCGCGGTCGCGCTGCCAGAACCCGAGGCGGATCGTGACCGCGACGACGACAAGAATCAGCAGCGCAGGCAGCCAGCGGATCTTCATCGGGCCGCCCGCCAGGCGCATTCGCGAAAGCGAAGTGCGATAATTATCCTCTTCCTTTCGAATTGCCGTCGTCCGGTTCGTGTCATGCACATCCTCGTTCCTATCGCCTTCGTCCTCATCATCGCCAGCATGGGCTCGGCGCTCTACTTCATGATGCACGACCGCGGCCATACGAAACGCATGGTCTGGTCGCTGGCCACCCGCGTCGGGCTGTCGGTCTCGCTGTTCCTGTTCATCCTGTTCGCGAACTGGATGGGCTGGATCCATTCGACCGGCCTGCCGATCGGGCGTTGATGCATTCGCCACGACGGCTGCCGTGACATTTCGCCGCAGAGCGGCGCCACCAAGCAAAAGCGCCGCCTGACTGAGTCGCGGCGGCGCCGGGGGCGTTGAGCGCAAGCAGCCGGCCGCTGCCCCGTCCCCGCCAACGAAAACGGCCCGCGCATCGCTGCGCGGGCCGTTGTTTCATTTACAGCCAGTAGACGACGACGTACAGGCCGAGCCAGACGACGTCGACGAAGTGCCAGTACCACGCGGCGCCTTCGAATGCGAAGTGGTGATCCGGCTTGAAGTGGCCGCGGATCATCCGCACCAGCACCACCGCGAGCATCGTGCCGCCGAGGAACACGTGGAAGCCGTGGAAGCCCGTCAGCAGGAAGAACGTCGAGCCGTATACGCCCGAGTTCAGCGTCAGGTTCAGTTCGTTGTACGCGTGGTAGTACTCGAAGCCCTGCAGGAACAGGAAGCAGATACCGAGCGCGAGCGTCGCGGCCAGCCAGGCGATCGCCTTCTTGCGGTAGTCGTCACGCAGCGCGTGGTGCGAGATCGTCAGCGTCACGCCCGACGACAGCAGGAACGCGGTGTTCAGCGTCGGGATCGGCCACGGGCCCATCGTCTTGAAGTGACCGGCGAGCGCGGCGGGGCCTTCGTTCGGCCACACGGCGGAGAAATCCGGCCAGATCAGCTTGTAGTCGAGGCTGCCGAGCTGGTGCAGCGCGATTTCACGCGCATAGAACAGCGCGCCGAAGAACGCGCCGAAGAACATGACTTCCGAGAAGATGAACCAGCTCATGCTCCAGCGGTACGACTTGTCGACGTTCTTGCCGTAATGACCGCCTTCCGACTCGGCGATCGCGTCGCCGAACCAGTGATACAGCGTGAAGAGCAACCACAGCAGGCCGAGCAGCGCCGTGTACGGCGCCCAGTCGTGACCGTTGATCCACAGCGCCACCGACCCGAGCATGACCAGCAGGCCGATGGCCGCGCTGATCGGGTGCTGCGACGGATGCGGCACGAAATAGTACGGGGTCTGGTTTTGACCGCTCATGCTTGATTCTCCACTTCAGTCCAATTTATGTACCGGAAACCGCTCCGGCTGTATTTCTTGCGCGGCGCGACCGCCGCCGCTCTTTCCCGCACGCGGCGCCCGGGCGCCACGCACTGCATTCTTTCGTGGCCGCGGGCCTCAGCCCACGACCGCACGCACAATCAGGATCAGCACGCCGATGAACACGCCGGCCGCGATCAACGCGACGATCAGCACATGCAGCGGATTGAGCTGCGTCGCATCGGCCTCCAGGTCGCGCCGCTTGCGCACCCCGAAGAACGACCACAACACCGCTCGCAACGCCTGGCCGAACGACCCGCTCCGCTTGGTCTCCGTCATCGCTCCGTCTCCATCGTCATGCGTCCGGTTTGGCCGCGCCCTGCGCCGCCGTCTTGCGCGGTGCCGGCGCCGGCTCGGCCGGCGTATTCAGCTCGAAGAACGTGTACGACAGCGTGATCGTCTTCACGTCCTTCGGCAGCTTCGGATCGATCACGAACACCACCGGCATCTTGCGCGACTCGTTCGCGGCCAGCGTCTGCTGCGTGAAGCAAAAACACTCGATCTTCTTGAAGAACTCCGTCGCCTGCTTCGGCGCGTAGCTCGGAATCGCCTGCGCCACCACCGGCCGGCCCTGCCCGTTGGTCACGTCGTAGACGATCGTCGTCAGTTCGCCCGGATGCACGTCGAGGCTGTTGTGCTCCGGCTTGAAACCGAGCGGGCCGCGCGCATTCGCATCGAACTCGACCGACACCGTGCGGCCATAGTCGACCTGCGAGTTCTTCGCCTCGCGCTCGCTGACATCCCGCTGCACCAGGTTGTTGATGCCGGTGATCTGGCAAATCGCGCGATACATCGGAATCAGCGCGAAGCCGAAGCCGAACATCAGTCCGGCCACGACGAAGAGCTTCACCAGCATCGAACGATTGAACGCGCGATCGGCGGCGCCCTCTTCCGGCTTCGACATACGACGACTTCCTCGCTACTGCGTCAGTTACTGCATCAGTGGGTGGACAGCCACCACTGCTTGATCACGACACCCACAAAAAAAACGGCGGCGATGACGAGCAGGATGAGGCCGAGCCGCTTGTTGCCCGCGCGAATCTGCTCGGGCGTTCGTCTTTCTTGTGGATTCCGGTTCATCTGAAACTTCGCTGAAACTCGATTCCGCGCCCGCCGCGCCTGCCTGCGCGGCAGGCAGCGGCGGAACGCTGGGTGAAACTTATTCGACGTGCGGCGGTTGCTCGAACGTGTGGAAGGGAGCCGGGCTCGGCACCGTCCACTCGAGACCCGTCGCGCCATCCCACGGCTTGTCCGACGCCTTTTCCAGCTCGCCACCGCCACGGTAGGCCGGCAGCGCGACCGCGAACAGGAAGTACACCTGTGCGAGGCCGAAGCCGAATGCGCCGATCGTCGCCACCTGGTTGAAGTCCGTGAACTGCGCCGGGTAGTCCGCATAGCGGCGCGGCATGCCCGCGAGACCGACGAAGTGCATCGGGAAGAACGTCAGGTTGAAGAAGATCATCGACGCCCAGAAGTGGATCTTGCCGCGCGTCTCGTTGTACATCCAGCCCGTCCACTTCGGCGCCCAGTAGTACCAGCCCGAGAACAGCGCGAACAGTGACCCGGCCACCAGCACGTAGTGGAAGTGCGCCACCACGAAGTAAGTGCCGTGGTACTGGATGTCGAGCGGCGCCATGGCCAGCATCAGGCCCGTCAGGCCGCCGAACGTGAACACGAACAGGAAGCCGATCGCGAACAGCATCGGGGTTTCGAAGGTCATCGAGCCGCGCCACATCGTCGCGAGCCAGTTGAACACCTTCACGCCCGTCGGCACCGCGATCAGCATCGTCGCGTACATGAAGAACAGCTGACCGGTGACCGGCATGCCCGTTGCGAACATGTGGTGCGCCCAGACCATGAACGACAGGATGGCGATCGAAGCCGTCGCGTACACCATCGAGCTATAGCCGAACAGCGTCTTGCGTGCGAACGCCGGGATCACCTGCGACACGATCCCGAACGCCGGCAGAATCATGATGTACACCTCGGGGTGGCCGAAGAACCAGAAGATGTGCTGGTACATCACCGGGTCGCCGCCGCCTGCCGCGTTGAAGAACGACGTGCCGAAGTGGCGGTCGAACAGCACCATCGTGATCGCGCCTGCCAGAACCGGCATCACGGCGATCAGCAGGTACGCCGTGATCAGCCACGTCCATGCGAACATCGGCATCTTCATCAGCGTCATGCCCGGTGCGCGCATGTTCAGGATCGTCACGACGATGTTGATCCCGCCCATGATCGACGACGCGCCCATGATGTGGACCGCGAAGATCGTGAAGTCCATGCCCGGGCCCATCTGGGTCGACAACGGTGCGTACAGCGTCCAGCCGGCGGCCGTCGCGCCGCCCGGCGCGAAGAACGAACCGACCAGCAGCACGGCCGCGACCGGCAGCAGCCAGAAGCTGAAGTTGTTCATCCGCGCGAATGCCATGTCGGACGCGCCGATCTGCAGCGGAATCATCCAGTTCGCGAAGCCGACGAACGCCGGCATGATCGCGCCGAACACCATGATCAGGCCGTGCATCGTCGTGAGTTCGTTGAAGAACTCCGGACGCATGATCTGCAGGCCCGGCTCGAACAGCTCGGCACGGATGCCGAGCGCCATCACGCCGCCCGACAGGAACATGATGAACGAGAACAGCAGGTACAGCGTACCGATGTCCTTGTGGTTGGTGGCGAACAACCAGCGCCGCCAGCCGTGTGGTGTTTCGTGCGCGTGGTCGTCGTGCGCGTGGTCCGCGACTACGTCGTGCCCGATGCTAGACATGAGAATCTCCTAATGCGAATACGTCGACTAACTCAGCGACACGTCAAGCCGCCGGCCCGATCTCGACTCGCCGGGCTTCCTTCGCGTCAGCCCCGCCCGTGATCGTTTCCGGCTTTTTGAGAATAATGTGGTCTTCCGCCACGCCTGCTGCCTTCAGTGCGTCGCGCACGGCCTGTGCACGATGCTTGGCGAGTTCGGCGTTCGCGTCGGCCGAGCCCGTCTTGTCGGTGAAACCCGACAGCGCGAGCTTCGCGTCCGGATGTGCCTTCGCATAGTCGGCCGCTGCGGCGATCGCCGCCTTCGCGTCGGCCGGCAGCACGCTCTTGCCCGTTTCGAAGTAGATCGTCGACAGCGCGGTCGATGCCGGCGCTGCCGCCGATGCTGCTGCCGACTGATCGGCCGCGCCCGACGCGGCTTGCGCCGGTGCCGAGGCCGCTTCGGCCGGTGCCGCGGCGCCCGCCGTGTCTTCCGGCAGCTTGCCGTTGCGCGCGTCAGCCACTTGCTTCGGCTGCAGCAGATCGTTCTTGTGGTTGCCCCACGAGTTGCGCTCGTATGTGACGACCGATGCGATGTCGAGGTCCGACAGCGACGCCCACGACGGCATCGCGCCCTTGCCGTTCAGCACGCGCTCGACGTGGCCGGCGATCGGGCCGTTCACGATCGGGCTGCCGTCCATCGCCGGGAATACGCCGAGGCCCTTGCCGCTCACCTGGTGGCAGGCCGCGCAGTTCGCCTTGTAGACTTCCTCGCCGTGCGCGACGAGTTCGGCCATCGTGTAGACCTTGTTCGGATCGACCGCCGCGCCGGCCAGCTTGGCCTTCTGCGCGGTGACCCACTTCGCGTAGTCGTCGTCCGACAGCACAACGACTACGACCGGCATGAACGCGTGTTCCTTGCCGCACAGCTCGGTACAGAAGCCGCGGAACGTGCCGACCTTGTCGGCCTTGAACCACGTATCGCGCACGAAGCCGGGGATCGCATCCTGCTTCACGCCGAATGCCGGCACGTACCACGAGTGAACGACGTCGTTCGCGGTCGTGATGATGCGGATCTTCTTGTTGACCGGCACGACGAGCGGGTTGTCGACTTCCTGCAGGTACGTTTCGGTGATCGGCTTCTTGCCCATCACTTCGTCACGCGGCGTGCTGAGCGTCGACAGGAAGCCGATGCCCTCGCCCGGGCCCTTCACGTAGTCGTAGCCCCACTTCCACTGGTAGCCGGTGACCTTGATCGTGAGATCGGCGTTGGTCGTGTCCTTCATCGCGACGACGGCCTTCGTGGCCGGCAGCGCCATCAGCACGACGATGACGAACGGCACGATCGTCCAGATGATTTCGACGGTCGTGCTTTCATGGAAATTGGCGGCCTTGTGGCCTTTGGATTTGCGGTGCGCGAAGATCGAATAGAACATCACGCCGAACACGCCGACGAAGATCACCGTACACAGGATCAGCATCATCGTGTGGAGATCGTAGAGCTCCTCGGCGATCTTCGTGACCGGCGGCTGAAAGTTGATTTCGTTGACGCGGGGGCCGCCCGGGCTATCACCGACCGCCAGAGCAGCGCCGGCAAAGAGCAATCCGCTGCATGCCAGCACGCCCGTGAGGGCTCGCTTGATTGTTTTCATAGCATCCTTACCCAAAATTTCCATTCAAACCCCTCCCCCGTCGCAAGCCGCCGGCCTGTTCCGGCCGGTGCCCGCGCCTCGTCAGCCGCAGCGCCTGAGCGACACGCGCAGTTCGTCGGCGAACTGCGCACGCTTGTGCTGCGCGAGATGCTGCCCGATTACGACGGTCTGCCCGCGCGATACCAGTCGAATCGGATCGCGTGGCGTCGCACCCGGCTCGACCCGCACCCAGCGCGGGTTGAATTCGATCTGCGTGAACCGCTCCGCATCCATCCGCTCGATCACGAGCCGGTGCGGAAACAGCCTGATGCGCTCGTAATCGACCGCATGACGGGCATAGATCGCAAACGCGACGCCTACCGCCAGCAATTCGATTCCGGTGAAGGGCATGACGAGCCAGGCCCCACGCCACATCAGCAATGCCGCGATCACCAGCGAGAAGCTCGCGAGCGACGCGTAAAACAGCACGAACTGGCGCGGCGACACCGAACAATTGCGTTTCATGAGCCAGTCTGCGAGGACCGGTTCACCGTTCGTCGTCTCCGCCAACACCCTCGCTGCTCCCATCGCCGCCTCACGCGAATGGCATGCGATGCATGCCTGCATCGGACTCGTCGCCCCGTATTGCGGGGACCCCAGGACGACAAGCTGACGCATTATAGGCGGGTTCAATGGCATCCACAAGCAAGCGGCTATCGGCCCGCGAGCCAAGCGCCACAAGCTTTCCGGCCGTTTTTCACGTCAATTCGACCCCGCTTTGCGCCGCTAATTTCGGACATAACAAAACCCCTCTTTACCGCTTTACCGATTCTTCGGACGCCCCTTTCCGATATCTTCGATGCGCACGATCCCGTGCCCCTCGGCAGTCGTGCGCGGCACGGCCTTCCACGCGTGGCCGTAGATCACCTCGAACGTGAGCGGAATCGTGCCGTCCGCGCGCCGGCGCGCTTCCAGCGCGTCGCCGAGCGCCGCGCGAAAGCGCCGCGTCGCGCGCTGCGGCGCCGCGCGGTCGAACGGATAGGCGCCCCAGCGGCGCACGTCGGCCAGCAGGGAATCGGGTGTCTTGTACGTGACGGTGAGCACTTCCTGGTCCATCACCGGAATCTCGAAGCCGCTCTCGACGAGCATGTCGCCCAGGTCGTGCATGTCGACGAAATCGATTACGCGCGCCGCGGGCGGCGCGATGCCGAGCGCCGCTTCGGCTTCCGCGCAGGCCGCGCGCAGCTCGCGCAACGTGTCGGGGCCGAGCGTGCTGAACATCAGCAGGCCGTTCACGCGCAGCACGCGCTGCCACTCGGGGAACACCGTGTCGGGACGCGAATGCCAGTGCAGCGCGAGATTCGACCAGATCAGGTCGAACGCGCCGGCCGCGAACGGCAGCACCGAGAAGTCGGCGTGCGCGACGCGCGGGCCGCGCTGGCCCAGTGCCCGGCCGAGCGACGCGGGCAGCCAGCGGCGCCAGCTCGTCTGCTCGACCTCGCGCTGCCCCGCCCGCGCGAGCATTGCGCCGGACAGGTCGACGCCGAACACCGGGGCTTCGGGAAAGCGCGCGCGCAGCGCCGGCAGGTCGTCGCCCGCGCCGCAGCCCGCATCGAGCACGGCCGCCGGGCTCACCTTGATGTATTCGAGGCGCTCGTTCATCCGCTGCGCGATCTCGCGCGGCAGGAACGCGACCGCGTCGAACGCGGCGGCGCGGCGATCGAAGATCCGCCGCAAACGCCGGGCGTCATTGGCCGGACGGCCGGGTGAAGTCGAAGCTGGGGACATGTCGGGCACACTTGCGAAGAGCCCGAAGTATACTCGCTCGCCTCGCAGCCTTCAGCGAGACGGGGCCGCCAGGAGTCGTCGCGATGGATCGCCGTTTCGCCCCGCGCCCGATGCGCGTCGTTTTGTCGCAGGTTCGCGCGCTGGCCGTGCGCGTCGTCGCGCTCGCGTTGCCGAATCGGTGCGCACTGTGCGGCAATTTGTCACACGCCGTGATTTGCAGCGCCTGCGACACCGCGTACTGGAATGAAGCGCGACTGCGCTGCGATGTCTGCGCGGTGCCGCTCGGCATCGGGCGGCCGCGTCCGCGCGCAGCCCGTGGCCGGCACGCCGGCGCCGCGGCTTCGTTCGCCTACCGGTGCGATGCATGCCGCGCGACACCGCCGCCGTTCGACGCGACGCTCGCGCTCGCCGATTACCGCGCGCCGCTCGACGGGCTCGCGCGCGGCCTGAAGTTTCATGCGCGGCTCGCGCTCGGCGCGGAATTCGCGGCCCGGCTCGCGCAGCGGGTCGACGACACGGACGCGCTGCGCGCCGCGGGCGGCTTCGACGTGATCGCGCCGGTGCCGCTGTCGCACGGACGGCTCGTCGCGCGCGGCTACAACCAGGCGTGGGCGATCGCGCGTCCGCTCGCGCGCCGGCTCGGCGTGCGCGCCGACGCGACGCTGCTCGCGCGCGTGACCGAAACCGCGCCGCAGTCGCGGCTCGACCGGCGCGCGCGGCGCGACAACGTGATCGCGGCGTTCGCGGTGACGGACGATCTCACCGGCCGCCACGTGGCGCTCGTCGACGACGTGATGACGTCCGGCGCGACACTCGCGGCCGCCGCGCATGCATTAAAGATGGCGGGCGCCGCACGCGTGACGAATCTGGTTGCGCTGCGCACCGCCAGGGATTAATTAGATAGAGAGGCCGGCCGCACGCACGCGGCGACGGCCGTCACGAACCGGCCGGCAGGGATGGCGTGCACGTTGCTCCGCCCCGGCCGGCCCAGCCAGACCCAACCATGTTCAACGTCATCCTCGTCGCTCCCGAAATTCCGCCGAACACCGGCAACGTGATCCGCCTGTGCGCCAACACCGGCGCGCGCCTGCACCTGATCGAGCCGCTCGGCTTTCCGCTCGACGACGCGAAGATGCGCCGCGCGGGCCTCGACTATCACGAGTACGCGGAAATGCGCGTGCACCGCGACTGGGATGCGTTCGTCGCGGCCGAAGCGCCCGATCCCGCGCGAATGTTCGCGTTCACGACCCGCGGTTCGGGCCGCTTCCATGACCACGCGTTCGTGCCGGGCGACTGGTTCGTGTTCGGCTCGGAAACGCGCGGCCTGCCGGCCGACGTGCTCGAGCGCTTCCCGAACGAACAGCGCGTGCGCCTGCCGATGCGGCCGGGCAATCGCAGCCTGAACCTGTCGAACACGGTGGCGGTGGTCGTGTTCGAGGCGTGGCGCCAAGCCGGCTTCGAAGGCGGCGCCTGACACGCCCGCCCGGCCGCCCGCGCTAGATGCGCGCGAGCCGCGCGCGATACAGGTCGTATATGTCGGAGGAAAAACACGCGAACACCACGCGTGTGAGGTTCGGCGCCTGCGGCAGCATGTCGGCGACCGTGCCGACCGCGATGTCGACGGCCTCGTCGGCCGGATAGCGGTATATGCCGCAGCTGATCGCCGGGAATGCGATCGATGTCGCCGCAACCTCTTCGGCCAGCTCGATCGCGCGCCGGTAACACGCGGCGAGCAGGTCGGGCTCGCCGCGCCCGCCGCCGTGCCACACCGGGCCGACCGCATGAATCACGTACCGCGCCGGCAGCCCGTGGCCGCGCGTGAGCTTCGCGTCGCCGGTCGCGCAGCCGCCAAGCGTGCGGCACTCGGCCAGCAGGCCCGGGCCGGCCGCGCGATGGATCGCGCCGTCGACACCGCCGCCGCCGAGCAGCGAACCGTTCGCGGCGTTGACGATCGCGTCGACGTCGAGCGTCGTGATGTCGACGCGTTGCGCGTCGAGCGTGGTGGAACCGATCCGCAGCATGACACCCTCCCGAAATGCCGGAGACTGTTCAAGCGTAGTGCGCTTTGGCGCCGCCCGCTTTGCGCGAGCGCGCCCGGCCGCAAGAAATCGGCGCGCTTCGTCGGTGTTATTCGGCGCGCGCGTCGCGCCGCAGCAGGCCGCTGACCGCATCGCGCGGCGCGACGCCGTCGAACAGCACGCCGCACACGGCTTCGGTGATCGGCATTTCGATCGATTGCGCGCGCGCGAGCGCGAGCACGGCCTGCGCGCAGCGCACGCCTTCGGCCACGTGGCCGAGCGCACCGAGGATGTCGTTCAGCGAGCGGCCGGCCGCCAGTTGCAGGCCGACCGTGCGATTGCGCGACAGGTCGCCCGTCGCGGTGAGGATCAGGTCGCCGAGGCCCGTGAGGCCCGTGAAGGTTTCCGCGCGGCCGCCGAGCGCGACGCCGAGGCGCGACATTTCCGCGAGGCCGCGCGTGACCAGCGCGGCGCGCGCGTTCAGCCCGAGCCCGAGCCCGTCGGCGATGCCGGTCGCGATCGCCAGCACGTTCTTCACCGCGCCGCCAACCTCGACGCCGACCACGTCGTCACCCGTATAGATCCGCATCGCGCCGTGATGGAACGCGGCGAGCGTACGCTCACGGCATTCGGCGGACGCGCTCGCGACCGTCAGCGCGACGGGCAGCGCAAGCCCGACCTCGCGGGCGAAACTCGGCCCCGACAGCACGCCATTGCTGTGCTGCCCCGGCAATTCGGCCGCGATCACCTGATGCGGCAGCAGATGCGTATCGGCCTCGAAACCCTTGCAGACCCACACGACATGCGCGGGCACGCAGCCCGCGTCGCGCATCGCACCGAACAGCGTGCGCAGGCCGGCCACCGGCGCGGCGATCACGCACAGCGCGTCGTCAGCGGCGCCGTGCGCGAGCGCGGCGCCGAGATCGGCGTCGTAGCGCAGCGCATCGGGCAGCGCGATGCCGTCCAGATAGCGGGAATTTTCGTGCCGGGCCTGCAGCCCGGCGATCAGCGCGGCGTCGCGCGCCCAGAGAAGCGTGTCGTGCCGCGCGGCCAGATGGCCCGCGAGCGCGGTGCCCCAGGCACCGGCGCCGAGAACGGCTACTTTCATACCCAGCACCGGTCCGGAGTGAAACGTCAGTTCAGCGTCGTGCCGTTCGGCGCGCCTGCTGCGCCGGCCTGCTGCTGCTGAAGCTGCGCGAGACGCTGCTCGTACAGCGCCTGGAAGTTGATTTCCGCCAGGTGGATCGGCGGGAAGCCCGCACGCGTGATCGCGTCGGCGATGTTCGAGCGCAGGTACGGGAACAGGATCGTCGGGCAAGCGATGCCGACGAGCGGGTCGAGCTGTTCGTCGGGAATGTTGCGAATGTCGAAAATGCCGGCCTGCTTCGCTTCGATCAGGAACGCGACCTTGTCCTTCACCTTCGCGGTGACGGTGCCCGACACGACGACTTCGAACACGCTTTCCGCCAGGCGCTCGGCCTTCACGTCGACTTCGACTTCAACCGACGGCATGTCCTGCTCGAGGAAGATCGCCGGCGAATTCGGCTGCTCGAGCGACATATCCTTCAGGTAGACGCGCTGGATGTTGAAGAACGGTTGATTTTCGACGTCGGACATGGTGTTTCCCTAAAAGTGGTGACGGGGCGGCCCGGCTTCACGCCGGCCGCCTCGGTTGAATCCTGTGCGCCCAAGCCGCGGCGCGGCCGGCGGCCATTCTGCCCTAATCAGGCTGCTTGCAGAAGCGGCAACAGGCCGCCCTCGCGGTCGAGCTTCGACAGATCGTCGTAACCGCCGACGTGCGTGTCGCCGATATAGATCTGCGGCACCGTGCGGCGGCCCGTGCGCGACATCATTTCCTCGCGGCGGGTCGGATCGCGGTCGATCAGCACCTTCTCGATCTGCTCGACGCCGCGCAGCTTCAGCAGGCGCTCGGCCTGAATGCAATACGGACACACCTGGGTGCTGTACATCAAAACCTTGCTCACTTCGCCACTCCTTGTTTGACGACCGGCATCCCGGCCTGCTGCCACGCGGCCACGCCGCCCTCGAGCACGTGCACCTCGGCATAGCCTGCCGCCTGGACCTCGCGCGCCGCCTTCTGCGACTGCTGGCCGTTCTGGCAGACGAGCAACACGGGGGTGCTCTTGTTTTTAGCGACCTGCGCAATTTTCGCGCCGATCTCGCCGGCGGCGACCTGACGCGCCGACGGCAGGTGGCCGGCAGCGAAGTCGGTCGCCGCCCGCAGGTCGATCACGACCGCGTTGCGGCGATTGATGAGCTGCGTCGCCTCCGCGGCCGACAGGCCGCCGCGGCCGCGACGCAGCGCGGGCCACGCAAGCAGGCCGCCGGAAACCAGCAGGATGGCGATAAGGGCCAGGTTCGTGTAATTGGTGAAGAACGTCACGGAATTCCGCCGGAAAAAGAGAAATCGGAAAAGGACAATCCCGCCATTATAAAATAACCGTCTTGCGCGATGGCGGACCCGGGACTGGGTACCGCGCGACGCGCCCCGCTTCCCTATCACTACCGACCGCAAGATCCATGTACAAACTCGTTCTCATCCGCCACGGCGAATCGACGTGGAACAAGGAAAACCGCTTCACCGGCTGGGTCGACGTCGACCTGACCGAACAGGGTCGCAACGAAGCCTACCAGGCCGGCGAATTGCTCAAGGAGGCCGGCTACACGTTCGACATCGCGTATACGTCGGTGCTCAAGCGCGCGATCCGCACGCTGTGGCACGTGCAGGACCGGATGGACCTGATGTACCTGCCGGTCGTCCACTCGTGGCGCCTGAACGAGCGCCACTACGGCGCGCTGTCGGGCCTGAACAAGGCGGAAACGGCCGCCAAGTTCGGCGACGACCAGGTGCTCGTGTGGCGCCGCAGCTACGACACGCCGCCGCCCGCGCTCGAGCCGACCGACGAACGCGCGCCGTTCAACGACCCGCGCTACGCGAAGGTGCCGCGCGAGCAGCTGCCGCTCACCGAGTGCCTGAAGGACACGGTCGCGCGCGTGCTGCCGCTGTGGAACGAATCGATCGCGCCGGCCGTCCGCGCCGGCAAGCAGGTGCTGATCGCCGCGCACGGCAACTCGCTGCGCGCGCTGATCAAGTACCTCGACGGCATCTCGGACAGCGACATCGTCGGCCTGAACATCCCGAACGGCGTGCCGCTCGTGTATGAACTCGACGAAGACCTGAAGCCGATCCAGCACTACTACCTGGGCGACCAGGACGCGATCGCCAAGGCGCAGGCCGCCGTCGCGAAGCAGGGCAAGGCGGGCTGACGCCCGTCACGCCGGGCCGGCCGCGTCGCGCGCGACCGGTCCGGCCCGCCCCGGCGCGCGGCGCGAACCTTCGCAGCCCCGATGCTGTCGAATCCGCTTTCGAATCCGCTGCGCGTCCGGCGGCGCCCGGCCAGGGCCCGGGGGCCCTGGGCCTCGGGACCGCTGGGCCTGGACCATTTCCGCAGCGTTCCACTGAGTATTCGGACGAACAGTTATACTTGTCCGCTACATCCCCGCTACCGCCACGCGCTTCCCGACCGCACCAGACTCTCTATGCGAATGAAATTGAAGAACATCGGCCTGATTGCCGCGGGCCTCGCCACGGGC
Source organism: Burkholderia sp. PvR073 (assembly GCF_054055695.1). Lineage (NCBI taxonomy): Bacteria > Pseudomonadati > Pseudomonadota > Betaproteobacteria > Burkholderiales > Burkholderiaceae > Burkholderia > Burkholderia sp. PvR073. The sequence continues at coordinate 204,812 of NZ_JBSRXO010000003.1, forward strand.
GTGTTCGCCACGCTGCAGGTTTCGGCGTCGGCCGAGCAAACCGCCACGGCGCCGCTTCCCCTCGACCAGCTCCGCCTGTTCGCGGAAGTGTTCGGCCAGATCAAACGCGAGTACGTCGAGCCGGTCGACGACAAGAAGCTGCTGACGGCGGCGATCAAGGGCATGGTGTCGAGCCTCGACCCGCATTCGTCGTTCCTCGACAAGACCGACTATGACGAGCTGCAGGAGCAGACCAAGGGTCGCTTCGCGGGTCTCGGCATCGAGATCTCGCAGGAAGACGGCCTCGTCAAGGTGATCTCGCCGATCGAGGATACCCCCGCGTTCCGCGCCGGCATCCGTCCGGGCGACCTGATCACGCGCATCAACGACAAGCCGGTGCGCGGCATGACGCTCGACAAGGCCGTCAAGCAGATGCGCGGCGAGCCGGGCACCAAGGTCACGCTGACGATCTTCCGCAAGAGCGACGACCGCACGTTCCCGGTCACGGTCACGCGCGCGGTCATCCGCGTGCAGAGCGTGAAGATGAAACTGCTCGACCCGGGCTACGCGTACATCCGGATCACGAGCTTCCAGGAGCGCACGACGCCCGATCTCGCCGCGAAGCTGCAGGACATCGCACGCCAGCAGCCGAACCTGAAGGGCCTGATCGTCGACCTGCGCAACAACGGCGGCGGCCTGCTGCAGAGCGCGGTCGGCGTCGCCGGCGCGTTCCTGCCGCCCGACTCCGTCGTCGTGTCGACCAACGGCCAGATCCCGGATTCGAAGCAGGTCTACCGCGACACCTATGACAACTACCGCCTGCCGTCCTTCGACGGCGATCCGCTGAAGAACCTGCCGCCGGTCTTCAAGACCGTGCCGATGATCGTGCTGACGAACGCGTACTCGGCGTCTGCGTCGGAAATCGTCGCCGGCGCGCTGCAGGATTCGAAGCGCGCGCAGATCATGGGCAAGACGACGTTCGGCAAGGGCTCGGTGCAGACGGTTCGTCCGATGACGGCCGACACCGCGCTGCGCCTGACGACCGCCTACTACTACACGCCGAGCGGCCGTTCGATCCAGAACAAGGGCATCACGCCCGACGTGCCGGTCGATCAGTACGCGGACGGCGATCCGGACGACGTGCTCGTGACGCGCGAGGTCGACTACACGAACCACCTCGCGAACACGCAGGACCCGAACGAGAAGAAGGAACAGGAAGAGCGCGAGCAGCGCCGGATGGACCAACTGCGCGTCCTCGAAGAGCAGAACGACAAGAAGACGCCGGAGCAACGCCAGAAGGACCGCGATCGCAAGCCGATCGAGTTCGGCAGCGCCGACGACTTCATGATGCAGCAGGCGCTCAACAAGCTCGAAGGCAAGCCGGTGCAGGAATCGAAGTCGCGCCTCGCCGAGAGCACGACGAAGAGCCCGGCCACCAAGGCCGCGACGCCCACGAAGGCGTCGGGCGCGAAGGCCGCCGCACCGAAGCCCGCGTCGGCACCGCAGTAAGCGCCGGCCGGCATCCGACGGGCCATCGCGGGAAGACCGCGATGGCCCGTTTTTCATGCGCGCCTAAAATAACGCTACGTCCGCCGCCTCGCTCACGACCTCCCATGAACGACGATCAACTCCTTCGCTACTCCCGCCACATCCTCGTCGACGAAATCGGCATCGAGGCGCAGCAGCGCTTCCTCGACGCGCATGCGCTCGTCGTCGGCGCGGGCGGTCTCGGCTCGCCGGCCGCGATGTATCTGGCGGCCTCCGGCGTCGGCACGATCACGCTGGTCGACGCCGACACGGTCGACCTCACGAACCTGCAGCGCCAGATCCTGCACGTGACGGCCTCGGTCGGCCGCAGCAAGGTCGAATCGGGACGCGAAACGCTCGCGCGGCTGAACCCGGAAGTGACCGTGCATGCGGTCGCGGCGCGCGTCGACGATGCGTGGCTCGACGAACACGTGCCGCGGGCGAGCGTCGTGCTCGACTGCACCGACAACTTCGCGACGCGCCATGCGATCAACCGCGCGTGCGTCGCGCACGGCGTGCCGCTCGTGTCGGGCGCCGCGCTGCGCTTCGACGGCCAGATCAGCACGTTCGACTTCCGCGACCCGGCCGCGCCCTGCTACGCGTGCGTGTTTCCGGAAGACCAGCCGTTCGAGGAAGTCGCGTGCGCGACGATGGGCGTGTTCGCGCCGACGGTCGGGATCATCGGCGCGATGCAGGCCGCCGAAGCGCTGCGCGTGATCGGCGCGATCGGCACGACGCTCAACGGCCGGCTGATGATGCTCGATTCGCTGCGGATGGAATGGACCACGATGAAGATCGCGCGCCAGGCCGACTGCCCCGTGTGCCAGGGCCGGCACTGACGCGCGCGAGCATGCGCCGAACGGCGCATGCGTGAGGTTTCACGACTTTCGCGGCGGTTTCACGGCGCGGCCCGCGTCGCCTAGGCGGCCGCGTCGTCCGCGCGCGGTTCCGCGACCGCCAGGCGCTTGAGCGCCGCCTGCACTTCCTCGGGCTCGAACGCGGCCAGCACGTCGGCCGTCGGCTTCTCGAGCGCCTTCAGGTGCGCGCGCAGGATCTCCTGCTTCACGACCAGCAACTGGCTCGGGTGCATCGAGAACTCGGTGAGCCCCATCCCGAGCAACAGGCGCGTGAGCGCCGGATCGCCCGCCATCTCCCCGCACACCGACACCGACACGCCGGCGCGCTTCGCTTCGCGCAGCGTATAGGCGATCAGATGCAGCACCGCCGGATGCAGCGGGTCGTACAGGTGCGCGACCGCGTTGTCCGCACGGTCGATCGCGAGCGTGTACTGGATCAGGTCGTTGGTGCCGATCGACAGGAAGTCGAAGCGCTTCAGGAACAGCGGCAGCGCGATCGCCGCAGCCGGGATCTCGATCATCGCGCCGAGGCGCACGTTCGGATCGTATGCGAGCCCCGCGTCGTCGAGCTGGCGCTTCGCCTCGCGGATCAGGTCGAGCGTCTGGTCGATCTCCTGCGCGTGCGCGAGCATCGGGATCAGGATCTTCACCTGCCCGAACGCGGACGCGCGCAGGATCGCGCGCAGCTGCGTGAGGAACATCTGCGGCTCGGACAGGCTCCAGCGGATCGCACGCAGGCCGAGCGCGGGGTTCGGCGCCGTCTCGTAGCCTTCGTCGAGCGCCTCCAGCGGCTTGTCCGCGCCGACGTCGATCGTGCGGATCGTCACCGGCATGCCCTTCATCCACTCGACCGCACGCTTGTACGCGGCGAACTGCTCCTCCTCTTCCGGCATCTCCTTCTGATGCATGAACAGGAACTCGGAGCGGAACAGCCCGACGCCGACCGCGCCGGCCTCGACCGCGGCCTTCGCGTCGTCGGGCAGCTCGATGTTCGCGTACAGCTCGATCTTGGTGCCGCACATGGTTTGCGTCGGCGAGAACTTCAGGCGCTGCAGCTTGCGCTGCTCGAGCAGCTTCTCGGACTGGCGGTACGAATATTCCTCGAGGACGATCGGCGCCGGATCGACGATCACGATCCCCTGGTCGCCGTCGACGATGATCAGGTCGTCCTGGCGGATCAGCGCACTCGCATGCTGGACGCCGACCGCGGCCGGAATGCCGAGGCTGCGCGCGACGATCGCCGTGTGCGACGTGCGCCCGCCGAGATCGGTGACGAACGCCTGGAACGACTGCGACTTGAACTGCATCATGTCGGCCGGCGCGATGTCGTGCGCGACGACGATCATCTCGTTCTGGCCGCGCGCGGCTGCGCGACCGAGCGCCTGCGACGCGGACGGCGCGCCGGCGAGCGCCTTCAGCACACGCTCGACCACCTGTTCGATGTCGGCCTTGCGCTCGCGCAGGTATTCATCCTCGATGTCGTCGAAGTGGCGCGTGAGCAGCTCGAGCTGCTCGGTCAGCGCCCATTCGACGTTGTAGCGGCGCGTGCGCACCAGGTCGATGGTTTCCTGCACGAGCATCGCGTCGCTCAGGATCATCGCGTGCACGTCGATGAACGCGCCCACTTCGCTCGGGGTGTCGTCGGTCAGGTCGGCGCGCAGCGCCTCGAGTTCGCGATGCACGACTTCGCGCGCCGTGCGAAAACGCTCGACCTCGGCGTCGATCTGGTTCGCCTCGATCAGGTAATGGACGACGTCGAGCGCCGCCGGCGCGATCAGATACGCTCGCCCGATCGCGATACCACGTGAGACGGGAATGCCATGCAGCGTGAAGGACACGCGCACCTCCTCTGTACAAGTAAAGCCGCGGCACACCGCTGCGATGCGCTTATGACCCCGGTTAGCGATTATAAATTCCGTACCTCCGTGCTGACTGCATGCACCGCAGCATTGTTCTTTCCGCACCAATTCTCGGGACGAAAAAAATGCCGCGGAAAACGCGGCATTCTGCTCCGAAACGGCAACGATCCCGCGCGGGGATCACTGACCTTCGCCGAATTTGTCCGCGATCAGCTTGAGCAGCGCATCCATCGCTTCGCGCTCGTCGGGACCTTCGGTCTCGATCGTCACCGAGCTGCCGATGCCCGCCGCGAGCATCATCACGCCCATGATGCTTTTCGCGTTGATCTTGCGCCCGTTGCGCGTCATCCAGACTTCCGACTGGAAGTTGCCGGCCAGTTGCGTAAGCTTGGCCGATGCGCGTGCATGGAGCCCCAATTTGTTGACGATGGTGGTTTCTTGTTGAAGCATGATTCTCGGTCGGGTCGGTCGAGGCCGCCGGTGACGTGCGTCGGCGGATCGGTCTAAAACGGAAAACGGGTCGGTCAGTGCGATTCGGTGCGAGGTTGCGGCTCGGGCGGAATCGGCGCGCACTGGCCGCAGCCGGCTTCGGTCGGCGGCGGCGGCGTGCCGGCCGCCACTTCATGGACGCCCTTCGCGCCGCCGGACAGCGCCTTGTCGACGAGCTTGTCGAGCGGCACGGTACGGTAGCAGACGGCTCGCACCAGCATCGGCAGGTTTACGCCCGCCAACACGCGCACGTTGTCGAGCTTCGCGAGCTGGCCCGCGATGTTCGCGGGCGTCGCGCCGTACATGTCGGTCAGCACGACGACGCCGTTCTCTTCCCTGAGCCGCGCGAGCTCCGCATGCGCGAACGCCATCACCTGGGTGGGGTCGCTGTCCGCCAGCACGTCGATACAGCCGATGCGCGCGGGCACGCCGCCGTAGATGTGCGCGATGCAGTCCCGCAACGCGGTGGCGAGCGGCGCGTGCGCGATGATCAGAATCCCGGCCATGTCAGACCGCCTCCGGCCGCCCCTGGCGGGCCGACGCCTCGCGGCGGGGCCACGAGCATAGCGAGTGTGGGAATCGTTTCATGTTCAGCCTTGCAACGGTTTCGGCCCGACCGCCGGGCCTTCGGCGCGCTGGTCGCGGCACCGGGCAAGCGGGCATTGTAGCAGGCCGGTCGAACCGCTCCGGCGACGGGGGGCCTGCGCGGCCGCCGCCGGAATTGCGCGCGAAGCGGGCTACGCGGCCGCCCGCTCCAGCGCGTCGATGAACATCGCGGCGACGTCGAAACCCGTCTGCTCCATGATTTCGCGGAAGCACGTCGGGCTCGTCACGTTCACCTCGGTCAGCCAGTCGCCGATCGCGTCGAGCCCGACCAGCAGCAGCCCGCGCGCGGCGAGCACCGGCCCGAGCGTCGCGGCGATCTCGCGGTCGTGCGGCGTCAGCGGCTGCGCGACGCCCAGCCCGCCCGCGGCGAGATTGCCGCGCACCTCGCTGCCCTGCGGGATCCGCGCGAGCGAATATGGCACCGGCTCGCCCGCGATCAGCAGGATGCGCTTGTCGCCGGCCGTGATCTCGGGGATGAACTTCTGAATCATCAGCGAGCGCGTGCCGTCATGGCCGAGCATCTCGATGATTGCGCCGAGATTCATCCCGTCGGCCTTCACGCGGAACACACCCATCCCGCCCATCCCGTCGAGCGGCTTCACGATCACGTCGCCGTGCGCGGCGTGGAACGCACGCAAGCGCGCGGTGTCGCGCGTGACGAGCGTCGGCGCGACGAACTGCGGAAACTCGCCGATCGCGAGCTTCTCCGAATGATCGCGGATCGACTGAGGCTTGTTGAACACGCGTGCGCCTGCACGCTCGGCCAGCTCGAGCATCCAGGTCGCCGTCACGTACTCCATGTCGAACGGCGGATCCTTGCGCATCAGTACCGCGCCGAACGACGTCATCTGACGCGATTCATGGGCGCCTGCCTCGTACCACGGATGGCGATGCAGGTCGGTCGTGTCGCCGACGATCGTCACGCGCTGCACGTCCGCCTCGACGCCCGAGCCCGTCCACGCGAGCTGGTGCGGCTGGCATGTGTAGATCGCATGCCCGCGCCGCGCGGCCTCCGCCATCATCGCGTAGGTCGAATCCTTGTAGATCTTGAAGCGCTCGAGCGGGTCGGCGATAAAGAGAATGTCCATGCGGGTCCTGTACGTAGCGAAGCCGTTACACCTGGATGGCTTCGGGATCGGTCTTTTCCAGTTCGATCGACGACGCGATCAGCGACAGGCGCGCGACGACGCCGTACATGTAGAAGCGGTTCGGCGGCGCGGCGCCCGGCTTGGCGCCGGCATCCGGCAGCGCGGTGTGCTCGAAGCCGAGCGGCACGTAGTGCATGCCCGGCGCGTTCAGGTTCTGGTCGCGCTCGCGGCCGCCGTGCGTGCGGTAGAAGCCGCCGACCACGTAGCGGTCGATCATGTACACGACCGGCTCCGCGACTTCGTCGCCGACGCGCTCGAACGTATAGACGCCTTCCTGCACGATCACGTCGCGCACCGCGAGGCCGGCCTTCGACTCGGCCATCTGCGCGCGCTCGGCCTTCGACATGCGGCCGATCTCGGCCGCGTCGTGCACGGTCATCACGCCGCGCCCGGCAGTGCCCGCGTCGGCCTTCACGACGACGTACGGCTTTTCGCTGATCCCGTATTCGCGGTACTTGCGCGCGATCTTCTTCAGCACGCCGTCGATCGCGTCGGCGAGCGCCTGCTCGCCTTCATGCGCCTGCCAGTCGACGCCTTCGACGTGCGCGAAATACGGATTCACCATCCACGGATCGACGCCGACCATCTTCGCGAACTTCTTCGCGACGTCGTCGTAGCACGAGAAGTGCGTCGACTTGCGGCGCACGGCCCAGCCCGCGTGCAGCGGCGGCAGCAGGTACTGCTCGTGCAGGTTTTCCAGCACGGCGGGAATCCCGGCCGACAGGTCGTTGTTCAGCAGGATCGAGCACGGATCGAAATTCTTCAGCCCGAGGCGGCGCTGCGAACGCTCGAGCGGTTCGAGCACGATCTTCTGGCCGTCGGCCAGCGTGATCGGCGTCATGTCGGTGATGCTCGGATCGAGCGAGCCGAAGCGCACGTTCAGGCCGGCCTGGCGCATGATCGTCGCGAGCCGCGCGACGTTTTCCAGGTAGAACGCGTTGCGGGTCGGCAGCTCGGGAATCACGAGCAGGTTCTTCGCGTCCGGGCAGATCTTCTCGATCGCGGCCATCGCGGCCTGGACGGCGAGCGGCAGCACTTCGGACGGCAGATTATTGAATGCGCCGGGGAACAGGTTCGCGTCGACGGGCGCCAGCTTGAAGCCGGCGTTGCGCAGGTCCACCGAACAATAGAACGGCGGGGTGTGTTCCTGCCATTCGAGCCTGAACCAGCGTTCGATCGCAGGCGTCGCGTCGAGGATCTTCTGCTCGAGTTCGAGCAGCGGACCGTTCAACGCGGTAACGAGGTGGGGAACCATGAATCACTCGCGAGCGGGAGAATGAAGATTGTAGAGCAATTGCTTTGCCCATTTGGGGATTGTTCCCGGCTTCACAAGGATTTGGAGGAAGTTTTCGGCTATTGACCCGATAGGTCGAAGGGTTATGCGCTGCGGCGGCAGGAGGCAGGAGAAAAAAACGCCCGCCGGGTGGCGGGCCGAAATCGCTGCGCTCATTCGGGGCGGGCGCCGTCTGCGCGGCGGCCCGCCGTCATCCGTACGACTTATTCGACGTGCTCGCCGTGCAGCACCACGTCGAGGCCTTCGCGCTCTTCCTCTTCGCTCACGCGCAGGCCGATCGTCAGGTCGATCAGCTTCAGCAGCACGAAGCTCAGCACGCCGCTGTACACCAGCGTGATCAGCACGCCCTTCGCCTGCAGCAGCAGGCTGCCGTCGAAACCGCCGATGTCCTTGACCGCGAACACGCCGGTCAGCAGTGCGCCGAGCACCCCGCCCACGCCGTGCACGCCGAACGCGTCGAGCGAATCGTCGTAGCCGAGCTTCGACTTGAGCCACGTCGCCGACCAGTAGCACACGACGCCTGCCGCGATGCCGATCACGAGCGCACCCGGCACACCGACGAAGCCGGCCGCCGGCGTGATCGCGACGAGACCCGCGACCGCACCCGACACGATGCCGAGCACCGACGGCTTGCCGTGCGTGAGCCACTCGGCAAACATCCAGCCGAGCGCCGCGCAGGCCGTCGCGATTTGCGTCGTCAGCATCGCGAAGCCGGCACGGCCATCGGCCGCGACCGCGGAACCCGCGTTGAAGCCGAACCAGCCGACCCACAGCATCGAGCCGCCGATCATCGTCAGCACGAGGTTGTGCGGCGCCATCGATTCACGGCCGAAGCCGACGCGCTTGCCGAGCATCAGGCACGACACGAGGCCCGCGATACCGGCGTTGATGTGCACCACCGTGCCGCCCGCGAAGTCGAGCACGCCGTCCGCCGACAGCCAGCCGGTCGGCTCCCACACCATGTGCGCGATCGGCACGTAGACGATCAGCGACCAGAGCGTCATGAACACGAGCATCGCCGAGAACTTCATCCGGTCGGCGAACGCGCCGCAGATCAGCGCCGGCGTGATGATCGCGAACGTCATCTGGTAGACGAAGTAGACCGATTCCGGAATCGTCGTCGCCAGGTGGCTGACGGTCAGCGTGGTCGCCTTGTCGCCCTTCACGTAGGTCATCCCGTGCAGGAACACGCGCGACAGGCCGCCGATGAAGCCGTTGCCCGGCGTGAACGCGAGGCTGTAGCCGACCACCGTCCACAGCACCGTGATCACCGCGGTGATCGCGAAGCTCTGCATCACGGTCGCGAGCACGTTCTTCTTGCGGACCATGCCCGCGTAGAACAGCGCGAGGCCGGGGATCGTCATGAACAGCACGAGCGCGGTGGACGTCAGCATCCACGCGGTGTCGCCGGCGCTGATCTTCGACGAATCGACGGAGAACGGCGCGGTCGGCGCGGCGGGTGCGGCCGGCGCGGACGCAGCCGCGGCAGCCGATGCGTCGGCGGCCGACGCGGGGGCGGCGGCAGCGGCAGGCGCCGATGCCTCGGTGGCGGCCGGGGCCGAAGCGGCCGAAGCGGCTGCCGTTGCATCGGACGCCATTGCGGCGGGCGCGGACGCAGCCGCGGCCGAGGCCGCGTCGTCGGCGAGCGCGGGGCCGACACCGGCCGCGATCAGCGAGCCGGCCATCAGCAGGGACATCAGAAGTTTGCGCATCTCGGGTTTCCTCTTGTTGCTTGTCTTTGTCTGTTACAGCGCGTCTGCGCCGGTCTCCCCGGTCCGGATCCGGATCACTTGCTCGATCGGCGTGACGAAAATCTTCCCGTCGCCGATCTTGCCGGTGCGCGCGGCCCGCTCGATCGCTTCCACCGCCTGGTCGACGAGATCGTCGGACACGGCCGCCTCGATCTTCATCTTCGGCAGGAAATCGACCACGTATTCGGCGCCGCGGTACAGCTCGGTGTGCCCCTTCTGGCGCCCGAACCCCTTCACCTCCGTCACCGTGATGCCCGAGACGCCGAGCGCGGAGAGCGCTTCGCGCGTCTCATCGAGCTTGAACGGCTTGATGATTGCGGTAATCAGTTTCATGAAGTCCTCTCGCTGGGTGGTCCCGTCGAATTGGTTGGAATGGTGTGACGGTCTCTTCCCAGCAACTCGCATGCCATGTTTGCGCGAGGACCGTCTCGAACGGCTCCGAAAGGGGGGCGCATCACCCGCTGAAAGGTGCGGAAGCCCGGCCGAACGGTCAACGTGGGCCCGGTTTGCTGGCGCGCCGAAAGGATCGTTGCTAGAGTGCACGCACGTCCCGGTTCACCGGGCCATTCACCCATGCGGGCGCCATGCCCGGAATTCGCGCCACGGGCGCACCATTTCCGGTCATGCGTGCATCATGGGCACGTACGCAACTGAAGATGCACATTTTTTGTGCAAGGAAGGGAAATCTCATGAAGCAACCCAGCGATGTTTTCAACGACCTGCAGTCGCGCGTCAGCGACCTGCTGAAAAACTCGCCGGCCAAGGATGTCGAGCGCAACGTGAAGGCCATGCTGTCGCAAGGCTTCTCGAAACTCGATCTCGTCACGCGCGAGGAGTTCGACACGCAGGCACAGGTGCTCGCCCGCACCCGCGTGCGTCTCGAGGAACTCGAAAAGCGCGTCGCGGAACTCGAGCAGAAGCTCGCAGCGCCCCAGGCCTGACGCCCCCTGACCGACCGGTCCGGGCGCGGGCCGCCTCGTGCGGCCCGCGCCTGCCCCCTGCAAGTCAGCCAGTCAGCAAGCCGTTCCGTCGTTCTTCGCAGTCCCCCCGCTCTTCGCTGTTCCTCGCTCTTCGTAGTTCCTCGTTCTTTCCCGCGCCACGCCGGCAAGCGCGCACCGATTCCTCCGATTCCCGCGGCATGCGGCCCTGAACGGCCGTTGCCCGTCCGATTCATTTACAGGAGCCTCGCCATGTCGCTCGCCGTGGTGCGCAGTCGCGCGCCGGCGGCCGGCCGCGCGCCGGACGTCACCGTCGAAGTCCATCTTGCCAACGGGTTGCCGTCGTTCTCGATCGTCGGCCTGCCCGATCTCGAAGTCCGCGAAAGCCGCGAGCGCGTACGCGCCGCGCTGCAGAACTGCGGATTCGAATTCCCCGTGCGCCGCATCACGGTCAACCTCGCACCGGCCGACCTGCCCAAGGAGTCGGGCCGATTCGACCTGCCGATCGCGCTCGGCATCCTCGCCGCCAACGGCCAGATCCCGGCCGACGCGCTGGCCGGCCGCGAATTCGCGGGCGAGCTGTCGCTGACCGGCGCGCTGCGGCCGATGCGCGGCGCGTTCGCGATGGCGTGCGGCGCGGCACGCGACTGGCGCGCGGGTGAAACCGGATCGGGCATCGGTTCCGGCGCTCGGCCCGGCACAATGTCCGGCGCGACGTCCGGCGCAATGTCCGGCCCGGCGGCCGCGTCGCGCCCGCCCGAGCTGTACCTGCCGCTCGACAGCGCCGCCGAGGCCGCGCTCGTGCCGGGCGTCACGGTATTCGGCGCGCCCGATCTGCCCGCGCTGTGCGCGCACCTCGCCGGTGCGCCGGACGCGCGGCTCGCGCCGGTCGCGGCGCCCTGCCTCGACGGCGAGCCGGCGCCGGCCGCCCCCGATCTCGCGGACGTCATCGGCCAGCGCGGCGCCCGGCGCGCGCTCGAAGTGGCCGCCGCGGGCGGACACCACATGCTGATGATCGGGCCGCCCGGCGCCGGCAAGTCGATGCTGGCCGCGCGGCTGCCAGGCCTCCTGCCGCCGCTGACCGACGACGAGGCGCTGACGTCGGCCGCGCTCCTTTCCGCCAGCCGCATCGGCTTCTCGCCCGCGCAGTGGCGGCGGCGGCCGTTCCGCTCGCCGCATCATTCGTCGAGCGCCGCCGCGCTGGTAGGCGGCCGCAATCCGCCGCAGCCGGGCGAGATCACGCTCGCGCACCTCGGCGTGCTGTTTCTCGACGAGCTGCCCGAATTCGACCGGCACGTGCTGGAAATGCTGCGCGAGCCGCTGGAAGTCGGCCGCATCACGATCTCGCGCGCGGCGCAGCAGGCCGATTTCCCCGCCGCGTGCCAGCTGATCGCCGCGATGAATCCGTGCCCGTGCGGCTGGCACGGCGATCCGTCCGGGCGCTGCCGCTGCTCGCCGGACGTCGCCTCACGCTACCTGCGCAAGCTGTCGGGGCCGCTGCTCGACCGGATCGACATCCAGATCGACCTGCCCGCGCTGTCGCCGGCCGAACTCGCCGCGCGCGCGACGGCGCACGGCGAATCGAGCGCCACGGTCGCCGCACGGGTCGCCCAGGCGCGCACGCTGCAGTTCGAACGGCAGGGCAAGACGAATCACATGCTGAGCGGTCGCGAGACCGACGACCTGTGCCGCCCGACCGACGACGGCGAGCGGCTGCTGCGCGAGGCCGGCGAGCGCTTCGGCTGGTCGGCGCGCGCGTATTTCCGCGTGCTGAAGGTCGCGCGGACGATCGCCGACCTGGCCGGCGACCCGTTGCCGACGGCCGCGCAGATCGCCGAGGCGATCCGCTACCGGCGCGCGCTCACGGCGCTATAAGCGCCATCGGAGGACAAAATGCGGCTGTCAAGACTTGACTTATGCACAATTTCGCGAATCTGGCCCCGGATCGCCGCCCGCGAGCGTCTTGTCACCGCGAAATTCGTATCCCATTGTTTCGATTGATTTTTCTCAAAGGGCGCGGAAGTTGCCGAATGTACCGGAAGGCCGTCCGGCGCGGCTTTGCGCGAGATTCGCCCAACTTTTCAACAAAGTTATCCACATGCGCTGTGGATAGCTGAAAAATCCCCGCAAAATCCGGAGATTAGCGTCGAAAGCTGCGAATGAACTTTCAGTTGTCACCGCGTGTCATAGCGCCCTCGCCGACCGGTGTCAGTCCAGTTTGAACGAGCCGAAAAACTGGTCGAGCTGTTCCTGCGCGAGCGGCCCGTCGGCGATCACGACGGCCTGATACGCATGCCGGCCGCGCGCCACGAGCCGCGCAACGATCGTCTTGTGCGCGTGATCGCCGCCGCTGGCCGCGCCCGCGACCCGCAGCTCGAGCCCGTTCACCGCGCCGCCGGCCGCGAGCGGCACCGGCACCGAGGCCGTCCGCGGCGCGCCTTCGAGATTGCGCGACAGCCCGGCGCGCAGGAACTCGAGCGCCGCGCGGCGCGTGTCGTCGCGGTCGTCCGGCAGCGTCAGCGTGCCGACCGCGAATACCGCGCCGTCGACGTGCGCGGCCTGCATCCGCATCGGCATCGATGCGCCGCCGACCGCGACCGGGTGGTCCTCGACGGTCGGTTTCGCCGGCAGGTCGATCGTATAGCCGGCGTCGTTGTGCAACGTGCGCCAGTCATAGGATGGCGAGCACGCGGCCAGCGCGGCGCTCACGCACGCGAGCGCGGCGAAGTGTCGCAGCGGACGAAAAAGGGGACGCAACGAATCGATGACTTCCTTCGGCATGGCGGGGATCGAACAGGCAAAACGGCCATTATCCGCCAAGGCTGACACCGGGGATCCGTGGCGGCCGCCGGTGCGTGCCGCGCATTCGCGCTAAAATGAGCGCCGAATTTCGACGTCCTTTGCATCGACCCGCGTCATCGACCGACTCCGAGAGCACCAGATGAACACCACGCCTTCCGCCCAGCGCCGCACCGGCCCCGCCCGCTATATCGTCGCGGCGGTTGTCGTCGCGGCCATTGCCGTTGCCGGCTTCTTTGCGTTCAACGGCAAGTCCAGCGTGCCGGACGCCACGTTCACGCTGCTGTCGGGCCAGAAGGTGTCGACGGCCGGCGACCTGAAGGGCAAGGTCTACCTCGTCAACTTCTGGGCGACGAGCTGCGCGACCTGCATGCAGGAAATGCCGCAGATGGTCGAGACCTACAATCGCTTCAAGGGTCAGGGGCTGGAATTCGTCGCGGTGGCGATGAACTACGATCCGCCGATGTACGTCGCGAACTATGCGCAGACGCGCCAGCTGCCGTTCAAGGTCGCACTCGACGACGGCAGCGTCGCGAAGCAGTTCGGCAACGTGCAGCTCACGCCGACGACCTTCGTCGTCGACAAGAATGGCAAGATCCTGAAGCGCTACGTCGGCGCACCGCAGTTCGCGGAACTCGACGCGCTGCTCAAGAAGGCGCTCGACAGCAACGCGGCCTGAGCGCCGCCACTCGATTCTCCGCTCGCAGGGTGCACGCAGCCCTGCTCCGCACAACGGACCGCACTGCGGTCCGTTCGTTTTTCAGCGCTCGGTTTCGCCTTTCGCCGACAGCCCGTAGCGCTTCATCTTCTCGTATAGCGTCGCCTTGCCGACATGCAGCCGGTCGGCCGTCGCCGCGACCGCGCCGCCCGTCTGGTTCAGCGCCTGCGCAATCACCGCGCGCTCGAACTGCTCGATGCGCTCCTTCAGCGTCTGGTCGCTCTCGGCATCGTCGCCGTTCGCGCCCGCTTCCTGCGGCATGTCGGCGACGCCGAGCACGAAGCGGTCCGCCGCGTTGCGCAGCTCGCGCACGTTGCCGGGCCAGTCGCGCTGCATCAGGCTCGCGCGCTGCCGGTCGGTCAGCACGGGGGCCGGCCGCCCGTAGCGCACGGCCGCGTCGAGCATGAAGTGCTCGAACAGCGGCACGATGTCCTCGCGGCGCTCGGCGAGCGGCGGCAGCGCGATCGTCACGACGTTGAGCCGGTACAGCAGGTCGCGCCGGAACGTGCCGGCCGCGACGAGCTCGCTCATGTCGCCCTTCGCGGCCGCGACGACGCGGCAGTTCACGCGAATCGGCTGGTTCGAGCCGAGCCGCTCAAGCACACCGTCCTGCAGCACGCGCAGCAGCTTCACCTGCAGCGCGAGCGGCATGCTTTCGATTTCGTCGAGAAACAGCGTGCCGCCGGATGCATATTCGAGCTTGCCGACGCGGCGCTTCGCGGCCCCCGTAAACGCGCCGGGCTCGTAGCCGAACATCTCCGACTCGAACATCGGCTCGGGCAGCGCGCCGCAGTTCACCGCGATGAACGGCTTGTCGCGACGCGGCGACAGCTCGTGCAGGCTGCGCGCGATCAGCTCCTTGCCGGCGCCCGTGTCGCCGTTGATCAGCACCGATGCGTCGGTGGGCGCGACGTTCGCGATCAGCTTGCGCACCTGTTCGATCGCCGGGCTGCGGCCGATGATGCGCGGCGCGACGATATTCTGCCCGGCCAGCTCGCGCCGCAGCGCATGGTTCTCGAGCACGAGTTCGCGCCGCTCGAGCGCGCGACGCACGGTCTCGATCAGCCGTTCGGCCGCGAACGGCTTTTCGATGAAGTCGTACGCGCCGTCGCGCATCGCCTGCACGGCCATCGAGATGTCGCCGTGGCCGGTGACGAGGATCACCGGCACGTCGGGCACGCGCTCGCGGCACTGCGCGAGCAGGTCGAGCCCGCTCGCGCCGGGCAGCCGGATGTCGCTGACGATCACGCCGGCGGTTTCCGCGACGACCGCCTTGTCGGCCGCCTCGGCCGATTCGAACCCGACGACGTCGAACCCCGCGAGCTGGAGGCTCTGCACGCTCGCCCGGCGAACGAGCGCATCGTCTTCGATATAGATCACTTGCAGCCGGTTGGCCATCGTAGTCACTTGCTCCTGACACGCCGCGCGGCGGGAAGCGCGCGCGGCTCTCGTTGATGCCGGTCGTGCGGCGAACGGGTCCTAGCGCGAGCCGGCCGGCTCGGACAGGGAGTCCGGATGATGCGTGCGCGTGCGCCGCAGCGTCAAGACGAACAGCGCGCCGCCGGACGGCGCATTGCGCGCGGTCAGCGCGCCGCCCGCGTCGCTCGCGATCGACGACGAGATCGCGAGGCCGAGCCCGAGCCCGCGCCCCATTTCCTTGGTCGTGAAGAACGGTTCGAACAGGCGCGGCAGCAGGTCGGGCGCGATGCCCGGGCCGTTGTCGCGCACCTCGACCGCCAGCGTCGCGACCGACACCGCGATCGTCACTTCGATCGCCGGCGCCGCGACACCCGCGACCGCGTCGAGCGCGTTACCGAGCAGGTTGATCAGCACCTGTTCGAGGCGCAAGTCCTCGCAGCGGGCGACGAGGTCCGGATAATCGCGCGCGAGGTCGAGCGGCGCATCCTGCGCGGGCGACACGGTCGCATCCTGCAGCGTCAGCGTGAGCGCGACGCCGCGCAGCCGGTCGCCGAGCAGCGACAGCACGCTGCGCAGCGCGCGCACGACCAGCGCCTGTTCGTTGCGCGGCTTCGCGCGGCCGACGAACAGCTTCAGCTGGTTGGTGATCTTGCCCATCCGCTCGGTCAGCGCGGCGATCGCCTCGAGGTTCTCGCGCGCGGCCGCCTGCTCGCCGCGATCGAGCAGCACGCGCGTGTTGTCCGAGAAGCTGCGCAATGCCGCGAGCGGCTGATTCAGTTCGTGCGTGATGCCGGCCGCCATCTGGCCGAGCGCGGCGAGCTTGCTCGCCTGGATCAGTTCGTCGTGCGCGGCGCGCAATTCCTGTTCCGCGCGGATCCGGTCGCCGACTTCCTTCTGCAATTGCTCGTTCGCTTCCGACAGGTCGGCCGTGCGTTCCTCGACGCGCCGGTTCAGCTCCGCATAGGCCTGCTGCAGCAGCGCGCGGCCGCGGATCATCTCGCGCACGCGAGCGCGGCGCATGCGCCAGTAGAACGCGAGCAACGCAACCGACACGAAGCCGAAGCCCGTGACGATGGTCGCGTTGCGCGCATCGGCGTCGATCGGTGCGATCGGCGCGAGCGTGACGAGCAGCCAGTCGGGTTCGCCGATCCGCCGCTTGCTGGCCAGGAAGCGCGGTGCGCGCAGGCCCGGGCCGAGGCGCACGATCTCCGCGTCCGCGCCGAGCACCTGCTCGACGCGCAGCGGCAGCGGCGTGACGGGCTGCTGCGCGTACTGACGCGTCTCGTAGATCGACGCGGCGACGGGCCCCGTCAACGGATGCAGCGTGTGGTATTTCCATGCGGGCACGGACGACAGGAACACGACGCCGTGATCGTCCGCGACGACGAGCGGTTCGGACGCATCGGCGCCCTGGAACCATTCGAGATTGAGTTTCACGACGACGACACCCACGATCTTGCCGTCGCGCCGCACCGGCTGCGAGATGTAGTAGCCGGGATCGCGCGAGATCGTGCCGATCCCGAAGAAGCGGCCGACCCGGCCGTTCATCGCGTCGATGAAATACGGGCGGAAGCGGTATTCGATCCCGACGAAGCTGTCGGGCGCGCGCCAGTTGCTGGCGGCGACGCACAGGCCGTCCGCGCCGACCACGTAGGTGACGGTCGCGTGCGCGTGTTCGTTGAGGTCTTCGAGATAACGGTTCGCGCGCCCGGTGAAATCGGTGCGCTTCGGCTCGGCGAGCAGGTCCTGCACGTACGGATGGCTGCCGAGCAGATAAGGCAGCGATTCGTAGCGGTCGAGCGTGCTCTTGAGCGCGTTGGTGGTGCGGTCGACCCGCACCGCGGCGTTGCGCTGCAGCTCGGCGACGCCGCGCCGCCACGTGATGGTCCACGTCAGCGCGCACGCCGCCGCGAGCGCGGCGGCAAGCACGACGAGGATGAGCAGGCGGCGCTTCACGGACGTGACTTCCTGGCGATGCGGATCGCCTATTGTGTCATAGGGCTCCACATCGCCGCCCCGACCGCCCCGGCCGCCGCGCGGCGCGGCGGCCGCGGGCGGTGCCGCCGCCTGCTCGTTCATGGTGTCAGACGCCGGCCGCCTCGGTCGTCTTGACTTCGCCGCCGCCGGTCAGCGCCTGACGCAGCTTGTTGCGGTCGAGCTCCTTCTCCCACGCCGACACGACGACGGTTGCGACACCGTTGCCGACGATGTTGGTCAGCGCACGGCATTCGCTCATGAAGCGGTCGATGCCGAGGATCAGCACCATGCCCGACAGCGGGATCGTCGGCACGACGGCGAGCGTCGCGGCGAGCGTGATGAAGCCTGCACCCGTGACACCGCTCGCGCCCTTCGACGTCAGCATCGCGACCGCGAGCAGCGTGAGCTGCTGCATCCACGTCAGTTCGATGTTGGTCGCCTGCGCGATGAACAGCACGGCCATCGTCATGTAGATGTTGGTGCCGTCGAGGTTGAACGAGTACCCGGTCGGCACGACGAGGCCGACGACCGAACGCGAGCAGCCGGCCTTCTCGAGCTTTTCCATCAGCTGCGGCAGCGCGGCTTCCGACGAGCTCGTGCCGAGCACGATCAGCAGCTCTTCCTTGATGTAGGACACGAAGCGGATGATCGAGAAGCCCGTGACGCGCGCGATCGTGCCGAGCACGACCAGCACGAACACGATCGACGTCAGGTAGAACGTGCCGATCAGCTTGAGCAGCGGCACCAGCGAGCCGACGCCGTACTTGCCGATCGTGAAGGCCATCGCGCCGAACGCGCCGATCGGTGCGAGCTTCGTGACGATGTGCACGATACCGAACAGCACGCGCGTGAGACCGTCGATGAAGTCGGTCACGACCTTGCCGCGCTCGCCGAGGTGCGCGAGCACGCTGCCGAACAGCAGCGCGATCAGCAGGATCTGCAGGATTTCGCCCTGCGCGAAGGCATCGACCATCGTGTTCGGGATGATGTGCAGCAGGAAGTCGACGGTCGACTGACCGTGCGCCTTCGCCGCGTACGATGCGACGGCCTTGCCGTCGAGCGTCGCCGGATCGATGTTGAAGCCGACGCCCGGACGCAGGATGTGCGTGGCCGCGAGGCCCAGCAGCAGCGCGAAGGTCGACACGACTTCGAAGTACAGCAGCGCCTTGCCGCCGACGCGGCCAACCTTCTTCATGTCCTCCATGCCGGCGATGCCGGTCACGACCGTACAGAAGATGATCGGCCCGATCACCATCTTGATCAGCTTGATGAAGCCGTCGCCGAGCGGTTTCATGTCGGTGGCGAGCGCCGGGTAGAAGTGGCCGAGGATCACGCCGATGATGATGGCGAAAATCACCTGCACATAGAGCACTTTGTAGAAGGGTTTCTTCTTCACGATGGTTCCTGCTGAAGTAGATGAGCCGGTGGAAACGGCGTCACGCGCGCAGGCGAATGTCAGGGGAAAGAACCATTCGCCCGCGCGGCTGCCGTGCCGCAACAAGCGATGCCTCAAGACATCCGACAGGGGAGGAAGGCATTGGTCATCGATTGTCTCCTTGGTTTAATAGTCAGGCCGGGGGGACGGCCGTGCTATTCATATCGCAAGGTCGATGCCAGGTTTCCGGAACCCCTCAAGCCGTTGTTTTCATTGTATTTCTCATAATGCGGCAGGCAAGGAAATCCGGGATTCCGGATTTCCGGAAAATATCCGTCCGGCGATCCGGACGGATTCGGCCATTCATCGGACGGATCAGTGCTGCACGGCGCGACTCGCCAGCACGCCCGTCTGCGCATAGAACTCCTGCTGCGCGAACGCGTCGCGCTCGCGCCGCGCGCGCTCGCCGCGGTCCGCGAGCGAGCCGACGACGATCCCGAAGAACGCGAGCGGCACCGACACGAGCGCCGGGTTGTCGAGGAACACCGGCGCATGCGCGTGGTGCAGCACGTCGACCCACACCGACTTCGACAGCACCGTGAGCGCGACCGCCGACGCGAGGCCGAGGCCGCCGCCGAGCACCGCGCCGCGTGTCGTCATCCCGCGCCAGAAGATCGACATCGCGAGCACCGGGAAATTCGCGCTGGCGGCCACCGCCGCGACGAGGCCGACCATGAACGCGACGTTCACGTGCTCGAACAGGATCGACAACGCGATCGCGATCGCCGACAACCCGATCGTCGCCGCGCGCGAGATGCGCATTTCCAGCCGCTCGTCGGGCTTGCCGCGCGCCCACATCTGCGCATACAGGTCGTGCGAGATCGTGGTCGCGCCGGCGAGCGTCAGCCCGGCGACCACCGCGAGGATCGTCGCGAACGTGACGGCCGCGATGAAACCGTAGAACCAGTTGCCGCCGACCGCCTGCGCGAGCTTCACCGCGACCATGTTCGAGCCGCCGAGCAGGTCGTGCGTCAAGTTGAACGTGCCGTTCGCGCCGAGCCGGAAGAATTCCGGATGCTGCGCGAGCAGCACGATCGCCGAAAAGCCGATCACGAAGGTCAGCAAATAGAAGTAGCCGATGAAGCCCGTCGCGTACAGCACCGACTTGCGCGCCTCCTTCGCGTTCGGCACCGTGAAGAAGCGCATCAGGATGTGCGGGAAGCCGGCCGTGCCGAACATCAGCGCGATACCGAGCGACAGCGCGTTGGCCGGATCGCGAATCAGCTTGCCGGGGCCCATGATCGACAGCGCGCCCGGATGCACGGCCACCGCGCGGCGGAACATCTCGTCGACGCTGAAGCCGAATTCCCCGAGCGCGAGCAATACGAGCAGCGTCGCGCCGCACAGCAGCAGCACGGCCTTGATCACCTGCACCCAGGTGGTCGCGGTCATCCCGCCGAAGAACACGTAGACGACCATCAGCACGCCGACGATCAGCTCGGCCGTGCCGTACGACAGCCCGAACAGCAGCTGGATCAGCTTGCCCGCGCCGACCATCTGCACGACCAGGTACAGCACGACGATCGTCAGCGCGTTCGCGGACGTCAGCAGCCGGATCGGCCGCTGCGCGAAGCGGTACGCGACCACGTCGACGAACGTGAACTTGCCGAGATTGCGCAGCGGCTCGGCGATCAGGAACATCACGAACGGCCAGCCGACCAGGAAGCCGATCGAGTAGATCAGCCCGTCGAAGCCGAACATGAACACCATCCCCGAGAGCCCGAGGAACGACGCGGCCGACATGTAGTCGCCCGCGATCGCGAGCCCGTTCTGCAGCCCGGTGATGCCGCCGCCGGCCGTATAGAAGTCGCGCGTCGAGCGCGTGCGGCGCGCGGCCCAGCGCGTGAGCGCGAGCGTCGCGAACACGAACGCGAAGAACATCGCGATCGCGACCGGGTTCAGCTCGACCTTGTCGGGCATCGGGCCCGCGACGGAGGTCGCGTGCGCAGTGGAGGAAACGAGAACGGCCAGCGCGCCGAGCGCGCGCGAAGTGAGTCGCATGGGGGCCTCCATCACGAACGTTGCAGGATCGCGGCGACGCGGCGGTCGAACGCACGGTTCGCACGCAGCACGTACCACGCGGTCAGGCCGATCGCGACCAGGATGATCGCGACGCCCGCGACGATCCCGACCGTGGTCGTCGCGCCGCGGTACAGCGGCGCGGCCAGCACGTGCGGCGCGAGCGCGACGAGCAGGATGAAGCCGTAGTAGGTCGCGATCATCAGCGCCGTCAGCGTGAAGCTGAAGCGGCGCCGCGCACGCACGAGCTGCTGGTAGTCACGGCACGCCGTGACCGATTCGATGACGGAAAGCTCCATGGTGTCTCCTCCTGTCGACCAGAGTTGGCGCTTTAGCGCTTACTCGGGTCCCATGCTTCGCGGTCGACTGGTGTTGGCCCTTTGGCGCCTCCTCCAGTCCCCGCAGGGCAACCGCCTCGTCATTGCGAGGGGCGTCTGCTGGATGGCCGGCGCGTCGACTGCTCCGCCCGCGCCGCGGCGGCAAAAGCGATCTACACGACGCGCTCGGCGCGCAGCCGCGCCAGCTCGTCCCCCGACAGCCCGAGCCAGCCGCCGAGCACGTCGTCCGTATCGGCGCCGAGCACCGGCGGCGCACCGCGCACCGGCAGACGCGCACCGTCGAAGCGGTACGGCGGCGCGAGCACGTCGACGTCGCCCGCGACCGGATGCGGCTGCCGCGTGACGAGCCCCGCGCGGGTCGCGCGCTCCGACGTCAGCGCGTCGTGCAGCCCGAGCACTTCGCCGCACGGAATGCCCGCGCCGGAAAGCGCCGCGAGCAGCGTCGCGCGCGGCCGGCGCGCGAGTTCGCGGCGGATCTCCGGCAGCAGCTCGGCGCGATTCCCGGAGCGGCCCAGGTTGGTCTTGTAGCGTTCGTCCGCGGCGAGGTCGGGCCGCTCGATCGCGTCGCAGAAACGCGCGAACTGCGTGTTGTTGCCGACCGTGATCACGACCGGGCCGTCGGCCGCATCGAACACGCCGTACGGCACGATCGACGGATGCGCGTTACCGTAGCGCGGCGGATCCTCGCCCATCAGCAGCGCGTCGAGCCCGTAGTACGCGGTGATCATCAGCCCGCAGTCGAACAGCGCCATCTCGATGCGCCGTCCGCGCCCCGTCGCATGGCGCTCGTACAGCGCGGCAAGGACCGCCTGCGCCGAATACATGCCGGTGAACAGGTCGACCGCCGCGACGCCGAACTTCAGCGGCGGCTGGTCGGCCTCGCCGTTCAGCGCCATCAGCCCCGCCTCGCCCTGCACGACGAGGTCATAGCCGGGCCGCGCGGCCTCCGGGCCCGAACGGTCGTAGCCCGAGATCGCGCAATGCACGAGCCGCGGATTCAGATCGGCCAGCGCGTCGTAGCCGAGCCCGAGCTTTTCCGCGCCACCGGCCTTGAAGTTGTGGATCAGCACATCGGCCTGCGCGGCGAGCTCGCGCGCGATGCGCTGCCCGGTTTCCGTCTGCAGGTCGACGCAGATCGACCGCTTGCTGCGGTTCACGCTGTTGAAGTAGGTCGTCTCGGTGTCGCCGATCCGCAGCCCCCAGTCGCGCGTGTCGTCGCCGCGCGCCGGATGCTCGATCTTGATCACGTCCGCGCCGAAATCGGCGAGCACCATCGCGCTCCACGGGCCCGCGAGCACGCGCGAGAAATCGAGCACCTTCACGCCGGCCAGCGGCAATGCGCGCGGGTCGTTCGTCATCGTTGTCTCCTCCATTCGCGTCGTTCGTCTTTACTGTTTCGACAGCGCGATATAGCGCGCGAGATGATGATCCTCGTCGCCGAGCTGGTGATCGATCATCACCAGCCGCTTCGCGTAGTGCGACAGCGGCAGCTCCCACGTCATCCCGATCCCGCCGTGCAGCTGGATGCTTTCCTCGGCGACCAGTGTGCCGATCCGGCCGATGCTGTACTTGGCCGCCGCGAGCGCGCGCTCGCGCACCGCACGCGGCGCGTCGAGCTGCGCGGCCGCGTTGATCACCGCCGAGCGCGCCTGCTCGACTTCGAGCAGCAGGTCGGCCATCCGGTGCTGCAGCGCCTGGAAGCTGCCGATCGGCATCCCGAACTGCTTGCGCGTGCGCAGGTAGTCGAGCGTGTACGCCTTCGCGATGTCCATCGCGCCGAGCGCTTCGGCCGACAGCGCGAGCAGCCCGTAGCCGAGCACGCGCTCGAGCAGCGCGGCGCCCGCTTCGCCGTCGTGCGCATTCGGTGCGCCGAGCGCGGCATCGGCCGGCAGCGCGACGCGCTCGAAACGCACTTCGGCCGCGCGGCCGCCATCGATCTTCCGGTAGTCGCGCAGCGACACGCCCGGCGCGTCGGCCGGCACGACGAACAGGCCGATGCCGGCCGCGTCGTCGTCATGACCGGACACGCGCGCGCTGACGACGAAGAACGCCGCCTGCGCGGCCTGGTCGACGACGCCCTTCGCGCCCGTCAGCACCCAGCCGTCGCCGGCACGCTCGGCGCGCGTGCGCACCGTCGTCAGTTCGTAGTGCGAGCCCGGCTCGTCGTGCGCGAACGCGGCGCTCGCGCTGCCGTCAATCAGCGCGGCAAGCCGCTCGCGATGCGCGGCGCCGCCGGCGAGCGACAGCGCGCGGCCGGCGAGCAGCGCGCCGAGGAACGGCTCGACGACGAGCCCGCGCCCGAGGCATTCGAACACCACGGCGATGTCGAAGCCCGCGCCGCCGAAGCCGCCGTCGGCCTCGACAAACAGCGCGCCCACCGCGCCCAGTTCGGCGAAGCGCTGCCACATCGTGCGATCGAACCCGTCGGCCGACTGCGCGATGCGATCGCGCACCGGGAACGCATACTGTTCGGCGATGAAGCGGTTCAACGTGTCCGCCAGCATCCGGCGGTCTTCTGTGTGCTGGAAATCCATCGTCGCGTCCCTCGTTACAGCCCGAGCATCATCTTCGCGATGATGTTCTTCTGGATCTCGTTCGAGCCGCCGAAGATCGACAGCTTGCGATTGTTGAAGTACTGCTGCGCGGCGCTCGCGGCCTCCTCCGGGCCGACCGGCTCGCCGTCGTGATCGCCGTCGAGCGCGTCTTCGACGAACGGCTGCGCGTACGGCCCCATCGCGCGGCGCATCAGCGCGGTGATCTCCTGGCGGATCTGCGTGCCGCGGATCTTCAGCATCGAGCTCTCGGCCCCCGGCACGCCGCCGCCCGCGACCGCGGCCAGCACGCGCAGGTTGGTCGTGCGCATGTTCTCGAGTTCGATCTCGACGCGCGCGACGCGCGCCGCGAAGAACGGATCGTCCGCGAGCGGCCGGCCGTTCTTCGTGACCTTCGCGGCGACCGCGCGCAGCCGCTCGAGCGCGGCCGTCGAGAAGCCGATGCCGGCTATGTTGGTGCGCTCGTACGTAAGCAGGTATTTCGCGCAGGTCCAGCCGCGGTTCTCCTCGCCGACCAGGTTCTCGACGGGCACGCGCACGTCGGTGAAGAACACTTCGTTCACCTCGTGCTCGCCGTCGAACGTGATGATCGGACGCACTTCGACACCCGGCGTGTTCATGTCGATCAGCAGGAAGCTGATGCCCTCCTGCTTGCGCACGTCGGTCGCGGTGCGCACGAGACAGAAGATCATGTTCGCGTAGTGACCGAGCGTGGTCCACGTCTTCTGGCCGTTGACGACGTAGTGATCGCCGTGGCGTACCGCGCTCGTCTTCACCGACGCGAGATCGGAACCGGCGCCCGGCTCCGAATAGCCCTGGCACCACCAGTCGGTGCCGTCGAGAATGCGCGGCAGCCAGTGGCGCTGCTGCGCTTCGCTGCCGTACTTGATCAGCACGGGCCCGAGCATGTTGACGCCGAACGGGACGATGCGCGGCGCGCCCGCGAGCGCGCATTCGTTGTCGAACAGGAACTTCTGCGCGACGCTCCAGCCGGGGCCGCCGTACTCGCGCGGCCAGTGGCTCGCGAGCCAGCCGCGGGCGTTCAGGATCGCGTGCCATTCGCGCATGTCGTCGCGCGTCAGATGCAGGCCGCCCTTCACCTTGCGCGCGGTGCGCGCCGGCAGTTCGGCGGCGAGGAAGCGCTGCACGTCGGCGCGGAACGCTTCCTCTTCGGGAGTGAAATTGAGGTCCATCGTGAGTCCGTTGCGAATGCGGTGGGCGTTCAGTCGATGTGGTTCAGGCTCGCGAAATCCGCGCCGCGCTCGACCAGCTCGACGATCAGCGGCGAAGGCTTCCAGAACAGCGGATCCTCCTTCGCGAACGCGCGAATGTCGGCGAGCACGTTCGCCAGGCCGACCGTGTCCGCGTAGTGCATCGGGCCGCCGCGATAACGCGGGAAGCCGTAGCCGTGCAGGAACACCGCGTCGACATCGAGCGGGCGCAGCGCGATCTTCTCGTGCACGACGTTCGCGCCTTCGTTGATCATCGCGGCGAGGTAGCGGCGCAGGATCTCGTCGTCGCTGAACGCGCGCGGCGTGATGCCCTTCTTCGCGCGCTCGTCGGCGACGATGGCCTCGACTTCCGGGTCCGGCGTGCCGACGCGCGCGCCGTCCGGATACAGGTAGTAGCCGCGCGCGGTCTTCTGCCCGAACCAGCCGCGCTCGCACAGCCGGTCGGAAATTTCCACGTAGCGCGCGCGCGGGTCGCGCGTCGCCGCGCGGCGCTTGCGGGTCGCCCAGCCGATGTCGCCGCCCGCGAGGTCGACGACCTGGAACGGTCCCATCGGGAAGCCGAATTCGCGCACCGCACGATCGATCTGGTACGGCGACGCGCCGTCCTCCATCAGGTAGTCGGCCGCGGTGCGGTAGACCGCGAGGATCCGGTTGCCGATGAAACCGTCGCACACGCCCGCGCGCACCGGCGTCTTCTTCAGCTGCTTCGCGAGCGCGAACGCCGTCGCGACGACCTCCGCGCTCACGCGTGCCGGCACGACGATCTCGAGCAGCTTCATCACGTTGGCCGGCGAGAAGAAATGCAGGCCGATCACGTCGGCCGGCCGGTCGATGCTGGCCGCCAGTTCGTCGATGTCGAGATACGACGTGTTGGTCGCGAGCACCGCGCCCGGCTTGCACACGCGCGCGAGTTCGGCGAATACCGCCTTCTTCACGGCCATGTCCTCGAACACGGCCTCGATCACGACGTCGGCCTGCGCGAGCGCGTCGTACGACGTGCTGCCCTTGAAGCGCGCGAGCCGCGCCGCATGCGCGGCCGGCGTCATCCGGCCCTTCGCGACGAGACCGTCGTAGACCTTCTCGACGTGCGCGCGGCCGCGTGCGAGCGCCGCTTCGTCGCGTTCGATCATCGTCACGGGTAGCCCGGCATCGAGCGCCGCGACCGCGATCCCCGCGCCCATCGTGCCACCGCCGACCACGCCGATCCGCTCGACCGGACGCGCGCTCGCGCGGCGCGCCTCGGGCGCCTTCGCCGCCTCGCGCTCCGCGAAGAACGCGTGCACGAGGCCCGCGCGCTGCGGGCTGTCGATGCACTGCAGGAACAGGCTGCGTTCGAGCTTGATCCCCGCGTCGAACGACTGCGTGAGCGCGGCCTCGACCGCGTCGACGATCTTCGCCGGCGAGAACAGGCCACGCGACTTCTTCGGCAAGTCGGCGCGCGCCGCGTCGATCGCGGCCTGCGCGCTCGCGCGATCGGCGAGCCCCCGCGCATCGCGCGTGCGCCGTGCCGGCGCGCCGAGCGACACGAGTTCCTGCGCATAGGCCAGGCCTTCGGCAAGCGTGTCGTCGCTGTGCGCGAGGCGGTCGACGAGGCCGAGCGCGAGCGCTTCGTCGGCGCTCGCGTGACGCCCCGTCAGCATCAGGTCGAGCGCGGCCTTCGCGCCGATCAGGCGCGGCGCGCGCTGCGTGCCGCCCGCGCCGGGCAGCAGGCCGAGCGTGACTTCGGGCAGCCCCAGTTTCGCGCCGGGCACCGCGAGCCGGTAATGCGCGGCGAGCGCGACCTCGAGGCCGCCGCCGAGCGTCGCGCCGTGCAGCGCGACCACGACCGGCTTCGCGCTCGACTCGATCCGCTCGCACACGTCGGGCAGCGACGGCGGCACCGGCGGCTTGCCGAATTCGCGGATGTCGGCGCCCGCGATGAAGTTGCGGCCGGCGCCGACGATCAGCACCGCGCGGATCGCGTCGTCGGTCTGCGCGGCGTCGAGCGCGTCGGCCAGGCCGCGCCGCACGTCGGCGGACAACGCGTTGACGGGCGGATGGTCGATCGTGACGACGAGCACCTTGTCGCGCCGTTCGCGCGTGACGGTGCCGGCGCGGGAGGGTTCGGGGGAAGCGGTTGAATTCATCGTGTCTCCAGTGCGGTGCGCCGGGCGGCAGCCGCGGGACGGGCCGGCGGCGCCGGCTCCGCGCTCCCGCGCGGCGGGAAACGATCCGGCGTGGTTGCCGGGCATGACTCGATTCTCGATTGATCGAGATTCATTGACAATTCCCGCATGCCTTTACAAGCTGTCAAGTCTGACTTGACATTGAATGCTTTCGAACCGTTAAACGGGACGGATCAGGAGACACCGGACATGGACCTGAACGCGCTGACGCTGCTCGTCGAGATCCTCGACGCGGGCAATCTGAGCAAGGCCGCGCAGCGGCTCAAGGTGAGTCGCGCGAACGTCAGCTACCGGCTGAACCAGCTCGAACGCTCGATCGGCCAGCAGCTCGTGCGCCGCACGACGCGCCGCATCGAGCCGACCGAGATCGGGCTGAAGCTGTACGAGCACGGCCGGCGCATCCGCAACGAACTGCTGGCCGCGCAGGAGTCGGTGACGACGCTCGGCCAGGACCTGCAGGGCCGCGTGCGGCTGTCGGTGCCGAGCGGCTACGGGCAGATGGTGATGTCCGACTGGCTGCTCGCGTTCAAGCGGCTGCATCCGGGCATCGTGCTCGACGTGGTGTTCGAGAATCGCGTGGAAGACCTGATGCGCGACGAGATCGACATCGCGGTGCGCGTGATGCCGGAGCCGCCGCAGAACCTCGTCGCGCGCGACATGGGGGCGGTGCGCTACGTTGCGTGCGCGTCGGCCGCGTTCGCGGCCACGCACGGGATGCCGGCGAGCCTCGGCGCGCTGGCCGCCGCGCCGGTCGTCACCGCGACGGTGATGGGGCGGCAGTTGCGGATCGCCGCGTATCTCGGCGACGAGCGCCACGAGGTGCTGCTCGAGCCGACGCTGATTTCGGAGAACTTCCTGTTCCTGCGCCAGGCGATCCTCGCCGGGATCGGCGTCGGCATCGTGCCCGACTACGTGGTGCAGGACGACATGCGGCGCGGCACGGTCGTCACGTCGCTCGACGCGTATCGGCTCAGTATTTTCGGCACGCACATGTACATGCTGTACATGCCGAACCGGCACCACACGCGTGCGACCGCAACGTTCATAGAGTTCATCCTCGAACAGGCCGGAAAGACCGGCCGGGGCGGGCCGGGCGCGATGCGTCAGGGTTTCCTGTCGGATGACAATCCGCCGCCCGCACGGCGACAATAGCGCGCCGCCCGTGCGGAGCGCGTGCCGCGCACACGCCGCCTCCTTCGAATTCACTGTTGCCGAGGGTTCAATGTTCGATCGGATTCGTCCGCATTCGCGTCCCTGGACGCTCGCCGCCGCACTCGCGCTCGTCGCCTTCGGTGCCGGCTGCACGTCCCCGTCCGCGCCGTCGGGCGGCGTCGTCCCGGTCGCCGCCGCGTCGGGCGCCGCCGTGCCGCTGCCCGGCGTTCACTCCCCCGAACTGTCGTCGGGCTGGACCGACAAGCCGGGCTGGACCTCGCAGCACTTCATGATCGCGGCCGCGAACCCGCTCGCGACGCAGGCCGGCTACGACATGCTGAAGGCCGGCGGCACCGCGATCGACGCGGCCATCGCGACGCAGATGGTGCTCGCGCTCGTCGAGCCGCAATCGTCGGGGCTCGGCGGCGGCGCGTTCATGCTGTATTTCGACGGCAAGTCGACGCAGGCGTACGACGGCCGCGAGACCGCGCCGGCCGCCGCGACCGACCGCCTGTTCTACGGCCCGACCGGCCAGCCGATGCGCTTCTACGAAGGTGTCGTCGGCGGGCGTTCGGTCGGCACGCCGGGCGTGCTGCGGATGCTCGACGCCGCGCATCGCGCGCACGGCAAGCTGCCGTGGCGCCGGCTGTTCCAGCCCGCGATCCGGCTCGCCGAGCACGGCTTCACGATCAGCCCGCGGCTGGCGATGCTGATCGCGAACGACAAGTACCTGATGAACGACCCGGCCGCGCGCGCGTACTTCTACAACAACGACGGCACGCCGAAGGCGGCCGGCACCGTGCTGAAGAACCCCGCGCTCGCGACCGTGCTGCGCCAGGTCGCCGACCGCGGCGCGAACGCGTTCTACTCCGGCGCGATCGCGCGCGACATCGTCGCGAAGGTGCGCAAGCACCCGACCAATCCGGGTCTGCTGTCGCCGCAGGATCTCGCGCGCTACAAGGCGAAAGTGCGTGCGCCGCTGTGTACCGACTACCGGCGCTCGGTGGTGTGCGGGATGCCGCCGCCGTCGTCGGGCGGCCTCGCGATCGCGCAGATGCTCGGCATCCTCGAGGCGATGCCCGACTGGCAGCAGATCGGCGCGCAGAAGCCGGTGCGCAACGAGGTCGGCTACGAGCCGACGCCGTTCGCCACGCATCTGTTCAGCGAGGCCGGGCGCCTCGCGTTCGCGGACCGCGCGCGCTACGTCGCCGACCCCGATTTCGCGCCGCTGCCGGGCGGCAGCTGGGCGAGCCTCACCGACAAGACCTATCTCGCGCAGCGCGCGCGCCTGATCGGCGACAACAGCATGGGCGTCGCGCAGGCGGGCACGCCGCAGGGCGCGACGCTCGCGCTGGCCGACGACCGCAGCCCCGAATTGCCGTCGACCTCCGACATCGCGATCGTCGACCGCTACGGTCAGGCGCTGTCGATGACGACCAGCGTCGAGGACGCGTTCGGTTCGCGGCTGATGGTGCGCGGTTTCATGCTGAACAACCAGCTCACCGATTTCTCGTTCGTGTCGAACGAGAACGGCCGGCCGGTCGCGAACCGCGTGCAACCCGGCAAGCGGCCGCGCTCGGCGATGTCGCCGGAGCTCGTGTTCGACCAGAAGACGAAGCAGGTGACGATGATCGTTGGTTCGGCCGGCGGCCCCGCGATCATCAACCACGTCGCGAAAACGCTGATCGGCGTGCTCGACTGGGGGATGACGATGCAGCAGGCGATCGCGCTGCCGAACGTCGGGTCCACGAACGGGCCGACGCAGCTCGAGCGCGGTCGCGTGTCGGACGCGCTCGTCGACGGGCTGAAGGGACGCGGGCACGACGTGCAGGTCGTCGAGTTGAACTCGGGACTGCAGGGGATCCAGCGGCTGAACGTGCAGGGGCAGACGGTGTGGTTCGGCGGCGCGGATCCGCGGCGCGAAGGGAATGCGATGGGGGATTGAGGCTGGCCGGTAGCGGCGGCGCGCATGCGCCGCCTGCTTCGCGTCACCCCCGCCCCTTCCACGGCACCACCCGCCGCTCGACCCACCTCATCGCGAGATCGAACAGCCACGCGATCGCGCCGATGATCAGGATGCCCATCACGACGATATCGGTGCGCAGGAAGCTCGATGCATTGAGCACCATCTGCCCGAGCCCGGCCGTCGCGGCGACCATCTCGGCCGCGACGAGCGTCGTCCAGCCGAACCCGATCGCGATCCGCAGCCCGGTGAGGATTTCCGGCAGCGCGGCCGGCAGCACGACGTGGCGCACGATCTGCGCGAAGCTGCCGCCGAGCGAATACGCGGCATTGATCTGCTCGACCGTCGCCGCGCGCACGCCCGCGCGTGCGGCCATCGCGATCGGCGCGAAGCACGCGAGGAAGATCACGACCAGCTTCGCCGTCTCGTCGATGCCGAACCAGATGACGACGAGCGGCAGGTACGCGAGCGGCGGCAGCGGCCGGTAGAACTCCAGCAGCGGATCGAGCACGCCGCGCGCGATGCGGCTCACGCCCATCAGGATGCCGGCCGGCACGCCGATCGCGGCCGCGAGCACGAACGCGCCGAACACGCGCGCGGCACTCCACAACAGATGCTCCGACAACGGCAGGCCGCCCTGGATGCGGCCGTGCCACGCGTCGACGAACGCCGCCCACACTGCTTCCGGCGCAGGCAGGAACAGCGGCGGCAACCACTGCCGATGCGTCGCGACCCACCACAGCACGGCCAGCGCCGCGACCGTTGCCGCGCTCAAGGCCGCCGTCCTGCCCTGCCCCGGCAACCGGTAGCGATGCGATGCGCGCGCGGGACGCGCCGCGTGGTCACGCTGCGTCGCGCGCTGATCCAGCCCGAACTCCGCGGCCGCTCGATCGGCCGCCCGCGAATCCTGCGTGCTCATGTCGTCCTGCCTGTGCAATGGTCTGATCCGGCCGCGCCCGACGGACGCGCCCTGTCGCGCGAACTCATGCATCACGCGCTCTCCGCGACCGCCTCGTCGCGATGCAGGTACGCGATCAGCCGCTCGCGCCATTCGATGAAATCCGGCGACGACTTCACCGCGCGCGCATCGCGCGATTCGACGTAGCGCCGTGCGAACGGCAGCTCGAAGGTTTCCGCGATGCGACCGGGGCCGGGCGTCATCACGACGAGGCGCGTCGCGAGGAACAGCGCCTCCTCGACATCGTGCGTGATGAAGAACACCGTCTTGCCGGTACGCGCCCACACGTCGAGCACGAGCGCCTGCATCGTGCCGCGCGTCATCGCGTCGAGCGCGCCCATCGGTTCGTCCATCAGCAGCACGCGCGGATCGCTTGCGAGCGCACGCGCGATGCCGACCCGCTGCTGCATCCCGCCCGACAGTTCGTACACGCGCGCATGCGCATGGCGCTCGAGGCCGACGATCGCGAGCATCTCGTGCGAGCGCGCTTCGCGTTCGGCCTTCGACACGCGTGCGAAACGCAGCCCGAGCGCGACGTTCGCGAGCACGTCGAGCCACGGCAGCAACGCATATTTCTGGAACACGACGCCGCGATCGGCGCCGGGGCCCGTGACCGGCACACCATCGACGCGCACGTCGCCCGTCGTCGGCGCGACGAAGCCGGCCATGCAGTTCAGCAACGTCGTCTTCCCGCACCCCGACGCGCCGAGCGCGACGACGAATTCACCGGAGTCGATGCGCAGGTCGACGCGCGCGAGTGCCTGCGTCGTCGGCCGACCGCGTTCGCCCGGATAAGAGACCGAGACCTGACGGACTTCCAGCGTGCTCATGATCGAGGGCTCCGCGATGAGTGGCCTGGGATGTCTGAACTACCGCGCTCAGCGCGCGGCCTTCTGCACGAATTGCGGATCGACGCCGACCGAGTAGTCGGCGAGCACCGCCTGGATCGTGCCCTGCGATTTCAGGAACGCCGCGGTGGCCGCGAGCGACTTCGCGGCGCCCGACTGCGCACCGCCGCCGAGCCACGTCGGCGACGCCTGCTCGGCCGGCGTCGGGAACGCGTAGAGCGCGAGGCTTGCCGGCACGTCCTGCGCGTTCGCGCCCGACACCTTCGCGACCGCCGCGACCTGCGGCGAGCCGGCCTGCCACGCGGCGGTGTGCGCACGGTAATCGGCGTCGGCCGCCGCGAGCACCTTCACGAAGCGCGCGACGAACTCGGGATTCTCGCGCGCGAACTTGCGGCTCACGACGAAGCCGTCGAAGGTCGCCTTGCCGCTTTCCTTCGCGACCCGGCCCGACGTCGTCAGCACCGTGCCCGACTGCTTGACCTTCGCGAGCACCGGATCCCAGATGTAGGTCGCGTCGATATCACCGCGCGTCCAGGCGGCCGCGACCTCGGGCGGACGCAGGTTGACGATCTTCACATCGTTCGGATTCACGCCGGCGGCCTGCAGCGCGACGAGCGTATGGAAATGCGACGTCGACACGAACGGCACGCCGATCTTCCTGCCCTTCAGCGCGGCAATGCTGGTCACGCCAGAGCCGTTGCGCGCGACGAGCGCCTCGGCGTCGTTGATGTTGTCGAGCACCCAGAACAGCGAGATGTCGAGCCCTTGCGACAGGCCGGCCGCGATCGGGCTGGAGCCGGCCTCGCCGAGCTGCACGGAGCCCGACGCGAGCGCGCGGATCACGTCGGCGCCGCTGTCGAGCTTGCGGAACGTGACCTTGTAGCCGGTCGCCTTCTCCACTTCACCGCTCGCCTGCGCGTAGCGCCACGGCACGACCATGTCCTGGTACGCGATCACGACTTCGCGCGATTCGGCGTGCGCCGCGCCGAGCGCGGCAAAGGCGGTCAGCGCGACGGCCGCGCGGCGGATGAAGCGGAAACGGTGCATGCGGCTCTCCTTCGAATGCGGGCATTGCTGCGGGAGAGCCGACTATAGGAGCTTTGCGCGCGGCGGGAGCGAACTTATCCTGCGAAGCTATCGATGCCGTTTCGGCTTTGCTTTCCACGCTGAACCAGATCGCGCATCCAGTCGGGTGACGATTGTCGTGCGCATGCGCGGGCGACGGCCGCGCCAACAAAAAAGCCCGCATCGCTGCGGGCTTTTCTTCGACTGCGTGACTGCTGCAGAGAGTCGGATGCGGCGCTCAGACCACCCCTGCCCCATGCGCCTGCAGATCGGCGTGATAGCTCGAACGCACCATCGCGCCAACCGCCGCGTGCGTGAAGCCCATCTTGTACGCCTCTTCCTCGTACATCTTGAACGTATCCGGATGCACGTACGCACGCACCGGCAGGTGGTGCTCCGACGGCTGCAGGTACTGGCCGACCGTCAGCATGTCGACGTCGTGCGCGCGCAGGTCGCGCATCACCTGCAGGATTTCCTCTTCCGTCTCGCCGAGGCCGACCATCAGGCCCGACTTCGTCGCGACGTCCGGATGCAGCGCCTTGAAGTCCTTCAAGAGCTTCAGCGAGTGCGCATAGTCCGAACCCGGGCGCGCTTCCTTGTACAGGCGCGGCACCGTTTCGAGGTTGTGGTTCATCACATCGGGCGGCGCCGCGTTCAGGATCGAGATCGCGCGGTCGAGACGGCCGCGGAAGTCCGGCGTCAGGATCTCGATGCGCGTTTCCGGCGACTGCTCGCGCACTTCGCGGATGCACTCGACGAAGTGGGCCGCGCCGCCGTCGCGCAGGTCGTCGCGGTCGACGCTCGTGATCACCACGTACTTGAGCTTCAGCGCGGCGATCGTGCGTGCGAGGTTCTTCGGTTCATCCGCGTCGAGCGGATCGGGGCGGCCGTGACCGACGTCGCAGAACGGGCAGCGGCGCGTGCACTTGTCGCCCATGATCATGAACGTCGCGGTGCCCTTGCCGAAGCATTCGCCGATGTTCGGGCAGCTCGCTTCCTCGCACACCGTATGCAGGTTGTGCTCGCGCAGGATCGTCTTGATCTCGTTGAAGCGCGAACTGCCGGTGGCCGCCTTCACGCGGATCCACTCCGGCTTCTTCAGCTTCTCGATCGGAATGACCTTGATCGGGATGCGCGCCGTCTTCGCCTGCGCCTTCTGCTTGGCGGTCGGATCGTAGGCTGCGGTCGCGGCCGAATCGGCCGGTGCGGGGGAAGCGGTAACGTCAGTCATTCGAATGTTCCAGTGCCTGCGGCTTGTCGGCGGCCGCGGATTCGCCATCGAGGTTGGCAATCAGACGCCCCACCAGCGTGTGGGCGACGTCGTTCCAGTCGGCGGCAACCTCGAGGCTCGCCATGTCGACGGTTTCCAGTCCGGCATAGCCGCACGGGTTGATCGCAAGGAACGGGCGCAGATCCATCTTCACGTTCAGACTCAGCCCGTGATAGCTGCAGCCGTTGCGGATCTTCAGCCCAAGGGCCGCGATCTTCGCGCCTTCGTGCACGCCGGATGCCACGTAGATGCCCGGCGCGCCCGCCTTGCGGACCGAAGCGAGATTATACGCCGCGAGGGTTTCGATCACGGCCTCCTCGATCTTCGTCACGAGCGTGCGCACCATCAGCTTGCGCCGGCGCAGGTCGAGCAGCAGGTAGACGACGATCTGGCCGGGGCCGTGGTAGGTGATTTGTCCGCCGCGATCGACCTTGACGAGCGGCACGCCGCTGTCGGCCACCAGCAGATGGGCCGGGTCGCCGGCCTGGCCGAGCGTGTAGACGGGCGGATGCTCGACGACCCAGATTTCGTCGCCGGTGTCGGCCGTGCGCGTGTCGGTGAACGCGCGCATCGCGTCGAAGCTCGTCTGGTACGCCTCGCTGCCCCGCCAGCGCACGGTGACCGGTACGACGGGCTGAACCGGGGACCCGGCGGGCGATTCGGAAACGGCGACGGGCGTGGACACAATGGGAACCGGCGAGACGGACATGGGCGGTAGTTTACCGAAAACCCATGGGTCTCGCCGGCGTTGGAAAGGGGCGGATCCCGAGTATCCGTCGGAGGAAAGTCCGTCAGACGGTGCGCCAGCCGTCGTGGAGCAGCGCATTCACGCGGCTGCGCAGCCGCGCCAGCACGCCGCGCGCGACTTCCGCGGCCGGCCGCGACACCGAGAACGCGACGTGCGCGCCCTGTCCGCTTTCCGCGCTGAGCCACAGCCGCTCGCCGCGGCGCAACCGCAGCGTCTCGCCGTCGACCAGGAAGTAGTCTTCGACGTCGTTGCTGCGCGTCGCCCAGACCGGCCCGCATTGCACCGTCAGACGCGTGCTGCGTTGCACCTTCATCGGCACGGTCTCGCCCGCGGGGATTTCGAATGTGATGCTTGAAGAAATTTCTTGCATGATCGACTCCGCCAATAAATGCTTCGATGGCTACAATCGTAGTCACTTAAAGGCGCCCGACCAAACGACCAATTTTCACGTCGATGTGAGGAAAATTAGCAAATGGACCTCCGCCAACTCCCTGCGCTGAACGCCATTCGGGCGTTCGAAGCCGCCGCCCGTCACGAGAATTTCTCGCGCGCCGCCGACGAACTCTTCGTCACGCACGGCGCGGTCAGCCATCAGGTGCGCGCGCTCGAGGAGGAGCTGGGCGTGCAATTGTTCGCGCGCAACGGCAAGCGGCTGTGCCTGACCGGCGCCGGCATGCGCTACGCGCAGCAGGTGCGGACCGCGCTGATGATGCTGGCCGACGCGACGCGCGAGGTGCGGGCAAGCGACCGCGACCGGCGGCTGGTGGTGTCGATGCTGTCGTCGTTCGCCGCGCGCTTCGTCACGCCGCGCATCGGCACGTTCATCGAGCGGCATCCGGAAATCGACGTCGAACTGCAGTCGACCAACAATCTGACCGATTTCGCGCGCGACGACGTCGACCTCGCGATCCGCTTCGGCTTCGGCAACTATCCGGGGTTGCACGTCGAGCCGCTGTTCGACGAAGTGTTCTTTCCGGCGTGCGCGCCGACGTTGAACGGCGGCAAGCTGCCGCAGACGCCCGCCGATCTCGTGCACTACAACCTGCTGCGCTCGGACGACGAGCTGTGGCGGCCGTGGTTCGACGCGGCGGGACTCGACACGCTGACCGAGCCGAAACGCGGGATTCTGTACCAGGATTCGTCAAACCTGCTGCTGGCCGCGATCGAGGGGCAAGGCATCGCGCTGGTGCGGCGCTCGCTGGCGGTGCACGACCTGCTCGACGGGCGCCTCGTGCGCCTGTTCGACATCGACGGGGCGAGCCCGTGGCACTATTTTTTCGTGTGTCCGCCGCCGCTGCTGAACGCGCCGCGCGTGCAGGCATTCAGGGCGTGGATGCTCGAGGAAGTCGCGCAATTCAAGCTGCTGTGCGACGAGTTGGATGCGCGGCGCGCGGCGGGGAAGCCCCCCGCCGAGTGCGCGCAGGAAGGCGGATGGAAGAGCTAGGGCCTGTTCCCGCTAATAACGGGCTTGCGAACGCGCCTTGCCGGCTGCAGTGCAAGAAGCAAGGAGCGCCGTTTGGCCGAGCCAAACAAGCGACGCGCGACGCCGCAATGCGGCCGGCAAGGCGCGTTCCCCTGTTTGGAAAAATCATTCGTGGGGCTGGCCCCCAGAAGGGCCGATCGCTGCGTCATGCTCCTTGCGAATACGTCGAGTATTCGCTTCGTCGCACTTCTTGCGCTCGGCCCTTCTGGGGGCCAGCGCAAGCCCGTTATTAGCGGGAACAGGCCCTACAGCACGACCTTGACCATGGGATGGCCGGTCAGTGCGCGATAGATGTTATCGAGTTGTTCCTGGCTCGTCGCGCGAACGGTGATCGTGAGGCCGGTGTAGTTACCGCCGCTCGACACACGCTCCTCGATCTTCTCGACGTCGATCTCGTTGTCGTGGACGGCCACGACCTTGAAGATCGTGTCCTTGAATTCCGGGTGCGCCTTGCCCATGATCTTGATCGGGAAATCGCACGGAAACTCCAGCAGCGACTCCTTCCGGGTATCGATCGCGCCGGTGACCTCGATGGTTTTGGTCGGTTCGCTCATCATTTCCTCCGGGTTAGGTCAAACTGTTCAAACTCGCGCGCTTTCGCACGCTGGTACGCGTCGTACAACGCCGCGAACACGGGGCCCGGCTTGCCGCCCTGCACGGGCAGTTCGTCGAGCGACGTGACAGGCAGGATTTCCTTCGTGGCGGACGTGATCATGATCTCGTCCGCCGAGCGCAGCTCGACCTCGCTGATCTCGCGCGCGACGAACGGAATCCCGCATTGATCGGCCAGCTCCTCGACGAGCGCGTAGCGGATCCCCTCGAGGATCTTGTTGCTGCGCGGCGGCGCCATCAGCTCGCCGTTCTTCACGATCCACACGTTCGACGACGACCCTTCGGTCACCTTGTCGTCACGCAGCTGGATCGTCTCGAACGCATCGCGTTCGGCCGCATGCTGCGCCATCAGCACGTTGCCCAGCAGCGAAATCGACTTGATGTCGCAATGCAGCCAGCGGCGATCCTCGGCCGTCACGCAGCGCACGCCGCGCGCGCGCTCCTCGTCCGACGGCAGGCGCAGCGGGCTCGTCATCGCGAACACCGTCGGCACCGCATCCGCCGGGAACGCGTGGCCGCGCTTCGCGACGCCGCGCGTCACCTGCAGGTAGACGAGCGCGTTGCCGTCGCCGAGGCCTTCCGCATTCGCGGCGACCACGCGCTCGATCAGCGCGCGCCAGCCGGCCGCGTCGTGCGGGTTGTCGATGCCGATCTTCTTCAGGCTGCGCGCGAGCCGGTCCAGATGCTGTTCGATCCGGAACGGCACGAGCGCGCCGTCGTGCGCATAAACGGGGACAACTTCATACACACCATCGCCGAAGATGAACCCGCGGTCGAGCACCGGCACACGGGCTTGCGACAGCGGCACCAATTCCTCCTGCGACGACACGCTGAGGTAGACGATCGGTTCGAATTCGGCTTGGCTCATAGCTGTACCAGATGGGGATGAAGTCGTGAAAACAAAGGCCCGTCGCGCTTACTTCTTCTTGCTGAACATCAGCAGGATCGAGTCCCAGATACGCCCGAAGATACCCGCTTCCGGCACCGCCTGCAGCGCCACGACCGGGAACTCCGACAGCGTCTTGCCGTCGGCGACGAGCTTCACCGTACCGACCTGCTGGCCTTCCGCGAGCGGCGCGATCAGCGGCGCATTGACGTCGACTTCCGGCTTCACCTTGTCGCCCAGGCCGCGCGGCACGGTCACCCACTGGTCGCTCTTCACGCCGACCTGCACGGTGTTCTCCTTGCCCTTGTAGATACGCGGCGTCGACATCGCCTGGCCACCCTTGAACAGGCGCACCGCGTCGAACGCGCTATAGCCGTAGTTCAGCATCTTCATGCTGTCCTGCGTGCGCTCGCCTTCCTTCGGCTCGCCCATCATCACCGACACGAGACGGCGCTGGCCGTCGACACCCGGGATCGCGCGCTTGGCCGATGCGATCAGGCAGTAGCCGGCCGCTTGCGTATGGCCCGTCTTCAGGCCGTCGACCGTCGGATCCAGCCACAGCAGCCGGTTGCGGTTGCCCTGGCGGATGTTGTTGTACTTGAATTCCTTCTCCGAGAAGATGCCGTAGTACTGCGGAAAATCGCGGATCAGGTGCGCGGACAGCTTCGCGAGGTCGCCGGCCGTCGTGTAGTGGTTCGGATCGGGCATGCCGTTCACGTCGGCGAAGTGCGTGCCCTTCATGCCGAGGCGCTGCGCCTCGGCGTTCATCAGCGTGACGAACTGACCTTCGCTGCCGCCGACCAGTTCGGCCAGCGCGATCGCGGCGTCGTTGCCCGACTGGATGATCATCCCGTACACGAGGTCATGC
This sequence comes from Burkholderia sp. PvR073, assembly GCF_054055695.1. NCBI lineage: Bacteria > Pseudomonadati > Pseudomonadota > Betaproteobacteria > Burkholderiales > Burkholderiaceae > Burkholderia > Burkholderia sp. PvR073. Next base: position 243,767 of record NZ_JBSRXO010000003.1, read on the forward strand.
ACCGACACCGGCTTGTTCGCCTCGATGAACATGCGCGACTCGTCGAGGCCGACGCGGCGCACCGCCTCGCTCGGCGTGACGATCTGCTCCATCGAGATCTTCTTCTTGTCGAGCGCCTCGAACACCAGGTAGGCCGTCATCAGCTTCGTGAGCGATGCGGGCTCGACGCGTTCGTCGGCGTTGCCCGATGCGAGCACCGTGTTGCTCGTCGCATCGACGAGCACCCACGAGCGCGCGTTCACGCCCGGCGGCGGCACCGCGCCCGGCATGAAGGTCGCGGGCGCGCCGGTGAACTGCTCGGCGGCCGGCGCCGCGTGCGCGGCCTTGGCCTTGGCGGCCGGCTTGGCCTCGGCGACGACGATCGTCGATGCGAGCGCAACGGGCAGCATCACGCCCAGCGCGACGTTGCGCGCGGCGGTGCCGAAGGCGATGGAAGAAGCGAGGGACTTGAGGCCTTGGGGAGACAGACGCATGATCGATTCAGGCTGGTGGCAGAAAGTGCGGCGCGAAACGCGCAGGGTTGAACGGCAAGGCGGCGGGCGTTCCGGGCATTCGTCCGACTGCGTCGGACGGCGCGAAACGCGCCGGTTGGACTCATGCGGACGCGTTCGGTTCGCGGCCGTCGCGAGCGGGCTGACAGGCGGCGAAACGAGCGCCGCATGGGCCCGGCCGGGCCGCGGGCGACGCGAAATGCGGCCATTATACGTGGCCGCGAACGACGTTTTCGCGAACCGTGCGGGTGGCCGCACACGGGCTTCGGGAGGATGGCGTGGCTTCGCTGCGGACAATCGCGCTCGAAGCCGCGCGAAACGCGTGCGCGGGCGCGGTGCAAGATGAGGTCGCCGCGCGGCGGCGGGCATGTGCGACCGGGTTCGACACGGTGCGACGAGATGCCGCGCGAGCGGCGGCATCGTAGTGGCGCGGCAGCGACGATGCGCGCCGCGCTACACGCGTCAACGCTTCAACGCTTCAATGCTTCAATGCTTCAACGCCACGCGTCGACGATGATGCGCTTCAGCACGTGCAGCTTGCGATGGAAGAAATGCTCGGCGCCGGGGATCACGACGACCGGCAGCTCCTGCGGCCGCGCCCAGTCGTAGACCGATCCGATCGGCACCGTGTCGTCGGTTTCGCCGTGGATCACGAGCGTGTTCTCGGGCACGTCGGCGACCTGCCAGCGGCTCGCGGCCGTGCCGACGAACACCATCCGCTCGATCGTCTCGCCCGCGTCGCGCAGCCGCTTCGCGACATGCGACAGCACGAAGGTGCCGAACGAGAAGCCCGCGAGCACGAGCGGCAGCTCCGCATGGGCCGGCTGCGCGCGCATGTGCGCGAGCACCGCGAGCAGGTCGTCGGCCTCGCCGATGCCGTTGTCGTGCACGCCCTCGGTTGCGCCGACGCCGCGGAAGTTGGACCGGTACACCACGTAGTTGAGCTGGACCAGCGTGCGCGCGAGCGTTTGCGCGACCTTGTTGTCCATCGTGCCGCCGAACAGCGGATGCGGATGCGCGACGAGCGCGATCCCGCGCGGCGAGGCGCTGCCTTCGCGCACGGCGTCCGGCAGGTCGACCGCGATTTCGATCTGCCCGGCGGGGCCGGCGATCAGCGACTTCTGCGTATGAACGTTCATTCGGCCGGCCCGTTCAGATCTTCAGGCGGTCGACGACCTTGCCGTCGCGCAGGTGCGATTCGACGATCTCGTCGATGTCGGCCTGGTCGACATACGTGTACCACGTGCCTTCCGGATACACGACCATCACGGGCCCTTCCTCGCAGCGGTCGAGGCAGCCGGCCTTGTTGATGCGAACCTTGCCCGGCCCCGCGAGGCCGAGTTCCTTCACGCGCTTTTTCGCGTATTCCTGCATGGCCTGCGCATTGCATTGCGCGCAGCTCGGACGCTCGGCGCCCGGTTCGCGCTGATTCAGGCAGAAGAAGACGTGGTGCTGGTAGTAGGAATCCATGATGGTGACGAGCGGCCCGGCGCGGTGCCGGGCGGAAAGAGGGGCGATTGCCGTTGCGCGCGGCAACGGATGTGCGGACGATTATAACGACCGGCGCGCGCCGCTGCCGGCGATCGGGCCGTGCCGCCCTGCCCCGCGTGCTGCCTCAGCGCCGCAGCGCGGCCGGCAGCCACGCGTGCTCGACCCGCTGGCCGAGCCAGATCAGTGCCGCGTAGGGCCAGATCCACGCGAGCCAGCGCGCGATGCTGTTGAAGTGCACGTAGCGGCCCTGCCGCCAGCCCGACAGCGTGAAGTCGAAGAACGGGTTGACCGGCAGCAGATTGACGAGCGCCACGCCGGCCAGCAGCGCGGCCGCCGCGAGCAGCGCGCGCCACGTGGCCGGCACGCGCAACGCCACCAGCGCCGCCGCGAAGCCGAGCTCGATGCCGAGCCGCGCGCCCGGCGTCGCCCACACGACGAGGAGGCCGGTGCTCGACTGCATGAAGGTGGCGGCTGCCTTCAGCGCGAGCGTCGCCGTGACGAACGCGATCAGGAGTCGCACGCGCGGCGCGCCGGCGCGCATCGCGAGCGACGCGATCGCCAGCGCGGCGAACAGCATCAACCCGCCGAGCACGGCTTCCCACGCGGAGTCGGACAGCCAGCCGTCGACGCGCTCGGGCCACTCGCTCACGCGCCACGCGGCCGGCAGCCACGCGAGCAGCGCATCCTGCATCGAGCCGTCGGCGCGCTCCCACAGCGCGGCCGGCCAGTCGCCGATGCCGAACAGGAACGGCGACGGAAACAGGATCGCGAATGGCCACAGCGCGGCGAGCAGCAGCGGCGTCGCGCCGTCGGTCTCGAACCATGCGAAGCGCAGCCGGCGCAGCGCGCCGCGGTCGAGCAGCGCGCCGGTGGCCGGTGCCGCGAGCGCGGCACCGAACAGCGCGCCGAGCGCGTTGGCCGCGAGGTCGAGATTCGACGCGACGCGCATGGGCAGGTAGGTCTGCAGCGCCTCCATCGACCCCGACAGCAGCACGCCGAGGCCACCCACGATCAGCGTCGCGGCCACGCCGCGCCAGCGCGGATGCAGCGCGAGCACGCCGAGTGCGCCGAACGGCAGGTAGCCGAGCACGTTGGTCACCACGTCGAACGCGGTCACATAGCGCTGCATCGGCGCGAACAGGTAGTCGAACGGCCCGATGCCGAGCGACATCCAGCCGTCGAACGGATACAGCGATGCATAGACGATGAGCGCCGCATACGCGGCGAACGCCTGTCGCGCCAGCGACGACGCGCGCGGCGTGCCCGGCGTGCTCATCGCGGCTGCACGCTGCGCGTCACGGGTTGCCCGCGTACGCCTGCACGCCGACCCACGCGGCGATCTGCGACACGAGCTCGTCGCTCGCGGCCGCGAGCGCACGCGCGCCGCCGGCCGCATCGGGCGTGCTCGACGGCGCGCGCGCGACGAACGTGCGCTGGCCGAGCACCTTGCCGTCCTGCATCAGCGTCGCGCGCGCGGTGACCGCGCCGTGACTCTGCGACTGCCCGTCGAACACCTGCTCGAATTCGTTCAGGTCGACTTTCAGCGTCGGCGCGCGCACGCCGTCGGAGCCTTCGAGCACCGCGCCGCGCGACGACAGCGCGCCGCGCAGCCGCTGCGTGAGCAGTTGCGCGGGCGGTGCGGTCCAGCGGCTGTCGCGATAGACGGCCGTGCGCTGCGCATCCGCATACGTGAGGCGGTAGACGAACTTGTCCGTGTCGAGCGCGTCGGGCGCGGCGACGTCGAGCACCTTCAGCGCGGGGCCCGTACCGGCCGTCACGACCGACGCGGCCGGCCCGAGGTCGTAGCGGACGTTCGACAGCGCCGCGCCGTTGCCGGCACAGCCGGCGGCGAACGCGAGCACCAGCATCGCGAGTGCGGTCGCGGCCGGACGCAGCGCGCGATCAAGGATTCGTGGCATGGCATGTTCCTGCATGATGTTTCCGGTTTCGATGGCGTCAGTGCCCGGCCTCGCTCCGGGCCGGGCGGTCGATGGGCTGGCGCCGCGCTTCATTTGCCGGCCGCCGCACCCGCGCCCGGCCAGACGAAGCCCGCTTCGCCGGGCCCGGGCGAGGCGCCGGGTGACCCGAACAACAGACTGCTCGGGTTGCGGCCGAGTTCGCCGGCGACGTCCTTCAATTGCCGCGACGCATCGCCGACGCTGCCCGCCAGCGCGTTGAAACGCGGCAGCGTGTCGTACTGGACCCGCGCGTTCAGGTCGTTCAGCGCGACGCCGACCTGCTCCGCGGCCGAGCCGGCCTTGTTCAGGTTCGACACGAGCGGCCCGTTCGGCTGCAGCAGCGTGTTCGCGGATGCCATCGTGCGATTGACCTCGTGCATCGTCTGCGGCAGCGCGGCCACCGCCGGCGCGAGCTGCTTCGACAGCGTCGCCGCGCCGTCCGCCGCATGCTGCAGGCTTTCGGCCGTCGCGCGCAACTGCTCGCGCATCTCCGGCGACATCAGCGCGTTCGCGCTTTCCGCCGCCTGCTCGAGTTGCCGCAACAGCACGTCGCCGCGCTCCTGGATCTGATCGAACAGGCTCGGCCGCATCGGAATCTGCGCGATCGCCTTCGGCGACGACGGCAGCGGCGCCAGGTCGCGGCCCGTGTCCTCGAGCTGCACGAACGCGATGCCCGTCACGCCCTGGAAGCCGAGGCTGCCGTAGGTCGACTGCGTGATCGGCGCATCGCGATCGACGAGAATCCGGATCCGGATCTGGCCCGGATGCGTGCGATCGAAGCCGATCGACTGCACCTTGCCGACGTCGAGGCCGCGAAAGCGCACGGCCGCATCGGGGAACAGCCCCGTCACGTTGGTGCGCGCGAGCAGGTCGTACGGCACGCGCACGGTGCGGTCGACGTTGAACCAGAACACGGTGCCCGCGATCGCCAGCGTCAGCGCGATCGTGAACAGGCCGGCCCAGAACGCATGTGATTTGTTTTCCATCAGGAGATTCCTTGTCCTTGCCGGTTACAGCTCGACGCTCGAGAGCGCCGGTTCGAGGGCGGCCTTCGGCAGCTTCGCGCGCCGCTCGGGCGGCAGCGCCTGCAGTGCGCGGCGCCCGCGCAGCCCCAGGAAATATTCGTGGATGAACGGATGGTCGACGTTCGCGGCCTCCTCGACCGGCGCGGCCACCAGCACCTTGCGGTCGGCCAGCACCGCGACGCGCGTCGACAGCGCGACCATCGTGTCGAGGTCGTGCGTCACCATCACGACCGTCAGCCCGAGCGTGCGGTGCAGCGTCGCGATCAGCTCGACGAATTCGTCGGATGCCTGCGGGTCGAGGCCGGCGGTCGGCTCGTCGAGGAACAGCAGTTCGGGCTCCAGCGCGATCGCGCGCGCGATGCCGACCCGCTTCACCATCCCGCCCGACAGCGCGGCCGGCATCTTCGACGCGTGCTTGCACGGCAGCCCGACCATCTCGAGCTTCAGCATCACGATGTCATGCAGCAGGTCGGGCGGCACGCGGCCGAGCTCGCGCAGCGGCTGCGCGACGTTGTCGAACACCGTCATCGACGAGAACAGCGCGCCCTGCTGGAACAGCATCCCCGAACGCGTGCGCATCATCCGCGCGGTCGCGTCGTCGATCTTCGAGGTGTCCTCGCCGAACACCTTGATCGTGCCGGACGTCGGCCGCTCGAGGCCGAGGATCTGCCGCACGAGCGTCGTCTTGCCCGACCCCGAGCCGCCGACGATCGCAACGATCTCGCCGCGCCGCACGTCGAAATCGAGCTTCTGGTGAACGATATTGCGCCCGTAGCGCTTCGTCAGGTTGCGCACCTCGATCACGAAATCGTCACCGGGCGCGGCGGCCGATCCGGCGCCGGCTGCCGCCGTATGGGCGCTGGCGGCACCGGCCGCCGAGTCGTTCGACGCGTTCATCCGAGCCCCACGTTCTGGAACATGATCGCGAACACCGCGTCGGCGAGGATCACGACCGTGATCGACGAGACGACCGACGTGGTCGTGCCTTCACCGAGGCTTTGCGAGTTCGCCTTGATCCGGAAACCGAAATGGCATGCGACCAGCGCGATCAGCATGCCGAACACGACGCCCTTGCCGACGCCGATGTACAGGTTCGCGATCGGCACGACGCCCGGCAGCGAGCGCACGAAATAGTTGATGTCGATCCCGAGCACGAATTTCGCGGCGAGCGCGCCGCCGCTCAGCGCGATGATGTTGGTCCACATCACGAGCAGCGGCATCGCGACGCCGAGCGCGAGCACGCGCGGCAGGATCAGCCGCAGCCCGTGCGGGATGCCCATCACGCGCATCGCGTCGAGCTCCTCGGTCACGCGCATCACGCCGATCTGCGCGGTGATCGCCGAGCCCGAGCGGCCCGCGACGAGGATCGCCGACAGCACCGGGCCGAGCTCGCGGATTACCGACAGCCCGAGGATGTTCACGATGTAGCGGTTCGCGCCGAATGTTTGCAGCTGCTGCGCGGACAGGTAGCTGAGCACGATGCCGATCAGGAACGCGACCAGCGCGGTGATCGGCAGCGCCTGCGCGCCGGCGCTGTAGATGTTCGCCGAGGTTTCCTTCCACGGCATCGTCTTCGGACGGCGCAGCACCGACAGCGCGTCGAGGATCACGAGGCCGAACATCGCGATGCCGCCCTGCAGGTGCTCGGCGAACGCGAACAGCATGAAGCCGAAGCGCGTGATCGGGCCGAAGTGCACGACGCGCTCGGGCGCCTCGCGCTGGCTGTCGAGCCGCTCGATGCGCTCGAAGATCGTGCGCTGCGTGGGGCTCAGCGCGACGCCGTCCGGCAGCTTGCGGCCCCACACGCGCCACAGCGCCTGGCCGCCGACGTGGTCGAGCCGTTCAATGCCGGACAGATCCCATTCGCTCACGCGCCCGGACGCGATGCCCGCGACGCGGCGCGCGACCGCGCCACGGTTGCGCGCGAGCGCGAGCGCGGTCCATTGGCCGTACAGGCGCACCGTCTGGCCCTGGCCGCCGGCGTCGACCGACAGGCCGGGAGGAGTCTCGAAGTCCAAGGGCGGGTTGTTTGCAAAAGGTTGACAGCGGCCATTGTAGCGAACCGCCCGGCGCAGCGACGTGAGGATTTCCGTCGCGGCGCCCGGCCGGCGCGCCGGCCCGAGGCGCCTGCCTGCACATGCGTGGGCCGGATCGGCTTGCCTCGCTGGCGACCTTTCATTCTTCCGTCATGTTTCCTTTCGATACTCTCACGCGCGCACATCAGGCCGTCGGCGCCCGCGCCGCCATTTCGTTGCGCACCGCGCACTTCATCGTCGCGATTCATAGAACAGAACACCGAACAGGACAACCGATGCGTCTCCCCCCGCTTTCCCGCCGCCGCGTGGGCTTCGCCGCCGCGCTCGCCAGCCTCGCCTTCGCCCTCGCCGGCTGTGGCGGCGACGACGTCACCGCTCCGCCGTCGCAGGCCCAGGCACCCGTCGGCACGACCGCCACGCTCGCGCTGCTCGAAACGACCGACCTGCACACCAACGTGCTGTCATATGACTATTTCAAGCTCGCCGCCGACAGCTCGCTCGGCTTCGAGCGCGTGTCGACGCTGATCGCGCAGGCGCGCGCGCAGTATCCGAACACGCTGCTACTCGACAACGGCGACACGATCCAGGGCACCGCGCTGTCGGACTACCAGGCGCTCGTCAAGCCGATCGGCTGCGACCAGACGCTCGCGATCTACAAGGTGATGAACGCCGCGAAGTTCGACGGCGGCGGGATCGGCAACCACGAGTTCAACTACGGGCTGCCGTACCTGTCGCAGGTGACCGGCAACACGTTCGACGTCGACGGGCTGCCGGCCCCCGCGCAGCAGAAGAAGTGCGCGGGCCCGAACTTCCCGCAGGTGCTCTCGAACGTGATCAGCGCGAAGACCAACGCGCCGCTGTTCACGCCGTACACGATCCTGACCCGCACGGTGACGGCCGTCACGCCCGACGGCAAGACGGTCAGCGCGCCGGTGAAGGTCGGCATCATCGGCTTCACGCCGCCCGCGATCATGAACTGGGACAAGCGCTGGCTCGACGGCAAGGTCTATACGACCGGTCTGAAGGAAGCGGCCGAGAAGTACATTCCGGAGATGCGCGCGAAGGGCGCCGATCTCGTCGTCGCGATCTCGCACGGCGGCCTCGACAACGCCGCGTATTCGCCGACGATGGAAAACGGCAGCTGGTGGCTGTCGAAGGTGCCCGGCATCGACGCGATGCTGATCGGCCACTCGCACCAGGTGTTCCCGGACGCGAACAGCACCGTGCCGCAGTTCAACCTGCCGGGCGTCGACAAGGCGAAGGGCACCGTCAACGGCGTGCCGACCGTGATGGCCAACTTCTGGGGCAAGCATCTCGGCGTGATCAAGCTCGGCCTGAAGTTCGACGGCAACGCGTGGAGCGTCGACAAGTCGCTGACGACCGTCGAGGCACGGCCGATCCAGAACGCGGACAAGAGCTACGTCGCCGCCGACCCGTCGGTCTCCGCCGCGATCGCCGCCGAGCACCAGGCGACGATCGACTACGTGAAGACGCCGATCGGCTCGACCGACTACCGGATGAACTCGTACTTCGCGGACGTCGGCGATCCGGGCGCGATCCAGATCGTCAACGAGGCGCAGGCCGACTACGTGCGGACCTACGTGCAGGCGAACCTGCCGCAATACGCGTCGCTGCCGGTGCTGTCGGTCAGCGCGCCGTTCAAGAGCGGCTTCGGCGGCGGCAGCGACTACACCGACGTCGCGCCGGGCGCGCTCGCGATCAACAACGCGGCCGACCTGTACCTGTATCCGAACACCGTGTACGCGGTGAAGGTGAACGGCAGCGACGTGAAGAACTGGCTCGAGACGGCCGCGAAGCGCTTCAACACGATCGACCCGACCAAGGCGACCGTGCAGCCGCTCGTCAGCAGCTTCCCCGGCTACAACTTCGACATGTTCACGTCCGCCGATCTCGCGTACGAGATCGACGTCACGCAGCCGGTCGGCAGCCGGATCAGGAACCTGACGTACAAGGGCGCGCCGATCGACCCGAACGCGCAGTTCATCGTCGCGACCAACAACTACCGCGCGAGCGGCGGCGGCAACTTCCCGGGCCTCGACGGCAGCAAGACGATCTTCGCGTCGCCCGACGCGAACCGCGACGTGCTGATCTCGTTCATCAAGAAGCGCGGCGCGATCACGCGCGCGGCGGACGGCGCGCAACGCAGCTGGCGCTTCACGAAGCTCGCGAGCTCGGTCGCGCACGTGCGGTTCACGTCGGCGCCGAATCGACTCGGCGACGCGGCGGCAGCCGGCCTGAGCGGCCTCACGCAGGTCGCGGCCGACGACGGCTCGGGCAAGAACCTCGCAATCTACGAGATCGACCTCACGCAATGACCATGAGACCCGCGATGCAACCGATCCGGACGATGCGGCCGGCCGAGGCCGGCTTCACCGCCGCCGCGCGGCGCCTGCTGCGCGCGAAACTCCCGCCCGCCGCGTTGCTCGCGGCGGCGGCCGTGACCGTCGCGGCCGTCGTCGCGACGACCGGCTGGCGGGCCGCCGGCCCCGCGCCGAGCGCCGCGCAGCTCGACGAGTGGCAGGCGATGGTCGCGCAGGCTGTCGAGCCGCACGCGCTCGCGCAGTTGCGGACCCTCGCACGGCGCGGTTCGGGCGACGCGCAGGCGGCGCTCGGCATCGCGCTCGTCGATGCGCGCGAGCCGGGACTGCGCGACGAAGGGCGCGGCTGGCTGGAAACCGCCGCCGACGGCAAGACCGACTCGCTCGCCGCGCGACGCGCGCAGCTCGCACTCGGCAAGGCCCTGCTGCTCGGCAGCGGCGACATCCCGAAGGACTACGCACGCGCCCGCGCGCTGCTCGGCGAAGCGGCCGGCCAGGGCGACCCGGCCGCCGCGTACTACCTCGGGCTGATCTACCGCAGCGGCTACGGCACCGCGGCCGACCCCGTGCAGGCCGCGCACTGGTTCGAGCTCGCGTCGCGCGCGGACATCCCGGCGGCGGACTTCATGCTCGCGAACGCGTACCGCGACGGTAGCGGCGTGCCGCGCGACGAAGCGCGGGCGCTTGCGCTGTATCGGCGTGCGGCGGAACACGAGCTGCCGGAAGCCGTGCAGACGCTCGCGATGGCGTATCGCAACGGTGAGTTGGGGCTCAAACCCGATGCGGATGAGTTCCACGCGCAGTGGATCGAGACCGCGCATGCGTTGAAGCATCCGGTCGTGGCGCCCTGACGGTGCGGCAATGTGCGGCGGGCCGCCAGTCCGCCGCGGACCGACGCACGTGACATCCCGCGATCGATCCAGGGATGCCACGTCTGATACGGGGGGACGGACCGCTCCGCGCGGCGCGGCAAACGCGGCACCGTCGAACGCCTCGGCCAAACCGCCGCCCGGCACGCACCGCCCCCCTGTCGCTACAATATGCGCCATGAACGCCCCCACCTCCTCCGACACGCCCGATACCGGTGACGCGCGCATCGCGCGCAACCGGCTCGAGGCGCACCTGGATGCCGCGCCGCGCGCGTGGCCGCTCGACATCGTCGCCGCCACCGGCTCGACCAACGCCGACGTCGCGACGCGCCTGAAGGCGCTGCCGCGCACCGCGAACGCGCTGCCCGCGCCGCTCGTGCGCGTCGCGTTCGAGCAGACGGCCGGCCGCGGCCGGCAAGGCCGCCCGTGGTTCGCCCAACCCGGCAACGCGCTGCTGTGCTCGGTCGGCTGCATCGTGCCGCGCCCCGTCGACGCGCTCGCCGGTCTCAGCATCGCGATCGGCGTCGCGCTCGCGGAAGGGCTCGCCGCGCTGCCGCTCGACGCCCGCTCGCGTGTCGCCCTCAAATGGCCGAACGACCTGCTGCTGACGGCCACCGACGACGGTACGTCGCACATCGTCGGCAAGCTCGCCGGGATCCTGATCGAAACCGTGTGGAGCACCGCCGACGCGACCGCCGTCGTGATCGGCTTCGGCATCAACGTGCGCGGCGCGGAAGCCGTCGCCGCACAGGTCGAAGCGCTGCGCGCGCGCGAAGCGACGCTCGCGAGCGGGCTGCCGCCGGCCGCGCTGTCAGCCGCGTGCGCATCGGCCAACCTCACCGATACGCTCGCCGCCGCACTGAACGCGCTCACGCCCGCACTCGCTCAGTTCGGCACCGACGGTCTCGCGCCGTTCCTGCCGCGCTGGCACGCGCTGCACGCGTACGCCGGGCGCGAAGTCGTGCTGCTCGAACAGGGCGTCGAACGCGCGCGCGGCATCGCGACGGGCATCGACGCGACCGGCCAGCTGCTGCTCGACACACCCGACGGCGTGCAGGCGATCGCGGCCGGCGACGTATCGCTGCGCGAAGCGCAATGAACGAGCCGCATCTGCTGATCGACGCCGGCAACAGCCGGATCAAGTGGGCGCTCGCCGACGCGCGGCGCACGCTCGTCGACACGGGCGCGTTCGGCCATACGCGCGACGGCGGCGCCGATCCGGACTGGTCGGCCCTGCCGCGTCCCCATGGCGCATGGATCTCGAACGTCGCGGGCGCCGAGGTGGCCGCACGGCTCGACGCGCTGCTCGACGCCCGCTGGCCGGGCCTGCCGCGCACGACGATCCGCTCGCGGCCCGCGCAATGCGGGGTGACGAACGGCTACACGACGCCCGAACAGCTCGGCAGCGATCGCTGGGCCGGCTTGATCGGCGCACGTGCGGCGTTCCCGGGCGAGCATCTGCTGATCGCGACGTTCGGCACGGCGACGACGCTCGAAGCGCTGCGCGCGGACGGTCGCTTCACCGGCGGGCTGATCGCGCCGGGCTGGGCGCTGATGATGCGCGCGCTCGGCACGCACACCGCGCAGTTGCCGACGCTGACCACCGACATCGCAAGCGGGCTGCTCGCCGGCGCGCAGGCCGAGCCGTTCCAGGTCGATACGCCGCGCTCATTGTCGGCGGGTTGCCTGTACGCGCAGGCCGGGCTGATCGAACGCGCATGGCGCGATCTCGCCGATGCGTGGGAGGCGCCCGTGCGGCTGGTGCTGGCAGGCGGTGCGGCGGACGACGTCGCGCGCGCGCTGACGCTGCCGCATACGCGGCACGACGCGCTGATCCTGTCGGGGCTCGCGTTGATCGCCGCGGAAGCGGCGGCGCAGGATTGACGGAAACCGGCCGGCATCGCGCCGACCGCGTCGACGGATACCCGGCTGCGTGCTTCGTCACGGGAAGGATGGAAAAACGGGCGCCGGTGTGTGCGCCCATGCAGGCAGCCGGCCGCCCACGCGGCTCGGCCGTCGCGAACGATCGCCAGCTGCAATGGCAACCTCTGCCATGCGGCCGGCCCGACTGAACGGTTGAACGACTGAACCACGACGAGGAGTGTCGACGATGCTGCGCTGGCTGATCGCTGTTCTCTTTCTCGCGAACCTGCTCGCGTTCGTGGCGGTGCGCGGCGTGTTCGGGCCGCTGCCGGCGGCCGGCGCGCGCGAACCGGGCGTGCTGTCCCGGCAGGTGCGGCCCGATGCAGTGCATGCGATGCCGCTCGCGCAGGCGACCGATCAGCCCGTGATCGGCGGTCCGATCGCCGCGCCGGCCATCACGGCGGAGCCGCTCGCGGCATCCGCGCCCTGACGGCGCAGCGTACGCATCAGGACTGCTGCGCGCGCACCTTCTTCAGCAGCGCGGTGGTCGAGCGGTCATGCGCGAACGGAATCGCGAGCGCACGACCACCCCAGCCCCGCACGATGGCCGATTCCGGCAGCGCGTCCATGTCGTAGTCGCCACCCTTCACGAGAATGTCCGGACGGACGGCCTCGATCAGCGACACCGGCGTCTTTTCCTCGAACTTCACGACCCAGTCGACGCTCTCCAGCGCCGCGAGCAGCGCCATCCGGTCGTCCTCGCGGTTGATCGGACGGTCGTCGCCCTTGCCGAGCATGCGCACCGACGCATCGCTGTTCACGCCGACGATCAGGCAGGCGCCGAGCGCCTTGGCATCGGCGAGATACGTGACGTGGCCACGGTGCAGGATGTCGAACACGCCGTTCGTGAACACGACGGGCGAAGGCAGCGAAGCGCGCAGGGCAACCAGGGCGTCGCGGGTGATCAGCTTGCGTTCGAAGGTAGCGGACATGATGGAGTTCGGATGGCGTGAGCGGCGCGCAGTGCACGTCGCGGCGGGACGCGGCGGCGCCAGATAAAAAGCCCGCCGGCGGGCCGGGCGGGCTTCATGCAGGAATTCACTGCGACGATCGCAACCGGCGGAGCGTCACGGCGGCTGCGCCGCCGCGCGGCCTCAGGCCGGTTGCGCGGCCGACGACGGGCCGCTTTCGGACTGCAGGCGGCCGGTGACTTCCTTGCGATAGCGGTTCAGCTCCTGCGCGGTCGCGAACGTGCGCTCGAACAGGATCGACAGGTTGTGCAGGATCCGGTCGACGACCTTCTTTTCCCACTCGCCGTCGAAGCGGATCTGCTCGTCGAGCCAGCGCTCGAGCCATTCCGGATCGGGCAGGCGCGACTGCACGGTGTCGCGCGGGAACAGCGCCTGGTTCACGTGCAGGTTGGTCGGGTGCAGCGGCTTCTCGGTGCGGCGCGCCGACGCCATCAGCACGCCGATCTTCGCGAACGCCGCGCGCGCGACGTCGCCGCAGTTGTTCAGCGCCTTCTTCATGTAGCGCAGATAAGCGCCGCCATGGCGCGCTTCATCGCGCGAGATCGTTTCGTAGATGTGCTTGATGACCGGCTCGGTGTGCCAGTCGGCCGCGCAGCGATACCAGTGGTTCAGACGGATCTCGCCGCAGAAGTGCAGCATCAGCGTCTCGAGCGGCGGCGCCGGATCGAACTGGAAGCGCACCGCGTGCAGCTCTTCCTCGGTCGGCACCATTTCCGGCCGGAACCGGCGCAGGTATTCCATCAGCACGAGCGAATGCTTCTGCTCCTCGAAGAACCACACGCTCATGAACGCGGAAAAGTCGCTGTCGTGCTGATTGTCGCGCAGGAACATTTCCGTTGCGGGCAGCGCCGACCATTCGGTGATCGCGTTCATCTTGATCGTCTTCGCCTGCTCGTCGGTGAGCAGCGAAGCGTCGAACTTGTCCCACGGAATGTCCTTCTCCATGTCCCAGCGGACAGCTTCGAGCGACCTGTAAAGTTCCGGATAAAGCATGGTGTTCATGATGGTCCCACCCCTGTTCTGCGCAATGCGACTTCTCTAAACGTGACTGTTGCCGCGTAGGCGCACGAGCGCGCTTTTTTGCAGCCAAGACTCTAATTTTACGCGGGAATCCAGCCGCCGGACGCAGATTCCGCATCCGACAGCCGGGCGGCCGCGCCGCCGCCTCGAGGCATGCCGCAGCCCCGCTCCGCTCGAACGGAACCGGCCGCGCGTGCCTCATGTGGGGGCCGGCGCAGGCCGGCTCGTTGACGAGCCGGCCCCGGCGTCACACGGCTCCCGGACGGGTTACCCGTACGGCTGCCGGACGGCAGGCTGCTCGATATGGTGTATACGGCGGCGGCCATGATAGCACGCACCCATGACGGTTCCGAGACGCCTGCCCGGTCGCGCGCCGCCAACGGCGGTGCGGCAATCAGTCGCGGGTGGGCGTCGCGAAAACGCAACCAATCTGTAAGGCGCATCTGCTTCAACTCCGTTTCCGGGGAGCCGGGCTCCCATCAGACCCGTATTTCGCCCGTCGCGATGCCGCCGTCCGGCGGCGTGCCGGTCGTCGGCGCGCTGCAGCCATCGGCCCCCGCGATCCAGTCCGCCAGCGTGTCGCGCTGCGCGCGCCCGTCGCGATAGCCGAGCTCGATCAGCTCGCGCGTGAACGCCTCCTCGAACAGCAGGTAGCTCGCGAACGACGCGCCGGCCGGCTGGCTGCCGCCGATCGCGCCGAGCAGCCCGCGCATCGTCGCCGGCATCTCCTTCAGGTGTTTCGCGGCGATCAGCTCGATGCGCTCGGACGGCGCGATCGCGAGCACGTCCACGTGCCGCCAGCCGCTGTCCACTTCGACCTGCTGCGGCAGGTGCTCGATCATCCGGTTGATGTGCTCGATGCGCTCGATGTCCGCGCCGATCGAGTCGAGAAACACGCTCGCAAGCACCTGCTGGCCGATCTGCGCGAGCGTCGGATAGCCGCGCACCCGCCCCGAACCGTTCGCGGCGGGAATCTCGGGCCGCGGATCGGCCGCGCCGATCACGAGGATCCGGTTTGCGCCGAAGTGGATCGCCGGCGACAGCGGCGCGACCTGCCGGATCGACCCGTCGCCGAAGTACTCGATCTGTCCGTCGAGCACGAGCGGCACGGCCGGGAACACGAACGGAATGGCCGACGACGCGAGCAGGTGCGACGCCGACAGGTCGACGAGCCGCGCGGTGCGCTGCGCGCGCCGCCATGCCTGGATCGGCTCGGCGGCCTGGTAGAACGTCAGATGCCGCCCGCTTGAATAGCTGAGCGCCGTGATCGAGAGCGCATGCAGCAGCCGGCTCTCGAGCATCTGCTCGATCCGGTGGAAACTCAGCTCGCGCTGCAGCAGGTGCGCGAGCGGCGCGTTGTCGAGCAGCCCGCGCGGCGAACGGCGCGACGCCCAGCCGAAGGTCATCGCCGCGAGCCAGCGAGCACCCGCCGCCGCGATGCCGAGCCAGTCGGTGCGATACACGTAGTCCGCGCGCAGCGGCTCCCAGAATTCGAGCAGACGCCGCACGCCGTGCGAAAAATCGTCCGCGTGACTCGCGATCGACGTTGCATTGATCGCCCCGGCCGACGAGCCGCATACGACCGTAAACGGCACCGTATGCCGATGCGGATCAGCCTCCCGCGCGATCTCGGCCAGCGCCTTCAGCACGCCGACCTGGTAGGCGGCGCGGGCGCCGCCCCCCATCAGAACGAGCGCGAGCCGCATGATCGACCTGCCATCCGGTTCGCGTCAGGTCGAGCGCTTCGGCGGACGCGTCGCGGGCGACGAAGCGGCCGCCGCGCGCGCCGCGGCCGAATCGGACGGCTTCGCGCGCTTCGCGGCCGGCTTGCGCGGCGCGGCGGTCGCGGCCGCGGCCGGTGCGGGCGGTTCCGCCCGCGCCGTCGGCGCGGCCTGCCCGGGCGGGGCATCGCCCGGCTGATCGGCCTGCACGCCCGGCTGCGTCATCGCAAGGCTCGCGAGCTGATTGAACTGCGCCTGCAGCAGGTTCCACCAGCCGGCCGGGTCGAACGCCTGCTGCGCGGCGTCGCCTGCCGGCGGCGCCTCGGCAGCGGCTGCCGCTGCGTCCGGCGCGTGCTGCGCATCGGCGCGCGGCGCGGACGCCGCTTGCGCGGCCGCGACCGCGGCTTCCTCGGCCGCCGACATCGAGCTCTGCGCGAATGCGCCGAACGCACGCAGCGTCGCGAGCGTCGCGCGCTGTACCTCGAGCGCCTGGATCGCGGACTGCAGCATCCCGAGATTGAGCTTGAGCCATTGCTCGACCGCGCGCAGATCGGTGATCCGCTTGTCGAGCTCCTCGACGCTCGTGAGCGGCGCCATCATGTCGGACATGCTCGACAGCGACGGCGGCAACCCCGACGCGGCGCCGGGAAACGACGCCATCCCGCCGAACGGCGACATCCGCATCATGTCCCACATCCGGTCGAGCATGTCGGCAGGCTTGAAACCGGCAAAGCCGGCGAAGGGGTTGGAGCCGGAGGCTTCGTTCGTCATTACGGGCATCCTGGTTGACTGGGTGAGCGAAGCGGCCGGCACGGGTCGCGCGGCCGCCCTGGTTCGATGATAGCGCGCGTCAGAACGGTGCGTCGCCGGGGAAGTCGGGCGGGCGCCGCTCGCGCAGCGAGCGGATGCCTTCCTGCACGTCGGGCCCCGAGAAGCCCATGAATTCGAGCGCGAGCGACGTATCGAACGTCGGCCCGGCGCTGCGCAGCCAGTTGTTCAGCGCGTACTTGGTCCAGCGGATCGCCGACTGCGACCCGTGCGCGAGTCGCTCCGCGACTTCGTACGCCTTCGGCAGCAGCTCGGCCGGCTCGACCGCGAGCGACACGAGGCCGATCCGCTCGGCCTCCTCGCCGCTCACCGGCTCGCACAGCAGCAGGTAGTACTTCGCCTTCGCCATCCCGCACAACAGCGGCCACACGATCGCCGCGTGATCGCCGGCCGCCACGCCGAGCCGCGTATGACCGTCGATGATGCGCGCATCCTTCGCGGCGATCGAGATGTCGGCGAGCAGCCCGGCGACGAGCCCCGCGCCGACGGCCGGGCCGTGCATCGCGGATACGATCGGCTTGCTGCAGTTGATCACGTTGTAGACGAGGTCGCGCGCCTCGCGCCACACACGGGCGCGCACGTCGAAGTCGTTCGCCATCGCCTCGACGAGCGCGAGATCGCCGCCCGCCGAAAAGCCCTTGCCCTCGCCGCGGATCACCGCGACGCGCGTATCGGGATCGCGGTCGACGTCGCGCCAGATGTCGGCGAGTTCGCGATGCATGCGTTCGTTCGCGGTCGCGAGGCCGCTGCGGTTCGCGCCCTCGCCGCTCATCACGATATCGAGCACGCCATGATCACGGCGCGTCACCTTCAATGCTTCGTAACCGCCGAATGCGGCAAGATCGGCCATGCGCAGCTCCCGGTGCTTGAGGCGTTTGAACGCCTGAATCGAGTGTAGCCAAGCCCGCGCGGGCAAACATCAGGCGAAACCCGGCGCGCGGGCCGGGAGCCGGGCTTCGCGCGTGCGTCAGGCCGCGCCGTCGGGCGGTGCGACCGCCTGCTCGATCGCGCCGAAGATCGACTTGCCGGCCGCGTCGAACATCTCGATGCGCACGGTGTCGCCATAGCGCATGAATTCGGTCTGCGGCGCGCCGTGCTCGATCGTCTCGAGGCAGCGCTTCTCCGCGATGCAGCAGTAGCCGCGCTTCGCGTCCTTGTTCGACACGGTGCCCGAGCCAACGATCGAGCCGGCACGCAGGTTGCGCGTCTTCGCCGCGTGCGCGACCAGCTGGCCGAAGTGGAACACCATGTCGGTGCCCGCGTCGGGCTGGCCGACCTTCTTGCCGTTCCAGTGGACGATCATCGGCCGGTGCACGCGGCCTTCGCGCCATTCGTCGCCGAGCTCGTCGAGCGTCACCGCGACCGGCGCGAACGCGGTGGCCGGCTTGCTCTGGAAGAAGCCGAAGCCCTTCGCGAGCTCGGCCGGAATCAGGTTGCGCAACGACACGTCGTTCACGAGCGTGACGAGCCGTACGGCCTTCAGCGCGTCGTCGGGCGATGCGCTCATCGGCACGTCGCCGGTGATCACCGCGACTTCCGCCTCGAAGTCGATGCCCCACTCCTCGGACGCGCACACGATGTCGTCGCGCGCGCCGAGGAAGTCGTCGCTGCCGCCCTGGTACATCAGCGGATCGGTCCAGAACTCCGGCGGCATCTCGGCGCCGCGCGCGCGACGCACGAGCTCGACGTGATTCACGTACGCGGAACCGTCGGCCCACTGGAACGCGCGCGGCAGCGGCGCCATGCAGTTCGCCGGATCGAACGCGAACGCGTTGCGTGCGCGGCCGTGGTTCAGCGCGTCGGACAGGTCGCGCAGTTGCGGCGCGTAGAACGCCCAGTCGTCGAGGACGCGCTGCAGCGTCGGTGCGATCGCATCGGCGATCGCCGCGGTGTGCAGGTCGCGCGACACGACGATCAGCTGGCCGTCGCGCGTGCCGTCCTTCAGCGATGCAAGTTTCATGGGGTGTCTGCCGTTGTAGTGACGATGGAGGGAATCTATTTTACGATGGTGAATCCGTGTGGCGCGCCACGATCGTGCGTGCCGCTTTCGTCCCGACCCTTGCCGCCTTGTCGCGCCCCCGTTGCCCATGCCCGCCAACCCGCTTCCCGACGACGATCTCGCTGATTCCGACACCGACGACACCGGCTCCGGCGAGCATGGCGAAGGCGGCGAGAAGGTCCGCTCCGGCATCCAGTCGATCGAGGTCGGCTTCCGCCTGCTCGAGGTGCTGACGAGCGAGCCGCGCGCGATGATGCTGCGCGACCTCGCGCAGCGCGCGGGCATGAGCCCTGCGAAGGCGCACCGCTACCTGGTGAGCTTCTCGCGGCTCGGCGTCGTGTCGCAGGATCCCGTGTCGGGCCGCTACGAACTCGGCGGCTTCGCGCTGCAGATGGGCCTCGCGCGGCTCGCGCGCGTGGACGGCGTGAAGCTCGCGCGGATCGCGCTGACCGAGTTGCGCGACCGCGTCGACCAGACGGTCGGCATCGCGGTGTGGGGCAATCAGGGCCCGACGATCGTGCACTGGATGGAATCGAGCCACCCCGCGAAGGCGTCGCTGAAGCTCGGTGACGTGATGCCGCTGCTCGGCTCCGCGACGGGCCTGCTGTTCGCCGCGTACCTGCCGCGCAGCAAGACCGCGGCGATGCTCGAGCGCGAGCTCGCCGACACGCGCCGCTCGCCGCATCACGGCGGCCCGCGCACGCTCGAGGAAGTCGACGCGGTGCTCGCCGACGTGCGCGCGCACCAGGCCGCGCGCGTCGAAGGGATGCTGCTGCCGACGATCCACGCGTTCTGCATGCCGGTGTTCGATGCGGTCGGCGAACTGGCGCTCGCGATCGTCGCGCTGGGTCAGGAAGGCATGTTCGACATCGCGTGGGGCGGCGAGATGGACTTCGCGCTGCGCGCGTGCGCGCAGAAACTGTCTTACGAACTCGGCTATAGTCCGGACGCGCGCGACGCCTGACACGCGAGGCGCGCGACACCCGGGCGAACCCGCGCGATGCAGCGCGAACGCGCGGCGCGGCCGGCGGTCCGATGGGTGTGACGTGCGGTTGTGACGTGCGTTATGCACGGCACGATCCGCCACGACTGCCCTAACCCTGTCCCGTTTTCGCCGATGCCGCCTGCCGACACCCGTCCTCGTCATGCCCTGCCCCGCCACTGGCTGCGCGCGGGCATCGCGATCGTCGTCGTGCTGGTGCTGCACGCGCTCGCCGCGTTGTGGCTGACGCGCAACCGCGAATCGTTCACGCCGCCCGCGCCCGCCGAGATTCCGGTCCAGATCGAATTGCTGAAGCCGCGTCCGATCGAGCGCCAGCCCGCGCCGAAGCCGGCCGAACATCCAACCGAACATGCGGCCGAGCCTGCGCCGGCGAAGCCGGCTCCCGCCGCACCGAAGCCCGCGCCATCGCCCGAGCCTGTCCTGACGTCGACGCAGACGGCCGAGCACGGCGAGCCGCCGCCGGCCGCCGCCTCCGCCGCGAGCGGCACGGCAAGCGCATCGGACGCGCACGCGGCATCGGCCGGCGGCGCCAGCAGTGCCGCGACGCCGGGCCCCGCGACGAGCGGCGTGAAGTTCGTGGCGCCGTCGTCCGGCGATCTGCAATACGATACGTTCTACAACGGGATGCAGAACATGATCGGCACGATCCACTGGCGCACCGACGGACACACCTACGACCTGTCGGTGTCGATGCCCGTGCCGTTCGTCGGTCCGTTCACGTACCGCAGCGAAGGCCGCGTCGACGCGTTCGGCGTCGCGCCCGATCGATATGTCGAGAAACGCGGCAAGCGGCCCGAGGACATCGCGATCTTCAACCGCGAGATCCGTCAGGTCGTCTTCACGCGCACGCCGAACAACGCGCCGCTGCCCGACGGCGTGCAGGATCGTTTCAGCATGCTGATGCAGTTGTCGGGGCTCGTGCGCGGCAATCCGTCCGCGTACAAGCCGGGCGTCACGCAACAGTTCTTCGTGATCGACAACAACAGCGGCGAGACCTGGCCGATCACGGTGATCGGCGACGAGGACGTGCAGACGCAGACCGGCATCGTTCGCGCGCGCCACTTCATGCGGCTGCCGCGCCGCGCGGGCGATACGCGCCGCATCGACATGTGGCTCGCGCCGTCGCTCGACTGGCTGCCCGCGAGGCTCGTACAATCGGAACCGAACGGCGCGCAGATCGAGCTGCTGTGGCACGGCCGGCTCGCCCCGCCGAGCGCACCTGCCGACGACGCGACGCCACGCGCAACAAGTGCGCCCGCCAGCACCCCGGCTGCCGTCGCACCAACCGCGGAGCCGGCACAACCGGCGCCGCCGGCGGACGTGCAACCGTCCGCGCCCACGGGTTCACCGCCCGCGTCGACGCCCGCCGCGCCGTGACGACCGACAGATCGGCAATTTCGACCGATTAAAGTGATGGCCGAAATGGCCGATGACACTCTTTAACAACTATTTCAGTGCACCGGATCACAATAAGAAACGTTTGATAGACATCGGCTTCTAACCAATACACCCCACGCAAACGGGAGAACGGGGTGTGCAGCGCAAGCCCCTTGAAACCGGCACAGCCTGCCCCACCTACGGGACAACAAGGCCAGATGCCACTGCGAAGAGGAGTGCCGCCATGCAAATGATCTACAACAGCCCCAACTACTGCGTCGTCGAATTTGCGCCGCAGGCCGGCCACCATCTGATGAATGCCGGCGGATACGAAATCGTCGACAAGAACGCGCAACGCGAGATCTTCATTGACGGCGAACTTGCCGAGCGTTTCCGCGCACACGTGAAACAGCTGATCGAGGATGAGCCGTCGCTCGACGAAGTGGACGAATTCCTCGGACAGTTCGACAGCCTGATGATGATGCCCGTCGTCCTGCACTGACGACGCCCGGTCCGGCGCATCGCCGGGCCAATCGCCGCGCGCTGGCGCGGCGCCGCGAGCACTCTGATCCAAGCCCCCGTCCGGTTCGCCGGCGGGGGTTTTCGTTTGGTGGGGCCCGTGCGCGACCTGGCGCGCCTTCGCTGCACCAACCACGCTTGCCCGCACGCTTCGCGCCCGCGCCGCGCAAGGCCGGGCGGCGCCCCGGCGCACCGGCTACAATGACGGTTTTCCCGTCTTCGCCGGTCTTCCGCCATGTCTGCGACCCCTCTCGCTGCTCCCGTCCCGCTCGACGCGCCCTACACGCGCGGCGCCGAACTGCCCGCGCTGCTGAAATCGCGCATCCTGATCCTCGACGGCGCGATGGGCACGATGATCCAGCGCTACAAACTCGACGAGGCCGCCTATCGCGGCGAGCGCTTCAAGGACTTCCCGCGCGACATCAAGGGCAACAACGAGCTGCTGTCGCTCACGCAGCCGCAGATCATCCGCGAGATCCACGACCAGTACTTCGCGGCCGGCGCCGACATCGTCGAAACCAACACGTTCGGCGCGACGACGGTCGCGCAGGCCGACTACGGGATGGAAGACCTCGTCGTCGAGATGAACATCGAATCGGCGCGGCTCGCGCGCGAATCGGCCGTGCGCTACGCCACGCCCGACAAACCGCGCTTTGTCGCGGGCGCGATCGGGCCGACGCCGAAGACGGCGAGCATCTCGCCGGACGTCAACGACCCGGGCGCGCGCAACGTCACGTTCGACGAACTGCGCAGCGCGTATTACCAGCAGGCGAAGGCGCTGCTCGACGGCGGCGTCGACCTGTTCCTCGTCGAGACGATCTTCGACACGTTGAACGCGAAGGCCGCGCTGTTCGCGCTCGACGAATTGTTCGAAGACACCGGCGAGCGCCTGCCGATCATGATCTCGGGCACCGTGACCGACGCCTCGGGCCGCATCCTGTCGGGCCAGACGGTCGAGGCGTTCTGGAATTCGCTGCGCCACGCAAAGCCGCTCACGTTCGGCCTGAACTGCGCGCTCGGCGCGGCGCTGATGCGCCCGTACATCGCCGAGCTCGCGAAGCTGTGCGACACCTACGTGTCGTGCTACCCGAACGCGGGCCTGCCGAACCCGATGAGCGACACGGGTTTCGACGAGACGCCGGACGTCACGTCGGGCCTGCTGAAGGAATTCGCGCAAGCCGGGCTCGTGAACCTCGCGGGCGGCTGCTGCGGCACGACGCCCGAGCACATCGCCGAGATCGCGAAGGCGCTCGCCGACGTGAAACCGCGCCGCTGGCCGAGCCACTACAGCGACGCCGCCTGACCGACCGCCCCAACGCCCGCCCTACCTCACACGAATTCGCACCGCCATGACCGATCACATGATGCGCCTTGCCGGCCTCGAGCCGTTCAACGTCACGTCCGGGACGCTCTTCATCAACGTCGGCGAACGCACCAACGTCACCGGCTCGAAGGCGTTCGCGCGGATGATCCTGAACGGCCAGTTCGACGAGGCGCTCGCCGTCGCGCGCCAGCAGGTCGAGAACGGCGCGCAGGTGATCGACATCAACATGGACGAGGCGATGCTCGATTCGAAGGCGGCGATGGTGCGCTTCCTGAACCTGATCGCATCCGAGCCGGACATCGCGCGCGTGCCGATCATGATCGACTCGTCGAAGTGGGAAGTGATCGAGGCCGGCCTCAAGTGCGTGCAGGGCAAGGCAATCGTGAACTCGATCTCGCTGAAGGAAGGCGAGGAAGCGTTCCGCCATCACGCGAACCTGATCCGCCGCTACGGCGCGGCCGCGGTCGTGATGGCGTTCGACGAGACGGGCCAGGCCGATACCTACGCGCGCAAGACCGAGATCTGCAAGCGCTCGTACGACTTCCTCGTGAACGAAGTCGGCTTCCCGCCGGAAGACATCATCTTCGACCCGAACATCTTCGCGGTCGCGACCGGCATCGAGGAGCACAACAACTACGCGGTCGACTTCATCGAGGCGACCCGCTGGATCAAGCAGAACCTGCCGTACGCGAAGGTGAGCGGCGGCGTGTCGAACGTGTCGTTCTCGTTCCGCGGCAACGACCCGGTGCGCGAGGCGATTCACACCGTGTTCCTGTACCACGCGATCCAGGCGGGGATGGACATGGGCATCGTGAACGCGGGCCAGCTCGGCGTGTACGCCGATCTCGACGCGGAACTGCGCGAGCGGGTCGAGGACGTGATCCTGAACCGCCGTGACGATTCCACCGACCGCCTGCTCGAAATCGCCGACAAGTTCAAGGCGGGCGGCGCGAAGAAGGAAGAGAACCTCGAGTGGCGCAATCAGCCGGTCGAGAAGCGGCTTTCGCATGCGCTCGTGCACGGCATCACGAACTTCATCGTCGAGGATACGGAAGAGGTGCGCGCGAAGATCGCCGCAGCCGGCGGCCGCCCGATCAACGTGATCGAAGGCCCGCTGATGGACGGGATGAACGTCGTCGGCGACCTGTTCGGTCAGGGCAAGATGTTCCTGCCGCAGGTCGTGAAGTCGGCGCGCGTGATGAAGCAGGCCGTCGCGCACCTGATCCCGTTCATCGAGGAAGAAAAACGGCTGCTCGCGGAAGCGGGCGGCGACGTGCGCGCGAAGGGCAAGATCGTCATCGCGACCGTGAAGGGCGACGTGCACGACATCGGCAAGAACATCGTGTCGGTCGTGCTCCAGTGCAACAACTTCGAAGTCGTCAACATGGGCGTGATGGTCCCGTGCAACGAGATCCTCGCGAAGGCGAAGGTCGAGGGCGCGGACATCATCGGGCTGTCGGGCCTCATCACGCCGAGCCTCGAGGAAATGGCGTACGTCGCGTCCGAAATGCAGCGCGACGATTACTTCCGCGTGAAGAAGATCCCGCTCCTGATCGGCGGCGCGACGACCTCGCGCGTGCACACGGCCGTGAAGATCGCGCCGCACTACGAAGGCCCGGTCGTCTACGTGCCCGACGCATCGCGCTCGGTGTCGGTCGCATCGAGCCTGCTGTCGGACGAAGGCGCGACGAAGTACCTCGACGAACTGAAGTCCGATTACGAACGGATCCGCGAACAGCACGCGAACCGCAAGGCCCAGCCGATGGTCACGCTCGCCGAGGCGCGCGCGAACAAGGCGAAGCTCGACTGGGCGAGCTACCAGCCCGTGAAGCCGAAGTTCATCGGCCGCCGCGTGTTCAAGAACTACGACCTGAACGAGCTGGCGAACTATATCGACTGGGGCCCGTTCTTCCAGACCTGGGATCTCGCGGGCCCGTACCCGGCGATCCTGAACGACGAGATCGTCGGCGAATCGGCGCGGCGCGTGTTCTCCGACGCGAAGTCGATGCTCGCGCGCCTGATCCAGGGCCGCTGGCTCACGGCGAACGGCGTGATCTCGCTGCTGCCGGCGAACACGGTCAACGACGACGACATCGAGATCTACACCGACGATTCGCGCTCCGAAGTGCTGCTCACGTGGCGCAACCTGCGCCAGCAGAGCGTGCGTCCGGTGGTCGACGGCGTGATGCGCCCGAACCGCTCGCTCGCGGACTTCATCGCGCCGAAGGAATCGGGCATCGCCGACTACATCGGGATGTTCGCGGTCACGGCCGGCCTCGGCGTCGACGTGAAGGAAAAGCAGTTCGAGGCCGACCACGACGACTACAGCGCGATCATGCTGAAGGCACTCGCCGACCGCTTCGCGGAAGCGTTCGCCGAGGCGATGCACGCGCGCGTGCGCCGCGAGCTGTGGGGCTATGCGAGCGGCGAGACGCTCGACAACGAGGCGCTGATCGCCGAAAAGTACGCGGGCATCCGCCCGGCGCCCGGCTACCCGGCCTGCCCCGACCACCTCGTGAAGCGCGACATGTTCGCCGCGCTGCATGCGGAGGAAATCGGGATGAGCGTGACCGAATCGCTGGCGATGCTGCCGGCCGCGAGCGTGTCGGGCTTCTATCTCGCGCATCCGGACAGCCGGTACTTCTCGGTCGGCAAAATCGGGCAGGATCAGCTCGACGACTACGCGCGGCGGATGTCGCTGTCGCTCGCCGACGCGCGGCGCGCGCTCGCGCCGCAACTCTGACCGATGCCAGCGGGCGGCCAGCCGCCATTTAATCAGACGAAATGAAAAGCCCGCTCGAAAGCGGGCTTTTTTTGCCTTGCCGACCTGTCGATCGGGCGGGCAAGGAAGCTCAGAAGCCCCAGTGCACGTCAGCCTCGCCGGCCTTCGCTTCGCGCAACATCGTGAGGAAGGGTGCGACGCGCTGTGCCAGGCTCGGCGGCACTTCATGGTGTGCGTGGTCGACGTCGTCCTCGTGGAAGTGGCCCGCGTGCTCGGCGCGCTCCTGCTTCGCCTGCGCGACCGCGCCTTCCAGCTTGGCGATTGCGTGGTCCAGTTCGTCGTGCGTAATCACACCGCGCTCGCCCAGCTGCTTGCCGACGAGACCCAGCACATACACGGCGAAATCCTTCAGCACGTCGAGATCCTGTGCCGCCTTGCTCTTGAACGTAATCATGACAATTCCCTTTTCATCTTGTTGTGCCTGCGCGGCGCGGTTGGGGGGACGCCGGCAGACCGGCGTCCGGCCTCGCGAAGCCGGGGCGCCTGAGCGGCATATTAGCACCTGTTAAAATTCTGCGATCCCTGAAACGCGCGCTTAAAAAGCGCGCCGGCCGGCCGGTGTTTCCGGCAGCCACCAACGAAGCCTTCTACCAGCATGCTGCCAGCACACAAACAGACCCTCGAAGCCCTGCTCGCGGATAGCGTCACGCAGGTCGCACACGCGCTGAAAGGCGCCGACGCAGTGTTCGTCACCCCGGCCATCACGCTGGAGCGCCCGAAGGTCGCCGCGCACGGCGACGTCGCGTGCAACGTCGCGATGCAGCTCGCCAAGCCGCTCGGCACGAACCCGCGCCAGCTCGCCGAGAAGATCGTCGCCGCCCTCACGGCCCAGCCGGCCGCGCAAGGGCTCGTCGACGCGGCCGAAATCGCCGGCCCCGGCTTCATCAACCTGCGCCTGACGGCCGCCGCGAAACAGGCGGTGATCGCCGCCGTGTTCGAGCAGGGCCGCGCGTTCGGCACGTCGGAACGCGAAAAGGGCAAGCAGGTGCTGCTCGAATTCGTGTCGGCCAACCCGACCGGCCCGCTGCACGTCGGCCACGGCCGCCAGGCGGCACTCGGCGACGTGCTCGCGAACGTGATCGCGAGCCAGGGCTACGCGGTGCACCGCGAGTTCTACTACAACGATGCCGGCGTGCAGATCGGCAACCTGGCGATTTCGACGCAGGCGCGCGCGCGCGGCCTGAAGCCGGGCGACGCGGGCTGGCCGGAAGCCGCGTACAACGGCGAATACATCGCCGACATCGCACGCGACTACCTGAATCGCGAGACGGTCGCCGCGAAGGATGGCGAGCCGGTCACGGGCGCGGGCGACATCGACGATCTCGACGCGATCCGCAAGTTCGCGGTCGCCTACCTGCGGCACGAGCAGGATATGGATCTGCAGGCGTTCGGCGTGAAGTTCGACCAGTACTACCTCGAGTCGTCGCTGTACAGCGAAGGCCGGGTCGAGAAGACGGTCGACGCGCTGATCAAGGCCGGCATGACCTACGAGCAGGACGGCGCGCTGTGGCTGCGCACGACCGACGAAGGCGACGACAAGGATCGCGTGATGCGCAAGTCGGACGGCACGTACACGTACTTCGTGCCGGACGTCGCGTACCACGTGACGAAATGGGAGCGCGGCTTCACGCAGGTGATCAACATCCAGGGCTCGGACCACCACGGCACGATCGCGCGCGTGCGCGCGGGCCTGCAGGGTCTGCACATCGGCATCCCGAAGGGCTATCCCGACTACGTGCTGCACAAGATGGTCACCGTGATGCGCGACGGCCAGGAAGTGAAGCTGTCGAAGCGCGCGGGCAGCTACGTGACGGTGCGCGACCTGATCGAATGGTCGGGCGGCGCGGCGCCGGGCCAGGAAGCGGCACCCGACCTGATCGACGAGGCGACCATCACGCGCGGCCGCGACGCGGTCCGTTTCTTCCTGATCTCCCGCAAGGCCGACACCGAATTCGTGTTCGACATCGACCTCGCGCTGAAACAGAACGACGAGAATCCGGTCTATTACGTCCAGTACGCGCATGCGCGCATCTGCTCGGTGCTCAACGAACTGAAGTCGCGCTACAACGTCGACGTGGCGCAGCTGCCGGGCGCCGACCTGGCGCAGCTCACGAGCCCGCAAGCCGTGTCGCTGATGCAGAAGCTCGCCGAGTATCCGGACATGCTCACGCACGCGGCGAACGAGCTGGCGCCGCACGCCGTCGCGTTCTACCTGCGCGATCTCGCTGGTGAATTCCACTCGTTCTACAATGCGGAGCGCGTGCTGGTGGACGACGAAGCGCCGCGCAACGCGCGCGCCGCGCTCCTCGCCGCGACCCGGCAGGTGCTCGAGAATGGTCTGGCGGTGCTCGGCGTGTCCGCGCCCGCCAAGATGTAAGCGGCCCGAACGGGGCAGCGAATGGCCGCGGCAGGAGCGCCTGCCTCGGCCTTTTACGATTCTTTTTGCAGGTGACTCAAGCAATGGCACAACCACGCCGAACTTCGAAGCAATCGAAACAAGCCGGAGGGACATTTCTTGGAATCGTGCTGGGCCTGATCGTCGGCCTCGCGATCGCGGTGGTGGTGGCGCTCTACATCACGCGTTCGCCGTCGCCGTTCGTGTCGAAGGTCGCACCGCCGCCGACCGACACCGGCGCGAGCCAGCCGCAGCAGTTCGATCCGAACCGCGCGCTGCAGGGCAAGACGCCCGGCCAGCCGGTGCCGCAGGCCGCGCAGTCCGCGCCGCCCAACACCGCGCCCGGCCAGGCCGCAAACCAGACCCAGGGCGGCCTGCTGCCCGAACCGCAGATCGTCGAGGTGCCGCCGTCGGGCAACGCGAACGGCTCCAGCGGCTCGAGCAACACCACCGCATCGAACAATGCATCGTCGGGCAACGGCGTCGCGGTCGCGCCGAAGCCGGCCGACAACACGCCGCCGCCGAAGAAGACGCAACAGGCGCAGCAACAGCAGCAAGGCGGCGAGGACGATCTCGCGCGCTTCGCCGCGCAGAAGCAGGCGCAGCAGGCGGCCGCGCAGAAACAGCAGCAACAGCAACTGGCCGCGAACACGCCGAAGCCGGCTCCGTCCGCGACGTCGGCCACGTCCGCCGCTGCAGCGAAGCCACCGACCGCGAACGACGCGAACACCGGCTACTTCCTGCAGGTCGGCGCGTACAAGACGGAAGGCGACGCCGAGCAGCAGCGCGCGCGACTGGGCTTCCAGGGCTTCGAGTCGAAGGTGTCGAAGCGCGATGTCAGCGGCGTGACCTATTTCCGCGTGCGCGTCGGCCCGTTCTCGAAATTCGAGGATATGAACTCGGCCCGTCAGCGCCTGTCCGATGCAGGTGTCGACACGGCGGTGATCCGCTTCACGAAGCAGTAAGCGACCGGCCGCGCCCACGCAGAACCCGTTACGTTTCGTAATCCGAGCAACTGATTCGACGCTTACAACATGAAAAAACTACTTAGCACGCTCCTCCTGTCCCTCGGCCTGGCCGCCGCGGGCTTCGCCCAGGCGTCGCCCGCCGCGCCTGTGTCCGGCAAGGACTTCGAGGTGATGAAGTCGCCGCAGCCGGTGTCCGCACCGGCCGGCAAGGTCGAGGTCATCGAGTTCTTCTGGTACGGCTGCCCGCACTGCTACGAATTCGAGCCGACGATCGAGGCCTGGGTGAAGAAGCAAGGCAACAACATCGAATTCAAGCGCGTGCCGGTCGCATTCCGTGACGATTTCCTCCCGCACTCGAAGCTGTTCTACGCGGTGTCCGCGCTCGGCATCTCGGAGAAGGTCACGCCGGCGATCTTCAACGCGATCCACAAGCAGAAGAACTACCTGCTGACGCCGCAGGCGCAGGCCGACTTCCTGGCGACGCAGGGCGTCGACAAGAAGCAGTTCATGGACGCGTACAACTCGTTCAGCGTGCAGGGCCAGGTGAAGCAGTCGGCCGAGCTGCTGAAGAGCTACGCAATCGACGGCGTGCCGACGGTCGTCGTCCAGGGCAAGTACAAGACGGGCCCGGCTTACACGAACAGCATCCCGGGCACCGCTCAAGTGCTCGACTACCTCGTGAAGCAGGTTCAGGACAAGAAGCTCTGATCCCCGCCCGCGCGCCGGCATGACTACTCCGCTGAAGGTCTTCATCACCGGCGCGTCGAGCGGCCTCGGCCTCGCGATGGCCGAGGAATACGCCCGCCAGGGCGCCACGCTCGCCCTCGTCGCGCGCCGCACCGATGCCCTCGATGCGTTCGCGCGGCGCTTCCCCAAGCTGTCCGTCTCCGTCTATAGCGCCGACGTGCGCGACGCCGATGCGCTCGCGACGGCCGCCGCGTCGTTCATCGCCGCGCACGGCTGCCCCGACGTCGTGATCGCGAACGCGGGCATCAGCCAGGGCGCCGTCACGGGCCAGGGCGACCTCGCCACGTTCCGCGACGTGATGGACATCAACTACTACGGGATGGTCGCGACGTTCGAGCCGTTCGTCGGCCCGATGACGGCCGCGCGCCACGGCACGCTGGTCGGCGTCGCGAGCGTCGCCGGCGTGCGCGGCCTGCCGGGCTCCGGCGCGTACAGTGCGTCGAAGTCGGCCGCGATCAAGTATCTCGAGGCGCTGCGCGTCGAGCTGCGCCCGGCCGGCGTCGGCGTCGTGACGATCGCGCCCGGCTATATCCGCACGCCGATGACCGCGCACAACCCGTACCGGATGCCGTTCCTGATGGACGCCGATCGCTTCGCGGCCCGCGCCGCGCAGGCGATCGCGCGGCAGCACGCGTTCCGCGTAATTCCGTGGCAGATGGGCGTCGTCGCGAAGGTGCTGCACGTGTTGCCGCGCTGGCTCTACGACCGCCTGTTCGAGAAGGCGCCGCGCAAGCCGAAGGCCGGCGCGCACTGAGTGCATCGCGCATCCGGCACGCCGTGCGTGCCGGACCGGCGCTGCATCGGCGTCGCGGCCGCGTGTTTTTCTTCGTTCCAGCCGCGCCACTCGCCGCACGGCGCACGCCGCGCACCACTCGCCACTCGCCACTCGCCACTCGCCACTCGCCACTCGCTGCTGCGGCGACTCCCCCCGCCAAGTGCGTCGCGCCCGCTGATCCGCGCCTTCCCACGTTGCCTTCGCAACCGTGCGCCTCCCCCCTCCTTTACCGCCGCCCCAACACGCATTCCGTCGCGAACGCAGCCGTTGTTCGCTCAATTCACCTCGTTCCGACGCCTTTTTTCACGCGCCGCGCGCTTTGCCGGTATGCTATTCGCCAGCCGCGCCGGCCCCGCCCACCACCGGGCCGCGCCTGCATTCCGCATGCATTCCGACATCCGGCAAAAATCACAAGTCACGTGGGAGAACCTATGCACGTCAAGCTGTTCGCCGCGGCTGCGCTCGCCGCCGCCCTCGCCGCTCCCGGCCTCGCCGTCGCCAAGCCGCTCACCGTCTGCTCGGAATCGAGCCCGGACGGCTTCGACGTCGTGCAGTACAACTCGCTCGTCACCACCAACGCATCGGCCGACGTGATCTTCAACACGCTCGTGTCGTACGACGAAGCCGCGAAGAAGGTCGTGCCGGCGCTCGCCGACAAATGGGAAGCCAGCGCCGACGGCCTCACGTACACGTTCCACCTGCGCCCGAACGTCGCGTTCCAGACCACCGACTACTTCAAGCCGGGCCGCCCGCTGAACGCGGACGACGTCGTGTTCACGTTCTCGCGGATGCTCGACGATGCGAACCCGTGGCACAAGGTGGCCGGCGCGAGCGGCTTTCCGCACGCGCAGTCGATGGGCCTCGTGAAGCTGGTGAAGTCGGTCACGAAGGTCGACGACAGCACGGTGAAGTTCGTGCTGAACGAGCCGAACGCGACGTTCGTGCCGATCCTGACGATGGGCTTCGCGTCGATCTACTCGGCCGAATACGCGGACCAGTTGCTGAAGGCCGGCAAGCAGGCCGACCTGAACGCGAAGCCGATCGGCACCGGCCCGTTCGTGCTGAAGAGCTACACGAAGGACGCGCTGATCCGCTACGACGTGAACCCGGCCTACTGGGGCGCGAAGCCGAAAGTCGATCGGCTGATCTACGCGATCACGCCCGACGCGTCCGTGCGCATGCAGAAGGTGAAGGCCGGCGAATGCCAGATCGCGCTGTCGCCGAAGCCGCAGGACGTGCTCGCCGCGAAGGGCGAAAGCGCGCTGAAGGTCGTGCAGACGCCCGCGTTCATGACCGCGTTCGTCGCGCTGAACACGCAGAAGAAGCCGCTCGACAACGAGAAGGTGCGCGAGGCGCTGAACCTCGCGTTCGACCGCTCGACCTACCTGAAGGTCGTGTTCGACAACACGGCGACCGCCGCGAACAACCCGTATCCGCCGAACACGTGGAGCTACGCGAAGGACATCGCGCCGTATGCGTACGATCCCGCGAAGGCGAAGCAGCTGCTCGCGTCGGCCGGTTTCCCGAATGGCTTCTCGACGACGATCTGGACCCGCCCGACGGGCAGCGTGCTGAACCCGAACCCGAAGGCCGGCGCGGAACTGCTGCAGGCCGACCTCGCGAAGATCGGCGTGAAAGCCGAGGTGAAGGTGATCGAATGGGGCGAGCTGATCAAGCAGGCGAAGCTCGGCCAGCATGACATGCTGTTCATGGGCTGGGCCGGCGACAACGGCGATCCGGACAATTACCTGTCGCCGCTGTTCAGCTGCAACGCGGTGAAGTCAGGCATCAACTTCGCGCGCTTCTGCGACGCGCAGCTCGACAAGCTGATCGCCGACGGCAAGTCGACCGCCGACCAGGCCAAGCGCGCGAAGCTGTACGAATCGGCGCAGAAGGTGATCCACGATCAGGCGCTGTGGATTCCGCTCGGCTACCCGACCGCGGCCGCGCTCACGCGCGCGAACGTGAGCGGCTATCACGTCAGCCCGTTCGGCCGCCAGAACTTCACGGCCGTCTCCGTGCAGTAACCGTGCGTGGCGCGCAAGCGACGGCATCCCGGCCCGTCGCTTGCGGCCTGCGCGGCGCGCTTGCTACACTGCGCGCTCATTCCTCATACCGGACGCCAGCCAAAGTGACCAACTAAGCCTTCCCAAAAATGTTTTCGCCGCCGTGCCACGCACGCCGCGCGAAGGGTTTCACGCATTTTCGGAGGTGCTTATGGCTGCTGCCACGCCAACCGGCGCGCTCGTCGCGCTTCATCACGTTTCCTTCCGCTTCGACGACGGCGTCACGCTGTTCGATTCGCTCGACCTTTCCATCGATCGCACGCCGACGGGCATCGTCGGCCGCAACGGCGTCGGCAAGAGCCTGCTCGCGCGACTGATCGCGGGCCGGCGCACGCCCAGCGCGGGCACGATCGACCGGCACACGCCCGTCGTCTACGTCGCGCAGCAGCACGACGACGCGCCGGCCGGCACGCGCACCGTCGCGGAAATCGCCGCGCTCGATGCGCCGCTCGCGGCCCTTGCACGCCTCGCGGACGGCTGTGCGCACGCGCTCGACTTCGACCTGATCGGCGATCGCTGGGACCTGGCTGAACGGCTGCGCGCGGCGCTCGACGCGGCCGGCCTGCATGACGTGCGCGCCGACACGCCGGCGCACGCGCTGAGCGGCGGCCAGTTGGCGCGCGTCGCGCTGATCGGCGCATTGCTGTCGGAGGCCGGGCTGCTGGTGCTCGACGAACCGACCAACCATCTCGATGCAGCGGGCCGCGCGTGGCTGCGCGCGGCGCTCGACGGCTGGCGCGGCGGCGTCGTCATCGTCAGCCATGACCGCGCGCTGCTCGCGCACGTGCAGCGCATCGTCGAACTGACGCCGCACGGCGTGCGCGCGTATGGCGGCAACTACGCGCTGTATCGCGCCCAGCGCGACGCGGAACAGGATGCCGCGCAGGCCGCGCTGGAGCATGCGCACGCGGAGCGCGGACGCGAGAGACGCCGGCTCGAACAGGAACACGACACGATCCAGCGCCACGCGGCCGGCGCGCTGCGCGACGCGAAGACGGCCAACCTGTCGTCGATGGCACGTCAGCGTCGCAAGGGCGCGGCGCGCAACATCATGGGGCAGGTCCGGCGTCATCAGAACGACTTCAAGGCGACGCTCGACGAGCGCGTGCAGGAGGCGGCCGCACGCGTCGAAGCCGACGCGCCGGTGCTCGTGTCGTTGCCGGGCACCGAGGTCAGCGCCCGCCGCCAGCTGTTCACGCTCGAGCGTGCGCAATTGCCGTGGCATGCCGCCGGGCGTGCGGACGCGATCACGTGGTCGGCCAGCGGCCCGGTGCGCATCGCGCTGACGGGCCCGAACGGCTGCGGAAAATCGACGCTGCTGCGCATGCTCGCCGGCGAACTCGCGCCGCGCTCCGGTGCCTGCACGACGCACGTGAGCGCCGCGTATCTCGACCAGCGGCTCGCGCTGCTCGACCCCGAGCGCTCGATCGTCGAGCAGTTGGGACTGCTCGATACGCCGCTCGCCGAAGGTGACCTGCGCAGCCGGCTCGCGCTGCTGCAGCTCGATGCCGCACGCGCGACGCAGCCGGTGCATCGCCTGAGCGGCGGAGAACGGCTGAAGGCCGCGCTCGCGTGCGCGTTGTGGCGCGGCACACCGGCGCAGTTGCTGCTGCTCGACGAGCCGACCAATCACCTCGATCTCGAATCGGTGCGCGCGATCGAAGCCGCGCTGGCCGGCTTCCCCGGCGCGATCGTGGTCGCGTCGCACGACGCCGCGTTTCTTGCGGCGCTCGAACCGACGCACACGATGCAATGGCAGCGCGACGGGTGGCGTTACGAACCCGTCGCGTGATTAGCGATCACGATCGCTCGCCGTTGCGCGTGACGTCCTGATTGGAATCGGCGAGCCGCTGCCTGAAACGCCGCTTCGATTCGCGCACGCCAGCGTCGGTCAGCGCGGCGGATTGCGCTTTGCCGACCGGCTCGGATCGTCGATCAATCCGGGCGCGAGCACGGTGTCGTCGACGGCGCGCGGATCGATAGTCATTTCCATGCGCCCCGCTCCCGTCGGGCGGGTCATGCGTCGAGCTTCGCAGGCCCACGCGTGATCCGGTTTGCGTGGCATGGATCGCGGGGCGCATGGCGCTTGAAACGCAAACGACGGCGACGTTGCGTCGCGCATCGAGCGACCGGGGCAATCAGGCCCGCGTGTAGCGAATCACGCCGTCGTCGCCCTGCTCGCGCACGAGCTCGCCCGCGAGCCACAGCAGGTTCAGGTGGGCGAGCGCCTCGCCGAGCGCGAACGTCATCTGGTGGATGTCGAGCTCGCGGCGGCGGAACATGATCGGCACGATGTCGGCGGCGCTGGCCGGCTGTTCCGCGCACGCGACGCGCACTTCGTCGAGCCGCGCGTCGTGGTGCGCGCGCAGTTGCGCGATGCGCGTGCGCACGCCGCGGAACGGCTTGCCGTGCGACGGCAGCACGAGCGTGTCGGGCGCCATCGTTTCGTAGCGGCCGAGCGATTCCAGATACAGCGCGAGCGGGTTCGCTTCCGGTTCGAGATCAAACACGGACACGTTGGTCGAGATGCGCGGCAGCACCATGTCGCCGGAGATCAGCACGCCGTCCGCTTCGCTGTGCAGCGCGCAATGTTCAGGCGAATGGCCGTAGCCGGTGACGACGCGCCACGTGCGCGCGCCGATCTTCACCGCGTCGCCTTCGCGCAGGCGCCTGTAGCGCGGCGGCACGGCCGGCACGAGATCCGAGTAGTAGCTGCGGCGGCTGCGCAGCTTGTCGAGCGCGGCCGGATCGGTCAGGCCGTGGCGCGCGAAGTGATCGGCCGCGGCCGCGCCGCCGGCGTTCGAGCCGTTGCCGGCCGCCATCAGGCAGCCGAACATGTATTCGCCGAGCGTCATCCACAGCCGCACGTTCCAGCGGCCTTGGTCACCGCCTTCGCACAGCCAGTTCGCGAGGCCGAAGTGATCGGGATGGCAGTGCGTGACGAGCACGCGCAGCACCGGCAGCCCGTCGAGATGCCGATCGAAGATCTGCTCCCAGTGCGTCCGGATCGCATCCGACGAGATCCCGCAGTCAACGATCGTCCAGCCGGCCTGCCCGTCGATCTCGTCGCGCAGCAGCCAGAGATTGATGTGATCGAGCGAAAACGGCAGCGGCATGCGCAGCCAGCGCACGCCGGGCGCGACCTCGAACGTGTCGCCCGCGGCGGGCAGCGTGTCGGCGAAGGGATAGTCGAGTTGGTGTTCCAGTGCGTTCATCGGTCGGGTGTCTCGTCGTTGTCGTTGCAAATGCAGCTGCAAATGCGGGTACGTATGCGGGGGGAATGCAAGTGCATGAGCGCGCGGGCGGCAGGCCGCGGCGGGCATCGCGTCGATTCTATCGCCGTCGCGTGAAACGCGTGCCCGGCGGGCGTCGGCCGGGCAAAAAAGTTCGTGCCAGAATCCGTTCCGTACCCGTATCTTTACGCGAAGATGCACCGAACAGCATGCAACGGCGAACAACCCGCGCATTGACGGCGCTTGGCGCCGGACCCCGAAACTCATTGAAATGCCGACTTGGGCGCTAAAATGGCGAGTGCTTACAGTCCCTCTCGAACGAGCCTGCACGCAATGAATCACTTCCCCAAGCTGCTGTCGTCGCAGATCGGTTTCGACGTCGCGCAGACGATGCTCGAAAACTTCGACCGTCACTACCGGATCTTCCGGGAAGCCGCAGTCGAGGCGAAGACGCTATACGAGCGCGCCGACTGGCACGGGCTGCAGCGGCTGGCGCGCGAGCGGATCACGTCGTACGACGATCGCGTGCAGGAATGCGTCGAGGTGCTGCAGGACGAATACGACGCGGAGAACATCGACGACGAGGTCTGGCAGCAGATCAAGCTGCACTACATCGGCCTGCTCACGTCGCACCGCCAGCCCGAGTGCGCGGAAACGTTCTTCAATTCGGTGTGCTGCAAGATCCTGCACCGCTCGTATTTCAGCAACGATTTCATCTTCGTGCGGCCCGCGATCTCGACCGAATACCTCGAGAACGACGAGCCGGCCGCGAAGCCGACCTATCGCGCGTACTACCCGGGCACCGACGGGCTCGCGGCCACGCTCGAGCGCATCGTCACGAACTTCCAGCTCGAGCCGCCGTTCGAGGATCTCGCGCGCGACATCGGCTGCATGATGCAGGCGATCACCGACGAATTCGGCGAGTTCGACGCCGCGCCGAATTTCCAGATCCACGTGCTGTCGTCGCTGTTCTTCCGCAACAAGAGCGCGTACATCGTCGGCCGCATCATCAACGCCGATCGCGTGCTGCCGTTCGCGGTGCCGATCCGCCACGTGCGCCCGGGCCTGCTCGCCCTCGACACCGTGCTGCTGCGCCGCGACCTGCTGCAGATCATCTTCAGCTTCTCGCACTCGTATTTCCTCGTCGACATGGGCGTGCCGTCCGCGTACGTGGATTTTCTCTGCACGATCATGCCGGGCAAGCCGAAGGCCGAGATCTACACGTCGGTGGGCCTGCAGAAGCAGGGCAAGAACCTGTTCTACCGCGACCTGCTGCACCATCTGTCGCATTCGAGCGACCGCTTCATCATCGCGCCCGGGATCAAGGGCCTCGTGATGCTCGTGTTCACGCTGCCGTCGTTCCCGTACGTGTTCAAGATCATCAAGGATCACTTCCCGCCGCCGAAGGAAACGACGCGCGAGCAGATCATGGAGAAGTACCAGCTCGTGAAGCGCCACGACCGTCTCGGACGGATGGCCGACACGCTCGAGTATTCGAGCGTCGCGCTGCCGATCTCGCGGCTCGACCATGCGCTCGTGCGCGAGCTGGAGAAGGAGGTGCCGTCGCTGCTCGAATACGAGGACGGCAACCTCGTGATCAAGCACCTGTACATCGAGCGCCGGATGATCCCGCTCAACCTGTACCTGCAGAACGGCACCGACGCCGAGATCGAGCACGGCGTGAAGGAGTACGGCAACGCGGTGAAGGAGTTGATGAAGGCCAACATCTTCCCCGGCGACATGCTCTACAAGAACTTCGGCGTCACGCGCCATGGCCGCGTCGTGTTCTACGACTACGACGAGATCGAGTACCTGACCGACTGCAACGTGCGGCGCGTGCCGCCGCCGCGCAACGAGGAAGACGAACTGTCCGGCGAACCGTGGTATACCGTGGGCCCGCACGACATCTTTCCGGAAACCTACGGACCGTTCCTGCTCGGCGACCCGCGCGTGCGGGCCGTCTTCATGAAGCATCACGCGGACTTTTTCGAAGCCTCGCTGTGGCAGGCCAGCAAGGACAAGCTGCTGCAGGGCGAGTTGCCCGATTTTTTCCCGTACGACGCGTCGCTGCGTTTCAGCGTGCGCTACCCCGATCGCTTCGACGCGACGCCTGACGCCGACGACGGCGCGGACGACGCGCAGCGCGCTGCGTGACGCACGACCGAATCCAATCGAATCGAACCCGTTATCGACCCGCTTTCCGCCAACGGAATCCACACCCGATGAATACCCAAGACAATCCGCTTTCACATCTGTTCGACAACAATGACGCCTGGGTCAAGCGCCAGCTGGCCGACGATCCCGATTTCTTCTCGCGTCTCGCCGACCAGCAGGCGCCGGAATATCTGTGGATCGGCTGCTCGGATTCGCGCGTGCCGGCGAACCAGATCATCGGCCTGCCGCCGGGCGAAGTTTTTGTGCACCGCAACATCGCGAACGTCGTCGTGCACAGCGACCTGAACTGCCTGTCGGTGATCCAGTTCGCGGTCGACATCCTGCGCGTGAAGCACATCATGGTCGTCGGCCACTACGGCTGCTCGGGCGTGAACGCGGCCCTGCACAACCGCCGCGTCGGCCTCGCCGACAACTGGCTGCACCACGTGCAGGACGTGCGCGAACGCCACGCAGCGCTGCTCGACGAATGGCCGGTCGGCGAGGCGCGCTATCGCCGCCTGATCGAGCTGAACGCGATCGAGCAGGTCGTCAACGTGTGCCGCACGACGATCGTCAACGACGCGTGGGCGCGCGGCCAGTCGCTCACCGTGCACGGGCTCGTGTACGGCGTGCACGACGGGCGGATGCGCAACCTCGGGATGGCCGTGTCGAACTTCGACGCGCTCGACGAAACCTACAAGCGCTGCGTCGCGGCGCTCACCGCGCGCGGCCAGCACGCGCCCGACAATGACATGGTCGCGGCGGACGCCGCACGGCTCGACGACGTCGCGCAGGCGGTCGCCGCTACGCTCAAGCCGTCGTGCGGCGACGCGAAGTAACCGGCGCCGGCGCGGCGCGCACGCGCCGCGCGTCCTCCGGCTGAAGATGCACACGAGCCTGGTCGCGACGGGTCTCGAACTGATCTGACACCGACACTGCCGCGACGGCGGTGCAACGCAAAGGAGCGGCGAACATGAAAACCGTACTGATCGTCGGCGCATCGCGCGGCCTCGGGCGCGAATTCGTCCGGCAATACCGCCGCGACGGCTGGAACGTGATCGCGACCGCACGCGACGACGCATCGCTCGCCGCGCTGCGCGAACTCGG
The DNA here is from genome assembly GCF_054055695.1 of Burkholderia sp. PvR073. Lineage (NCBI taxonomy): Bacteria > Pseudomonadati > Pseudomonadota > Betaproteobacteria > Burkholderiales > Burkholderiaceae > Burkholderia > Burkholderia sp. PvR073. Next base: position 282,888 of record NZ_JBSRXO010000003.1, read on the forward strand.
CGCGCAAGCCTATGCGCTCGACATCGCGCAACCCGAACAGATCGCGGCGCTCGGCTGGAAGCTCGACGGCGAACGGCTCGACGCGGCCGTGCTCGTGTCGGGCGTGTACGGGCCCCGCACCGAGGGCGTCGAGACGATCGGCGCCGAGGATTTCGACGCGGTGATGCATACGAACGTGCGCGGGCCGATGCAGCTGCTGCCGATCCTGCTGCCGCTCGTCGAGGACGCGCGTGGCGTGCTGGCCGTCGTCTCGAGCCGGATGGGCAGCATCGCGGAAGCGACCGGCACGACCGGCTGGCTGTACCGCGCGAGCAAGGCCGCGCTGAACGACGTGCTGCGCATCGCGTCGCTGCAGACGCGCCACGCCGCGTGCATCTCGCTCCATCCCGGCTGGGTGCGCACCGACATGGGCGGCGCGCAGGCCGCGATCGATCCGGAAACCAGCGTGACCGGCATGCGCCGCGTGATCGCAGAAGCCGGTGCGGACATGTCGCAGGCCAACGGCCGCTTCTTCCAGTACGACGGCGTCGAGCTCAGCTGGTGAGCCGGCATGACAACCCGGCGTCGTTAATTCACGATTCGCATGATTTTGACCCGACCTGACGCGTGCCCGTGCGGCGGCGCGTCCCCCACTCCTGCCGGCAAAGCCCCGGCCCCGCGCTATGCGGCGTGTTGCGGCCGCTTCATCGACGGCGGCGAAGCCGCGCCCACCGCGCTCGAGTTGATGCGTTCGCGGTACAGCGCGTACGTGCTCGGCGCGACCGACTACCTGCGCGCGACCTGGGACGCGCGCACCTGCCCGGCCGATCTCGATGCCGACCCGAATGCGCCCGACGCGCCGCGCTGGCTCGGCCTCGCGGTCAAACGCCATGCGCCGCTCGACGAACGGCACGCGGAGGTCGAATTCGTGGCCCGCTACAAGGTCGGCGGGCGCGCGTACCGGATCCACGAGACCAGTCGCTTCACCCGCGACGAGCACGGTTTCTGGCGTTATGTCGACGGCGAAGTAAGTGAACGCTGACAAATAGTTGCCGTGTCAGACGCCGGGTAATTCCCGCATTGCACAACCTGAATTTGTCGGGCTACGATGGCCCTTCGGATTGGTCATGTTGCATGGCAGGGCTTACGAATGGCGTTCAGCAAAGTATTGGTGGGATGGATGGCGGCCTGTGCGCTGTCGGCCGCTCAGGCCGGTGCGCTGCCGAACGCAAATGCCGGCGCGGCCGCGGCCGGCGGCTCGCTCGCCCATGCCGAGCGCTTCGATTACGGCGATTCGCGCCTCCCGCAAGTCGCCGCGAACCTCAACGAACAAGTCATCAGCATTCCGGCCGATGCGTCGGGCACCGTGATGCTCGAGGCCACGCTGTTCAAGCCGGACGGCCCCGGCCCCTTCCCGCTCGTCGTCTTCAACCACGGCAAGAACACCGGCGATCTCCATCTGCAGCCGCGCAGCCGGCCGCTCGCGTTCGCCCGTGAATTCGTGCGCCGCGGCTATGCGGTGATCGCGCCGAACCGACAAGGCTTCGCCGGGTCGGGCGGCACGTACCAGCAGGAAGGCTGCAACGTCGGCAAGAACGGCCTCGCGCAGGCCGCCGACGTCGCCGCGACGGTCCGCTACATGTCGCGTCAGTCGTACGTCGATGCGTCGCGCATCGTCGTCGCCGGCACGTCGCATGGCGGCCTCGCTTCGGTCGCGTACGGCACCGAAGCGGCGCCCGGCGTGCGCGGCATCGTCAACTTCTCCGGCGGGCTGCGCCAGGACCTCTGCGACGGCTGGCAGCGCAATCTCGTCGAAGCATTCGACCAGTACGGCGCGCATACGGCCGTGCGCTCGCTGTGGCTGTACGGCGACAACGATTCGGTGTGGACGCCCGCGCTCGTCGCGCAGATGCACGACGCATACGTTTCGCACGGCACGCAGGCGCAATTCATCGATTTCGGCCGCTACAAGGACGACGCGCACCGGCTGATCGTCGACCGCGACGGCGTGCCCGTGTGGTGGCCGGCCGTGCATGCGTTCCTCGCGGACCTGAACCTGCCGACCTCGGTGCGCTATGCGGTCGCGAACCCGCACGAACCGAATGCGACCGGCTACGCGTCGATCGACGCGGTCGAGGCAGTGCCGTTCCTCGACGCGGCCGGCCGCGAAGGCTATCGCCGCTTCCTGAGCCAGCATCCGAGCCGCGCGTTCGCGGTGTCCGCCGAAGGCGCGTGGTCATGGGCCGAAGGCGGCGACGACCCGATGGCACTCGCGCTCGACAACTGCACGAAGCAAGGTGCGGGCGCATGCCGGCTGTATGCGGTCAACGACCGCGTCGTGTGGAACGGCGCGACGCAGACGGCCGACAACGGCGACGCCGATACGCACGCGCTGGCGTCGCGCTGACGCGCGAATCGCGACGGCCGGGATTTGGCGCTTTCGGCATCGTTCCCTTCTCTGCTCTCCCTGTACTGAACGCTCGCGCGGCCCGCAGCGGCGTTCGCATATCGCGACGCCCGCGATCCGGTGCTTTCGGCATCGTCCCCTTCGCTCCTCTCCCTGTACTGAACGCTCGCGTGGCCCGCAGCGGCGTTCGCATATCGCGACGCCGGCGATCCGGTGCTTTCGGCATCGTCCCCTTCTCGCTCCTCTCCCTGTACTGAACGCTCGCACGGCCCGCAGCGGCGTTCGCCTGCCCGTTCGCCGGATCATGTGGGCCGCCGAAGGGCGCGCGCCCACGATACCCGTGAAGCCGTTTCCCGGCGCCTTTCCCGATCCCCTGCGCCCGATTCCTCATCCATTCGCCCGCCACCACATGCATTGCGTCGCACCTCGCGCCCTTTTTCCTTCCCGCCCCGATTTTTGGTCCTCGCGAGCCGGTCCGCCCAACGATTTTTTTCTGTCGGGGGGTCTCACTCGAACGTCGTCATCTGCGCGCATTTCGGGATATCTGGCGCGTACCGTTCCGAGCACCCCGGATCTGCGCCGAACTCCCGCCCGGCAAGGCTTTGCGGCGTTTGTAACCGGTAGTGCAACGCGCGGCGGAACACGCTAATCTCAGCGCGTTTTCCGTCTGTCGCCGCGCGGCATCCGTTCGATGCCCGCCGCCGTTTTACCCCCCGGAGTCGCCTTGAGTACGCCAGCCACTGACGACTGGGTCGCGCGCAGCCTGCGCGCGGTCTGGCATCCCTGCACCCAGATGAAGCACCACGAGCGCCTGCCGCTCATTCCCGTCGCGCGCGGCGCCGGCGTGTGGCTGTACGACCGCGACCGCCGCCGCTACTTCGATGCGATCAGCTCGTGGTGGGTGAATCTGTTCGGCCATGCGAACCCGGACATCAACGCGGCGCTGAAGGACCAGCTCGACACGCTCGAGCACGCGATGCTCGCCGGCTGCACGCACGAGCCGGCGATCGAGCTCGCCGAGCGGCTGCATGTGCTCACCGCGCGCACGCTCGGCCATGCGTTCTTCGCGTCGGACGGCGCGTCGGCGGTCGAGATCGCGCTGAAGATGAGCTTCCACGCGTGGCGCAACCGCGGCCGCGCGGACAAGCGCGAATTCGTGTGCGTCGCGAACAGCTATCACGGCGAGACCATCGGCGCGCTCGGCGTGACCGACGTGGCGCTGTTCAAGGATGCGTACGACCCGCTGATCCGCAACGCGCACGTGGTCGCGTCGCCCGACGCACGCGGCGCGCAGCCGGGCGAAACGGCCGCCGACGTTGCGGGCCGCGCGCTCGACGACGTGCGGCGCCTGTTCGCCGAACGCGCGGACCGGATCGCCGCGCTGATCGTCGAGCCGCTCGTGCAATGCGCGGCCGGCATGGCGATGCATGATCCGTCGTACGTGCGCGGGCTGCGCGCGCTGTGCGACGAGTTCGGCGTGCACCTGATCGCCGACGAGATCGCGGTCGGCTGCGGCCGCACCGGCACCTTCTTCGCGTGCGAACAGGCCGGCGTCTGGCCCGATTTCCTGTGCCTGTCGAAAGGCATCAGCGGCGGCTACCTGCCGCTATCGCTCGTGCTCACGCGCGACGACGTGTTCGCGGCCTTCTACGACGACGACACGACGCGCGGCTTCCTGCATTCGCATTCGTACACCGGCAACCCGCTCGCGTGCCGCGCGGCGGTCGCGACGCTCGACCTGTTCGCGCGCGACGACGTGCTCGCCGGCAACGCGCGCAAGTCGGCCGCGATGCGCGCCGCGCTCGCGCCGCTCGACGCGCATCCGCAGGTGCGTCACCTGCGCGAGCGCGGCACGCTGTTCGCATTCGACGTCGCGCTCGACGGCGACGCGGCACGCGGCTTCTCGCGGCGCTTCTTCGAGCGCGCGCTCGAACGCGAACTGCTGCTGCGTCCGATCGGCACGACCGTGTACCTGATGCCGCCGTATGTGATGAGCGACGACGACATCGCGTGGCTCGCGCAACGCACGCGCGACACGCTGGATGCGACGCTCGCGGAGATCATGCAATGACACAAACGGCCCCAGGCTCCCTTCGTCCGCTGCCCCCCGAGGGGGCGGCAGCAACGAACCTGCTCGATACGCTGCAACGCGGCCTCGCCGAGCTCGACGCACAAGGGTTGCGCCGCGTGCGCCGCACCGCCGACACCGCGTGCGACGCGCACATGCGCGTCGACGGCCGCGACATCGTCGGCTTCGCGAGTAACGACTATCTCGGCCTCGCCGCGCATCCGGCGCTCGTCGCCGCGTTCGCCGAAGGCGCGCGGCGCTATGGCTCCGGCAGCGGCGGCTCGCATCTGCTCGGCGGCCATTCGCGTGCGCACGCAACGCTCGAAGAGGAACTCGCGGCCTTCTCGGGCGGCTTCTCCGACGCGCCGCGCGCGCTGTACTTCAGCACCGGCTACATGGCGAACCTCGCCGCGATGACGGCGCTCACCGGCAAGGGCGCGACGATCTTCTCCGATGCGCTTAATCATGCGTCGCTGATCGACGGCATGCGGCTGTCGCGCGCGAACGTACAGGTCTATCCGCATGCGGACACGGCCGCGCTCGCCGCGCTGCTCGACGCGTCCGACGCCGACACGAAACTGATCGTCAGCGACACCGTGTTCAGCATGGATGGCGACATCGCGCCGCTCGCCGAACTCGTCGCGCTGGCCGAACGCCACGGCGCGTGGCTCGTCGTCGACGACGCGCACGGCTTCGGCGTGCTGGGGCCCCAGGGCCGCGGCGCGCTCGCGGCCGCCGCGCTGCGCTCGCCGAACCTGATCTACGTCGGCACGCTCGGCAAGGCAGCCGGCGTCGCGGGCGCGTTCGTGATCGCGCACGAGACCGTGATCGAATGGATGATCCAGCGTGCGCGCAGCTACATCTTCACGACGGCCGCGCCACCGGCCGTCGCGCATGCGGTATCGGCGAGCCTGAAGGTAATCGCCGGCGACGAAGGCGACGCGCGACGCGCGCACCTCGCCGCGCTGATCGAGCGCACGCGCGCGCTGCTGCACATGACGCGCTGGCAGCCGGTCGACTCGCACACGGCCGTGCAGCCGCTCGTGATCGGCAGCAACGACGCGACGCTCGCGGCGATGCGCTCGCTCGACGCGCACGGCCTGTGGGTGCCCGCGATCCGGCCGCCGACGGTGCCCGTCGGCACGTCGCGGCTGCGCGTATCACTGTCGGCAGCGCATTCGTTCGACGATCTCGCACGGCTCGAAGCAGCCTTGATCGAAGCCAGCGAGGGGCAGACCCGGCGGGAGGCAGAACAGCCCCCACGCTCACTGCGTTCGCTGCCCCCCGAGGGGGCTGCAGCCTCCCTTGGGGCGGCCCGGCGGGAGACTGCGGCATGACCGCCCCGCTCTCGCTGTTCGTCACCGGCACCGACACCGAAATCGGCAAGACCTTCGTCTCGGCTGCGATGCTGCACGGCTTCGCGCGGCATGGCCTGCGTGCAGCCGCGCTGAAGCCCGTCGCGGCGGGCGCGTATGAACGCGACGGCGTGTGGCGCAACGAGGACGCTGACCAGCTCGACGCAGCCGCGAACGTCGTGCTGCCGCCCGAACTGCGCACGCCGTTCCTGCTGAAGGCACCCGCCGCGCCGCATATCGTCGCGGCACAAGAAGGCGTGACGCTCGACATCGACACGATCGTCGCGTGCCATCGCGAAGCGCTGACGCGCGCGGATATCGTCGTCGTCGAAGGCGCCGGCGGCTTTCGCGTGCCGCTGAACGACACGCAGGACATGGCCGATCTCGCGGTCGCGCTCGGCGTGCCCGTCGTGCTCGTCGTCGGCGTGCGGCTCGGCTGCATCAGCCATGCGCTGCTCACCGCCGACGCGATCGCCGCGCGCGGCCTGCGCATCGCCGGCTGGGTCGCGAACCACGTCGACCCGGCGATGTCGTTCCCCGACGAGAACGTCGCGACGATGCGCGACTGGCTCGCCCGCGAGCACGGCGCGCCGCTGCTCGGCCGCATTCCGCACATGAGCCCGGCCGCCGCCGAATCCGCCACGGCGATGCTCGACATCGCCGCGCTCGTCGAGACGCTGCGCGCCGCGCAGCATTGACCCAACAGAAACAGATCCCCCGATCCCTCATCCCCGTCCAGGACAGGAAAACGATATGACCCAAGCCCAGACCGCCACCGTGCAACCCGACGCGATTCCCGTGGCCGCTCCGGCCTCGCAGCGCTGGCGCGTCGCCGACGTCGTCGCGCTGTTCGAGCTGCCGTTCAACGACCTGATCTTCCGCGCGCAGCAGGTGCATCGCGAACACTTCGACGCGAACGCGGTGCAGCTGTCGACGCTGCTGTCGATCAAGACGGGCGGCTGCGAGGAAGATTGCGGCTACTGCTCGCAATCGTCGCACCACGACACCGGCCTGAAGGCCGAGAAGCTGATGGACGTCGACGCGGTGCTCGACGCCGCGCGCGCGGCGAAGGCGAACGGCGCGAGCCGCTTCTGCATGGGCGCCGCGTGGCGCAACCCGAAGGAGCGCCACATGCCGGCGCTGACCGAGATGGTGCGTGGCGTGAAGGAACTCGGCCTCGAAACCTGCATGACGCTCGGCATGCTGGAAGACGAGCAGGCGCAGGAACTCGCGAACGCGGGCCTCGACTACTACAACCACAACCTCGACACGTCGCCGGAGTTCTACGGCCAGGTGATCTCGACGCGCACCTACCAGGATCGCCTCGACACGCTCGACCGCGTGCGCGATGCGGGCATCAACGTGTGCTGCGGCGGCATCATCGGGATGGGCGAATCGCGCCGCGAACGCGCGGGCCTGATCTCGCAGCTCGCGAACCTGAATCCGTATCCGGATTCGGTCCCGATCAACAACCTCGTCGCGATCGAAGGCACGCCGCTCGAAGGCACCGCACCGCTCGACCCGTTCGAATTCGTGCGCACGATCGCGGTTGCGCGGATCACGATGCCGAAGGCCGTCGTGCGCCTGTCGGCCGGCCGCGAGCAGCTCGACGACGGGCTGCAGGCGATGTGCTTCCTCGCCGGCGCGAACTCGATGTTCTACGGCGACCAGCTGCTGACGACGAGCAACCCGCAGTCGCAGAAGGATCGCGCGCTGTTCGAGCGCCTCGGCATCCGCGCGAGCGACGCGGACGCGATGCAGGCGAACGCGTAAGCGGCACCACCACGTACCAACGAAAAAGCCGGGGCATGCCCCGGCTTTTTTTCACCCGATCGTCTGCGCCGCGTTGCCCTGCGCATCGCGAAGCGTGCGCGTCACACGTGCGCCGCCGCGCCGTCGAGCGCCGCGCGCACGCGCTCGACCTGCTGGGCGTCGACGGGCGCCAGCACCTCGCCGCGCACCCGCACGCCCGAGCCGAAATGCACCGCGCGCACGCCGGTCGCGCGGACGAAATCGCCGACCGCATCGACCGTGAGCCCCGAGCCGGCCAGCACCGTGCAGGTCGAGCCGGCCGCCTGCCGCACCATCCGCGTGATCGTCGCGACGGCGTCGAGCACCGACGGATGGCCGCCCGACGTCAGCACCGACGTGACGGCCGGCACGCGCAGCAGCGCATCGAATGCGGCGTTCAGGTCGCGCGACACGTCGAACGCGCGATGGAACGTCAGGTCGCGCCCGTCCGCGGCGGCCGCGATGCGGGCGAGCGCGCCGAGATCGACGTCGCCGCGCGCATCGAGCGCACCGAACACGACGCCGTTCGCGCCCGCCGCGACGGCCGCGCGCACGTCGCGTTCGATCACGCGCAGATCGTCGGCGTCGTAGACGAACGACCGGCTGTGCGGGCGCACGATCACGTTGACGGGAATCGGCACCGCGGCCACGACGGCCTCGATCAGGCCGACGCTCGGCGTGAGCCCGCCCTCGGTGATCGCGGTCACGAGTTCGAGGCGGTCGGCCCCCGCGCGGGCGGCGGCCTTCGCGTCGCCGACGGTCGTGGCGATCACTTCGAGGAGGACGGAGGAACGGGCGGTACGGTTCATCGGCGGCTCGCGAATCGTCAGGACAATTCGCGCATCCTAGCCGAGCGGCGTGAACCGCGCCAGCGCGGCGCCTGCACGCCGCCCGCGCTATGCGCCGCCGATCTCCTCGTCGACCCAGTCGATATCGCCGCACAGCACGTGCTGCGCGTCGCCGATGCGCACGGCCACCGACAGCGTCACGCACGGCTGCGCCTCGTTGATCGACAGGTACGGACGCGTCACCTGCACGCGTCCGGGCTCGGCGATCGCCGTGCGGAAGTACGGCCGGCGCAGCCAGTTCGCACCCTGCGCATCCGACAGCGGCGAGAAGCGCGCCTCGGCGAGCGCGCGGTCCGCGCGCAGCACGACGTTGCGGCCCGCCTGGCGGCCCCGCGCGTCGAGCAGGAAGCAGCGCGCGGCGGCGTCGAGCGCGAGGAAGTTCCAGCACACCTCGTCGAGCGGCTCGCCGGCCGCCACCCGCTCGGCCGCGCGCTCGAACGCGCGCAGGTACGGCGCGAGCCGCTGCGCGTCGCGCCGCTCGCGCGCTTCGGTCTGCTCACGAAAGCGCTCGGTCAGCTCGCCGATGCAGCCGGTCGCCGCCGCGCTGTCGGGCAGCCCGGGCGCCGGGCGGCCGAAGTAATAGCCCTGCACGAAATCGGCCTCGCACGACAGCGCGATCTGCGCGTCGTGCTCGGTCTCGATCCCTTCGACGAGCACCAGCTTGCCGGCCTCGTGCAGCAGCGTGACGAGCCCGTGCAGGATCGCGGTGAGCCCCGTGCGGTGCGCCGCGTGGGACAGCATGATCCGGTCGAGCTTCACGATGTCCGGGTTCAGCTGCCAGATCCGCTCGAGGTTCGAGTGGCCGGCGCCGAAATCGTCGAGCGCGATCAGGAAGCCCTGCGCGCGGAACTCGCGCACGGCGTCGGCGAGCCGCTCGACGTCTTCCGCGCGCTGCTCGAGCACTTCGAGCACGACGCGGCGCGGCGGCATGCCGATCCGCTTCAGGTTCGCGAGCAGCGCGGCGGCCTGGAACGGATCGGTGAGCACGCCCGGATGCACGTTGAGGAACAGCCACTCGCGCTCGGCGCCGAGCAGCGCGAAGTTCTCGAGGTGCAGCGCCTGCGCGAGCCGGTCGAGCTGCAGCAGCTCGCCCTGGCGCGCGGCCTCGCCGAACACGTCGAGCGGCGACACCGCGCGGTCAAGCACGTCATGCGCGCGCAACAGCGCCTCGTAGCCCACCGCACGCTGGTGCGACAGGCTGAAGATCGGCTGAAACACGGTCGTGAGCGTCAGGTCGCGATGCCGCGTCGCCAGGCGTTCGAGGCCGGAGCTCATCTCCCGCTCGAAACGATACGGCGACGCGGTGGCCGGGCGCTCCTGCTGCACGATCGTCATGGCTTCCTCCTGGCGATGCAGCCGAACGCGGCGGTGGTTCGAAATGGCGCGCGCAATGTCATGGTCGAATCCTCGGTTGTCCGGCCGGTGCCGGACGGTACGCAAGCATCAAGCAAGCTTCGTGCAAGCCCTGAACACGCGCGCCACGCCTGCGTGCGGCGCCGCCGCACCAGCGTGGCGCAGGCCGGATGCACCGTTTGCGTGCATGCGCACCGGCGCACTCGAACGCACCCGTCACGCCGTCACGCTACACTCCGTCCGATCGTTTCATTCTCCACAATTGCCGTATCGATGGAAATCGTCTTTACAGTCCTGATTCTGCTGCTCACCGTCGCGCTGTCCGGCGCGGCCACGCGCGTGCTGCCGTTGCGGCTTCCGCTGCCGCTGATGCAGATCGCGTTCGGCGCGATGCTCGCGTGGCCGAAACTCAATCTGCACGTCACGTTCGATCCCGAAATCTTCATGCTGCTGTTCATTCCGCCGCTGCTGTTCGCGGACGGCTGGCGGATTCCGAAACGCGAGCTGTACCTGCAGCGCCGTGCGATCCTGATGCTCGCGTTCGGGCTCGTGTTCATGACCGTACTCGCAGTCGGCTACTTCGCGCACTGGCTGATACCCGAGTTGCCGCTGCCGATCGCGTTCGCGCTCGCGGCCGTGCTGTCGCCCACCGACGCGGTCGCGCTGTCGGGCATCGCCGGCCGTGGCCGGATTCCGCCGCAACTGATGCACATCCTCGAAGGCGAGGCGCTGATGAACGACGCGTCGGGCCTCGTCGCGCTGAAGTTCGCAGTCGCGGCCGCGCTCACGGGCGTGTTCTCGCTGCGCGAGGCGTCGATCACGTTCGTGATCGTCGCCGCCGGCGGCCTGGCGACGGGCGCGATCGTCGCGTGGCTGTTCAGCGCGCTGTCGACGCGCTTCCTGAACGCCGAGCAGGAAGGCGACCCGGCCCCCGGCATCGTGATGACGCTGCTCGTGCCGTTCGCCGCCTATCTGTTCGCCGAGCACCTCGACCTGTCGGGCGTGCTCGCGGCCGTGTCGGCCGGGATGATGATGAACTACACCAGCTTCTCCCGCAAAAGCACCGTCGCGTCGCGCGTGCGTGCCGAAAGCACGTGGGCGATGATCGAGTTCGTGTTCAACGGCATGGTGTTCATCATGCTCGGGCTGCAGTTGCCGCACATCATCGGCCGCGCGCTCGTCGACGCGCACCACACGAGCGACGCGCTCGTCGGCCGGATGATCTTCAACGTGTGCGCGATGATGCTCGCGCTGTATGCGATCCGCTTCCTGTGGGTCTGGCTGCTGCGCTGGATCGCGAGCCGCCGCGCCGCGCGCCACGGCCTCACGGGCACGATGGCCGGCATCCGCACGATCGCGGTGATGACGGTCGGCGGCGTGCGCGGCGCGGTCACGCTCGCGGGCGTGCTGTCGATCCCCGTCGCACTGTCCAACGGCGCACCGCTGCCGGGGCGGGACACCGCGATCTTCGTCGCGTCGGCGGTGATACTCGGTTCGCTGATCGTCGCGGTGATCGGGCTGCCGCTGCTGCTGCGCGGCGTGCGCTCGACGCGCAACCCGCTCGCCGACGAGGAACGCACCGCGCGCGCGGCCGCCGCGCAGGCCGCGATTCGCGCGATCGACTCGTCGCACGACGCGATCTCGGCCGATCTCGACGAATCGGGCGCCGCCCGCTGCGCGGACATCTCCGCGCGTGTAATGGACCAGTATCGCCGCCGTCTGGCCGCACTCGCCGAGGACGGCCCGACGCCGCGCGCGGAAGCGAAGCAGACCGAGACGATGGAACTGCAGATGCGGATCGCGGCGGTGCGCGCGGAACGCTCGGTGCTGTACCGGCTGCGCGGCGAAAGCAAGATTTCCGACGAGACGCTGACGAAGCTGATTCGCGAGATCGACCTGTCGGAAACGGCGCTGTCGACGCGCAAGAAAGGCATCGTCTGACGATGGGGCCGCGCAGCGGCCTGCTGCGACGCCCGTCGCATGCAACGCCGGACTAGACGCCTCCCTCTAGAGGCCGGGATTCGACCGGCGGCATATTCAAAAAAATTAAACGGGACGTCCTTATTATTTGTTGCGGGCCGTCACGATACCGGCGCCCGCATGCATGCCGGGCCGGACGATTCCCTCAGGCCCGCTCATCCCATGTGTCTTCAGCGAACGTCGAGGGCCGGACGCATTGATCCGGCGCGCGCGCACTTCGCCGCGCCTCATGCCTCTTTAATCGCAATCCTAATCAAAAACGCGGATGCCATTCGCCGAAAAACGAGTAAGCCCATGATCAAACCCATCTCGCTTCAGAGCCGCCGACGATTTCTGGCGCAAGGCACCGCCATGCTCGGCAGCGGCATGCTGTCCGCCTGCGGCGGCGATTCGATCGACTCCGACGCCTCCGCCCGCTTCGCCGACGACTTCGTGTGGGGCGTCGCCACCGCGGCGCCGCAAATCGAAAGCCGCGACGGCCGCGGACGCAGCAACTGGGACGTGTTCGCCGACCAGCCCGGCACGATCACCGACGGCTCGACGAATGCGCGCTGCATCGATTTCGAGAAACGCTACCCGGGCGACCTCTCGCTGCTCGCGAACGCGGGCGTCCAGGCGTTCCGGTTCTCGACCGCGTGGCCGCGCGTGCAGCCGGACGGCCCCGGCGCGGCGAGCGAAACGGGCCTCGCCACCTACGATCGCATGGTCGACGCGATGCTGGAGCAGCACCTCACGCCCTACCTGACGCTGTTTCACTGGGACATTCCGGTGTGGGCCGGCGATTTTCGCGACCGCGACATCGCGTACCGGCTGGCCGACTACGCGGAGCAGGTGTCGCGCCGGCTCGGCGACCGGGTCAAGCACTGGATGATGCTGAACGAGCCCAACGGCGTCGCGCTGTCCGGCTACGCGTACGGCGCGTCGCCGCCGCGCGCGCAGTCCATGGGGGCGATGTTCGCCGCGATCCACCATCAGAACCTCGCGCAGGGGCTGATGTTCCAGGCCGTGCGTGCGAACGTGCGGGGCGCGGCGCAGGTCGGCACCACGATCAGCGGGCGGCCGGTGCACGCGGCCACGAATGCGGCCGCCGATCAGGCCGCCGCCGCGCAGTTCGACGCGATCTGGCATCGCGCGTTTCTCGACCCGCTGTACGGCAAGGGCTATCCGGCCGAGCTGCAGGCGGCGCTGGCGCCGCTCGTGCAGCCGGGCGACATGACGACGATCGCGGCAAACCCGGACTTTCTCGGCGTGCAGTATTACAACTGCTTCTACGTGAAGGCCGGCGCCAACGGCGCGGGCTTCACGCTGGCCGCCAGCCCGGCGAACGAAATCCAGACGCTGGGATATCCGGTGGAGCCGTACGGGATGTCCGAGATGCTGCTGCGCGTCCACCGCGACTACGGCGCGCCGCGCATCCTCGTCACCGAGACCGGCTTCGCGATCGCCGAGCCCGCGCCGAGCGGCGGCATCGTCGACGACGGCCCGCGTATCGACTACCTCGCGAGCTATCTGAACGCCGCGCACGACGCGTATCGGCAGGGTGTGCGCCTCGGCGGGCTGTTCTACTGGGCCGGAATGGATAGTTGGGAGTGGTCCAGCGGCTTCGCGAAGAAATTCGGGCTGATCCACGTCGACCCGGCAACGCAGCAACGCGTGCCGAAACGCAGCCTCGCGTACTACTCGCGCTGCATCGCCGGCAATCGCGTCGCGTAGGCGGCGCAAGCGCGCAGGCCGGCAGGCGGGCGGCCTGCGAACCCACGCGCCCGCCTGCCCGCGGCGCCCCGCCGGCCGTCGCGCGGGCGCGTCGTTCCCCGGTCCCCGCAGTGAATCGCCGCGCCGCGCGTTCGCGTTACTTCGCGACGACGACCGGAATGCCCTTCAGGCGCGCGGGCGCGTCGCCCCCCGGTCCCCGCAGTGAATCGCCGCGCCGCCGTTCGCGTTACTTCGCGACGACGACCGGAATGCCCTTCAGGCGCGCGGGCGCGTCGCCCCCGGTCCCCGCAGCGAATCGCCGCGCCGCGCGTTCGCGTTACTTCGCGACGACGACCGGAATGCCCTTCAGCATCCCCGCGCCCTTCATCTCGTCGAGCGCATGCTGCACGGCCGCGCTCGTCGCCGCGTCGATGCCGAGCTGCAGCGCGAGCTCGCGCTCCGCGCGCTTCACGCCGGCCAGGTTGCGCACCTTCACGTGGCCGAAGCCGCGCACGCGGGCGTGCAAGTCGGCCAGCTGAGCGACCTGCGCCGCATTGCCGGCGGTCAGCGCGGCGAGCGCGCGCGTGAGCGTCGTCTCGTAGTCGTCCGCGAGCGCGCGCTCCATCCTGCGCTCGGCCGTGCGGCCAAACGGATCGAGCCACGTGCCGCGCAGGCTGCGCACGCGCGCCAGCATGCCGAACACCGGCCACATCCACTGGCCGAACTCGCGCTTCTTCGGCGCGCTGCCGTCGTGTCCCGCCTTCGCGACCGTCGGCGGCGCCAGGTTGAACTTCACGCGATAGGCCTGCCCCGGCACGCCTTCGAACTGCGCCTCGAGCGCCGTGCGGAACGCGCCGTCCGCATACAGCCGCGCGACCTCGTATTCGTCCTTCACAGCGAGCAGCCGGTAGAACGTCGTCGCGACCGCACGCGTCAGTGCGTCGTCGCCCTTCGCGCGCGCCGCGTTCACCAGTGCGCGGTAGCGCTCGACGTAACGCGCGCCACCGTATGCGTCGAGGCGTGCTTCACGATCGGCGATCAGTTCGGCGAGCGTCTCCGGCGCGGCCTGCGCGGCCACCGTGTGACGCGCGTTCCACAATGCGTCGAGGCCCGCCGCGTCGCCGGCCGCCATCCGGCCGATCGAGAACGCGAGCTTGTTCATCGGCACCGCGACGTTGTTCAGTTCGATCGCGCGCATCATCGCGGCGAGCGACACCGGCACGAGGCCGAGTTGCCATGCGTAGCCGAGCATCAGGATGTTCGCGCCGATCGAGTCGCCGAGGAACTTCGCGGCGAGCGCCTGCGCGTCGCAGCTCGACAGGTAGCCGTCGCCGGCCGCGTGATGCATCTTCTCGAGCAGCGCGTCCGCGTGCAGGTTCGCGTCGGGATCCTGCACGAACGACGCGTTCGGAATCCGGTGCGTGTTGACGACGATCCGCGACCGCTCGTGGCGCACCGTCTGCAATGCCTCGGCACTCGCGCCGACGACCATGTCGCACGCGAGCAGCACGTCGGCCTGCTGCGTGTCGATGCGCACCTGGTTCAGCCATTTGTCGCTCGACGCGATCCGCACGAACGACAGCACCGAGCCGCCCTTCTGCGCGAAGCCCATGAAGTCGAGCACCGACGCGCTCTTGCCCTCGAGGTGCGCGGCCATGCTGATCAGCGCGCCGACCGTCACGACGCCCGTGCCGCCGACGCCCGTCACGAGCATGTCGAACGGCGCCGCGTCGAGATGCGTCGCCGGCACCGGCAGCGCGTCGACGCGCGCGGCGAGCGCCGCTTCATCGAATGCCGCGCCCGCGGCCTTCTTCAGCGCCGCGCCTTCGACCGTCACGAAGCTCGGGCAGAAGCCGTTTACGCACGAGTAGTCCTTGTTGCACGACGACTGGTCGATGCGGCGCTTGCGGCCGAGCGGCGTCTCGAGCGGCTCGACCGACAGGCAGTTCGACTGCACGCCGCAGTCGCCGCAGCCTTCGCACACCGCGTCGTTGATGAACAGGCGCTTGTCCGGGTCGGGGAACTCGCCCTTCTTGCGGCGGCGACGCTTCTCCGCCGCGCAGGTCTGGTCGTAGATCAGCACGGTGACGCCCGGCGTCTCGCGCAGCTCGCGCTGCACCGTGTCGAGCTCGCTGCGGTGATGGAACGTCGTGCCGGCCGGGAACTGCCCGTGATGGCCGTCGTACTTCTCCGGCTCATCGGACACCACGACGAAGCGCGACACGCCTTCCGCCTCGACCTGCCGCGCGATCTGCGGCACCGAAATGCTGCCGTCGACCGGCTGGCCGCCCGTCATCGCGACCGCGTCGTTGTAGAGGATCTTGTACGTGATGTTCGCCTTCGCGGCGACCGCCTGGCGGATCGCGAGGATGCCCGAGTGGAAGTAGGTGCCGTCGCCGAGGTTCTGGAACACGTGCTTCGTGTTGGTGAACATCGCGTGCGCGGCCCAGTCGACGCCCTCGCCGCCCATCTGGATCAGGCCCGTCGTGTCGCGCTCCATCCACGACGCCATGAAGTGGCAGCCGATGCCGGCCTGCGCGATCGAGCCTTTCGGCACCTTCGTCGACGTGTTGTGCGGGCAGCCCGAGCAGAAGTACGGCGTGCGCTTCACCGCGTCCGCTTCGTTCGACAGGATCCGCGGCGCGACGAGATCCACGACGCGTTCGCGGCGATCGAGCGCCGGCTTGTGGTGCGCAAGCCATTCGGCGAACACCGGCAGGATCCGCGACGGCCGCAGCTCGCCGAGTTCGGACAACAGGCAGGCACCCTGCGCATCGTGCTTGCCGAGCACGCGCGGGCGGGCGCCGTCCGCGCGGTTGTACAGGTAGTCCTTGATCTGCTGCTCGATGACGGGGCCCTTCTCCTCGATCACCAGCACTTCGGCGAGCCCGTCGACGAAGGTCTCGATGCGCGTCATCTCGAGCGGATACGACAGGCCGACCTTGTAGATCCGCACGCCGGCCGCGTCGAGGTCGGCCACCGTCAGGTCGAGACGGCGCAGCGCTTCCATCAGGTCGAGGTGCGCCTTGCCGCAGGTGACGATGCCGACGTTCGCCCGCGCGCTCGGGGCGATCCACTTGTCGATGCTGTTGGTGCGCGCGAAGTGGCGCACCGCGTCGAGCTTCGCGGCGAGGCGCGCCTCGATCGTGAGACTCGGCAGGTCGGGCCAGCGGTTGTGCAGGCCGCCCGCCGGCGGCGTGAAGCCCGCCGGCGCCGGCCATTGCGTCTGCAGCGCGTCGAGATCGACGGTCGAGCCGGACTCGACGGTTTCCGAGATCGCCTTGAAGCCGACCCATGCGCCCGAATAGCGCGACAGCGCCCAGCCGTACAGGCCGAACTCGAGCATGTCGGCGATGTTCGACGGGTTCACGACCGGCATGTGCCACGCGATCATCGCGAAGTCGCTCTGGTGCGGCATCGACGACGACACGCAGCCATGGTCGTCGCCCGCCACCACCAGCACGCCACCGTGCGGCGACGAACCATATGCGTTGCCGTGCTTGAGCGCGTCGCCGGCACGGTCGACGCCGGGGCCCTTGCCGTACCACATCGCGTACACGCCATCGACGGTGCGCTCCGGGTCGGCCTCGACGCGCTGCGTGCCGAGCACCGCGGTGCCGCCGAGTTCCTCGTTGATCGCGGGCAGAAAGCGCACGCCGCTGCCGTCGAGCAGTTTCTGCGCCTTCCACAGCTGCTGGTCGACCATCCCGAGCGGCGAGCCGCGGTAGCCGCTGACGAAGCCGGCCGTGTTGAGCCCCTGCGCGGCGTCGGATGCGCGCTGCATCAACAACAGGCGGACCAGCGCCTGCGTGCCGGTCAGGAAGATCCGGCCGCGCGTGGCGGTCAGGTTGTCGGTCAGACGATAGTCGGATAGTGCGGGCGGGCCGTCGACGGGCAGGCGGGCGGTCATGGGGGATGTCTCCTGATTGTGCTGTTCTGGGCCGCGCACCGGGGCGTCGGGCGATGCCGGCCGGAGGTGGCTGGATGGCTCTATTTTTTCGCGGGGAGACGAGAAAGTTTTTTCTCATCTTGCTCGGCCGGCGCCGAAGTGAGAAAAACTGCGCAGGTTTCGGGCGGGAATTGAGAGAGTTTTCGCGCGGGGTAGTGGGCGGCGGTTGGGGGGCGGTCGGGATGGGTGGGCGCTTGCCTCGAAATGGCCGGGGGATGAGCGGGACGCAGGCCGCGGGCGCGGCGGCGGGCGCTCGCGGCCCGTGCGACAAGGGTTTGGGCGGGGGAACGGGGGCGTGCTCACCCATCGATTTCACAGCGTTCGGAGTGGTTGCGGGCGCGGGATGTCCACAATGCGGGGGGCTGCCGGCCGAGTTGGTGATCGCGCTCACCGTTCAATCGCACAGGGTTTCGAGTCGCGTCGGGGGCCGGATGTCCACACCTCAATCGGTCCGCCGCTCAAGCGGATTCCGACGCTCATCGTTGAAATCCACAGCGCGACGAGTCGATGCCGGCAGGAGATATCCACACCGCCGCATCCCTACCTCGCCGCTGCGACGTTCGCCCTCACCTTCCGGATGCACAGGGTCGTGAGTCGATTCGGCGGCAGGATATCCACATCTCCGTCCGGCCTCGGCGCGCGCCGCTGCGCAGTCGAACGACGCGTTCACGGTGAAGCTCGCCGGGCCCGCGTCGAAGCGGTAGCGCACGCCGCCGACCAGGTAATGCACCGGGAAACCAAGCGGCGACGTGCCGAGATCGACGCGCAGAGACGCCGGTAGGAATGTGGATATCGGCGCCCGCGGACACTCCAGACCCTGTGAATTTCGACGGTGAGCACCGGCACGCGCTCGAACAACGGTGCCGATTCGGGCGTGGACAGCTCTCTCCGCGACGACTCCAAACACTGTGAATTTCGATGGTGAGTGACCGCACGCGCTCGAACAAGGGCGCCAATACGGTATGAACAGCCCGCTCCGCGACGACCCTAAACGCTGTGAATTTCGACGGTGAGTGAAGGCAGACAATCAAACGAGCACGCCGGTTCGGGCGCGAATCACCCGACCCGCGACGACTCCGAACACTATGAATTCCAGCAGTGAGCGACGACACGACGATCGAATCAGGGCGCTGATTCGGGTGTGGACAGGCCAACCCAAGACCAGTCGAGACGCTGTGAAATCCAACGGTGAGCGTGGGCATTCTGTCGCGCGAAGGCGCCGCTTCGGCGCGAACAGCCTCGCCCGCAACCGCTCGGCGGCCCGTGCACCCGGATTCGCGCAGCTCCGCTGAGCCGCTTGCACGCGCCCTCACCGCTGAAATACATAGCACGCCGACTGGCTTCCGCGACCGGCTATCCACATCGGCTCACGGACGCGAACGGGAACGCGCGATCGCGAGTGCGGTTAGAATGCGCGACCGCTCGATCGGCCACCGACGCTCACCATTGAAATACACAGCGCTTCGAGTGAATGCGGCTGCGAGATATCCGCACCGCGATACGCGTCCGGATCTATCGCCGATCCGCGCGTGCCGTTAGAATGCGCGGCGCCCCGAATTCTCGCGCGACACCCGCGCGACTCCCGGAAGTCCGCACCAGGCAAGCCTCACGCGCAATCGGCCGCCGACGCTCACCATTGGAATCCACAGCGCTTCGAGTGAATTCGGCTGCGAGATATCCACACCGTGATATGGGTCCGGATCTATCGCCGATCCGCGCGTGCCGTTAGAATGCGCGGCGCCCCGAATTCTCGCGCGACACCCGCGCGACTCCCGGAAGTCCGCACCAGGCAAGCCTCACGCGCAACCGGCCGCCGACGCTCACCCTTCGAAAGCACAGCATTTTTCGTCGTTGAGAGCCACGGTTGTCCACACCCTGCATCACGCATCCGGCCGCATGCGGTCATGCTCACCGATGAAAATCACAGCGTGCCGAGTGCTTTGGGGCCGGGATATCCACAACCGACGCCGCTCAGGAATGCGCGGCCAGCGCATCGGCGACGTCGGCTCATGCACTTGCCCACGACCGGTGTCGAATGCCGGAAAGCCCCGCCGATTCTGCCTCCGGCCACACACTCACCGTTCGCATCCACAGCGTTTCGAGTGGACGGAAGCGCCGGTTATCCACATTCACGCCGCCGCAGGAGAGGCCCGCAGGCACCGTCACTCGGCAATCGAACGGATGATCCGCGCCGGATTTCCACCGACCAGCGTATCCGGCGGAACGTCGCGCGTCACGACGGAACCCGCGCCGACCACCGAGTTCTCGCCGATCGTCACGCCGCCGATGATCGTCGCGCCCGCGCCGATCCACACGTTGTTCCCGATCACGATCGGCCGCGCGACGACGAAGTCGCGCCGGCGGGACGGCTCGACCGGATGGCCCGACGTGATGAGGCTGACGTTTGGCCCGATCATCACGTCGTCGCCGATGTCGAGGCCGCCGAGGTCATAGAACGTGCAGTTCTGGTTGACGAACACGTTGCGGCCGATCCGTGTGTCGGCACCGCCCGTCGCGTAGAACGGCGGGATCAGCAGGAAGCCGTCATCCATCGACTTGCCGATCAGTTCTCCGAACAAGGTGCGGACTTCGTGCGCATCGTCGAACGTCAGACGGTTGAGCCGGGCGATGATTGCCATCGTTCGCGCGAGCTCGGCCCGCATCGCGGCCGATTCCGGCGTGCGCCGGGGAATGATCGTGATGCGATCGTCGTTCGCCATTCGTTGCTGTTCTCCGTGTGCGATCGAACCGGCATGCGGCGCACGCGATTCCCTGGTCTTGAATTCGATGATTCGGGCGACCCGCGCGAGATGACTGGGTTTCCTGCATTTCGCGGTCCGTCGACGACCCTCGTCCAAGCTCATGCGGCCCGTGCGCCGACGCTGCTGCAAGGTCGGCCGGACACTGTAGTCGCGCTCGTTTCAGCCGCGCACTCCTTCGTTAATTCATAACTAGTTAATTCATGACTAGTTAAATCATGAACTACCGCCGAACGGGGCTCTGCGGGAGATTCTCCGCCCATTCCCAACCGTTCGAACACGCGCGAACGGCCGCTCAACACCGTGCCACGATCCGCCGCTCGCGCCGCCCGCCCCTGTCCGAACCTCTCCCGCTCGGGTACGCTTGAGCATCCACCGAATCGACATGCACACCCCAACGCGGAGGCGCGATGAAGCTCTACTACTGGCCCAAAACCCGGGCATTCCGGGCGCTGTGGATGCTGGAGGAAATCGGCGCCGTCTACGAGCTCGTGCCGATCGACCTGCGTTCGCACGAACAGGGCAGCGACGCGTTCGTCCAGGTCAATCCGATGGCCAAGCTCCCCGCGCTCGACGACGGCAGCGAGCCGTTCGCCGAATCGGGCGCGGTGCTGCTCTATCTCGCCGATCGCTGCCCGGGCGCCGGGCTCGGCATCGCGCCCGACGATCCGCTGCGCGGCCGCTTCCTGCAGTGGATGTTCTTCACGCCCACCTGCCTCGAACCGGCGATGGCCGAGAAATTCACCGGCGCGTCGAGCAATCCGGTCGCGTTCGGCTGGGGCAACATCACGCGGGTGCAGCGTGCGCTCGCGCAAACGCTCGCCCACAGCCGCTGGCTCGTCGGCGACCGCTTCACCGCGGCCGACCTGCTGCTCGCCAGCACGCTGAAGATCGCGTTCGACGCGCACCTGCTGCCGCACGAAGGCGTGCTCGGCGACTACGTCACGCGCGCCGAGGACCGCGACGGCCATCGCCGCGCGGTGGCGGTCGAACAGCGCGAAGCGTCGCGTCTGCTGCATCCGTGACGCGTGCGCGGCGCGGCAGTCGGTTGCGGCGGTTGCATCCGAGCGCCGGCGCCCGTTCGCGCCGGTCGGCAACGTCATGCAGCCGGCCCGGATGCCTGCGCCGCCGAGCCGTCCTCGATCACGCCCGGCGAACCGCGTTCGTCGCTATCGGCGTCGACCGGCACGACCTCGTGAAAATGCGTGTAGTCGATATGCGTGATGCCGTCTTCGTCATGCATCAGGTCGACATAGCGGTGACGCCAGCAGATGTCCGCATGCGTCCATGAGTAGCGCGCCTGCATGACCTGCGCGGTCGTCTCGTCGGAGCCCTCGATCGTGATCAGCAGCGACGCGTCGCGCGCGGCGAGCGATTCGGCCGTCTCGCCGAACAGCGGGCTCGTTTCGTCGATCACGTGCATCAGGTTCCAGCCGAGCAGGAAGATCGGATGCTCGCTGCGCACGAGCGGCAGGTCGTGGATCTTGCGCAGCGTATAACCCTCGTGCGTACCCTCGACGCGCATCAGCCGCAGCTTCGCCTGCGCTTCGGCGATCACGTTCTGGCGCGCATTCGCGGCACGCACCATCAGCGTCATCCGCCCGTTCAGCGGGCGCACGATCGCCAGCCGCGCGAACAGGATCTTCGCCTGCGGCCGCGAAAACCGCGCGAACACGAGCCCGGTCGCCATCGCGATGCCCGACATCCCGATGAAGATTTCGAAGGTCGAGACCACGTGCGCGTAGACGGTCTGCGGATGCATGTCGCCGTAGCCGACCGTCGCGAGCGTCTCGACGCTGAAGAAGAACGCGCCGCCGAAGCCGGCCGGCGACTGGTTCGCGATCGCCGCGTCGCCGAGCAGGTAGAGCGCCGCGAAGCCGCCGTTGAGCAGCAGGAACAGTATCGCGAGCGACAGGAAGAATACGGGCCAGCTCACCGTCAGCGCACGGTGATAGAGGTCGCGCCAGCCGAGCGGCGGCATCCCGTACGCGATCACGGGGCGGGTGCCCGACCAGAGCTTGCGGCCACGGCCGCGGGAAGCTGGGGAGGACGAATCGACGTTCATCGCGCAAGGCCAGAAGCAAGGAGGCGATGAGCGTAGCACGGGGGGCGGCGGCCGGGAATGCGCAGCGATGCGGGGCGATGCGCGGCGGCCTGGCGGGTGCGGCGCGAGCGATGCGCAGTGGCCTTGCGCGCGCCGGCGCGAAAAAAAACCGGCCGCATCGGCGGCCGGCTGCTCGGTCATCCTGCCGGCACGCGCGCGGCGTGCGGCGTGCCGCCTACTTGCGGTCGACGATCACGCGATCGAACGTGCCGCCGTCGGCGAAGTGGGTTTTCTGCGCGTTCGCCCAGCTGCCGAAAACCTGCTCGACGCTGAACGTCTTCAGCGGCTTGAACTCGGCCGCGTGCTTCTTCAGCACGTTCGCGTCGCGCGGGCGCAGGTGGTGCTGCGCGATGATCTCCTGCGCCTGCGGCGTGTACAGGTAGTCGAGATACGCCTGCGCGATCTTGCGCGTGCCCTTCTTGTCGGCGACCTTGTCGACGACGGCGACGGGCGGCTCCGCCAGGATGCTCGCCGACGGGTACACGGGATCGAATTCCGCCCCCGACGCGCCCGTGTCCATCAGCGCAACTTCGTTCTCGAACGTGACGAGCACGTCGCCGATGCCGCGCTGCGTGAAGGTCGTCGTCGCGCCGCGGCCGCCCGAGTCCAGCACCGGCACGTTGCGGAAGATCGCCTTCTCGAAGTCGAGCGCCTGCTGGTCGGTCGCGCCCTTCTGCTTCTGATAGCCCCATGCGGCGAGATACGCGTAGCGGCCGTTGCCCGACGTCTTCGGGTTCGCGATGATCACCTGCACGCCCGGCTTCGCGAGATCGCTCCAGTCCCTGATCGCCTTCGGGTTGCCCTTGCGCACGAGGAACACCATCGTCGTCGAGTACGGCGAGCTGCTGTCCGGGAAGCGCGCGCGCCAGTCCTTCGGCAGCAACTGGCCCCGCTCCGCGAGCAGGTCGATGTCGTTCGGCTGGTTCATCGTCACGACATCGGCCTGCAGCCCCTGCAGTACCGACAGCGCCTGCGCGCTCGACGCGCCGTGCGACTGCTTGATCGTCACGGTTTCGCCGGTCTGCTGCTTGTACGCGGCGGCGAAGCTCGTGTTGATGTCCTTGTACAGCTCGCGCGTCACGTCGTACGACACGTTCAGGATCGACGTGTCCGCGTGCGCGGCCGTTGCCGCCACGACCAGCGCCGCCGCGGTGCCCGTGTGCAGCCAGCGACCGATCCCCTTGATGCTTGCCATCGTGATATGCCCCGTTCCAGTGGTGTTGAAGGTGCGTGACGGCACGCGTGCGCGCTGTCATCGAAACGTAAGCGGGCATTCTAGCGGCCGGGCGTCGCACGCCTTCCAATCTGTCGTGCAAAGCAAATCTCGAATTCTGCTAACCGGCGCACGCACGCTCGCGTGCGCGCCGGCTCCGATGTTAAGATCGCCGCTCAGCCCTTTTCACGGTTCATCCATGTCCGCTGCCCTGCGCTCGTCGTCGATCCTTGCCGCCTTCGCGGCAGGTGCGCGCGCGGCCGGGCTGAAACTGAAAAAACGACTCCTCGACTGACGGGGACGTCGCGTCCCGTCAGGCGAATGCCGGACGGGATGCCCGCAGGTCGTTTCTTTTTCCTTGCTCGCACGCCTCGCTCCGGCACCTCGCCGGCGGAACGGTTCCTTCCCACTCCGTTTCCACCATGAGGCTTTGCATGCACACACGTTTCGAAGGTATCTGGCTGCCGCTCATCACGCCGTTCCACGACGGCGAGGTCGACCACGGCGCGCTCGCGCGACTCGCGCGCCACTATGCGGCGGCGGGTATCGCGGGTTTCGTCGCGGGCGCGACGACCGGTGAAGGCGTGCTGCTCGACGCGCGCGAACAGGACGCCGTGTTCGCGACGCTGCGCGATGCGGTGCCCGACCTGCCGGTCGTCGTCGGGCTCACCGCGAGCGCGACGCACTTCGCGGCCGCGCGCGCACGCGAACTCGCCGCGCTACGGCCCGACGGGCTGCTCGTCACGCCGCCCGTCTACGTTCGGCCGACGCAGGACGGCATCCGCCGCCACGTTGAAGCGATCGTCGACGCGGCCGACCTGCCGGTCCTCGTCTACAACATCCCGTACCGCACCGGCGTGAACGTCGAACTGGAGACGCTGCAGGCGCTCGCGCGCGACCCGCGCGTCGCGGGCATCAAGGAGTGCGGCGGCACGCTCGACCGGATGAGCCGGCTCGTGCACGACACGCCGCTCGCGATCCTTTCCGGCGACGACAATCAGAACTTCGCCGCGCTGTGTGCCGGCGCGCATGGCGCGATCGCGAGCAGCGCGCATGTGCTGCCCGAGTGGCACGTGCGCATCCATGCGCTGCTGCGCGACGGCCGGCTCGCCGACGCGCGCAAGCTGTCGGTCGCACTGCAGCCGCTGGTCGCGGCGCTGTTCGCGGAGCCGAATCCGGCCCCGGTGAAGGCGGTGCTGGCCGCGCAGGGGTGGTGCGAGGACGGGTTGCGGCTGCCGTTCGTGCCGGCGAGCGACGGGTTGCGGGACAGGCTGGCCGCCATTCTCGCCACGCTCGGGTCAATCGCGCCGGACAGTGCCGCCGCATAGGCCGCGACGCGACGCGCGGCTCGGACGATGGGCGAATCTTCGCCAGATTGTTTCAAACCGTCAGAACGAGAGACAGGCCGTACCGCGCAAGCTGGGCGTCGGCCGTTACGAGTTGCAGCGGTTCATGCCGAGCCTGCGCGACGAGCAAGCGATCGAACGGGTCGCGATGGTAGTCACGATCCACAAGAAGATGTGCGTATCGAGCAACAGGCGCATCAGCGTCCCTCGAACGCGTCCAGCAGATACGGCGGCAACGGTGCGTCGAAATCATCCGCGATCCACGCCTGACCTTGCAGAACGCCAAAGCGAATGGGCAACTTCGCCGACTCGACTGGATCGACGTGAATCCCGTCAGCCGGGCTCGCTACGTCGCCCTGCTGCGATGGGCCGATTGCAATGCCGTTGGGCAGGTTCACGTCTTGCATGATGACCTCCGTTTCAGGTGTCCATCACTGTAGTCCCGTTCACCTGATCGCTCCATTCGGCCGATCGACAGAGGCGTGCCGACGCATGCCGAGCCTGCGCTCCGGAACGTTGCGTCAAGCCGCCAGCGCCCCCACCTCTTCCTGCGTCGCGTCCCGCACCGCCTGCGTGACGATCCGCGCGAGCCGCTCGACGGTCGGCGTCGCCGACGACGTACGCCGCAGCAGCATCAGCGGCAGGCTCGGCAGTTCGGGCAGCCCGAACGACGTCGCGTCGAGCACGCGCACCGACGCGGGCAGCCCATAGTGCGAGCGCACCGTCAGCCCGAGGCCGGCTGCCGCCGCGGCCCACAGCCCGGCCAGGCTCGGCGTCGTGAACGCGACGCGCCACGGCACGCCCGCGCGATCGAGCGCGTCGGTCGCCGCGCCGAAGAAGCGGCACGGCCGGTCGAACACGACGAGCGGCAGCGGCTCGCCCGACGCGCGCATCACACGAAGACTCGCATCGCCGTCGTCGCCCGCATCCGCCGGGCCGCCGCCGTCCGGCATGCCGAAGCCCGCCGCGCCGACCGCCGCGATCCACTGCATCGGCACCTGCGCGATCGCGTCGCTGTCGATGCCCGCGCGCGACACGAGCGTCGCCGACGCCGGGTCGCCCCACACCAGCGCGAGATCGAGCTGGTTCGCGTCGAGCCGCTCGAGCAGCTCGGCGTTGCGCGCGACGCGCGCCTCGATCCTCACCTTCGGATGCGCACGCGCGAACCGCCCGAGCACGTCGGGCAGGATCGCTTCGCCGAAATCCTCCTGCAGGCCGACCCGCACCCAGCCGTCGAGATTCACGCCGCGCACCGCCGCGGCCGCTTCGTCGTTCAGTTCGATCATCCGCCGCGCATAGCGCAGCATCGCGTCGCCGGCGTCGGTCAGCGCGAGCCCGCGCCCGGCCTTCACGAACAGCGGCGTGCCGGCCTGCTCCTCGAGCTTGCGGATCTGCGCGCTCACCGCCGACGACGAACGCGCGACGCGATCGGCAGCCTTCGCGAAGCTGCCGAGATCCACGCCCGCCACCAGGCTGCGCAACGCCGCGATGTCGAAGTTCGGCCGGGCGAGCGTGGCATCGGGTGCCGCGAGCGACGCCACGCCGTACGCATTGTCTTGTCCGGACATGTCAACCATCCCGTTTTATCGAACGATTCATCAAAAACTTTCCGATTTTCAGGATGAATGTAGGTCGCCACACTGGCGATGTCAATTTCCGAACGGGCTCTGTCGCCATGGATACCTCCTGCCTCGCTTCCCCGTCCTCGCCCGCGCACGACGCGCGCGGCCCGGCCCATCGCTGGCGCGTGCTCGCGGCCGGCGTCGCCGCGAACATGAGCTTTTCCGCCGCCGCGGCCGGCATTCCGACCACCGCCGTGTGGATGCGCTCGGCCTACCACCTCGACAACGGCGCACTCGGCCTCGTGCTCGGCGCGCTCGGCTTCGGCGTCGCGCTGTCGGAGCTGCCGTGGGGGATCGCCGCCGACCGTTTCGGCGACCGCCGCGTGTTGCTCACCGGCCTCGTCGCGACGGCCGCGATGCTGGCGCTGATGGTGATCACGATCGTCCCGAGCGCGCACGCGGTGCCGCCGCTCATGCGCGTCGTCGCGGCGATGGGCTGCGTCGGCCTGCTCGGCGGCAGCGTGAACGGCTCGAGCGGACGCGCGGTGATGCGCTGGTTCGGCGAACGCGAACGCGGGCTCGCGATGAGCATCCGCCAGACGGCCGTACCGCTCGGCGGCGGCGTCGGCGCGGCGCTACTGCCGTCGCTCGCATCGCATGCCGGCTTCGCCGCGGTGTACGGCGCGCTGATGCTGCTGTGTGCCGGATCGGCCGCGCTGACGTGGCGCTGGCTGCACGAACCGCCCGACGCGCCCGCCGCCGCGCACGGGCCCGCCGCGCACCGCCCCGTCGCACAGCAATCGCCGGCCGCGGCCGCGCGTAGCCCGCTCGCGAGCGGTCGCGTGTGGCGCATCGTGCTCGGCATCGGCGCGCTGTGTGCGCCGCAGTTCGCGGTGCTCACGTTCGCGACCGTGTTCCTGCACGATTTCGGCCGGCTCGGCCTCGCCGGCATCAGCGCGGCGATGGTCGCGCTGCAACTCGGCGCGATGGTGATGCGGGTCTGGAGTGGTCGTCATACCGATCGGCACGGCAACCGGCGCGCGTATCTGCGCGGGTCGGTGTGCGTGGCGGCCGGATCGTTCGCGCTGCTCGCGGCCGCGACCGCCGGCAGCCCGCACGTGCCGCTCGCCGCGATCGTCGCGATTCTCGTGTTCGCCGGCATCTGCGTGTCGGCCTGGCACGGCGTCGCGTACACCGAACTCGCGACGCTCGCGGGCGCGAACCATGCGGGCACCGCGCTCGGGATGGCAAACACGATCGTCTATCTCGGACTGTTCGCCACACCGCTCGCGATTCCGCCGCTGCTCGCCGTCAGTTCGTGGAGCGTGGTCTGGCTCGCCGCCGCGCTGATCGCAGGCGCGACGTACCCGCTGTTTGCGCGCTAGCGGGCCGGCGCCGGTTTGCCGAACCCGCACGGGGGCCTTCAGAACGTGCACCCAGCCGACCAGCCACTTCCGTCGTCACGTCGCACGCGCGTCGCGTGTAAATACATGCGGCCTCCGCATCCGCTGGAAAATCCCGCCCTGCGAGCCTGCGATGCTTCGCGAAAGCATCCGGTCAGCTTCACGAAAGCCTTTCGCGATCACGCCCCGGTTGCAAACGATTCACCGAATCGTCGCATCGCATCGGCATACTGGAAATCGTTTCCCGATCCGCCTGCCAGGAGAGAAGTCATGCGTCGCGTTGCCCTCGTCGTCGTTCTGTGTGCCGCCACCTTCGTCGCCGCCTGCAGCGACGACGCGCCGCACGACACGCACGCGGCCGACGGCTCGCCACCGGCCGGGGCATCGTCCGGCTCCGCGAGCGCATTCAACAGCGGCGCGGGCGCGAGCGCCGCCGCGTCGGAAGCCGCACCGCTCGCGCCGCCCGTCGTCCACTACCCGCCCGACGATGACGACGACGCCAAGCCCGCGACGAACGCGGGCGCGTCCGGCGTCGCCGCGTCGTCGCCGCACTGATCCCGCCGTTCCTGTCCCGTCCCCGATCGCAGAACCGAGGTGAAATAACATGACGTCATCCAGCCGCCGCCGTTTCCTGCATACCGTCGCACAGTCAGCGGGCGCCGCCGTCGCGCTCAACGCGTTCCCTGAATCGATCCGCCGCGCGCTCGCGATTCCGGCCGCGCGCGGCACCGGCACGATCCGCGATGTGCAGCACATCGTCGTGTTCATGCAGGAGAACCGCTCGTTCGACCATTACTTCGGACACCTGCGCGGCGTGCGCGGCTACAACGACCGCTTCCCGATCCCGCTGCCGAACGGCAAGCCGGTGTGGTACCAGCCGTCGAAGGAAGACCCGACGAAACCGGTGCTGCCGTTCCGGCTCGACACGAAGACGACCAGCGCGCAGTGCCTCGGCGCGCTCGACCACTCGTGGGCGAAGACCCACGCGGCGATCGACGGCGGCCGCTACGACCAGTGGCCCGCGAACAAGACCGACATGACGATGGGCTATCACGTGCGCGAGGACATCCCGTTCCACTATGCGCTCGCCGATGCGTTCACCGTGTGCGACAACTACTTCTGCTCGCTGCCGGGGCCGACGCACCCGAACCGCTCGTACCTGATGACGGGGACGGTCGACCCGACCGGCAAGTTCGGCGGCCCGCTGCTCGACAACGCCGACTACGTCGACGGCGACCTGCCGCCCGCGTACCAGTTGCTGTCGTGGACGACCTTCCCCGAACGGCTGGAGGCTCACGGCGTGTCGTGGCAGATCTACCAGCAGGGGCTCACGTGGGCCGACCCGTACAACGGCAACTACGGCACGAACATCCTGCAGAACTTCACGAACTTCATCAACGCGAAGCCGGGCTCGTCGCTGTACCAGCGCGCGCAGACGGTGCGCACGCTCGACAACCTGAAGGACGACGTGATCAACGACCGGCTGCCGCAGGTGTCGTGGCTGCTGCCGCCCGCCGCGTTCTCCGAGCATCCGAAATACACGCCCGCGTACGGCGCGAACTACACGTCGCAGATCCTCGACGCGCTGACGTCGAATCCGGACGTGTGGGCGAAGACCGTGCTGTTCATCATGTATGACGAGAACGACGGCTTCTTCGACCACGTCGTGCCGCCGCAACCGCCGACGTCGGCCGCGCAGGGCGCATCGACCGTGACGACCGACGGCGAGCTGCATACCGTCGTGAACCCCGGCCGCGGCGGCAGCTACACCGCCGACGGGCTGCCGTACGGCCTCGGGCCGCGCGTGCCGATGACGGTCGTGTCGCCGTGGTCGAAAGGCGGCTTCGTGTGCTCCCAGGTGTTCGACCACACGTCGGTGATCCGCTTCATCGGCGAGCGCTTCGGCATCGACGAGCCGAACATCACGCCGTGGCGCCGCACCGTCTGCGGCGACCTCACCGCCGCGTTCGACTTCCGCTCGTCGGATGCATCGTTTCCGTCGCTGCCCGATACGAGCCAGTACCGCTCGATCGCCGACCAGCAATGCACGTCGCAACCCGCGCCCACCGTGCCCGCGACGCCATCGCCGATCGTCCCGCAGGAACCCGGCGTGCGGCCCGCACGCGCGCTGCCTTACGAACTGCATGTGAACGCGAGCATTGACGGCGGCAACACGCTGCGCATCGAGTTCGCGAACCGCGGCAACCAGGGCGCGCACTTCCAGGTGTACGCGACGAACCGCACCGACGGCCCGTGGCGCTACACGGTCGGCGCGCGCCGCGTGCTGCACGCGGACTTCGACCTGACGGAGACGAACGGCGTGTATGCGTTCTCGGTGTACGGGCCGAACGGCTTCGTCCGGATGTTCGCGGGCAACGTGTCGGCCGCGACCGCGCGCCGCCGCAACCACGCGCAGCCGGAGGTGAAGGCCGGCTACGACATCGCGAACGGCAACCTGTACCTGAAGCTGCGCAACCATGGCGCGGGTCACGTCACGCTGACGCTGGCCGACAACGCATACGGCGCGCCCGCGCGCCAGGTGACGCTGCACGGCGGCGACGAGCGCGTCGAGCAGTGAGCGCTCGCATCGAGCCACCACTGGTATGACGTTACGGTGAGCGACGGCGCGAACGGCACGTTCTCGCGCCGCTTCGCGGGTCACGTCGAGAACGGCCGGTCGAGCTACTCGGATCCGGCCGCGGTGGCGCCCGTCTCCGCGTCGTAGCGGTGTCACGACACTGCGCGGCCCCCGCCGCGCAGCGCGTGCCGATGAGTGTCAGATCGCGTGCGCGAGCGCGCGGTCGACGAGCGCGGCGTCGAAGCCGTCGTCCGCATCGCGAAAGCGCAGCGGCGCCGCGCAATGCACCAGCGTGTCGACGAAATATTTCGCGCGCGGCCACGGCCCGAAGCCGGCCGCGGTGTTGATGTGCCCCGCGTCACCGAGGTTCACGAATGCGCTGCCGAGCCGCTGCGCGAGCGTGCGCGCATCGGCGAGCGGCATCCACGGATCGGTCTCGCTGCCGATCACGATCGACGGCACCGCGAGCCGGCGCGCGTCGAACGCTCCGGCGAACGTGAATTTCCTCGGACTGGCCGGTGCGACGAGCAGCACGCCCGCGACGTCGGCCGCCTGCGGCCATTGCGCGAGCGCATGCGCGGCCGCGAGGCAGCCGAAGCTGTGCGCGGCCAGCACGAACGGGCCGCGCTCGCGCTCGAGCAGCGCGCGCACCGACTGCGCCCAGCGCGCGAGATCGGGGGCGTCCCAGTCGGCCTGCTCGACCCGCAGCGAACGCGGGAACTGCCGCTCCAGCCAGGTCTGCCAGTGGGCGCCTTCGCTGCCGTGCAGGCCCGGAACGGTCACGAGCCGCGGCGGCCACGCCGATTTGCTGCATGCGCGCATGATTGCCCTCGCTTGCTTTGCTTGGAGACGAGGTTCGATTGTGGCGCGCCGCGCGCGGCGGCCGAACCAATATTTTGTGCTTTGCTTTTGTGCGGGACGGCCACCGGCGACGGGCACCGGGGACGGCCACCGGGGCCGGCGCGCCGGTGCGGGCCGTGCGGCGCGCGTCGGCGGCCCCGCGGCGGCGCAACACGCCGCGAAACCGTAGAATGTGGGCTTCCCGCTTGCCATGCATCGGATCGAACCCGCGCGCCGCCGCGCCGGGTCCGATCGACAGGAGACGCCCGATGTCCGCTACGCCCGCCGGCGCGCTGCGCCCGTTCCATCTTGCCTTTCCCGTATCGAGCCTCGCCGACGCGCGCGCGTTCTACGGCGGCCTGCTCGGCTGCCCCGAGGGCCGCAGCTCGGATCACTGGGTCGACTTCGACTTTTTCGGCCACCAGCTCGTCGCGCATCTCGCGCCGGACGAAACCGGCGCAAGCGCGGTGAATCCGGTCGATGGCGACAACGTGCCCGTGCGCCATTTCGGCGTCGTGCTGTCGATGGACGAATGGCATGCGCTCGCCGATAAACTCAAGGCTGCACACACGCGCTTCGTGATCGAGCCGCACATCCGCTTCAAGGGTGAGGTTGGCGAGCAGGCGACGATGTTCTTCCTCGATCCGTGCGGCAACGCGCTGGAATTCAAGGCGTTCGCCGACATCGGCCAGCTGTTCGCGAAGTAAGCACATGAAGATCCTGTTCTATTCGCCGCACCAGGAAGCCGACGCATGGCGCGACGCGATCGCGCAGGCGCTGCCCGACGCCCAGTTGCGCGCGTGGCAGCCGGGCGACACGGCCGCCGCCGACTACGCGCTCGTGTGGCGCGCTCCGCGCGAGCTGTTCGCGCCGCGCGACGGCCTGCGCGCGATCTTCAATCTCGGCGCGGGCGTCGACGCGCTGCTCGCGCTCGACCGCGCGCATCCCGGCACGCTGCCGCGCGACGTGCCGCTGGTGCGCCTCGAGGATTCGGGCATGGCGCAGCAGATGATCGACTACGTGACGCACGCGGTGCTGCGCTACCTGCGCCGCTTCGACGAATACGAAGCGCTGCAGCGCGAGCGCCGCTGGCAGGTGCTCGAACCGCATCCGCGCGCGCACTTCACCGTCGCGGTGCTCGGCCTCGGCGTGCTCGGTGCGCAGGTCGCGCAGGCGCTCGCCGCGCTCGGCCTGCCGGTGCGCGGCTACAGCCGCGGCCCGAAGCAGCTCGACGGTATCGAGACCTTCGCGGGCGACGACGCGTTCGACGCGTGCATCGACGGCGCGAAAGTACTCGTGAACCTGCTGCCGAGCACGCGCGATACCGACGGGATCCTGTCAGCGCGCACTTTCGCCCGGCTCGCGCCGGGTGCGTACCTGGTGAACGTCGCACGCGGCGCGCATCTCGTCGAAGCCGACCTGCTCGACGCGCTCGCAAGTGGCCAGCTCGCCGCGGCGACGCTCGACGTGTTCCAGCACGAGCCGCTGCCGGCCGATCATCCGTTCTGGCACGCGCCGCGCATCACGATCACGCCGCACTGCTCGGCCGAGACGCTGCGCGACGAAGCCGTCGAGCAGATCGCGGGCAAGATCCGCGCGCTCGAGCGCGGCGAGCGTGTCGGTGGCATCGTCGACTACGCGCGCGGCTACTGAATTCCGCCCTATACAAACTGGAGACAACCATGACGTTCCCCACTGCCGTCAAGATCGTCGAAGTCGGCCCGCGCGACGGGCTGCAGAACGAAAAGACCTTCGTGCCGACCGACGTGAAGATCGCGCTCGTCGACCGGCTGTCGCGCGCCGGTTTCCGCAACATCGAGGCCGCGTCGTTCGTGTCGCCGAAATGGGTGCCGCAGATGGCCGACGGCGCCGACGTGATGGCCGGCATCGAGCGTCGCGCGGGCACCGTGTATTCGGTGCTCACGCCGAACCTGAAGGGCTTCGAGAACGCGCTCGCCGCACGCGCGGACGAAGTGGTGATCTTCGGCGCGGCGAGCGAGGCGTTCTCGCAACGGAACATCAACTGCAGCATCGCGGAGAGCATCGCGCGCTTCGAGCCGGTCGCGAAGGCCGCGAAGGATGCCGGCGTGCGGCTGCGCGGCAGCGTGTCGTGCACGCTCGGCTGCCCGTACCAGGGCGAGGTGCCGGTCGCGTCGGTCGTCGACGTCGTCGAACGCTTCGCCGCGCTCGGCTGCGACGAGATCGACATCGCCGACACGATCGGCGTCGGCACGCCGAAGCGCACGCGCGAAGTGCTGTCGGCCGTCACGCGCGTGTTTCCGCGCGAACGGCTGTCGGGCCACTTCCACGACACCTACGGCCAGGCGCTCGCGAACATCTACGCGGCGCTGTTCGAAGGGATCGAGATCTTCCACGCGTCGGTTGCCGGCCTCGGCGGCTGTCCGTACGCGAAGGGCGCGACCGGCAACGTCGCGACCGAGGACGTGCTGTACCTGATGCAGGGCCTCGGCATCGACACCGGCATCGACCTCGCGCAGGTGGTCGCCGCCGGCGACTTCATCTCGAACGCGATCGGCCGCGCGAACGTGTCGCGCGCCGGCCGCGCGCTGCTCGCCAAGGCGCAGAGCGCGACCGACGCGCCGAGCTGCGTCTGACCCCGCCACTCACGGATTCTCCATGACGACACCCACCTCATTCGACTCCCTCCCCGATTCCGCGCGGCGCGTCGCGCTGCTGCTGCGCGAGCGCGGGCATTCGAAAGGCATCGTGATGCTCGCCGAAACCGGCAAGACCTCCGCCGAGGCCGCGGCCGGGCTCGGCTGCTCGGTCGCGCAGATCGCGAAGTCGATCCTGTTTCGGCGCGAATCGGACGGGCTGCCGGTGCTCGTCGTCGCGAGCGGCGTGAACCGCGTCGACGAGAAGAAGGTCGCCGCCCAGGTCGGCCCGGTCGGCCGTGCCGATGCGAAGTTCGTGCGCGACCACACCGGCTACGCGATCGGCGGCGTGTGTCCGATCGGCCATCTCGTCGAACCGGTCACGCTGATCGACGCCGACCTGCTCGCGCTCGACAGCCTGTGGGCGGCCGCCGGCCATCCGCACGCGGTGTTCAACCTGTCGCCGCAGGAGCTCGTCTCGCTGACGGGCGCGCCGGTCGCCGACGTCGCGTTGAGGAACGACGCATGAGCGACGTGCCGGTGCTGGTCGGCACGGTCGCGTCGCCGTGCACCGACGTATGCAGGATCGACCCGCGTACCGACTGGTGCGCGGGGTGCCTCCGCACGCGCGACGAGATCAAGGGATGGCGCGCGTCGGACGACGATGCGAGACGCGCGCTGCTCACGCGGCTCGACGCGCGGCGGCGCCTGCTCGCCCGGAGCGGCGCATAAAAAAATGCCGTTCGGCCTGTCTGGCGAACGGCATGAGATCGGAATCCTGTGAACGTGATCAACGTCACAGCCCGCATCATACGAGCGACGCTGCGGCGTCGCATCGGGTGTTTCCCTACAACTCCTTACGGCATTTTTCGCGGGCAATCCGCGTTCCCGGACGCGGCGCCAACAGGCGCGGCAGCCAGCCCTGGCGACGAGCCGAAACAGCCCGCCGAATCGCACGAGCGTTTCAGTTGCCGACGGTCGCGCGACGCGCGGGCACGATGCGCCAGCCGAGGTTCACGCCGGCCGCCGCGAGCAGGATCAGGAGCGCGCCGAGCACCTGCGTCCACGCGAGTGTCTGCCCGAACGCGACGCGATCGACGATGATCGCGACGACCGGATAGACGAACGACAGCGCGCCCGTCATCGCGACCGGCAGCTTCTGGATCGCGCCGTACAGCAGCACATACATCAGGCCGGTGTTCACGACACCGAGCACGACGAGATCGAGCCACTGCGCGGGCGTCGCGGGCAACGTGCCGAAGTGGGCGAACGGTGCGAGCAGCACGATGCCGAGGCCGGCCTGCAGCAACGCGAGCAGATGCGGCGGCGTGCCCTTCAGGTGCTTCGTGACGATCGACGACACCGCGTACAGGAACGCCGCGCCGAGCGACAGCGCGACGCCTTCGAGATATTCGCCGGGTACCGCGAGCACCGCCGGCTCGACCCGCACCACGCACACGAGCCCGACGAAGGCGAGCGCGAGCCACGTGATCGTCGATGCGCTGACCCGTTCGCGGAACACGATCGCGCCGAGCGCGACGAGCATGAACGGCTGCGTGTTGTAGACGGCGGTCGCCATCGAGATCGACGCGCGCGAATACGCGGCGAACAGCAGCAGCCAGTTCGCGACGATCGCGACGCTGCCGAGCGTCGCGAGTGCAAGCATGCGCGGCGAGAACAGCGCGCGGCGCAGGAAGCCGAGCGCCGCGCAGACGATCGCGAGCGTCGCGGCGCCGAACAGGCAGCGGAAGAACACGACGTTGGTGAGCGGTTGCTGCGACGACATCACGAGCCAGCCGATCGTGCCGGACATCATCATCGCGACGACCATCTCGGCGGCACCGCGGCGGGTTTCGTTCGAGGCCATCATGGACTCCGTTTAGCGAGAGAAGATGACTTCGATTCTAGGAACTTGCTTTCCGCGCATCCACGACTAAACTGAAGCGAAACCACCGATTCACCTTCGAAAGCAAAGCGATCATGTCGAAACGCCTTTCCCCGCCCGCCGTCGCGTCACTGGACGCGACCGACCGCGCGATCCTCGCGGCGCTTGCCGAGGATGCGCGCATCGCGACCAGCGAACTGGCGCGGCAGATCGGGCTGTCGGCGCCCGCGACCGCCGACCGCGTGCGGCGGCTCGAGGCGCAGGGCGTGATCGCGGGCTTCACCATCGAACTCGACCCGCGCGCGCTCGGCTACACGCTGCAGGCGATCGTCCGCGTGAAGCCGTTGCCGGGGCAACTGCATCTGGTCGAGGAGGTGTTGCGGCGGATTCCCGAATTCGTCGAATGCGACAAGGTGACCGGCGAGGACTGCTTCATCTGCCGGCTCTACCTGCGCACGATCGATCACCTCGACGACATCCTGTCGAAGGTGACGGAGCGCGCGGAAACGAGCACGGCGATCGTGAAATCGACGCCCGTGCCGCGCCGCCTGCCGCCGCTCGTCGAAGACGACGCCGCGCGCCGCTGACCGTCGGCGCGCGACCCGCCGCGGCCGGCGCCGCTCACGCGGCCGCGTCGTGCGCGTCGAAGAACGCGAGCATCTCGTCGATCAGCGCGACGGGCGCCTCTTCCGGAATGTAGTGCCCGCAATCGAGCGCGCGGCCGCTGACGTCGCGCGCGACGCGCCGCCATTCGTCGAGCGGATCGAAGCAACGGCCGACGATCCCGTGTTCGCCCCACAGCACGCGCAGCGGACACGCGACCTTGTTGCCGCGCTCGAGATCCGCGCGGTCGTGTTCGAGATCGATCGTCGCCGACGCGCGGTAGTCCTCGCACATCGCATGCACGGCGCCCGGCTGCGCGAGCGCGGCGCGATACGCGTCGAGCGCCTCCGGCGCGAACGGCGCGAGCCCGGCGGAACGGTTGCCCATCACGCGCTCGATATACGCATCGGTGCGGCCTTCGATCAGCGTTTCGGGCAGCGGCGCCGGCTGGATCAGGAAGAACCAGTGGAAATACGCGGTCGCGAACGCGCGATCGGTTTTCTCGTACATCGCGAGCGTCGGCGCGATGTCGAGCAGCATCATCCGTTCGACCGCCGCCGGATGATCGAGCGCGAGCCGGTGCGCGACGCGCGCGCCGCGATCGTGCGCGCACACGTGGAATTGCTCGAAGCCGAAATGCCGCATCACGGCGACCTGGTCGGCCGCCATCGCGCGTTTCGAATACGGCGCATGCCGCGCGTCGCTCGGCGGCCTGCCCGACGCGCCGTAGCCGCGCAGGTCGGTCGCGATCACCGTGAAGTGATTCGCCAGCATCGCGGCGACGCGATGCCAGATCATGTGGGTCTGCGGATGGCCGTGCAGCAGCAGAAGCGGCGGCCCCGCGCCTCCTTTGACACCGAAGATGTCGGTGTCCTGCATCGTCACGCGAAACGATGCAAACGCCTCAAACGACATGGTTTGTTTCTCGTGGGTTTGTTATGGCGGGTATTGTAGGAGCGCCCGGCCGACTGCTGCGCGCGGCAGAGGCCCGAATACGTAGAAAGAGAACACTCACTCGATTGTCGCCACGCCGCTCGGTTTGCTAAGCTCGCGTAGAATCGCACGACCGTTCGTATTAATATGGGCGCAGCGCTACACCGCTACACTCGAAGCACTGTTCGACCCGCCAAGCATGGATGCCGGCATCGGCGCGATCGCGCCGGGTCCGGCCGCCCCTCGAGACTGGAGACATCACATGGCATTGCCCGCCGTCCTGCAGAACCTGACGCTGCCCGTCATCGCGTCGCCGATGTTCATCGTCAGCTACCCCGAACTCGTGCTCGCGCAATGCAAGGCGGGTATCGTCGGATCATTCCCCGCGCTCAACGCCCGTCCGGCCGAACTGCTCGACGAGTGGCTCACGCAGATCCAGTCCGAGCTCGCCGACCACAAGGCGAAGCACCCGGACGCGGTGATCGGCCCGATCGCGGTCAACCAGATCGTCCACCAGTCGAATGTGCGCCTCGAGCATGACGTGCGCGTATGCGTCGACCACAAGGTACCGATCTTCATCACGAGCCTGCGCGCGCCGGCGCGCGAGATCGTCGACGCGGTGCACAGCTACGGCGGCATCGTGCTGCACGACGTGATCAACCTGCGTCACGCGCAGAAGGCGCTCGAAGCCGGCGTCGACGGGCTGATCCTCGTCGCGGCCGGCGCCGGCGGCCACGCGGGCACGACCTCGCCGTTCGCGCTCGTCGGTGAAGTGCGCAGGATGTTCGACGGCCCGATCGTGCTGTCCGGTTCGATCGCGAACGGCGGCTCGATCCTCGCCGCGCAGGCGATGGGCGCGGACTTCGCGTACATGGGCACGCGCTTCATCGCGACGCAGGAAGCGCACGCGGTCGAGGACTACAAGCACGCGATCCTCAACGCGAAATCGTCCGACATCGTCTATACGAACCTCTTCACCGGCGTGCACGGCAACTACATCCGCGAGAGCATCGAGAAGGCCGGCCTCGATCCGGACGCGCTGCCGGAATCGGACAAGACGAAGATGAATTTCGGCGGCGACAAGGCGAAGGCGTGGAAGGACATCTGGGGTGCCGGCCAGGGCGTCGGCCTGATGGACGACCTGCCGAGCGTCGGCGAGCTCGTCGAGCGGATGAAGCGCGAGTACGACGACGCGAAGGCACGGCTCGGCATCGCACGCTGACGCACCCGGCGGGTTGCGCCACCACCGCGCATCACGTCGGACCAAAAACGAAAAAGCGCGAACCGCCACGGCTCGCGCTTTTTTCATATCCGCCCGCGGGCGGGTAGCAGCTGTCAGCCCGCGCGCTTGATCCGCGTGATCGGCAGTACGCGCAGGCGCGATTCGATCGACGGGCACAACGACTGCCCTTCGAAACGCCCGGCGAGGAAGTCGACGAACGAGCGCACCTTCGCGGATACGTGGCGGCGGCTCGCATACACCGCATAGATCGGCGCCTCATGCGGCGGCACCGAGTCGAGCAGCACCGGCACGAGCCGGCCGGATTCGATGTCGTCGCCGACCACCTCGGTGCCGAGCAGCGCGATGCCCGCGCCCGCGAGCACGGCCGCGCGCAGCCCTTCGAGATGATTCACGATCAGGTTGCCGTTCAGGTTCACGCGCGACGCGGCGGCCGCGTCGATCACCAGCGAATCGAGCATCGTCGAATTCGAATCGCGGCGCAGGTAGTTGTGGTGCGCGAGATCGGCGATCGTCTGGGGCGTGCCGTGCTTCTCGAGATACTCGGGCGACGCGACCAGCAGGATGTGCGCGGTCGCGATCTGCCGCGCGACCAGCGACGAGGATTTCAGTCCGTTCGGCGCCGCGCGCACCGCGACGTCATAGCCTTCCTCGATCAGGTCGACCACGCGATCGGACAGCGTCATGTCGACGGTCACGTCCGGGAACCGGCCCGCATATTCGGTGACGGCCTCCATCACGTGCCGCAATCCGAACGCGGACAGCGACGTCACGCGCAGGCGGCCCTGCGGCACGACGCTCGCGGCGCCGACCGCCTGTCCGGCTTCGTCAAGTTCCGACAGCGCCTGCACGAGGCGCTCATAGTATTCGCGTCCCGCCTCGGTCGGCGCGACACGTCGTGTCGTACGATGCAGCAGCCGCGCGCCGAGCTGCTGCTCGAGATGCATCACGTGCTTGCTCGCCATCGCGGCCGACATCTGCATGCGCTCCGCCGCGCCGACGAAGCTGCCCACTTCGACGACGTAGCGAAACACATTCATGCTGACGAGGGTATCCATCGAACTAGCTCGCAATTCCTGGGAATCATGCAATTACGAGATAGGGTAACAAAGGCAAGGAAACACAAAGGTCAACAATGGCAAAACGGCGCAACGGAAAGCTGCGCCGTTTCGGGGCGTGAAACGGGCGGGCGGGACGCGCGGTGTTGATTCGCGCCCGCCATCGTCTCGTCAGAACTTTGCGCGGATGCCTGCGCCGAACGTGTTGCCGTTCGACAGGCCGCTGATGTGGTCGTTCATGTACGCGGCGTAGACGTCGGTGCGCTTGGACAGCGGATAGTCGTAGCCGACGGCCCAGGTCTGGCGCGTCTGGTCGAGGCCGCCCGCGTCGCGCGAGTACGCATACGACGCCATCGCGTTGCCGACGCCGAGCGGCACCGACACGCCGCCCTGCGCGGTATTCACGTGCCAGCTGCCGGCAACCTGGTCGTTCTTCGTATACATGTATTGGCCGAACAGCTTCACGTACTTCAGGTCGTAGGTCGCGCCGACCAGCCCGATGCCCTGGCTCTTCATGCCGGTCACGAGCGAGCTCAGGTCCTGCGGGCCGTTGTTGAAGTTCACGTACTGGTAGACGGCGGTCGCGGCGAACGGGCCGTTCGCGTAGTTGAACTGCGCGCTCCACTTCTTCGAGCGGTTGTCGCCGGCCGTGTTGCCGAGCGCGTACATCGCCCCGAAATTCAGGCCGCCGAACGAAGGCGACGTATACGACAGCGCGTTGTTCCAGCCCGAATCGCCGACCGCGCCCTGGTCGCTCGGATAGGTCGGGAACGTTCCGAGGCCGAGGAACACGTGGTACACCATCGGCGAGAAGGTGTACGAGTCGTAGAACGGGTTGAACAGGATCGTCGACAGGAACAGGTGCGTCGTCAGGCGGCCTGCCGTCACCGTGCCGTACGGCGAGCTGACGCCGACGTACGCGTTGCGCGCGAAGAACGTATCGCCCTG
The DNA here is from genome assembly GCF_054055695.1 of Burkholderia sp. PvR073. Classification (NCBI taxonomy): domain Bacteria; kingdom Pseudomonadati; phylum Pseudomonadota; class Betaproteobacteria; order Burkholderiales; family Burkholderiaceae; genus Burkholderia; species Burkholderia sp. PvR073. The sequence continues at coordinate 323,397 of NZ_JBSRXO010000003.1, forward strand.
GAAGCGGCCGAACTGGCCGTTCTGCGCGCGGAAGAAGCTCTCCAGCGTGAAGATCGCCTTGTAGCCGTTGCCGAGATCCTCCGCACCGTGCAGGCCCCAGTACGAGGTCGACATCCCGCCGCCCGACACGTTCCACGCGCGATCGCCGCCCGGGAACTTGGTTGCGCCGACCCATTCGTCCACCTGACCGTAGAGCGAAACGCTCGACTGCGCGTGGACGGGTGCGGCGGCCGCCACGCAGGCGGCCGCGGCGATCAGCTTGACGGACGTGCGCGACGCACGGCGAGCGAATGCTTTCATGGGATCTCCAGGTTTTGTCGAATGTCGATAAGTGGCGCGAGCGTTGTTTTTTGGAGCCGATTGCTTGCGTCGTATGGGGCGCAGCCATCTTTACGGATCATTTGTCCGGTCAAAATTGCGCACACTTATTGCGGGTATAGCGGCGGCATTAACTTCGCGGAATCGACACATGGTCGGACGCGTCGCGGCGGGCCCGCGCGGGGCAGGCACGCGACGGGACGGCCGCGGGATGGCGCCCGTGCCGGGCGCGAAAGATAGCGCAATGCGGCGGGAAAATCAGCGGAAATCTGCGCGCGACTGTGGCGAATTCGCATCACAGTCGGCGAGGGACGAGCGCGCGGCGGCGCTCAGCGAACGCGCGGGGCGCTCAGTTTCGGTAGAAGGGGGAGAAATACGGCGAGTGGGCAGGTTCTTCCTGCGCGCGGGGCGGCGGCATCGGACGGCCGCCGCGCTCCTCGTTGTAGCGCGCGACGTCGGCGCGGATCGAGCCGGCACGCAACGGCACGTTGCCGCCGCCCTGCGGGCGCGGCATCTGGCGGGAATCGGCGCTGATCGGGCGATACGGGCTCTGCGCGGCGTAATGGCCGTAAGACGGCGTCGGCCGCAGACCCCAGCGGGATCCGTAGCCGCTCACGCCGCCGGGACGGGCACCACCCGGGGGCAGCGCCCGGCGCCAGACCTGTGCGCTGGCGGCCGACTGGCCGTACGCGCGCATGTCGCCGCCGCCGAAACCGTGGCCGCCGAACGCATGACCGCCGTGCGGCGGTTGCGCGAGCGCAAGCGGCACCAGCAGCGTGCCGAGCACGCCTGCCACCCATCGTCCGACCTTCAGTTTCACCCGTTCCGTCATCATTCATTGCCTGTTGCCGCTCGCCGCCGGTGTTTCCGGCTGACGCAAGCCTTTCAGCAGTAATTTATGAGCGGTCCGAAACGGTGTCGAGCCAAAAAGTGTTAGGTCGCCGGCATCGGTGTAACACCATGTTACTGCTAGGTTTTTTCACTTCCGCAGCCAATCGTGGAAGAACATTCTTCTGCGCATTCGCGCGCCCTCGTGCGGGCCTGCCGCATGCAATGGATTCATCAATCGATTCTCACAATGAATTTGTCTATTGAATGACCGGGCGGGACAATATCGGCTTCGCGCGCGCGAGATGCGCGCCGCCGTTTCCGAATCGAGCTCCCGATGGCCCGTCCCCGTTTCCTTCCCGACAACTTCACGCTCGCGCTCGTCGGCACCGTCGTGCTCGCGAGCCTGTTGCCGTGCCGCGGCCCGGCCGCCCATGCGTTCAACTGGGCGACCAACATCGCGGTCGGCCTGCTGTTCTTCCTGCATGGCGCGAAGCTGTCGCGCGAAGCCGTCGTCGCGGGGGCGACCCACTGGCGGCTGCATGCGGTCGTGCTGCTCAGCACGTTCGCGCTGTTCCCGCTGCTCGGCCTCGCGCTGAAGCCCGTGCTGCAGCCGCTCGTCACGCCGACGCTCTATGCCGGCGTGCTCTTTCTGTGCACGCTGCCGTCGACGGTCCAGTCGTCGATCGCGTTCACGTCGATCGCGAAGGGCAACGTGCCGGCCGCCGTGTGCGCGGCGTCCGCGTCGAGCCTGCTCGGGATCTTCGTGACGCCGGCGCTCGTCGGGCTGATGATCACGTCGCAGTCGGCCGCGGCCGCGTCGCCGTGGAGTACCGTCGGCAGCATCGTGATGCAGCTGCTCGTGCCGTTCGTCGCCGGCCAGCTGCTGCGGCCCGTGATCGGCGGCTGGATCGAGCGCAATCGCGGCGTGCTGCGCTTCGTCGACCAGGGCTCGATCCTGCTCGTCGTGTATGTCGCGTTCAGCGAGGCCGTGAACCAGGGGCTGTGGCACCAGATTCCGGCGCGCGCGCTCGGCGGCCTGCTGGTCGTCAACGTCGTGCTGCTCGTGATCGCGCTGGTGCTGACCACGGTTGTCAGCAAGCGGCTCGGCTTCAACCGGGCCGACCAGATCACGATCATCTTCTGCGGGTCGAAGAAGAGCCTCGCGGCCGGCGTGCCGATGGCGAAGGTGATCTTCTCCGCGCAGGCGGTCGGCGCGATCGTGCTGCCGCTGATGCTGTTCCACCAGATCCAGCTGATGGCATGCGCGGCGCTCGCGCAGCGCTGGGGGGCGCGCGACCTGAGCGGCGAGCGCGACGGCGAGGATGCCGCGGCCGGCACGGCGCGCACGCAGGGCACGCTGAACGCGGGCAAGCGCTGACGCGGCAGCGGCGCGGCCGGCATGGCTGGCCGCGCCGGGGTAGGCGCCTTTCCGCTCCCGCCTCGACCTCCTCCCCCGGCGCTCCGTTTCAGCCCGACGTGACGCATGCACCATCGCCGCGCATCGTGTCACGAAATCTTCATTCAATTCTTCGCGCGCGCTGCCGTTAAAGTCGGGCGTCCCGTCGCCTCGGCCGCCCTCCCCCATGCCCGCGCCCCATCCTGACTCGTCCGTTGCTCCCACCACGCGCCTGATCGCGGAGCGCGCGCTCGCCGCCGTGTTCCAACCGATCGTGGACCTCGGATCGGGCACGGTCGTCGGCTACGAAGGCCTGATCCGCGGCCCGCGCGGCACCGACCTCGAGCCGCCGGCCGCGCTGTTCGCGCAGGCCGCCCGCGACGGCGCGACCATCGCGCTCGAGCAGGCGGCCGCGCGCACCTGCCTCGACGCGTTCGCAGCGCTCGGCTGCGACGGCAAGCTGTTTCTCAACTTCAGTGCGGGAACGATCGTGCAACTCGCGCGTGAACGCGAGCGCGCGCGGCAACTGCTCGGCCGGGCGGGGGTCGGGGCCGAGCGCATCGTGATCGAGCTGACCGAGCAGACCGCGATGCCGGACGTCGCGCGCATCGAGCCGGCGGTCGCGTCGCTGCGCGACGCGGGCATCCAGTTCGCGCTCGACGACTACGGCACCGCGAACGCGAGCATGAACCTGTGGTTGCGCCTGCACCCGGATGTCGTGAAGATCGACCGCTTCTTCATCCACGACATCGCGCGCGACCCGCTCAAGTTCGAGGCGGTCAGGGCGATGCAGCACTTCGCGCACGCGAGCGGCGCGCAGCTGATCGCGGAAGGAATCGAGAACGCGTGCGACCTGGTCGTCGTGCGCGATATGGGCATCTGCTGCGTGCAGGGCTTCCTGCTCGGTCGGCCGAACGCGCGGCCGTCGCCGGTCGTCGCGCCGGCCGCGCGCGACGCGATCCGCACCCCGCACATCGCGGTGTTCCCCGGCGCGACGCGCACCGCGCGGCCGGCCGGCACGATCGCGGCGAAGATGCTCGTCCCCGCGCCGGCGCTGCCGCGCGAGGCGACCAACAACGACGTGCTCGACCTGTTCAACCGGATGCCCGGCCTGCACGCGGTCGCGCTCGTCGAACGCGGGCGGCCGATCGCGCTCGTGAACCGGCGCGGCTTCATCGACCGCTTCACGCTGCCGTACCACCGCGAGGTGTTCGGGAAGAAGCCGTGCCTGCAGTTCGCGAACGACGCGCCGCTGATGATCGACAACGCAACCTCGGTCGAGCAGCTCGCGATGCTGCTCGCGAGCCACGACCAGCGCTATCTCGCGGACGGTTTCGTGATCACCGAACACGGCCGCTACCTCGGGCTCGGCACCGGCGAGAGCCTCGTGCGCGCGGTGACCGAGATGCGCATCGAGGCCGCGCGCTACGCGAATCCGCTGACCTTCCTGCCCGGCAACATCCCGATCAGCGCGCACATCGACCGCCTGCTGGAGCGCGACGCCGGCTTCCATGCGTGCTACGTCGACCTGAACCAGTTCAAGCCGTTCAACGATCAGTACGGCTACTGGCAAGGCGACGAAGTGCTGAAGTTCGCGGCGACGGTGCTGGCCGGCGTGTGCGATCCGCAGCGGGATTTTCTCGGACACGTCGGCGGCGACGATTTCCTCGTGCTGTTCCAGCGCGACGACTGGCGCGCGCGGGCGACCGACGCGATCGCCCGCTTCAACGACGGCGCGCAGCGCTTCTACACGCAGGCCGACCGGCTGGCGGGCGGGCTGCGCGGCGAGGACCGCTACGGCAACCCCGCGTTCTTCGGCTTCGTGACGATGGCGATCGGCGCGGTCGGCGTGCCGGCAGGCGCGCACGGCGCGATGCGCTACGGCAGCGACGAGATCGCGTCAGTCGCCGCGCTCGCGAAGCGGCGGGCGAAACAGCAGCCGGGCGGGCTCGCGGTCGTCGATCTCGATGCGGGCCGCGCGGCGCTGCGCGAGCGCGGCGAGCCGCCGCTCGCGGCGGCGGGTTGAACGGCGGGCCGAGCGGCGAGCTGAGCGGCGAGCTGGGCGGCGGGCTGAACGGCGGGCTGAACGACGGTGAGCGAGCGGCTGAACGGCGGGCTCCGAGCGGCGGGCTGAACGGCGAGCTGGGCGGCGGGCCGAACGGCGGGCTGAACGACGGTGAGCGAGCGGCTGAACGGCGGGCTCCGAGCGGCGGGCAGCGGCCGGCCGCATGCCGGGCGGCCGCTCGACAGGCCGTCGGCTTGCCCGAACGACATTACCGGTGCTGCACGCCCGTGCCGCCCCGATCCCCGGCGACGCCTGTCGACCGGCCCTGTTGCGCCGAACATCCGAACGCATGCGACGCGCCGCCTCCCAGCACCACCCCGTTCCATCCGATCACCTTGCCTTTTTCGCGTTTTGTTTAGTATTTTTAGTAACGGCGTTTTCGCAGATTAGCACGTAAAAAACCCGTTATTTCCGGGTATTCCCCGGTTATCCGGCCCGAATTTGGCGCCGAGTTTTACTATACAATCGCCGTCACCCTAAACAAACCGGACCCCGAACGATGGGCACCACCATTCGCGACGTAGCGCGGGCGGCAGAGGTCTCGATCGGCACCGTCTCCCGCGCGCTGAAAAACCAGCCGGGCCTGTCCGAAGCCACGCGCGCGCGCATCGTCGAGATCGCGCAGCGGCTCGGTTACGACCCGGCCCAGTTGCGCCCGCGCATCCGCCGGCTCACCTTCCTGCTGCACCGCCAGCACAACCGCTTTCCCGCCAGTCCGTTCTTCTCGCACGTGCTGCACGGCGTCGAGGACGCGTGCCGCGAGCGCGGCATCGTGCCGACGCTGCTCACGGTCGGTCCGAACGACGACGTGCTGCGCCAGATGCGCCCGCACGCGCCCGACGCGATCGCGGTGGCCGGCTTCATCGAGCCCGAGACGATCGAGGCGCTCGCCGCGACCGGCCGCCCGCTCGTGCTGATCGACCTGTGGGCGCCCGGCCTGCGCTCGGTGAACATCGACAACGCGACGGGCGCGGCGCTCGCGATGCGCCACCTGCTCGCCACCGGCCGCTCGCGGATCGCGTTCATCGGCGGCTCCGCCGCGCACTACAGCATCGCGCAGCGCGCGATCGGCTACCGGCGCGCGTTCTTCGAGGCCGGGCGGCTGTTCGATCCCGCGTACGAAGTGACGATCGACGCCGGGCTCGACCCCGACACCGGCGCCGCGCGCGCGATGCAGCAGCTGCTCGACGCGCCCGGCCCGCGCCCCGACGCCGTGTTCGCATACAACGACGCCGCCGCGCTGGCCGCGCAGCGCGTGTGCATCGCGCGCGGCGTGCGGATTCCGGAAGACATCGCGATCGTCGGCTTCGACGACATCCCCGCCGCCGCGCACGCGAACCCGCCGCTCACGACGCTCGCCGTCGACAAGGAAGCGCTCGGCCGCCGCGGCGTCGAACTGCTGCTCGCCGAAGCGCCCGAGCGCACCGAGATCTCCCTGCCCGTCGAGCTGATCGTGCGGGCCAGCAGCCAGCCCGCCGGCTCACCGGCACTCGATACCGCCACGGTCACCGAATCATGAACATGCCCCCGGTCCAATCCCGCACGGCCACGCCGGCCAACCACGCGCAAGCGGCACCGTTCGTCGCGAGCTTCCGCGATCCGTCGTTCCTGCTGTCGCACATCGAGGACACGCTGCGCTTCTACGCGACGAACGCGTTCGACCCGACGGGCGGCTTCTACCACTACTTCCGCGACGACGGCAGCATCTACAACCGCACGTCGCGGCATCTGGTCAGCAGCTGCCGGTTCGTCTTCAACTACGCGATGGCGTACCGGCATTTCGGCGATCCGCGCCATCTCGAGTACGCGCGCCACGGGCTGCGCTTCCTGCGCGACGCGCACTGGGACGACGACCTGCAGGGCTACGACTGGGAACTCGACTGGCGCGACGGCGCGAAGCACGAGACGCTCGACGCCACGCGCCACTGCTACGGGCTCGCGTTCGTGCTGCTGGCCGCCGCGCACGCGACCATGGCCGGCATCGACGAAGCGCGTGCGCTGATCGCGTCGACCTACGAGCTCGCCGAGCACCGCTTCTGGGATGCGGCCGCGGGCCTCTATGCGGACGACGCGACGCCGAACTGGAACGTGTCGTCATACCGCGGCCAGAACGCGAACATGCACATGACGGAGGCGCTGCTCGCGGCCTACGAGGCGACCGGCCACGTCACCTACCTCGACCGCGCGGAGAAGCTCGCGACCCATATCACGCAGCGCCAGGCCGCGCTGTCGGGCGGCCTCGTGTGGGAGCACTACCATGCGGACTGGTCGGTCGACTGGGACTACAACAAGGACGACAGCTCGAACATCTTCCGTCCGTGGGGCTTCCAGCCCGGGCACCAGACCGAATGGGCGAAGCTGCTGCTGATCCTGGAACGGCACCGCCCGCTCGACTGGCTCGTGCCGCGCGCGGCCGAGCTGTTCGACGCGGCGCTCACGCACGCGTGGGACGCCGATCACGGCGGCCTCTGCTACGGCTTCGGCCCCGACTTCACGATCTGCGACCACAACAAGTATTTCTGGGTGCAGGCGGAAACCTTCGCGGCGGCCGCGATGCTCGGCGCGCGCACCGGCAGCGAGCGCTTCTGGGACTGGTACGACGAGATCTGGCGCTACAGCTGGGCGCATTTCGTCGATCACCGCTACGGCGCGTGGTACCGGATCCTCACCTGCGACAACCGCAAGTACAGCGACGAGAAGAGCCCGGCCGGCAAGACCGACTATCACACGATGGGCGCGTGCTATGACGTGCTCGCGACCCTTGCCCGTGCGGCGCGCAGCGAGCCGACGCAATGAGCGGCGGCACGTTTCCGGCATTCGTGTCGGCAGGTGACATCCTGACCGACATGGTGCGCGCGGGCGACGCGCAGTGGACCTCGGTGCCGGGCGGCGCCGGCTGGAACGTCGCACGCGCGGTCGCGCGGCTCGGCGTGCCGAGCGCGCTCGCCGGCGCGATCGGCGAGGACTGCTTCTCCGACGTGCTGTGGCGCACCAGCGACGCGGCCGGGCTCGACCTGCGCTTCCTGCAGCGCGTGCCGCGCGCGCCGCTGCTCGCGATCGTCCACGAGACCCGGCCGCCCGCGTACTTCTTCATCGGCGATGCCAGCGCGGACCTCGCGTTCGACCCGGCGCGGCTGCCGGCCGGCTGGACCGAACACGTGCAATGGGCGCACTTCGGCTGCATCAGCCTGGTGCGCGAACCGCTCGCGGGCACGCTCGTCGCGCTCGCGGCCGACCTGCACGCGCGCGGCGTGAAGATCAGCTTCGATCCGAACTACCGGAACCTGATGACGGCCGCGTACCGGCCGACACTGGAGAAGATGGCCGGCCTCGCCGACCTGATCAAGGTGTCCGACGAGGACCTGCGCCACCTGTTCGGCGGCGACGGCCCCGACGCGGTCGACGCGGTGCGCGCGCTGAATCCGCGCGCGGCCGTGCTCGTCACGCGCGGCGCGCAGGCGGCGACGCTCTACGCGGACGGCGACGTGCTCGAGGCCAGCCCGCCGCGCGTCGAGGTAGTCGACACCGTGGGCGCGGGCGACGCGTCGATCGGCGGCCTGCTGTTCAGCCTGATGGCCGCGCCGCAGCGGTCGTGGCGCGAGCATCTCGTGTTCGCCCTCGCGGCAGGCGCGGCCGCGTGCCGGCATACGGGCGCGCACGCGCCGACGCTCGACGAGGTCGTCGCGCTGCTCGAACGGTGACGGCATGGGGATGACAGGGGCGGCGCGCTGATCGGTCGCCGATTAGCGGCGCTGTACATGCTGCGCCGCAGTGCTACGATGAAGTGTCCTATTGCGGGAGAGGCACGATGGACACGAACACGTTCACGAAAGGCATCTACACGGCCAAGGCGCATACGCAGCACACCGCCAACGGGCAATTCCAGGGCTACGTGATCCTCGCCCGGGACGACGGCGACGAGACGGAGAACATGCGCTACGACGTCCACACGACGAGCCCGAGCGAGGAAGAGGCGTTCGACGAAGCGAAGGCGCTCGCGCACCGGATCCTCGGCGAGATTGAACTGTGATGCGCGAACCGTAATGCGCGGGACCATCGCGCGCGCCGCGGCCGGACCGCGACGCGCCGCCGCATGCGGCGCGGCTCAGAGCAGCCGCGCGACCATCGACACCAGCATCGTCAGCACCAGCGTCGACATGAACGGGAACGGGTAGCGCCGCCCGCCGAGCGTCAGCGTGACGTCGCCCGGCATCCGCCCGATGCCGAGCTTGCCGAGCCACGGCCAGCAGCGCGTCAGGATCATCACCGCGAAGAACGACGCCATCAGCCAGCGCAGCATGCTAGGGCCTGTTTCCATATGGAACGCGCATGCGTTGCCACGAGAACGGCCGCTCGCGAGGCGCGCGACGCCGCGAATACTGGACGTATTCGCAAGGAGCGCAACGCGGCGAGCGGCCGTTCTCGTGGCAACCCCAAATTAAAAAAATCATGTCACGGGAATGCCCGAAATCGCCCGTATGGCGGCGTCGCTCGTCGCTTGTTTGGCGCGGCCAAACGGCGCTCCTCACTCCTTGCCATACGCCCCGAAGGAAGTCCCCTTGGGGGACGAGCGATTTCGGGCATTCGCATGTGCGTTCCATATGGAAACAGGCCCTCGCCCCGTCAGAGCGCGTGCGAGCGGTCGCCGCGCGCGAACGCGTCGAGCGTGCCGTCGATCCCGCGCGAGAATGCGATCACCTTGAACAGCTCGCCCATCTCGGCCTCCGAGATCAGCTTCTGCACCGCGTTCGCGGCCGGCAGGAACTGGTGAATGTCGGACGGATCGATCGCGGCCAGCGCGTCGGTGATACCCGCGTTCAACAGGAAGCGCGCCTGCGACGTGTAGCCGAGCAGCTCGGCGCCGGTGCCGACGCCCGCGTCGTAGATGCCGGTGAATTCGACGTGCGCGGTGATGTCCTGCAGCCCCGGGTACAGGAATGCGTCGTCATGCGCGTGGTGGCGGTAGTGGCACATGAGCGTGCCGCGCTCGCGCTGCGGATGGTAGTACTCGTGCGCCGGAAAGCCGTAGTCGACCAGCAGAACCGCGCCGCGCGCGAGCATCGTGCACACGGTGCGCGTGAACGCGAGCGCGGCTTCGTGCGTCTCGGTCACATAGCCGTCGTCGACGTCGAGCGTCGCGAGCACCGGCGGCAGGCCGGCAGCGCCGACGGGCCGGTCGTCGAACACGAACGCGTGCCGCGCGTCGAGCGTGACGCCGCGCTCCAGCCACGCGCCGCCCGACTTCGCGAACAGGCGCACCGGCATCGCATCGAGCACCTCGTTGCCGACCACGACGCCGTCGAAGCGCTCGGGCAGCGCGTCGAGCCAGCGCACCTTGCCGGCAAGCGCCGGCGCGGCGGCCGCGATCGTGTCGCGCTGCCGTTCGCGCAGCTCGCCCGATAGATCGACGATCAGGTATTCGTCGAGTTCGACGTCGAGCGCATCGAGTGCCGCGAGCAGCCCGGCCGCGAGCTTGCCCGTGCCCGCGCCGAACTCCATCACGCGACGCGTGCCGCTCGCCGCGAGCGCGTCCGCGACGGGGTTCGCGAGCGTCTGCGCGAACAGCGGCGACAGCTCGGGGGCCGTCACGAAGTCGCTGCCGTCGTCGGCGCGGCGTCCGAACTTGCGCGCGCCGCCGCTGTAATAGCCGAGCCCGGGCGCGTACAGCGCGCGCTCCATGAAGCGGTCGAACGGCAGCCAGCCGCCGGCCGCCGCGATCTCGTCGCGCAGTTGCGCGGCGAGGGTTTCGGACTGCGCAAGCGCGTCAGGGCCGGGAGCAGGTAAACTAGCGGATTCGTGAGCTTTCGGGTTCATCCCGGCATTGTAAATGACCGTTTCAGCCGATACGTCGACCCCGCGCATCGCGCTCGTCGCAGGCGCGCTGGACAGCGCGGCCGACGCCGCGTCGCTCGGTCGTGCGCTCGCGACCGCCTTCGCGCAGCGCGGCTGGGACGTCGCGCTGCAACGCAGCCCGGGCGCGCCGCGCGCGGTGGGCGACGCGCTCGTCGCCGAGGTCGCCGCCCGGGGCCGCCGCGCGGCCGTGCTCGACGCCGATCTGGCCCTGGAAGCCGACGCGGCCGCGCTCGTCGCCGCCTGCGGCGCGGCGCTCGGCCGGCCCACGTGTGTGGTGTTCGTGAGCGCGTGCGCCGGCACCGACGACGCGCAGACGGTAGACGCCGCATCGCTCGCCGGCGCGCTTGCCCGCAACGTGACGGCGCCGCTCGCGCTGGCCCGCGCGCTCGCCGATGCGACGCCCGACGCCGCGCGCGACGATGAAACGCTGCGCGCGTGCGTGATCCACGTGCTGGACCAGGCGCTGTTTCACCCGGCGCCGGCCCGGCTGTCGCATGCGCTGATGCAGGCCGCGCTGAACCGCGCGACCGCCGCGCTGGCGCTGGCCCTCGCGCCGAAGGTGCGCGTCGCGGCGCTCGTGCGCGGCCACGCGCCGCACGCGGACGACATCGCGGCGGCGGCCTGCTATCTCGCGACCGCGCCCGGCGTCACGGGCGCGACGCTGACCGTCGACGGCGGCGAGCACCTGGTGCCGCCCGCCGCCGGCCCGAATGAATGAACTGCGCGGATCGCGCGGCCTGATTGCCGCCGTCCGCGCCGCTTTGCGTGCGCGCACGCCAATTTGACTGGGACGACCATGTTTTCCGCTCTCCTGCACCCCCGCCTCGCGGACTGCCGCAGGCTCTACCTGCGCGACTACGAGGTGCACATCAACATCGGGGCCTTCGAACACGAGAAGCGCGGCGAGCAGCGCGTCGTCATCAATATCGACCTGTTCGTGCCGCTCGCGCTGTCCACCCCCGTCGACGACCGGCTGCATGAAGTCGTCGACTACGACCTGATGAAGCAGAGCGTCGCGCAGTGTCTCGCGCGCGGCCACATCCACCTGCAGGAAACGCTGTGCGACGCGATCGCCGCGAACCTGCTGGCGCACGACACCGTGCGCGCGGTACGTGTCCGTACCGAGAAACCGGACGCCTATCCGGACTGCGACGCCGTCGGCGTCGAAGTCTTTCGCATCAAGGACGAGGAGCGCGCATGAACGCCCCCCACATGCATGACACGGCGGCCGATGGCGCCGCCATCGAAGCCACCGTCGCCGAGACCGGCCGCCGCGCGCTGACGCGCCGCGAGCAGAAGGAAGCGTACGAGAACAACAAGCTGTTCAAGCGGATCGTGCGCCAGGTCGGCCAGGCGATCGGCGACTACAACATGATCGAGCAGGGCGACAAGGTGATGGTGTGCCTGTCGGGCGGCAAGGACAGCTACGCGATGCTCGACGTGCTGCTGCGCCTGCGCGAGCGCGCGCCGATCGACTTCGACATCGTCGCGGTCAACCTCGACCAGAAGCAGCCGGGCTTCCCCGAGCACGTGCTGCCCGAATACCTGACGCAGATCGGCGTGCCGTTCCACATCGAGAACCAGGACACCTACAGCATCGTCAAGCGGCTCGTGCCGGAGGGCAAGACGACCTGCTCGCTGTGCTCGCGGCTGCGCCGCGGGATCCTGTACCGCGTGGCCGGCGAGCTCGGCGCGACCAAGATCGCGCTCGGCCACCACCGCGACGACATCCTGCAGACGCTGCTGCTCAACATGTTCTACGGCGGCAAGCTGAAGGGGATGCCGCCGAAGCTGCAGTCGGACGACGGCAAGAACGTCGTGATCCGCCCGCTCGCGTACGTGAAGGAGATCGATCTCGAGAAATTCGCGGAGCTGCGCGAATTCCCGATCATCCCGTGCAACCTGTGCGGCAGCCAGCCGAATCTGAAGCGCGCGGAAATGAAGGCGCTGATCCGCGACTGGGACAAGCGCTTCCCGGGCCGCGTCGACAACATGTTCAGCGCGCTCGCGAACGTCGTGCCGTCGCACCTGATGGATACGACCCAGTTCCCGTTCGCGTCGCTGCGCGCGACCGGCCAGGCCGATCCGCAGGGCGACATCGCGTTCGACGAGGAGCCGTGTGCATCCGGTGACGACACCGCCGCGACGCGCGACGGCGCCCGACCGATCTCGATCGTCCAGTTCGACGACCTGTAAGCAGGGCCCGAACACCTGCCGGAACCGCGGCCCGCGGCCGCGTTCCGGCGCTGTCGCCCCGCCGCGACAGGCCCGGAACGCCGGGGGCCGCATGCTAAAATGGACGGCTTCGAACTCCTCTGACAAGCTGGCGCCATGAATATCGTGATTTTGGCGGCAGGCACCGGCAAGCGCATGCGTTCCGCGCTGCCGAAAGTGCTCCATCCCCTGGCCGGCAGGCCGCTCCTCTCCCACGTCATCGCCACCGCGCGCACGCTGCAGCCGTCGCGGCTCGTCGTCGTCGTCGGTCATGGCGCCGAGCAGGTTCAGGCCGCCGTCGGCGCGCCCGACGTCCAGTTCGCGCTGCAGGCCGAGCAACTCGGCACCGGCCATGCGGTGCGCCAGGCGCTGCCGCTGCTCGATCCCGCGCAACCGACGCTGGTGCTGTACGGCGACGTGCCGCTCACCCGCGCGTCGACGCTGCGGCGTCTCGTCGACGCCGCGCGCGAAGGCAGCTACGGGATTCTGACCGTCACGCTCGACGATCCCACCGGCTACGGCCGCATCGTGCGCGACACGGCCGGCTCCGTCACGCGCATCGTCGAGCAGAAGGACGCGTCGCCCGAACAGCTGAAGATCGCCGAGATCAACACCGGCATCATCGTCACGCCCACGGGCCAGCTGTCGATGTGGCTCGGCGCGCTGAAGAACGAGAACGCGCAGGGCGAGTACTACCTGACCGACGTCGTCGAACTCGCGATCGAGGCCGGCTTCGAGGTCGTCACGTCACAGCCCGACGAGGAATGGGAAACGCTCGGCGTGAACAGCAAGGCGCAGCTCGCGGAACTCGAGCGCATCCATCAGCGCAACGTCGCCGATGCGCTGCTCGTCGACGGCGTCACGCTCGCCGATCCGGCGCGCCTCGACGTGCGCGGCACGCTGCGCTGCGGCCGCGACGTGTCGATCGACGTGAACTGCGTGTTCGAAGGCAACGTGACGCTCGCCGACAACGTGACGATCGGCGCGAACTGCGTGATCCGCAACGCGTCGGTCGGCGCCGGCACGCGCATCGACGCTTTCACGCACATCGACGGCGCCGAGCTCGGCGCGGACACCGTGATCGGCCCGTACGCGCGGCTGCGCCCGGGCGCGAAGCTCGCGGATGAAGCGCACGTCGGCAACTTCGTCGAGGTGAAGAACGCGGTGATCGGCCACGGCTCGAAGGCGAACCACCTGACGTACATCGGCGACGCCGACATCGGCGCGCGCGTGAACATCGGCGCGGGCACGATCACCTGCAACTACGACGGTGCGAACAAGTTCCGCACCGTGATCGAGGACGACGTGTTCGTCGGCTCGGACACGCAGTTCGTCGCGCCGGTGCGCGTCGGCCGCGGCGTGACGATCGCGGCCGGCACGACGATCTGGAAGGACGTCGCCGAGGGCGTCCTCGCATTGAACGAGAAGACGCAGACCGCGAAGAGCGGCTACGTCCGCCCGGTCAAGAAGAAAAATTGACATCACGCGGGCGCCCCACGGCGCCCGTTTCCACATAGAGGGTAGATTTTCATGTGCGGCATTGTCGGCGCAGTTGCGCAGCGTAATATCGTTCCGGTGCTGATCGAAGGATTGCGGCGCCTCGAATACCGTGGCTACGATTCGTGCGGTGTCGCCGTGCTCGAGCCGGGCGCTCCGAAGCGCGCGCGCAGCGTCGCGCGCGTCGCCGATCTCGACGCGCAGGTCCACGAATCGCACCTCGAAGGCACGACCGGCGTCGCGCACACGCGCTGGGCGACGCACGGCGCGCCCGTCACGCACAATGCGCACCCGATCTTCTCGTCGAACGCGCTCGCGCTGGTGCACAACGGCATCATCGAGAACTTCGAGACGCTGCGCGAAGCGCTGCGTGCGAAGGGCTACGAATTCGTGTCGCAGACCGACACCGAAGTGATCGCGCACCTCGTGCACAGCCTGTATCGCGGCAACCTGTTCGACGCCGTGCGCGAAGCCGTGCAGCAGCTGCACGGCGCGTATGCGATCGCGGTCACCCACAAGGACGAGCCGCACACGGTCGTCGGTGCGCGCCAGGGTTCGCCGCTTGTCGTCGGTCACGGCGACGGCGAGAACTTCCTCGCGTCCGACGCGCTGGCGCTGGCCGGCAGCACCGACCGCTTCACGTTCCTCGAGGAAGGCGACGTGTGCGAGCTGTCGCTCGACGGCGTGAAGATCGTCGATCGCCACGGCGCGCTCGCGCAGCGCGAGATCCGCGTCGTCAGCGCGTACGGCGGCGCGGTCGAGCTGGGCCCGTATCGCCACTTCATGCAGAAGGAAATCTTCGAGCAGCCGCGCGCGATCGGCGACACGGTGCCGCAAACCGACGCGTTCGACGCGACGCTGTTCGGCGATGCAGCCCCCGCCGCGTTCGCGGACATCGACAGCCTGCTGATCCTCGCATGCGGCACGAGCTACTACTCGGGCCTCACCGCGAAGTACTGGCTCGAATCGATCGCGAAGATCCCGACCCAGGTCGAGATCGCGAGCGAATACCGCTACCGCGAGTCGGTGCCGAACCCGCGCCAGCTCGTGCTGGTGATCTCGCAATCGGGCGAGACGGCCGACACGCTCGCCGCGCTCAAGCACGCGCAGTCGCTCGGCCATACGCATACGCTCGCGGTGTGCAACGTCGCGACGAGCGCGATGGTGCGCCTCACCGAGATGCAGTTCCTGACGCACGCGGGCACCGAGATCGGCGTCGCGTCGACGAAGGCGTTCACGACCCAGCTCGTCGCGCTGTTCGTGCTGGCCGCGACGCTCGGCAAGCTGCGCGGGCACGTCGACGCCGCGCAGGAAGCGCAATTCCTGAAGCAGTTGCGCCACCTGCCGGCCGCGCTGAACAGCGTGCTCGCGCTCGAGCCGCAGATCATCGCGTGGTCGGAGGAATTCGCACGCAAGGAAAACGCGCTGTTCCTCGGCCGCGGGCTGCACTACCCGATCGCGCTCGAAGGCGCGCTGAAGCTGAAGGAAATCTCGTACATCCACGCGGAAGCCTATCCGGCCGGCGAACTGAAGCACGGGCCGCTCGCGCTCGTCACGGAAGCGATGCCGGTCGTCACGGTCGCGCCGAACGACACGCTGCTCGAGAAGCTGAAGTCGAACATGCAGGAAGTGCGTGCGCGCGGCGGCGAGCTGTACGTGTTCGCGGATGCCGACACGCAGATCGTCAACGACGACGGCCTGCACGTGATCCGGATGCCGGAACACTACGGGCAGCTGTCGCCGATCCTGCACGTCGTGCCGCTGCAGCTGCTCGCGTATCACACCGCGTGCGCGCGCGGCACCGATGTGGACAAGCCGCGCAACCTCGCGAAGTCGGTGACGGTGGAGTAACGCAGGTCTCCCGGACGGGCCGTCGCCGCCCCGTCCGGACCACGTATCGGCACGAAGCAGCGCACGAAGCAGGCCGTTCGGCCAGGTCGAAATATGTACCACGTAGTGGTATATAATCCTGTGCTAACTCGACTGGCTCGACATGTCTGCTTCCGTACGACGCGTGTTCAAGACGAAGTGGTTTCACAAGGCAGCAGGAAAGGCGGGAATCGGCGATCGCGACCTGTGCCGGGCGGTTCGGGAACTGGCGCGGGGCCAGGGCATCGACCTCGGCGGCAACGTCTGGAAGAAGCGCCTGGACGACAATCGCCAGCGAGGCATCGTGCTGGGCAAGGTCGGGCATACGTGGGTGTTCGTGTTCCTGTTCGCGAAACGTGACCGCGACAACATCGATGCACGCGAGCTGCGCGCCTTCCGGAAGCTCGCCGCGGATGTCGGTCGACACACCGACGTCGACATCGCGACGCTGGTCGCACTGAACGAGTGGGTGGAGATTTGCAATGGCTAAGAGTCGATTCAAGAGCGACGCGACGGAGGCGGTCCACAGCGCCGCGTCGGGCCTTTATCGCGCGCAATTGATCGACAAGAAGACGATGCGCGAATACGACGCGCTCTGCATCGAAGCTGCACCGCAGTTCGATCCGGAGGCGATCGCCCGTATCCGCAAGTCGGTCAACGTCAGCCAGAGCGTGTTCGCGCTCTATCTGAACACGACCACATCGACGATCCGCCAGTGGGAACAGGGCGACAAGCGTCCGAGCGGCATCGCCGCGCGTATGCTGCAAATCGTCGAGAAGCACGGGCTCGAGGTGTTCTCCTGAACCGCCTTCCCCGAATGCGCACGGGCGGCCGATCCCGCACCGGATACCGCGACGCGAGCCGCAAGCAAGATGACGGAGAGACCATGGTAAGACTGTTTGGATGCGGATTGCTGGCGCTGACTTTCGCGTCGACGGGCTGGGCGGCCGAGCACTACGTCGAAGTCTGGAACCCGCCTGAGGCGCGGCAGCCGGCAGCACGGACACCGACCCTGCACGCCGGCGGCAAGGCCGTTGAAAAGCATGCGAGCGTGCAGCCGAAGGCCGCGGTCAAGCCGCACAATCGCCGCGTCGCGCAAGCCGTGAAGGCCGCCCCGCATCGTCCGCCCGCCGCGACGGTCGACGCGCCGGTCGCACCGCGCCCGGTCGCGCAGCCCGCGCCGGGCCGGCTCACGGTGATGCAGCCGGTCGCGCCCGACACGCCGCACGCGCTCAATTTCTCCCACATCCCGCGGCAATACACGCCGGACGGCAACGTGCTGCGCGTCGGCACGAACGACCGTTCCGCGAAGGTGACGCGATAATGGAAGCGCAGACCTATCACGGCTACCAGATCTGGGGCCACGCAATCCTGCAGCAGGACGAGATCCTGCAGCCCGAACGCTTCGCGGCGAGCGGCACGATCACGCAGAACAATCGGCTCGTCGAAGCGTCGGGCGTGCTCGGCGTGTTCGATACCGAGGACGAAGCGCGCGAAGCGGGGCTCGAATGGGCCCGCGCGTGGATCGACGGTCATCGCTGAACGGGTCACGCGCCGACTGCGCGCGAACCGTCAACGCAAAGAAAAAGGGGCGTCCACACGACGCCCCTTTTTGCATTCGGACCCGCCGGCTCAGGCGACCGGACGCGGCGGCCTCATGGCCGTATGCGGGCGGCCGACGAGCCGCGTGAGCACGACGATCGCGACCAGCGTGACGAGGTACGCGACGATCTGGATCCCCGCCGGACGCGCGGTATAGCCGACCAGCGTGTGCAGCGCCTTGCCGACGATGCTCGATTCCTTGAGCAGCCACGACGTGTCCCAGACCGCGTCGCCCCACGACGGCACGAGGCCCGCCGCGAGCAGGAAGCCGGCACACTGGCTCGCCATCCCCGCCGCGAGCAGCACGATCAGCGCGTTGGTGACGGAGAACAGGCGCTTCAGCGGAATCTGCAGCAGGCCCGCGTACATCGCGTAGCCGAGCCCGGCTCCGCCGAGCACGCCGAGCAGCCCGCCGGCGATCATCTGCGGCGTCTGCCCCGGATCGCCCGCCGCGATGCCGTACAGGAACAGCACGGCCTCGGAGCCTTCGCGCAACACCGCGACGCCGACCACGATCGCCAGCCCCGTCAGCGGCCGGCTGCCGGCCGCGACGGCCCGCCCGACTTTGCCCATGTGCAGCGCCATCTCGCGGCCGTGGCTGCTCATCCAGATGCAGTGCCACGCCAGCATCAGCGTCGCGACGAACATCACGCCCGCGTTGAAGACTTCCTGCCCCATGCCGGACGCCCATTGCGAGATCACGTCGGCGAACGCGGCGATCAGGCCCGCGCCGATCACGCCGCCGACGAGCCCGCCGCCGACCCACCAGCCGCGCCGCGGCACGCCCTTCGTGGCGGCCATCACGATCGAGACCACCAGCGCGGCCTCGAGCACTTCACGAAAGACGATCAGGGCGGTCGACAGCATGGTGATGTCCGCTTACTTGACGGTGAGGTGCGTCTTCGACTGCGCTTCGTGATACTCGTCGTGGAACTCGTAGGTGCCGGCCTTCAGCGGCCCGACGAGAATCTCGACCGACTTGCCGGCGGGCACGACCTTCTCCGCCTTGAAATCGTCGCTTTCGAATTCCGCGGGCGTCGCGTCGAGGTTCTTGACGACGAACTTCACCTTCTTGCCGGCCGGGATCGTCACGCCATCGGGCGAGAACTTGTGGTCCTTCAGCGTCAGGTTGACGACATCGTCGGCAGCGAAGGCGGACGTTGCCGATGCGCCCAACAGGGCCAGTGCGAAGCCGATGGCGAAACGAGTCATGTTGGTAATGAAAAGAAATATCGAGGGGAATCGATACTAAGATCGATTCGCATTTTCAACTCGCAGTACCCTTACTCAGATCATGGAGATCGTGCGTCGTCGATTCCGCACGCGCCTTGCGGCGCAAGGCTCCGCCAGGGTTCGCCGAGAATGCGCGGCCGTCAATCGGGACAAATTCGGGCTGACGCGCGCGGACGAATCGCGATTCGTCTGACTTCACGTTTACAACCAGCTGTCGCAACATCGCACGCCGCGAACGGGCTTGACCTTCCCACCATGGCAAGCTTCATGCTGGACGTACTCGTCAATCGTCAACTCAGGAGAACACGATGGAATTCGAAGTCCAGGACATGACCTGCGGCGGCTGCGCCAATGCGATCACGCGCGCCGTGACGGCGGCGGACCCGGCCGCGAAGCTCGACATCGACGTGGCCGCGAAGATCGTCAAGGTCGAATCGGCGCAAGGCGCCGAGCGCGTGCAGTCGGTCATCGAGGCCGCGGGCTTCCACCCGGCACTGCGCTCGGCCTGACGCGGGTGCGGCACACGCGGGCGCGGTGCCGGCCGGCACCGCGCCCGCCCACCGACTGCGTCAGCGCAGCCGGATCAGCGTCGACTTCAGCTCGGTGTACTTCTCGAGCGCGTGCAGCGACTTGTCGCGGCCATTGCCCGACTGCTTGTAGCCGCCGAACGGGAAGTTCATGTCGCCGCCCTCGTCGTAGCAGTTCACCCACACCGTGCCCGCGCGCAGCCGGCGCGACACGTCGTGCGCGGTCGTCAAATCCGACGTCCACACGGCCGCCGCGAGCCCGTACTCGGTATCGTTCGCGATCCTGACCGCCTCGTCGATGTCGTCGAACACGATCACCGACAGCACGGGACCGAAGATCTCCTCGCGCGCGATCCGCGCATCGGGCTTCACCTCGAACACCGTCGGCTCCACGTAGAAACCGCCCGATGCCTCGTTCACACGTGCGCCGCCCGTGACGAGCGTGCCTTCCTTGCGCCCGGCGTCGATGTAGCCGAGCACGCGCTCGAGTTGAATCCCGTCGACGATCGCGCCCATCGATACCGACGGATCGAGCGGGTTGCCCGGCACGTACGCACGCGCGGCCGCGACCAGCTTCTCGATGAACGCCTCCTTGATGTCGCGATGCACGAGCAGGCGCGAGCCGGCCGTGCACATCTCGCCCATGTTGTAGAAGATCGCGCCGGCCGCGGCCTGCGCGGCACGGTCGAGATCCGGACAATCCGACAGCACGATGTTCGGCGACTTGCCGCCGAGTTCGAGCCACGCACGCTTGAGGTTCGACTGCGCGGCGTACTGCATGATCAGCTTGCCGACCGCGGTGGAGCCGGTGAACGCGATGCAGTCGACGTCGCGATGCAGTGCGAGCAGCTTGCCCGGTTCGCCCGCGCCCGGCACGACGTTGAACACGCCGGCCGGGATGCCGGCCTCGAGCGCGAGCTGCGCGACGCGGATCGCGGTCAGCGGCGACTTCTCCGACGGTTTCAGCACGACGCTGTTGCCGGCCGCGAGCGCCGGGCCGAACTTCCATGCGGCCATCAGGATCGGGAAGTTCCACGGCACGACGGCCGCCACCACGCCGACCGGCTCGCGCGTGACGAGACCGACGAGATGATGGTCGGCCGGCGCGACTTCGCCGCCCACCTTGTCGATCGCTTCGGCGAACCACTCGACGCAATACGCGGCGCCCGGCACGTCGACCGTCGTCGTATCGCCGATCGGCTTGCCCGCGTCGAGCGTCTCGAGCAGCGACAGTTCGTCGAGATGCTCGCGCATCAGCGCGGCCCAGCGCAGCAGCACGACCTTGCGCGCGCGCGGGTTCAGTCCGGCCCACACGCCGGCGTCGAACGCGCGGCGCGCGGCCGCAACCGCGGCGTTCACATCGGCTTCGCCGCAATCGGCCACCTTCGCGAGCACGCGGCCGTCGATCGGGCTCACGCAGTCGAACGTCTTGCCACCGTGCGCGTCGCGCGACGCGCCGTCGATGAATGCGCGCCCTTCGATCTCGAGCGACGCCGCCTTGTCCTGCCAGTCAGCCAAAGTCAACTTATTCATCAGGATGCCTCAATTGTCGTGGCATTCGCGCAGCGGCGCGCCGCGTAATGGCAACACTGCCGGCGGCGAATGCGGTGATGCGCGGTCAGAAGGTCGCCGGCGAATTGGCCGACACGACCTCGCAGAGCTGTTCCGCGCTGGGATTGCGAAAACGGTGCGGCAAACGGCTTTCGAAGTAGTAGCCGTCCCCGGGGTCGAGCAGCCAGGTCGCGCTGTCGACGGTGAGCTCCAGCCGGCCCGACACGACCACGCCGCCCTCGTGCCCCGCGTGCACGAGCATCTCGGGCCCCGTATCGGCAAGCGGCTGGTAGATCTCGCGCATGATGCACATGTTGCGATCCTTCACGCCCGCGCCGACCAGGTGGAACGCGAGCGTGTCGTTGCCGAGGTTCGGCATCTCGTCACGGCGCGACACGACCGAGCGCGACTCGACCAGCTCGAACGTGAAGAACTCCGCGAGACTCATCGGGATGCATTCGAGCAGTTTCTTCAGCGAGCCGACCGACGGGCTCACGCGGCCCTGTTCGATCAGCGAGATCGTGCCGTTGGTCACGCCGGCCCGCTTCGCGAGTTCGCGCTGCGACAGGCCATGCTTGTTGCGCACGAAACGCAGGCGCTCGGCGACTTCGGTAGACATCGATTCGGTTTCGGACACGATAGTAGTGCGGTGAAAAGGTGAAACGACGCGTTGGGCAGCCGTTGAATATTCTAATCACTTTATGCCGCGCATCAGCGGGGAAAACCCTGAAAGGCGTTCGAAATAATGAACACCCGAAACCGCATTCCATTTACGAATATTTTGTTCGGAGTGCCTCGGGAAAGCCCTGACACGGGACCGTCAAAAAACATTTGACGCCGTTTTTGGCTCGTATATGCTGGCTCTCAGGTCAGCGTCATTGACCATTCATTGGCACCGAAAAACGTTATCGCAACGTAAAAATTGATGCCGATCGATGTAAATGACGCAGGCCCGACACCTCGATTATTTTAAACGCCCCGCGCGCCGAAACGATCAGGTGTTCAATACTTTCAACAAACCAGTCGAGTGTAATCGTGAGAGTCCGTGGCCCTCTGGTGAGGTGGGATCGAGGCGATGTGCGAAGTTTGCGCAGCGCTGCTCCCGCTTCCGATGGCAGTTGCGGCTGGCATAGTCCTCGCCTGCTGCACCTGTCGATCTACACCATCCTGTCCCGTCGTTCCGTTCGGCGTCACAACGCCGTATCCGCACGTGCATTCGTGGCCGTCGATACCGACGAAGTCGCGTCGCTGCTGCCATAGCGCCTCTCCCCCTTTTCTCGTCGTCCGTTTCAGCTGCCTGTTCGTCTGCCGCGCCGTCTGCGCGGTGACGGAACGCGTTCGCGCATCGATTGCCGCGTCGCGCATCGCAACGAAACGAACGACGGCCTGATCGTCGCGCACAGCGCGGGCCGCCACGCGACCCCGTCGTGCCCATTCATCAGCGGCCTTGACGCTCTGCGCCAGGCTGCGGGGCTCTGTCACGCCCGCGTTTTGCCGTCTCCGGCGCAACGCACGTGCAAGCCTTATGGACAACTGATTGACGTCATGGAAAGGAAACCCCTCGTCGGCATCACCGCCGACTTCATGCAGATCGGCGCACACGCGTCGCACACGGTCGGCGACAAGTACGTCGCGGCGATCGTCGACGGCGCGCACGCGTTCGCGATGGTGCTGCCCGCGCTCGGCGATCGGCAGTCGGTCGACGACGTGCTCGACACGGTCGACGGCCTGCTGTTTACCGGCAGCTATTCGAACGTCGAGCCGCGTCTGTACGGCGGCGAGCCGAGCACACCCGGCACGAAGCACGACCCGGCACGCGATGCGACGACGCTGCCGCTGCTGCGCGCGGCGATCGTGGCGGGCGTGCCGGTGCTCGCCGTCTGCCGCGGCTTCCAGGAGCTGAACGTCGTCTGCGGCGGCACGCTGCATCAGCACGTGCATGAAGTGCCGGGCCTCGCGGATCACCGCGAGGACGACGCCGCGCCGATGGAATCGCAATACGGCCCCGCGCACGTCGTGCACCTGACGCCCGGCGGCCTGCTGCATGCGCTCGCCGGCGGACGCGACGAAGTACACGTGAACTCACTGCACAAGCAGGGCATCGCGCAGCTCGGCTCCGGCCTCGCCGTCGAAGCCGTCGCACCGGACGGCCTGATCGAGGCCGTGAGCGTCGTCGACGCACCGGCTTTCGCACTCGCCGTGCAATGGCATCCGGAATGGCGGCATGCGCAGGACCCGCTGTCGAGCGCGATCTTTCACGCGTTCGGCGACGCCTGCCGCGCCCGCCGCGCCGCCCGCACGCACACCACGGCCGCTGCCGCGCTCGCATGAGCGCGCCGACCCACACAACGAGAACGGACATGCAAGACATGGAAGACTTTCTGAGACAGCACCGGATCACCGAAGTCGAGGCGATCATTCCCGACATGGCCGGCATCGCACGCGGCAAGATCACGCCGCGCAACAAGTTCACGTCCGGCGAATCGATGCGCCTGCCGCAGGCCGTGATGGTGCAGACCGTCACCGGCGAATATCCGGAAGACGGCTCGCTGACCGGCGTGACCGACCCCGACATGGTGTGCGTGCCCGACGCGTCGACGATCCGCCTGATCCCGTGGGCCAGCGACCCGACCGCGCAGGTGATCCATGATTGCGTGCACTTCGACGGCTCGCCGGTCGAGATCTCGCCGCGCTACGTGCTGCGCCGCGTGCTCGACCTGTACAAGGCCAAGGGCTGGAAGCCCGTGGTCGCACCGGAGCTCGAGTTCTACCTGGTCGACATGAACAAGGATCCCGACCTGCCGCTGCGTCCGCCGGTGGGCCGTACGGGCCGTCCGGAAACGGGCCGCCAGTCGTACTCGATCGAGGCCGTCAACGAGTTCGATCCGCTGTTCGAAGACATCTACGAGTACTGCGAAACGCAGGGTCTCGACATCGACACGCTGATCCACGAAGTCGGCGCCGCGCAGATGGAGATCAATTTCATGCACGGCGATGCGCTGTCGCTGGCCGACCAGGTGTTCCTGTTCAAGCGCACGGTGCGCGAGGCGGCGCTGCGGCACAACATGTACGCGACGTTCATGGCCAAGCCGATGGAAGGCGAGCCGGGCTCCGCGATGCACGTGCACCAGAGCATCGTCGACGAGGAAACGGGCCGCAACCTGTTCACGTCGCCCGAGACGGGCGGTGCGACCTCGCTGTTCTACAACTACCTCGCCGGGCTGCAGAAGTACACGCCGGCGCTGATGCCGATCTTCGCGCCGTACATCAACTCGTATCGCCGGCTGTCGCGCTTCATGGCCGCGCCGATCAACGTGCAGTGGGGCTACGACAACCGCACGGTCGGCTTCCGCATCCCGCACTCGGGCCCGGCCGCACGCCGCATCGAGAACCGGATCCCGGGCGTCGACTGCAACCCGTACCTCGCGCTCGCGGCGACGCTCGCGGCCGGCTATCTCGGCATGACGCAGCGCCTCGAGCCGACCGAACCGCTCGTCAGCGACGGCTACGACCTGCCGTACCAGCTGCCGCGCAATCTCGAGGAAGGGCTCACGCTGATGGCCGCGTGCGAGCCGCTCGGCGAGATTCTCGGCCACAAGTTCCTGAAGGCGTATTTCGCGCTGAAGGAAACCGAATACGAAGCGTTCTTCCGCGTGATCAGCTCGTGGGAACGCCGTCATCTGCTGCTGCACGTGTAAGCGCGCGCACCAACCCAATACGGAAATACGGAGGAAACATGAGTTACCGCAACGAATCCGCGTGGATCCAGCCCGCCGCACCGGCGGCCCGCACGACGCAGGCCCGCTCGACCGCCGAATACCGCGCGCTCGACGCCGCGCACCATATTCACCCGTTCTCTGACATGGGCGCGCTCAATCGCGCGGGCAGCCGCGTGATCGTGAAGGCCGACGGCGTCTACCTGTGGGACTCCGACGGCAACAAGGTGATCGACGGGATGGCCGGCCTCTGGTGCGTGAACGTCGGCTACGGCCGCAAGGAGCTCGCCGACGCCGCGTATCGTCAGCTGCAGGAACTGCCGTTCTACAACACGTTCTTCAAGACCACGCACCCGCCGGTGATCGAACTGTCGGCGCTGCTCGCCGAAGTCACGCCCGCGGGCTTCAACCACTTCTTCTATTGCAACAGCGGCTCGGAAGGCAACGACACCGTGCTGCGCGTCGTGCATCAGTACTGGCGCGTGCAGGGCCAGCCGCAGAAGAAGTTCGTGATCTCGCGCAAGAACGGCTATCACGGCTCGACGATCGCGGGCGGCACGCTCGGCGGGATGGGCTACATGCACGAGCAGATGCCGTCGAAGGTCGAGCACATCGTGCACATCGACCAGCCGTATTTCTTCGGCGAAGCGCAAGCCGGCGAGACGCCCGAAGCGTTCGGCCTCGCACGCGCGCAGCAGCTCGAGGCGAAGATCCTCGAACTCGGCGCGGAGAACGTCGCCGCGTTCATCGGCGAGCCGTTCCAGGGCGCGGGCGGCGTGATCTTCCCGCCGTCGACGTACTGGCCGGAAATCCAGCGGATCTGCCGCAAGTACGACATCCTGCTCGTCGCCGACGAAGTGATCGGCGGCTTCGGGCGCACCGGCGAATGGTTCGCGCATCAGCACTTCGGCTTCGAGCCGGACCTGATCACGATGGCCAAGGGCCTGACGTCGGGCTACGTGCCGATGGGCGCGGTGGGCATTCACGAGCGCGTCGCGCGGCCGATCATCGACAACGGCGAATTCAATCACGGCCTCACGTACTCGGGGCACCCGGTGGCGGCGGCCGTCGCGGTCGCGAACCTGAAGCTGCTGCGCGACGAAGGGATCGTCGAGCGCGTGAAGCGCGACACGGGCCCGTACTTCCAGGCGCTGATGCGCGAAACCTTCGCGCGTCACCCGATCGTCGGCGAGGTGCACGGCCACGGCCTCGTCGCGAGCCTGCAGCTCGCCGAAGCGCCGGCCGAACGCCGGCGCTTCGCGAACGGCGGCGACGTCGGCACGATCTGCCGCGACTTCTGCTTCAACGGCAACCTGATCATGCGCGCGACCGGCGACCGGATGCTGCTGTCGCCGCCGCTCGTGATCTCGCGTCAGGAAATCGATGAAGTCGTATCGAAGGCGAAGAAGGCCGTCGATGCGACCGCCCAGCAACTGGGCCTTTCGTAACGACCTTGCCTTCAGGCGTGCGGCGGGCGCCGCACGCCACCATCATCCAGGGGAATTCCACCATGCGTTCCAGCTTTCTTCGCCAAGCCTGTTCCGTTGCCGCCCTTGCCGCGGCGGCCGCGTTCACGTCGGTCGCCAGCCCGTCGGCGCATGCCGATGAGCTGAACATCTACAACTGGTCCGACTACATCGCCCCCGACACGATCCCGAACTTCCAGAAACAGACGGGCATCCACGTCAAGTACGACAACTACGACAGCGATGACACGCTGCAGGCAAAGCTGCTGGCGGGCAGCTCGGGCTACGACATCGTCGTGCCGACGTCGAACTACATGGCCAAGCAGATCCAGGCCGGCGTGTACCAGAAGCTCGACAAGTCGAAGCTGCCCAACCTCGCGAACCTCGACCCGCTGCTGATGAAGATGATCGCCGATGCCGACCCGGGCAACCAGTACGGCGTGCCCTGGGCCTACGGCACGGACGGCATCGGCTACAACGCGCAGGCGGTGAAGAAGGCGCTCGGCGACAAGGCGCCGGTCGACAGCTGGGCACTGGTGTTCGAC
Organism: Burkholderia sp. PvR073; assembly: GCF_054055695.1. Taxonomy (NCBI): domain Bacteria; kingdom Pseudomonadati; phylum Pseudomonadota; class Betaproteobacteria; order Burkholderiales; family Burkholderiaceae; genus Burkholderia; species Burkholderia sp. PvR073. The sequence continues at coordinate 350,080 of NZ_JBSRXO010000003.1, forward strand.
CCAGCCAACATGGAGAAGCTGAAGAGCTGCGGCGTGTCGTTCCTCGACCAGGCCGTCGACGTGTTCGCCGCCACGCTGCAATACATGGGCAAGGATCCGAACAGCAAGAATCCCGGCGATTACCAGGCTGCCTTCGAAGTCCTGAAGAAAGTCCGCCCGTACATCACCCAGTTCAATTCGTCCGGCTACATCAACGACCTCGCGAACAACGACGTGTGCGTCGCGCTCGGCTGGTCGGGCGACATCGGCATCGCGCACCGCCGCTCGGCGGAGGCGAAGCGCTCGTACGACATCAAGTTCGCGAACCCGAAGGAAGGCGGCCTGCTCTGGTTCGACGTGATGGTGATCCCGAAGGATGCACCGCACCCCGAGGCCGCGATGAAGTGGATCAACTACGTGTCCGACGCGAAGGTCAACGCGGCGATCACCAACACGGTGTTCTACCCGACCGCGAACAAGGCCGCGCACCCGTTCGTCACGCCGGCCGTCGCGCAGGACCCGACCGTCTATCCGCCGGAAGACGTGCTCAAGAAGATGGTGCTGATGAAGCCGATGCCGTCCGACATCCTGCGCCTCGAGAACCGTCTCTGGGCGCAGCTGAAGACGGGCCACTGACCGCGTCCCGTCACGGCGGCGCAGGCATCGGCTGAACGCCTGCCCGCCCGGGATCCGCGGACTTTTTCGTCTGCCCGCGCGCACCGCGCGCCCTGTTCCATCCGGCACGAGCCGTTGTCCGCGAGTCGCGTTGCGCGCCTCGCGCGGGGACGCTCGCGCCAGCAATCCGTGAAGAACGAATGGTGACTCCCATGCAATCGATACCCTCTTCCGCTGCCGTACGCCAGACTCAACCGGCCGCCGCGGCCCGCTCGAAGAACGACGCGTTCGTGCGCATCGAAAACGTCGTGAAGAAGTTCGGCGACAGCACCGCCGTCGACAACGTGAACCTGACGATCGCGAAGAACGAGCTGTTCGCGCTGCTCGGCAGCTCGGGCTGCGGCAAGTCGACACTGTTGCGCATGCTCGCCGGGCTGGAGACGGCCACCTCCGGCAAGATCCTCGTCGACGGTGAAGACCTCGCGTCGCTGCCGCCGTACCGCCGCCCGGTGAACATGATGTTCCAGTCGTACGCGCTGTTCCCGCACATGTCGGTCGAGTCGAACGTCGCGTTCGGGCTGAAGCAGGAAGGCACGCCGAAGAACGAGATCAAGGAACGCGTGGCCGACGCGCTCGCGCTCGTGCAGATGAGCAAGTACGCGAAGCGCAAGCCGCACCAGCTGTCCGGCGGCCAGCAGCAGCGCGTCGCGCTGGCCCGCTCGCTCGTCAAGCGCCCGAAGCTGCTGCTGCTCGACGAACCGATGTCCGCGCTCGACAAGAAGATCCGCCAGAAGACCCAGCTCGAACTCGTGAACATCATCGAGAAGGTCGACGTGACCTGCGTGATGGTCACGCACGACCAGGAAGAGGCGATGACGATGGCGAGCCGCCTCGCGGTGATGAGCGAAGGCAAGATCGTGCAGATCGGCACGCCCGGCGAAGTGTACGAATACCCGAACAGCCGCTTCTCGGCCGAATTCATCGGCTCGACGAACCTGTTCGAAGGGCGCGTGGTCGAGGACGAGCCCGATCACATCTTCGTCGAGAGCGACGACCTCGAGGCGCGCATGTACGTGAGCCACGGCGTGACCGGGCCGCTGGGGATGCCCGTCGGCATCTCGGTGCGGCCCGAGCGCGTGTATGTGTCGCGCGACAAACCCGGCTCGCATCACAACTGGGCGCGCGGCGTCGTGACCGACATCGCGTACATGGGCAGCTACTCGCTGTATCACGTGCGTTTGCCGAGCGGCAAGACGGTCGTGTCGAACCTGTCGAGCTCGCACCTGCTGCATGACGGTGCGCCGTCGTGGAACGACGACGTGTTCGTGTCGTGGTCGCCGGCCAGCGGCGTCGTGCTGACGCAGTGAGGACGACATGATGAGAACTTCCGCTTCCACTCCGTCCGCGCCGGTTTCCACCGGTGCAGCCGCCGCGACATCGGCTTCGAAGCGCCGCGGCCGCTTCGCCGCGCTGTCGCGCTTCCTGCCGTCGGGCCGCAACGTCGCGATCGGCGTGCCGTTCCTGTGGCTCACGATCTTCTTCGCGCTCCCGTTCGTGCTGGTGTTCAAGATCAGCTTCGCCGACCAGGTGATGGGGATCCCGCCGTACACGTCCCTCGTGGCGTTCAAGGACGGCGTCGTGCACTTCGCGCTGCAGCTGTCGCACTACGCGTTCCTGCTGCAGGACGACCTGTACATCGCGACCTATCTCAGCTCGCTGAAGATGGCCGCCGTGTCGACGGTGCTGTGCCTGCTGATCGGTTACCCGATGGCGTACTACATCGCCCGTGCCGAACCGAGCCGGCGCAACGTGCTGATGATGGCCGTGATGCTGCCGTTCTGGACGTCGTTCCTGATCCGCGTGTACGCATGGATCGGCATCCTGAAGGACGACGGCCTGCTCAATCACACGCTGATCGCGCTGGGCATCATCCACACGCCGCTGCGCCTTTATCACAGCGACGCCGGTGTCTACATCGGGATGGTCTATTCGTACCTGCCGTTCATGATCATGCCGCTCTATGCGCACCTCGTGAAGATGGACCTCACGCTGCTCGAGGCCGCGTACGACCTCGGCGCGAAGCCGTGGGTCGCGTTCACGCGCATCACGCTGCCGCTGTCGAAGAACGGGATCATCGCCGGCAGCCTGCTGGTGTTCATTCCGGCGGTGGGCGAGTACGTGATTCCGGAACTGCTCGGCGGCGCCGACACGCTGATGATCGGCCGCGTGATGTGGGATGAGTTCTTCAACAACATGGACTGGCCGATGGCGTCCGCGGTGACGGTCGCGATGGTGCTGCTGTTGCTGGTGCCGATGGCGCTGTTCCAGTACTACCAGGTCAAGGAACTGGAGGGAGCGAAATGATCAAGCCGAACAAACCGCTGTCGACGGGCGTTCTCGCCTTCGGCTTCCTGTTTCTGTACATCCCGATCATCAGCCTGGTCGTGTACTCGTTCAACGAGTCGAAGCTGGTGACGGTGTGGTCGGGCTTCTCGCTGAAGTGGTACGCGGCGCTTCTGGAAGACGACGAGCTGCTCACCGCCGCGTGGCTGTCGCTGAAGATCGGCCTGCTGACGGCCACCGCGTCGGTCGTGATCGGCACGTGGGCGGGCTTCGTGCTCGCGCGCTTCGGCCGTTTCAAGGGCTTCACGCTGTACACCGGGATGATCAACGCGCCGCTGGTGATTCCGGAAGTGATCCAGGGGATCTCGCTGCTGTTGCTGTTCGTTGCGCTGGAGCAGATGTTCGGCTGGCCGAAGGGGCGCGGGATGGTGACGATCTGGATCGGTCACCTGATGCTGTGCGTGTCGTACGTGGCGATCATCGTGCAGTCGCGCGTGAAGGAGATGAACAAGTCGCTGGAAGAAGCGGCGCTGGATCTGGGCGCGACGCCGCTGAAGGTGTTCTTCGTGGTGACGCTGCCGCTGATCTCGCAGGCGCTGCTGTCCGGCTGGCTGCTGTCGTTCACGCTGTCGATCGACGACCTGGTGCTGTCGGCGTTCCTGTCGGGGCCGGGCTCGACGACGCTGCCGCTGGTGGTGTTCTCGCGCGTGCGGCTCGGTCTGAATCCCGAGATGAACGCACTGGCAACGCTGTTCATCACCGCAGTGACGATCGGCGTGATCGTCGTGAACCAGATGATGATCGCGCGCGAACGGCGTCGGGTGGCCGACCTGAAGGCGGCGTTCGCGGCGGCCTGACGCCCCTCCTCCCCATCCATCGATAACAAGACCTGCGCGCCGCGCGTTTGCGGCGCGCACCGAAACGCAGATTGACAGGCACACGACAAGGAGAATCCGCAATGAAGAAGAAACTGATCTGCCTGCTGGTAGCCGGCGCGTTGCCGGGCATCGCGCTGGCTGACTCGACCTCCGCCGAAATCAAGGCATTACAGGCGCAGGTGGCCGCGTTGCAGAAGCAGATGAAGGCCATGCAGGCGCAGCTCGCCGGGAAGCCGGGCGGCGCACCCGTCGCGCAGGCCGGCGCGACGGCCGCGTCCAGGCCGGTCATCGTGGCCGCCGATCCGGCCTCGCCGGACTATGGCCGTGCCCAGGCCGCGCTGACCAACGACGAAGTCAGCGAAATGAAGCAGCAGATCGCCAACCAGCAGCTGAAGGTCGACTCGCTGACGGACGCGGCCAGCACCGGGCCGCTCGCGGGCCTGTCGGTGACGGGCTACATCGACCCGACCTACATCTACAATCGCGCGGCCGGCACGTCGTCGTTCCTGTTCGCGAACCACGAGAACGCGTACAACTACTTCAACAGCACGTTCGGCGACCTGTACCTCGACATCAAGAAGACCTTCGGCGTCGGCCCGATGGCGCCGTCGGCCGAGATCACGCTGATGCCGAACCGCGGCAACGGCATCACGCTGCTGCAGAACTCGCGCGGCTCGATCACCGACAACCTGCTCAACACCGCGGTCATCAACGTGCCGATCACCGCGTCGACCACGCTCGTCGCCGGCCTGATCCCGAGCTTCGGCGGCTACGAGGTGCAGCAGTCGAACCAGATGCTCACGCTCACGCACAACCTGCTGTACGACTTCTCCGATCCGGGCAGCTACGTCGGTGCGGGCGCGAACTACACGAAGGGCAACTGGGCATGGAAGTTCTTCGTCGGCAACGAGCAGTACCGCACGTACGGCTCGGTCACGCAGACGGGCACCAACGCGCTCGGCGACCCGATCACGACCAGCAACAAGGTGCCGACCTTCACCGCGCGCGCCGACTACACGTGGTCGAGCGCACTCGACATCGGCGGGTCGATCAACATCGGCCGGCAGACGCTGGCGAGCGCGATCGATTCGGACGGCAACGTCCACTACGGCCCGGGCGGCGCCGCGCCGAGCGCGTACGGCACGTTCTTCTTCGGCGAAGTCGACGCGACCTACACGCTGGCCGATATCCAGTACAACGCCGAGCTCGACTACGGCCAGCAGCAGCATGCCGCGTACAACGGCGGGCTCGCGCAGTGGTACGGCCTGTCGCTGCTCGCGCACCGCAAGTTCAACGCACCGGTGGTCGGCCGCATGGGCGTGACGCTGCGCTACGATGCGCTCGTGAACCGCAAGAACGGCGGCGGCGGCGGCGGCATCGCGCTGAACGGCAACGGGATGGATCCGTCCAACGGCTTCGGTGTCGATGCGGACTGCCTCGCGACGTCGAAGGCGAACGGCGGCCTGGGCTTCGACTGCAAGGGCGCCATCCGCCAGGACGTCGCGCTCGACCTGCTGTTCTATCCGACCCAGCAGATCACCGTGAAGGTCGAATACCGGCACGACTGGGCGAACAACAAGGTGTTCCTGCGCAACGATGGTTCGTACGGCAAGTCCAACGACCTGCTCGCGACGCAGTTCATCTATTCGTTCTGACGCTGGACGCGCGGGACGCCGTGCCGCACGCATGGCGTCCCGCGCCGTTTCACCCGGCCGGACCGCGGTGCGTCGCGCACCGGCGCCGGCCGTCTTCGAGGGAGTCGGTTTGATGACGCAGTCTTTCACCCGCCGCGCCGATGCGCTCGCGCGCGACTCGTACTACGAAGCGACCGCCCCGCGGCCGATGGTCGATCACCCGGTGCTGGAGGATACGATCGACGTCGACGTGTGCGTAATCGGCGCGGGTTTCGCGGGCCTGTCGACGGCGCTCGATTGCCGCGCGCGCGGGCTGTCGGTCGCCGTGCTCGACGCGCACCGGCCCGGCTGGGGCGCGTCGGGTCGCAACGGCGGCCAGGCGATCACGGGTTTCGCGAAAGACGAGGTGATCGAGCGGCAGCTCGGCGCCGCCGGGGCACGCGCCGCATGGTCGCTGTCGCTCGACGGCGTCGCGCTGATCGCCGACCGGATCGCACACCACGGAATCGACTGCGACTTCACGCGCGGCTACCTGACGGTCGCGACGAAGCCGCGCCGCATCGACGACCTGCGCGCCTGGATGGACGCCGCGCGCTCGCGCTGGGGCCATCCGTCGCTGTCGTGGCTCGACACCGGCGAGATCCGCGCGCGCATCGCGTCGTCCCGCTATCTGGCGGGCGTCTACGATCCGCTGTCGGGTCACCTGCATCCGCTCAAGTATTGCCTCGGCCTCGCCGATGCCGCACGCCGCGAAGGCGTCGCGCTCCATGCGCATACGCCCGCGCTCGAAGTCGTGCGCGGTGCGCGACCGGTCGTGCGCACGCCGTCGGGCGAGGTGCGCTGCCGCTTCGTCGTGTCGTGCTGCAACGCGGGCCCCGGCGGCATCCTGCCGGCCGCGACCGCCGCACGCATCGCGCCGATCGCGTCGACCATCATCGCGACCGAACCGCTCGGCCGCGCACGCGCCGACGCGCTGATCGCGCAACGCGAAGCCGTGTGCGACAACAACTTCTTCCTCGACTACTTCCGGCTGTCGGCCGACCACCGGATGCTGTTCGGCGGCCGCGCGAATTCCACGGGCGCATCGCCCGCCACGCTGGCCGAAACGATCCGGCGGCGCATGGTCGGCGTGTTCCCGCAGCTCGCCGACGTGCGCGTCGATCACGCGTGGGGCGGCTTCGTCGACGTGACGCGCAACCGCGCGCCGGACTTCGGCGCGCTCGATCCGAACTTCTTCTACGTCCAGGGCTTCAGCGGACACGGCGTCGCGCTGACCGGCATCGCCGGGCGCACGATCGCCGGCGCGATCGCGGGCGACACGCGCGCGTTCGACCTGTTCGCCCAGCTGCGCCACCGGCGCTTTCCCGGCGGCGACGCGTGGCGGCAGCCCGCACTCGAACTCGGGATGCTGTACCACCGCGTGCGCGAGCTGTTCTGAGCCTCCTTTCTCCGTTCTCCTGACCATGCAGACATTCGCCAACCAGCCGCACGTCGCGTCGTACTACGCGGCGACCGTCAACGATACGACCCGCCATGCGCCGCTCGCCGGCGCGACCGACGCCGACGTGTGCGTGATCGGCGCGGGCCTCACCGGTTTGTCCGCCGCGCTCAACCTCGCCGAGCGCGGCCATTCGGTGACCGTGCTCGAGGCGTCGCGGGTCGGATGGGCGGCGAGCGGACGCAACGGCGGCCAGCTGATCGGCGGCTTCGCGTGCGGCATCGATACGTTCGGCAACTTCATGCCGGAAGGCGACGTGAAGCGGATCTGGGACATGGGGCTCGAAACGCTGTCGCTCGTGAAGTCGCGCATCGCGCAGCACGACATCGACTGCGCGCTCGTGCCCGGCTACCTGACCGCCGCGAACACCGAGCGCGACGCCGATGCGCTGAAGCGCTGGCGCGACGAGGCCGCGAAGCGCTTCGGCTACGACCGCTTCCATTTCGTCGAAGCGGACGAACTCGGCGACTACGTGCAGTCGGCGCGCTATCGCGGCGGCCTGTACGACCCCGACAGCGGTCACCTGCATCCGCTGAACTACACGCTCGGGCTCGCGCGCGCGGCCGCCGACGCCGGCGTGCGGATCCACGAGGACAGCTGCGTGACGCGCGTGCGCGACGTCGCGGGCGGTCATGTCGTCGAAACGGACCAGGGGCACGTGCACGCACGCTTCGTCGTGCTCGCATGCAACACCTACGTCGGCACGCTCGCGCCCGCGCTGTCGAAAAAGATCATGCCGGTCGGCACCTACGTGATCGCGACCGAGCCGCTCGGCGAGGCGCGCGCCGCCGCGCTGATGCCCGCGCGCGCGGCGATCTGCGACAGCCGCTTCGTGCTCGACTATTTCCGGCCGGCGCCCGACACGCGGCTCGTGTGGGGCGGCAAGGTCAGCTATTCGACGCGGCCGCCGCGCAATCTCGCCGACGCGATGCGCGCGGACATGCTGAAGACATTCCCGCAACTCGCGGACGTGAAGGTCGACTACGCATGGGGCGGCTTCGTCGACATCACGATGAACCGTGCGCCGCACTTCGGGCGTGTCGCGCCGACGCTGTATTTCGCGCAGGGTTTCTCGGGGCACGGCGTGAACACGACCGCGCTCGCGGGCAAGCTGATCGCCGAGACGATCGACGGCCAGGCGAGCCGCTTCGACCTGTTCGGCAGGATCCGGCATCGCGACTTCCCCGGCGGCGCGACGCTGCGCACGCCGGCGCTGGTGCTCGCGATGAGCTGGTACCGGCTGCTCGATGCGCTTGGCGTGCATTGAGCGTCATCCCGCGGCGATGCGGCGCAAGCGTTGAACGCCGCCGCACGCCGATGCAAAACGAAAACGGCCGCGCAACGAGCGCGGCCGTTCGATCGAATCGCATCACGTCGGCATGATGGCGGCGCGACGGGCGAACACGGTGCCCGTGCGCTGCGGCCGACATGCTCGGTCTGTCGCGTACTTCAGCGCATGCGGACCGTACGGCAGCGCGTGATACGCGACGCGCAAGCGAAGCCGGCGCCGACAACACGCGCCGGTTGCCGCTAGTCGGCCACCTTCTGCCGCAGCGTCACGAACTCCTCGGCCGCGGTCGGGTGAATGCCGATCGTGTCGTCGAACTGCGCCTTCGTCGCGCCCGCGCGAATCGCGATCGCGATGCCCTGGATGATCTCGCCCGCGTCACGGCCGACCATGTGCGCGCCGACCACGCGCTGGCTGTCGCGCGCGACCACGAGCTTCATCAGCGTGCGCTCGTCGCGGCCCGACAGCGTGTGGCGCAGCGCCTTGAACGACGTGCGATAGATGTCGAGCTCGCCGTACACGGCGCGCGCATGCGCCTCGGTCAGGCCAACCGTCGCGACCTCGGGCTGGCTGAACACCGCGGACGGCACCCATTCGTGATCGGTCGCGGCGCGGCGCCCGCCGAACAGCGTCGCCGCGAGCAGCGCGCCGTCGCGCGTCGCGACCGGCGTGAGCTGCGGCCGCGACGTCACGTCGCCGATCGCATGGATCGACTCGACCGACGTCGCCGAATACGCATCGACTGCGATCGCGCCGCGCGCGTCGAGCAGCACGCCCGCGCGCTCGAGCCCGAGCCCCTCGACGTTCGGCACGCGGCCGGTCGCATAGAGCACCGCGTCGTACGGCCCGTGCTGCGCATCGCCGACCCGCACGCTGAGCGTGCCGTCGTCCGCGCGCACGATCGATTCGACCACCGCGCGCGCATGGATCGCGACGCCCTGCTTGGTCATTTCGTCGGTCAGGAATTGACGCACATCGTCGTCGAAGCCGCGCAGGATCTTCTCACCGCGATAGAACAGGTCGACATGGCTGCCGAAGCCGTTGAAGATGCCCGCGAACTCGACCGCGATATAGCCGCCGCCGACCACCGCGATGCGCTCGGGCAGCTTCGCGAGCGACAACGCCTCGCGCGACGTGATCGCGTGCTCGATGCCGGGCCGCGGCGGCAGCGACGGGCGCGAGCCGGTCGCGATCGCGATGTGGCGCGCGCGAATCGTGCGATCGCCGATCGCGACGGTATGCGCGTCGACGAGCGTCGCGCGCCCCGCGTGCATCTCGACGCCGGACTGTTGCAGCAGGTTGATGTAGATGTCGCTGAGCCGGTTGATCTCGCGATCCTTCGCGGCGATCAGCGCGGGCCAGTCGAGCGTGCCGGCGCCGAAGGTCCAGCCGAAGCCCTTCGCGTCCTCGAGCTCGTGCGGATAGTGCGACGCGTAGACGAGCAGCTTCTTCGGGATGCAGCCGCGCAGCACGCAGGTGCCGCCGATCTGCTCCTCTTCCGCTATCCCGACGCGCGCGCCGTATGACGCCGACATCCGGGCGAGCCTCACGCCGCCGGAGCCGGCCCCGATGACGAACAGGTCGTAGTCGAATTCCATCGCAAGCCCTCATCGCAGTTCGGATGACGGCACGATAGCAAGATTCCGGCATTCGTGCGGGACGTGGCGCCGCGGCGCGCGCGCCCCATAAAAAACGGCGAGAGACGTCGCCTCTCGCCGGTCAAACCAGCTGCCGGGTGTGCCATGCGTCACCGATCGACCACATGCCCGACCTGCCGGTCGCGCGGCGCCGGTCCGCCCGGGCGCGCGAACGGCGCACCCGCGGCGGGACCCGCCGCCATGCTCAGGCCTGCGACGTGTCGCTGCCGTCCGTCGCCTGCGTATCGTCTGCCTGCTGGGGCTGCTCCTCCTTCTTCTCGAGCATGCCTTCGATCGCCTCGGCGCCCTTGAAGCCGGCGACGGCCGCTGCCGCCTTGGTCAGCAGGCCTGCATCCGGATCGAGCTTCTCCGCTGCCTCGACGGCCGCCACGGCGCCAGCAATTTCACCCACGGTGTTCAGGATACCCATCGTCATCCCCTTTCAAGAAAATCGTGAGCGCATCGTCCCACGAAAAAAACCGGCAGACCGTGTTTGTCATCACCGGATACACAAATTACGCACCAGGCCGGCCGCACGCGAAAACGCGCACCGGAACGACGCCCGCGCGTGCGGCGCGGCGCACGGCGGACCCTGCACGCAGCGTAGCGGAAACGCTTCGCGCGCACTGTCAAAGTATGTTCCGGATTGCCGACGGAACCCTTACGGGCGAGTCGTTTCCGATGGAGCGGTCGCTGAATGGCCGTGCGCGTGCAGGACGCTCGCATGACGAAAAAAAAGAGGCTCCCGCGGGAGCCTCTTCGATGCGCGCCGGGCCGGGGCCCGCGCGTGCGTTTTCCGACTTTCGTCAGAAGATATTGCGCAGGCCGATCGCGATGCCGGTCTGGTTGCTGCGACCCGGCAGCTCGACGTTCGCCGCGCCGTTCGTCTTGTTGAAGTCGACGGTGCCGTAGACTTCCGTGCGCTTGCTCAGCGCGTATTCGGCGATGCCGACGATCGCGTAGCGGTTGCCGCTCGCGAGCGTGCCGTTCGTGGTCATCGCGTTGCGCATGTGGTCGTAGTAGAACGCGCCCGTCAGCGTCAGCGGCGTGCTGACCTGCCAGCTCACGCCCGCGAACGGACCGTCGTCGATCCGGCCCGTGCCCTTCGCGACCGGGATCGACTGCTGCGCGAGCAGGCTGTCGACGAAACCGGTGTCGTCCTTCGAGCGCAGGTAGCCCGCATAGACCTTCGCCTTGCTGAACGCGTACACGACGTTCGCGTGGTAGATCGTCTGCTTGCGCGCGGAGTTGTCGCTGTTCTGCTGCGCGCCGGCCGCGATGCTGAGCGGCCCCGCCACGTACGACAGCGACACGCCCCATGCATTGCCCTTGCCGAGCGAGCCCGGGATCTGGCCCGAGAAGCCGCCGGCGCCGGTCGATTCGTAGTTCGTGCCCGTCGAGTACATCGCCTTCGCGGTCAGACCCGCGAACTTGCCCGTGTACTTGATCTGGTTGTCCGCATACAGGCCGCCACCCAGCGCGACCGGCAGCCATGCGTTTTCGAGGTAGTTGCCGACCGTCAGCGGATCGTAGGTGTCCGCCAGCAGGTCGAACAACGGGGTCTTCTGGCGGCCGAGGGTCACCGTGCCGTACGGGCTCTGCAGGCCGACGTATGCTGCGCGGTTGAACAGGCGACCGCTGTCGGCGAATCCGCCGTTCTGCAGGTTGACGCCGCTTTCGAGGTTGAACACGGCCTTCAGGCCGCCGCCGAGATCTTCCGTGCCGTAGATGCCGAAGCGGCTGTTCGTGATCGCGCCGTTGGCCATCGACAGCAGGCCGTCGTTCTTCGCGTTTGCGTTGGTCAGGTAACGGATGCTGGCGTCGGCGACGCCCCACAGCGTGACCGAGCTTTGTGCTGCTGCGTACTGGCTGGCGAAGGCCAGCGCCGCGCCCCCTGCGATGACTGCGAGTCGGGTGGTCTGCTTCATGAGCTTGCCCTTTTTGTAGGTGTCTCCATTCATGGCCGGCCGCGCGCGCGGCCGGGTGGCGATCGCGGAACGCTCATGGCGTGCGCGATGTGGGCTGAATCATAAGACCAGTGCGCGCGCTGAAAGAAATTGAAAAGCGTGGCAACGCGCGATTTTGTCGCCCGGGCGCAACGTTTAACGCGCGGGGTTTGCCTCTCGTGGCGTGCCGCCGTCGGGATTGCTGCCATTGCTGCCGTTGCTGACGTTGCTGCCATCGCGGCCATTGCTGCCGGTACTGCCAGCACCGCCGTCACCACCACCGCCCGCGCGCCGCCGCGCCCGCCGCACGATCTCCGCGAACGCACCGACGAGCAGCAGCACCGCGCCCCACAGCGCGACATCGGGCACGAGCCGCGTCACGAGGCCGCCGATCACCGCCCCGGCCAGGAAACAGAAGCTGATCGTCGCGAGCAGCGCCGAGTCGTGCAGCGCGAGCACGTCGTAGCGCGGAATCAGCCCGACGAACAGCTTCTGCGCGGCGCGCCGCAGGTTGCCGGTCGTCATCACCGACGTGTACGACAGTTCCTCGAGATGGGTGAACGACAGCGTCTGCAGCGTCGCGACGAACGAGATGCCGGGAATCAGCCACGCGCTCGACGCGCCGACGAGCCCGCTCGCGGCGAGGCCGAGAAACGCGATCTCGACGATCAGGCTCACGAACGCGGTGTGGCGCATCCAGCCGCGCTGCGCGGCGAGGCCGAACAGGTGCGCGACGAATACCGCGACCACGAAGCCGCCGAGCGGCGGCACGTGATGCAGCGCCTCCGCCCATTCGCCGGCCGAGACGTTGATGCCGAGCAGCGCGACGTTGCCGGTCATCGTGTTCGCGAACACGTGGCCGTGACCGACGTACGTGTACGCGTCGAGGTAGCCGCCGGACAGCGTGAGCAGCGCGGCGACGGTGAGGTTGCGGCTGGCGCCGTCGAGATCCATCGATCCTCCCGTGTGACGCGCCGCCCGGCCGCACGAAGCGAGGCGGGCGGCGCCTGATTCATCGGTTCCGGCCGGTGCCGGACGGCGCGGCTCCCGCGCGGCCGCGCCAATATAATTGGTCGGCGTCGGGCGCGCGCATGCTGCGCATGCCGCTCATCGCGCATGTCGGTGCCGAAAGACCGCCGAGTATACCGGCCACCTTCGCCAGCTACCTTCGCCGCCTCCCGCGCTCCGCTTCACCCCGACCCGCTACCCCTGTCGACACGCCGCCGCATGCCATGACACCCGCGAAGTTCTTCCTGCGCTACACCGTGATCCCGTTCTTCGCGATCGTGCTGGTGGCCGTCTGGGCGTTCAATCGCGAATCGGGCGAAGTCGATGCGCGCCAGTATGCGGCGCTGGTGGCGGCCTATCCGTCGTTCACGCCGAAGCTGAAGCACGAGGTGGCCGACGCGATGCGCGGCAGCGGCAGGCTCGGCAAGGCCGACTACGACGCGATCATGCGCGACGCGCTCGACGCCGGTTACGTGGTGGACTGGCCGGCCGCGACGGACGACGTCGGCGGCGAGCGCGGCCGGCTGCTCGGCCTCGTGAACAGCGACCGGCCGGCGTCGCCGTAGCGTTCGGTCACGCCCGGCATCGGTCGGCCACCGCCGACCGGCTCCCGCTCACTGACCGATGCCGGTGAGGCCGATCAGCGCGCCGGCCGCGAGCAGCCACAGCGGGTGGATGCGCGTGCGCCACGCGAGCACCGCGCATGCGGCGGTGATGCCCCACTGGATCGCGGTGCGGTTCGACGCTTCCGAGATCAGCACCGCGCTGGCCGCGACGAGCCCGGCCGTGACCGGCAACAGCCCCTGCTGCACGTAGCGGCGCCACGGGCGGTCGCGAAAGCGCTCCCACGCATGCAGTGCGAGCACCGTGACGATCGAGGACGGCCCGAACTTCGCGATCGACGCGACCAGCAGCCCGGCCCAGCCGGCCACGTGCCAGCCGACCAGCGACACGATCATCATGTTCGGCCCGGGTGCGGCCTGCGCGAGCGCGAACAGCGCGGTGAACTCGTGCGCGCTCATCCAGTGATGGACGTCGACCACCTGCCGCTGCATCTCCGGCAGGATCGTGTTGCCGCCGCCGAATGCGAGCAGCGACAGCTGGCTGAAGATCGTCGCGATCGCGATCAGCGTGTCGTTCATGACCGGCCTCCGTCGCGGGCGGCGGTGCGTTGCGATGCCGGCGTATCGCGGCGCCGCGACGCGAGCCAGATGCTGACGGGCGTCAGCACCAGCATCGTGGTCAGCAGCGGAAGGCGCAGCACCGCGATCGCGACGAACGCGAGCGCCGCGATGCCTGCCGCCGTGCGCGGCGCGTGTCGCAGCGGCTTCGCGACCTTCACGGCCATCGCGACGAGCAGGCCCGCGGCCGCGGCCGCGAGCCCGCCGAACAGGTGCTGCACGCGCGGATCGCCCTGCGTCTTCGCATACAGCACGCCGAGTGCGACGACGACGAGCGTCGGCCCCGCGATCAGCCCGAGAATGCCGGCGAACGCGCCCGCGACGCCGCGAAAGCGCATGCCGACGGCGACCGACAGGTTGATCACGTTGCCGCCCGGCAGGAACTGACACAGGCCGAGCAGATCGGTGAATTCGTCCGCGGACAGCCATTTGCGCTCGTCGACGATCGTGCGCCGCGCGAACGGCAGCGCGCCGCCGAACGACATCAGGCCGAGCGACAGGAAGCCGGTGAACAGCTCGGCGAGGCCGACCCGGCGCGAGGGCACGGCGGGCGGCGGGGAAACGGATTGCATGGGGCTCCTCATCAAACTGTGCCCCGAGATTACCGCCGTTCAGCATGCCGGCAAAACGATTTTATCGACGCGCCCTTGTGATCTAAAATCACAAGCATGGCACGCGATCTCCCGCCCTTTTCCGCGCTTCGGGCCTTTGAAGCAGCGGCACGACACGAAAGCTTCAGCGCCGCCGGCGACGAGCTGCATGTGACTCACGGTGCCATCAGCCGGCAGATCGCCGGGTTCGAGGCGTGGCTCGGCAAGCCGGTGTTCCATCGCTACGGCAAGCGCGTGAGGCTCACCGACGAAGGCCGCCGCTATCTGGACACCGTGCGCGCCGCGTTCGACAGCATCGCGCTCGCCACCGAGCAGCTGCGCAATACCGGCGCCGCACGCGTGCTGCGGATCAATGCGCTGCCCACCTTCGCGATGAAATGGCTGCTGCCGCGCCTGTCGCGGTTCCAGCGCGACGTGCCGAACGTCGAGCTGAAGCTGTCCACGTCGAACGCGCCGCTCGACGCGCTCGACGGCTTCGACGTCGCGATCCGCCGCGGCCCCGGCCACTGGCCGAACTGCACGAGCGGCCACTTCCTCGACGAAAGCGTGATTCCGGTCTGCAGCCCCGCGCTGCTCAAGCGCGCGCCGATTACCCGCGCGGACGATCTCGCCCGGCACGTGCTGCTGCATTCGGATACGCGGCCGGAAGGCTGGCGCGACTGGTTCGCGGCGGCCGGCGTGACGCCGAAGGGGCGCAAGCGGCAGTCGTTCGACCACTTCTATCTGGCGCTGCAGGCGGCCGTCGACGGGCTGGGCGTCGCGCTCGGGCCGCTGCCGCTGATCGACGACGAACTCGCGAGCGGGCGCCTGGTGATGCCGCTCGACGGGCCGCGCATCGCGACGCGCAGCTACTGGTGGATCGCGCCGCGCGCGCCGGCCGACGATCCGCTCGTCGCGCAGTTCTGCGCGTGGCTCGCAGCGCAGTCGAATGTGAAAGCCTGACGCATCGCGCTCCCGACACCTGATCGAAACGGCCGCGATGCGCCGTCCTCTCGCGTGTGTCGACAGTCAAGCCGGGCCGCGATCAAATCAGCGGCTGCACTCCCGGCGTAGCGGCGCCTCGCGTCAGTTCCTGGCCGGTTCGCGCCGAACAGACCAACAGCTGAACATAGCTGTTCATCGGCCCGTACTGCGCAAAGAACCGTTCGAGCAGTTTCGTGAACACGACCAGGCTGACTTCGCGCGTTGCCGTCTCGTCAAACGATAGCGTGATTTCGATGCCACGGACGAACGACGGAAACTGACTATCGAGCGGCATCCATTTGATCGCAGGCTTGTAGTTGAGATCGGTGATCGCGTCGATGCAGCGCTGCGCGAGCGGCGTCGTGCGTACCGCGTGGAGCCGCAAGAATGCCTTCAGGCCCGACAGCCCGTCGCGCGTCAGGTCCAGCGGATGCGGCGACAACGTCGACAGCACGCGCCACAATGCGCCGGAGCCACGCGGCAACTCGGCCGTCAACGTCGGCCGAGTGATCAATTGAATCGGGCAATCCAGCGTCTTGTTCTCGAGCAGCAAATCGCCCACCGGATTGCCGATCGGCAAACGCGCCGGCAGGTCGCGATTCGTCACCGTCGTCATCACATCGATTTGCGGTAGGTTCGGCCTGGCTGACCGTCCGTCCAGTCCGACCAGAGACAGCATCATGCGTTGACGGCCGGGCGATCCAGGATCGCGATCGCGAAACGCTACCCAATAGACCGCCGTCGGGTCAGGGTGGGGACCGTGACTGAGTGCCTGATAAGGCCGCACCAGGATTCTGGGGCGATCGATTTCGAGCGGCACGTCATCGTCTTTATGATTTTTCTTGGACAGCTCGCCAAGATAGACCGCATCGATCGAATACACGCTCAGCGGCGAATGTTTCGCCAGTCGCATGGGCTGGACCGGATAGGCCTCCTCCCCCTTCAGCACAATGGGCTGGGCCGGCTGCGAGAAGAGATTCACGACGGGCGTGCAAAACAGCTTGAACGCCGTTGCGTCGACCGACGCGAGCGCCAGCGCGGCGACGGAGTCGACAGGCGTATCACGCAATACGACATGCAAGGTGAGTTCCCGAGCATCGGGAGCGCTTGCAGCTCGCCGCACGCGCCCCAGATCGAGATCGACGAAATCGAACAGCTCCGGAAACGCGAAGTATTCCAACAGGTAACGATAGGTGGTCGCAGTCCGGCTCGTGGTTCGGCTATCCGGCAACAAGCGTTCGTCGTCGGAGAAACCGACCGGTTCGAACGGCACCTTCGACATGGCCCGCCAGCGCCCACATCGATCGACCTCAACGTACGCGGCAGCCGCGCGCAACAGCAAAGCGTCCAGCAGCGACGAGACGAACGGCCGCTCGCCGGCAAGGTAGACCCGTATGGGACCGTCCGGTATGGCCGCCGTGAGCGGACCATCAGCCGACGTGAAGCTGATCGACAGCACGCCGGTTGCATCTGCCGGCAATCTCACGGCTGACGGTGCCATCGTCGTCGGCGCATACCGCGCGGATCGGATTTGCAACGGCGAGATGATCACATCGTACGTCGACTGGAATCGCACGGGGGCCGTGCGCGCATTCAGTGCCATGCCACGCGGCACGACGACCGGCTCCGTCAGTTGACCGACGATCGCTCGTGGTTCGAATCGGGCAATCGCGCACGACGGCACGGTTCGCAGATAGTGCGGGTGGACAACCTCAAGCAGCGCCTCGGTGAACTCTGGATAGTCGTCGGCCAGCTTCGAATCGAGGTGCGCAGCAAGAAACGAAAAGGTCTGAATCAGACGCGTCACATGCGGATCGTCGGTTCGGCCGCTCTGGATGCCGAGCCGAGCCGCGATCTTCGGGTACCGGATAGCGAAATCGCCCAGCGCCCGTGCGAACAACCCAAGTTCGTATTCGTAATGCAACAGCAGGTGATCCATGCAGCTACCACCCCACTCGATCGGGACGCACGAGCGTTGGACCGACGAAGATCAGTTTGCGCCATGCCGCTTGTGGGCCGTATGGCTGCATCCGGAAGGGCGGCCGCCGCCAATGTCCGCTCACTTCACGCTGCGCGCTGTCCGATGGAGCCGATCCGGCCTCCTCGGCGTCGAGATTCGCGGGGCCGACAACATGGTAGCGAACCGGACCAGGCAAGCGTGCGAGCTTCGGATCGGTGACGGCGTCGCCCGAGCGCATCAGCGCAGTAACGAGTCGCTGCCGAATGTCGGCACGCAGTGCTTGGCGTTGGGCGTCGGAAATCAACACGGAGTTGCGCGGCAATGCATCGATCAACACTGTTTTTACCATCCGATCCGTCGACTCCCTCGTACGCAATACCGTTTACTCAAGCGATGAAATCAATCGCGCGCCGCACTCTGTCAGATCGTCGTGAAAGGCGACCGGCGTACCGTGATGGTTGCGGGTACTGTTTTGCGGAATGATCCGGAACTGACCGCCGCACTTCGGACATTCCGTCAGGTGATCTTTCAGGGCGACCGGGACACCCAGCGCCGTCAAATCGTCGCTCGCGGTAATCACTTCGCCACCGTGAGTCGTCTTATCGTGCAGGCGAATCACGCCGCGTCCGTTTTCGTCTTTCATCGCGCTCCTCGCCTCTCATATGTCCGCGGTTGGATTGTCGAGCCATGCCTCTGCGTACGCCATGCCGTCGGCTCGACTTGTCCAGTTCTCGACTTGCGCCCTGGGATTGTCCGGATACTCACCGCGCTGCTGTGCCAACACGGTGTCCCCCCAACCGACCGGCGTGCCTACGCGAGGTTCGGCGTATGGATCGTCCGAAGCGACCACCGATATATCCCGGATGGACTCCGGCCAGATCGGATCACGGCACGTTGCATTCGCCAACATCCGCAACGCCGTGAAGATCAAGATCATCGGCATCATCAACAGACGGATGAAAACCGGCGCACGCATCCCGAAGCTGTAGAGCGAAAACAGAAATGCCTCGCGCGGTGTTTCATGTTGCGTATGAAACAACATCGGCTTAGGCAGGCCATTCGGGCCAGTATCCATGTACTTGCACCAGTAGTTCCACTGGGCAAGTGCCATCTTGACCTGAATCTTGCCACTCCATTCCCGTCCGATAGAGAACACTTGCGTGACGTTGCGTTGTTCGTCGACCGTGTAGTGCCGAATGTGATAAACCGTACCGAACGGACTGTCTTCGCGATGCAGGCAAAAAATCGAATCGTCGGTCCAGGGAGCCTCCCATACCACGTCCCCCTCGCCTTGCTTCGCGGAAAAACGTCGTGTCCGGATTGCATACAATTTTCGCGATTCACGGTGGAATCGGATCGGGCGATATCGAAGGCCGAAAAATAGGCCGCGGCCTGATTGCCAGACGATTAAGCCAAAAAAAATAGAAATGAGTGCAGCAACGATATTTCCTATCAATCCCCCGGCGTACGGATACTTTATATTCGTCAACCAATAAATGTATGGCCCAATTCCTATGGCACAGAAGGCTACCGCAACACCAGTCATGAACCATTGCTTTTCCAAAAGCGAAGGTTCGATCACATCCATAAACGTAGAGTTGATGCTGAAGATTGATCCGAAATCCTGAATATCAGGACCGGCCGGCCGATTTATCGACAAGCGATGCGCCAGATCCCACTCGGGAACCGGAAAACCAATGCATTTCTTCATCAAGCGCTCATCCATCATCAGCCCCCTATTGCCGAATTGAATGCCTTCAACTCGTCATCCAATGAGTAATAGTGCTCACCTTTACTGAATTTGCATCGAGATATCCATTCTTTAATTGCTGCCGCCTTGAAGTGAGCAATCACGAGACCAATGATGATCGCGACAACCAAAACAACCCAGAAAGGAGGGAGCCACGCAGCAACAACCGCCGGCAAGAACGAGAAGAACGGCGATAGCGATATGTAAATGCCGAGAGTGCCACTAGCAATGTACGCCCAACCCAATTTGGCCTCATGGTTGCCGAAAGCTTCGGGTGAATTTTTGAGGAGATCATATCCGGCGAGCACAATACCCGCGACGGCTCCAACTGCTCGTCCCACTCGCGAGCCTGTCTCGGCCCATCCTTCGGCGCCGGCCCATTGCTTCATCAGGTATGCCGATAGCGGATGAGTGGGAGCGGCCTTGACTGTTTCAGAGACGGATTCAACGATATTGCCGAGGATCGAGACGAGCGAGCCAGTAAGTTTCAGCAGGTTTTCGCCCTTGTTGAACTGATCGCTGCCGGCGTAATCTTTGTACGCAAAGGTGAGAGTAGCAAGCTGGAAAATCGCCGTGGCTACGCCTTGGTTGAATTTGGTGGGCGACGATGAGCCCAGCCATTTTCGAGTCGTTTCGACACCGGGCACCTTGATGACCTTGACATCACTCGCTTCAAGCGTACCCGCTTGTACCCACGCAGCGGTGTCGAGTTCGTACGCGAACACTGCCGGGTCCGATGGCGGAGCCGCTTTCATGACTTGTTTGCGAATATTGGCAGCAGCGGCCTGTTGGCTGAGTTGCCCGCTGTCCACCGGCAAACCGAGCGCCTCGCCCTGCTTGACGATCCAGTTCCGCATTTGCGCCGGTGTGATGTGTGCGGCCCTGATCGGGGCGCCAGCGTGCAGCGCAAGGCGAATGGTCACGAATCCGATCGCAGGGCCTTTGAAACCCTGTGCGAGAATTTTCACGAAGGTATTCGCGGTTGTGAAGACAAGGCGATCGATCAGGTTTGCCGCCTGATGCTTCTTTTGCAGTTCATCGAATGCATTCTTGTAAATATTCAGAATATTCTCGTACTGAATATCCGAGCCATGCACTTGCGCATCGGCGGCCTTGATGAGCTGCTCATGATTGAACATCAAAGCGCGTGCGTACAAGTTGCCCGTATCCGATGCACGACCGTTCAGCCAATCGTTCAGGACCTTCTGGCACTCGTCGGTCCCGGCTGCCGTGCCGATCGCCTGTGCGCATGATTCACTATAGGCGTATCCGCTGCGAATATCCTTCGGGTCATGGGTGCCGGCCATCCAGTCGGCGAGTAACCTCGATTTGAGCCAGCCGACATGCGCTTGCACAAGCGGTTGCCAGAAAGGCTTGAATGCATCGAGTTTGCGCGGGTACTCCTCATTGAGAAATTTGTCGCGCGCACTCATGTCGATGACGGTGACAGACTTGTCGTCCGCTCCCTTTTTGGTTGATGCTTCCTCCCAAGCTTCATCAGCCGCCTTTCGTTGCGCACTAGGAACATCCTGCGCCTGCCGGACGTCTTCATCGATGGCTTTTGACAAACTGCCCGTATTGAACCATCCCTTCACAACGCGATACATGCCCGAGAGGTCTGCGGTACCACCGCCCGCACCGGGGGCCATCGCCATCGGGTCGCTGTTGATCTGCGCGACCATCTCACTCGACGCGTAACTTGCCCTGGTTTCTTCTCGCGCGCTCAACCGAACACTCGCTTCAGCGCGCTCCAGCAATTGCGCGGAAATGAATTTCCAGTAAGTCTCGTTATCGAAACCGTTGTTGGTATTGGGTACCGTCAACTCGGCAAGGTCGTTGGTAATAGCGACTGGGTCGTTGACAGCAATGACGAAGCCCTTCTTGAGTGGCGATTCGGTCATAGCATTCTGGATGATCTTGGCTGCGTTCTTCCGACGCAGCGCAATCTCGTCCCTGGGTGCGCGATTGCTGAACCCGAATGCGTCCTTCATCGCCGCCGCGTCCATCACGAAGTGCGCAATATTTTTCTGGCTCGCCTGGAATTCACCGGTGTCGGTCGCGTTGCCGGCAACCATAGCTGGTACGTTGATGCATTGCATGTGCAACTTGCGCCACTTTTCGTCCTTGATCTTGTTATACACAAGATCCTTGGTCCACTGTACATTGGACCAGCCGATCCAGAAATTCCCCGCTTCATCACTACCGGGTGTGTGTTGAATGCTGACGCAACGACCGTACGAGCCAGCCCAATCCTTGCCCGACGGACAACTATTTTCGGCAAGGCGCTCTATAGTTTGTGCGGGGGGCGGAGTTATATCCGGCGCGAACTTGTAGAGGATCCCACCGTCGAGAACGATGTAAGCGAACAGTTGCTTTCTCTTCTCGTCGTAGGTGTACAGATAGCCTTGGCGCAACGCACGGAGTGTGTATTTGGCCGACCCGACAGATTGTGGTGCGCTAGCATCGATCTTGAAGTGACCGGATAGCGCGGGCGCTTTGGTCGCTCCCAGCGGGCATGCGATGGCGTATCGGACCGGGTAAATCAACAGCGACTCTCGGTCGCACATCGGACAACCTTTCCTAGTCATGGGTTAATCCTCGGAATTTGATCAAATGAGTCGTGCTGCGTTATTCGCTCGCCAATTGATCGAACAGATGTTGCCACGCGGCGTCAACAAGTTCATCGACACCCGAATGGTTGTCGCTTGCTACTGCGGAGTTCAGGAACCTGTCTGCCATAGACGGATACCTTGCCGCCTGCCACGCCGATAAACCTGAAAATCGGCGGCGTATCCGATCGACGATTTCGCTTCTACTGATGCGCGGCCATTGATCGACGCGTGGCCAGCCGAGCGCCTGCTCGGTGGGATCGGATTCGACACCAGGGCCTTCGATGCTCCATATGTGACCGGCCCACGGGAACCGCCACGTATGTACAGGACCAAGAAGCGCTTGCTGCTGATCCGGGCTGAAAATTGCCAGCACAAGGGCGAACACGCGCGGATCGTAGTGTCGCCAAAAAACCGGCTTGCCACTCGCGTCTGGGCCGACCAGGTAACGCGCAATGTGCGTAGCGATAGCGTCGACATCGGCTGAGCTCTCGATCCATGCGCACACCACCGGCGGGCGCTCCGCGTCGATTTCCGCATGCCAGTGCTCAGTGACGATCCGTCGACATTCTGTATCCAGCGAGTCCAAATCGATCAGCCTTGGCATCAGTTCTTCACGATGTGCGAGCGCGCGCGGCGTGCAAGGATGCATATCCAGTGCGACAAGGTCGGGCACATAGCCGAGCGTTGTCGGTTCGACCAATAGATAGCCCGAGGTGAGCATTGCCGAATGATCCGCGGCGATGTGCATGGACGAAGAAGACATATTCATTTATCAGGAGAGCGGAACCGAAGCCTGGCCGGCCTGAGCGGCACCGGTCGCAACCTGTTCGCACAGATCGTTGCCGGGGAATTTGGCCGGCACGCTCTGCGGCCCGACCGTATCGTGACTGCCCGCGTGCACCTTGTTCTCGCCGGGCGTATAACCAACGATGCCTTTCGCGCTGACCTCGAACTGGCTGTTACCAGCCGTCAAGCGAATCCCCTGCTTCGCCGTGATGTTGATCCAGTCTGTCGTGCTGATAATCGACAGGACCTTCTTCGCCAGCAGCTCCAGCTCGTCGTTTTCCGCATGCACCTGAACCTTGCCGCTCGCCGCGATGAGCTTCATCCCCATCTTGTGCACGAACAGCGAAAACCTGTCGGAGACGCTAGCGAAGAACGATTTGCCGGTCGCGACCGATACGCTGTCACCGGCCGTGACAGCCACGTGCTGTCCGCCCGTGACGTGCGCGGTCGCGGGCGTCGTGACGGCGATGCCGGCCGCACCTGCCAGCAACAGGTGCGCTTCGTTGAGTTCCGGGAAATCGCCCTTGCCGCTGCTGCCCGTCGCCCCCGCGCCCTGGATGCCGTCCACCTGCGACTTCAGCGCGTCGGCGATCGGCGTCTGGCCCGCTCCGCTGTCTTGTGCCTGATAGTGCTGCGCGAGCTTGGCCGACCGCGCGTGTAACGTTTGCGCTTTGGTCAGGCGCGCTGCCGGTTCGCTCACGTCCGAGAGATGCCCCTGCGCGGCCGGACGCACCTCCGTGCTGATCACCATGCCCTTCCCGCTGCGGATCGCGCCGATCTCATCCGTACGCAGCTCGAAGCCCTCGCCACGGGCATCCTTGCGCCCCTGCCAATCCTCGATCCGCGTGATCTTGCCGAGCGAAAGCTGGCTGGCCGCATGGTCGGACCGAAGCTGTGCCTGAATGGCGTTCGCCGTGTCATCGAAAATCAGGTGGTTGCTGCGGCCGGACGATGCATTTCCGTCCGCCCCGTTCAACTCCCGGCTGCGAATGCCCATCAGCGCACTCTCGTCCGGCAGCTTCCACGACGGTACGTTACGCGCGTTCATCACGCGGCCCGTAATGATCGGGTGGTCCGGATTGCCATCGAGCCATTGCACGATGACCTCGGAGCCGATGCGGGGCAGCGCCGCCATACCCTGCCCGCCACCGGCCCAGCCGCTTGCGACCCGCACCCATGTCGAGTACTTGCCGTCGCGGTCCCAATGGAACTGGATCAGGACGCGACCGTGTTCGTCGGTATGAATACTCGTACCGGATTGGCCAACAACCGTCGCCGTCTGCGGTGCGAGGATCTTCGTGTCGACGCTGTTGAAGCCGCGCCCGGGTCGCCACGGGGTCGCCCTCGGAACACACGAGAATTCGTTGCGGTATTCCGCCAGCACACCCGTGTCCTGCAGATAGTTGTTCGTCGCCACGTGCCTGACCGACACGATCAGGTATTCATCGTCGCTTTGATCGCGGCTGAATGCCGAGCCATAGCGGTCCGTCAGCCGGAACCAGCGCCCCGGCTGCACGAAGCGATTGTTGCCCTTCGCGTCGAAGCGCTTGATCTTCGCTTCGATTTCCTCCATCCGGCGATTGGCAATCTGGTACCCGTGTTCCATGTTCCGATAACCGTATGCTCCGACGTACTCGTTCCATTCGAGTTGCGGTAGCGTGGATTCGGGGTTCAACAGGCTCGTCTGAACGCGAGTCGGCGTCGGGCTCTTGAAGTCGAAACGGGATAGTTCCGCATGCGTCGATGTGGTCTGCTGGAACGGGGACCAGCTCAGAATGCTGTCCGATTCCTCCGCGCCCATGCCGTTGTGGAAGCGGATTTCATGACTGCTACCATCGATCGTGGGCGCGGGGCGCGTCGGATCGGAGACAGTCAACTTGTGCGCCGTGGCCGTGTGTTCGTACCAGTACAGATAGCCCGCGTGCTCCCAGCGCCGATGAAGGTAATTGTGGTCGTCTTCGTCGAACTGGCAGGCCATCGTCATACGCGGATCGTCCTCACCGACCTGCCACGCCCATTCGGGTAACACACCGTATTCCTGAAGAACGGTCGCTGTCTGGTCATGCAGGTTCTGATCGAGGAACAGGCGGTTGTGCTGGCTGTATTTCAGATAACGCAGCCACGGCCCTACGTGTGCCTCGTAGAACACCCAGCCGCCGTCCGTGCGAACGTGCCGGAACGCGAAGATATGGCCGTTGAAATATCGTCGGCTTGCGTCGCCGCGTGCCACGCTGATGGTCACACGCTTGTTGATGAAATCCTTCGGCGCAAGGTGGTCGTTATCCGACAGGATTTCGATCTTGTACGCAAAATCCTGCGATAGCGCTTCAGACGCCTCGAATACGTTCGGCAACAGGATTCTGTAAGGCGCGTCATCGTCCGGAAAGCTGATCTGCACTTGCCGGTTGTGCTGCGGGCCCAGCGCAAGTTCTCTCAGGGCTTGTGCTGTCTTCTGCATTGTTCTTGTCCCTCGAATCGGGCGCGAAGTGCCGCGGGGCCGCCCGTGCGCCCTGGAATGCGCCAGCAAAGTCGAACTCACAATGCTAGTGTCCGCCCCGACCTGCCGCGATAAGGTCAGACGTATACCACAAAGCCTCTCGAGGGCCCACGGCAGAACTGTCAGGAATGTTGGACGGCGGATAGGCGGCTGGAGTGGGCGCGCACGCAGTATCGTGCCGCAGGCGCCGGGTCACCATCGGATGTGGGAACGGCAACGCGCTATCCGACATAGTGAACGAATGTTGCCAGCGGGCGGCATTGCACCGCCCGCACCCCAATCAAACCACCGGGCCCGGTTCCTTTTCCTTGCGCAGGATCGCGTACAGGATGATCGCGCCGAACGTCGCGGTACCGATCCCGCCGAGCCCGAAGCCGCCGATCTTCAGCGAGAAGTCGCCGGCGCCGAGCACCAGCGTGACGGCCGCGACGATCAGGTTGCGGTTGTCGGAGAAGTCGACCTTGTTGACGACCCAGATCCGCGCGCCCGTCACCGCGATCAGCCCGAACACGACGATCGACACGCCGCCGAGCACCGGGCCCGGAATCGTCTGGATCACCGCGCCGAACTTCGGCGAGAAGCCCAGCCCGATCGCGATCAGCGCGGCGACCGCGAACACCAGCGTCGAATAGATCCGCGTGACGGCCATCACGCCGATGTTCTCCGCGTAGGTGGTCACGCCCGTGCCGCCGACGCTGCCCGACACGATCGTCGCGAGCCCGTCGCCGATGAACGCGCGGCCGACGTAGCGGTCGAGGTTGTGGCCCGTCATCGCGCTGACGGCCTTGATGTGGCCGAGGTTCTCGGCGACGAGGATCACCGCGATCGGCGCGAGCATCAGCATCGCGTGCGGATCGAAGACGGGCGCGCGGAAAGCCGGCACGCCGAACCACGCGGCATGCGCGACGATCGAGAAATCGATCGGCTTGCCGAGGCCCATCGCGTTGGTCGCGATCGCGTAGAGCGCGTACGCGATCGCGAGCCCGACGAGGATCAGCAGACGCTGCATCATCCCGCGCGCGAACACCGCGACGCCGCCCACGCACAGCACCGTGACGAGCGCCATCACCGAGTCGAACGTCGAGGCCGACACGCCCTTGACCGCGATCGGCGCGAGGTTCAGCCCGATCACCGCGACCACCGCGCCGGTGACGACGGGCGGCATCAGCGCCTCGATCCAGCGCGTGCCGATCGCCTGCACCAGCGCGCCGAGCGCGACGTACACGACGCCGCACGCGACGATCCCGCCGAGCGCGACCGCGATGTTCGGGTTCGGGCCGCTGCCGCCGTAGCCCGTCACCGCGATCACGAGGCCGATGAACGCGAAGCTCGAGCCAAGGTAGCTCGGCACGCGGCCGCCGACCAGCACGAAGAACAGCAGCGTGCCGATGCCCGACATGAAGATGCACAGGTTCGGGTCGAAGCCCATCAGCAGCGGCGCGAGCACGGTCGAGCCGAACATCGCGACGACGTGCTGCACGCCCATCGCGACCATCTGCGGCCACGCGAGGCGTTCGTCGGGGCCGACCACGCGCGACGCGCCGGTCGATTGCACCCGCCAGCGCGGGAAGTAGGAATCGGACATGGGAAAAAAGGGCTCCTGTCGAACGCCGGCTGCGGACGGTGCGCCGGTCTGGAATCTGGCGCGAGTTTACGGAGCGGAAATGGGGCTGGCAAGCGCGAACCGCCGGTGCGACGGCCGCGCCCGTGGGGATGGACACCGGGCCGGCGCGATGGCGTGCAGGCCGGCCGCAGCCGTGGCCTGCGGCGACCGGCCGGCGCGCCGCGCGATGTAAGCGGGCGCTCACATCGCAGCGGGCGCCGCGGACATCACGGATTGATGTACTGGAACAGCGACAGGTTCTGCAGCTGCACGTAGGCCTTCTGCGCGCCGGTCAGCGCGTTCTGCACCTGCAGGTACTGGCTGATCGTCGTCGTCATGTTGGTGCTGGTCAGGTCCGTCAGGTTGCTGGTGGTCTGCAGCGACGCGGTCTGGTTGACGGCCTGCATCGCCTTGACCTCCTGCTCGCGGCCGCCGACCGACGCCTGGATCGTCGTCACGTTGCGCATCGTGTTGCCGACCTTGATCGAGCCCGTCATCAGCGCGTTCGACAGCGCCGCGGCGGCGACCGGGTTGCCGGTCACGGGCGTCTTCAGCGCCGAGATCATCGAGTCGAGCGTCGAGAACACGTCCGCGCCGCCGCTCGCCTGCGGACCGGGCGTCACGGCGAACGTGTCGCCGGCGGCCGGCGTGCCCGACACCGCCACCGTCATCCCGCCGCCGAGCGCGATCGCCGAGCCCGCCGTGTACGCCTGCGCGGCCGTGGTGGTCGGCGGCTTGGCCGAGTTGTCGGTCACCGTGTAGGTCGGCGCGGCGGCCGTGCCGCCGAACGCGATCGAGAACTGATGGCCGTTGGTCGCGGCCGACGGGCTCGTGACCGTCACCGCGGTGATCGTGCCGGTGCCCGTGTTGGCGGCGCCGGCCGACGGCACCGGTGCGCTGCCGAGCGACGACACCGACATGAACACCGCCGAACCGGTGTCGCCCTGCGCCACGCTGCTCGAATCGGCGATCTGCACCTGGCGCGTGCCCGAGTCGCCGACGTAGCTGACGCTGCCGTTCGGGCTGCTGGTAAACGGCGCCGACGAATTGTTCAGGCCGGCGAACAGGTAATTGCCGGCCCCGTCGTTCGAGTTCGCGAGCGTCATCAGCTGGTCGCGATAGCCTTGCAGCTGCGTCGCGAGCGCCGAGCGGTCGCTGTCGGCCAGCGAGCCGTCGCCGGCACGCACGACGAGCGTCTGCACGCTGGTCAGCACGCCGCTCACGCTCTGCAGCGCCTGATCCTCGGCCTGCAGCGACGCAAGCGCCGCGTTCTGGTTGGTCGCGTACTGCGACAGCGTCGCCGACGTCATCGACAACTGCACGGCCTGCGCCGCGCCGACCGGGTTGTCGGCCGGCGTCTGCAGGCTCACGCCGCTCGCGATCTGCTGGTACAGCTGCGCGAGCTGCGCCTGCTGATCGTTCATCTGGGAAACGTTCAGCTGAAAGAACTGGGCGCTGGAAATTCGCATCGCTTCTATTCCTCGAATCCGGTCAGTTGAACAGGCCGAGCACGGTCTGGAACAGCGTCGCCGCCGTCTGGATCACCTTCGCGTTCGCCTGGTAAAGCTGCTGGTACTGCATCAGGTTCGCCGCTTCCTCGTTCTGGTTCACGCCCGACACCGACTGCTGCGCGGTCGTGATCTGGCCGACCAGCGAGGTCTGCGCGGCGCTCGACGATTTCAGCTGGCTCGCCGTGTTGCCGATGCCGTTCACGTAGTTCGCATACGCGCCGGTCAGCGTCGTCGTGCCGCCGCCGAGCGACTTCGCGGTGACGAGCTGCGACAGCGCGAGCGCGTTGGAGCCGTCGCTCGTGCCGCCCGCGTACGGTCCGATCGTGAACGCGTCGCCGTCCGATGGCGCGCCGGACAGCGTGACGGTCACGCCGTTCATCACGCCCGCCGGCGCCGGCTGCGTGGTGCTCATGATCGTCAGCTTCGCGCCGGCCGTCGCGTCGTACGGCACGCTGTCGGTCGGGCTCGTGATCGTCACCGAGGTGGGCGGCGTGCCCGCGATCGTCACCGTGGTGCCGGCCTGGAAGCCCGACAGCGACTTCGACGCCGCGTCATAGGTGAGCTTGGTCGGCGTCGTCGGGACCTGGTAGCCGGCGCTCACCGCGCCCTGCGTGATCTTGCCCGTGCCGAGGTTGGTGCTCGACGCCGCCGCGACCACCGGCGACGCGGCCGCGATCGCCGAACCGCTCGTCGTCGCGAGGCCGAAGCCGTTCAGCGCGCCGCGCGTCGGCAGTACGGTGAACTGGTCGCCGGCATTCATCGAGCCGGACGCGAACGAGAAGGCCAGCCCGCCGATCGACGCCGGCATCGATGTCGACTGGCCGACCACCGACCCGCTCGCGCGGTCGGTCAGCGTGTAGTTGGTGCCGTCGTACGACAGCGTGTAGTCGCTCGTCGTCGGCTGCGCTGCGTTGGCGAACGAGACGGACAGCGATGCGTTGCCGGTATTGCCCTGGTTCGAATAGACGGCCGGGTTCGCCACCGTGAACAGGTTGCCGCCCGGCTTGCCCGACAGGTCGATGCCGAGCGCGTTCTGCCCGTTGACCTGCGCGGCGAAGCTGGTCGCGAGCGCGCCGAGCTGCGCCTGCGCGGGGTCGAGCGTCTGGCTGCGGAACGCGAGCAGGCCGCCGAGCGTGCCGCCCGACAGCGACGCATCCGGCAGCGCCTGGTTCGGGCCCTGCGGGTTCGCGCCGGCGATCCCCTGCGACACGACGGTCAGTTCGCTCGGATCGGACGGCGACGTGACCGTCGCGAGCTGGTAGCTCTTGTCGGCGACGACGAGCGGCTGGCCGCCCGCGAGGAACACGCTGTAGCCGCTGTCGTTGCGCACGACCTGCACGCCGGCGAGACTCGACAGGTTCGACACCGCGAGGTCGCGCTGGTCCATCAGCTGGTTGGGCGGCTGCCCCTGGCTGCCCGCCGCCGTGATCTGCTGGTTCAGTTGCGCGATCTGCGCGGTGTACGTGTTGATCTGCGACACGGTGCTGGTGAGCTGCGTGTTGACGCTCTGGCGCAGCGCATCATATTGCTGGCCGGCCGCCTTCAGCTGGTCGCCGAGAACCTGCGCGTTGCTGATGGCGGTCTGCCGCACCGACGGATCGGACGCATTGTTCGCGACGTTCTGCAGCCCGGTGAAATAGCCGGTGATCGCGGTCGAGATGCCGGCCGTCGGGCTGCCGACGTAGTTGTTCAGCTGCGCGACGAGCGAATACCACGTCGAGAGCGCGCCGCCCTGCGACTGCGCGCTGTTCAGCTGGTCGCTCAGGTACTGGCTGTACTGCCGCTGCACGGTGACGGTGTTCACGCCCTGCGGCATGTAGCCGCTCGACGTGTACTGGCCGCTCGCCTCGGCATAAACGGGGCGCTCGACCGAATAGCCGGGCGTCGCGGCGTTGCTGATGTTCTGACCGGTCGTCGTGAGGCCCCAGAGCGCGGCATTGAGGCCGCTGACGCCGAGGTTCATGAGTGTGTTGGACATGCGCGATCCTGATGAGCCGGCCGCGCTGCGGCCGCCGGGTTGCGTGACTCCCGGTATAACGGCCGCGGATCGAAAAAATTGAGGAAAAAATGTACGCGCGACGCGCGCTCGCGCGTCGCCGGTCGAGGGCCGCGGCGGACGCTGCCGGCGCCGCTGCGAAGGCGGCCCCGAGCGGGGCCGCGAGGGGGTGCGTCAGGCCCGCGCGAGCGAGCGGCGCTTCATCTCGAGCTGCGTGATCAGGCGCTGCAGCGTGTTCTCCGCGCTGCCCGGCAGCGACATGAAGCGAAAGCCGAGCTGGTAGCGCCGCGAACCGTTCGGCATCTGCGTCGAGCGCTGCGACACGAGGCGCAGCTCGAGCGACAGCTTGCCGTGGCCGGTCAGCTCGAGCTCGACGTCCGGCAGCAGCGTGCCGACCTCGAGCGCCTCGACGCGCTCGTCGGCCGTGCGCAACCCGACGCCGCCGAGCGACAGGTTATGCACCTCGAACACGAAGCTCTCGCCGTCCGGCAGCGTGCCGCGGCACAGAAACGGATCGACGATCGGCGCATCGACGCGGAAATACTCGCGGCGCTGGATGCACATCAGCACGTCGGGGAAATCGGCGACGAACGCGGGCAGCCCCTCGTAGCGCGTCTCGCGCGGCGTGTTCGTGGTGAATTCGACGCGCACGCCCTCCGGCGCGGCCGAGAACGTGCAGTGCGACGCGGCGAGGATGCTGGCGTTCTGCTCGGACAGCGCGCCCCAGTCGAACGTGAACGTGCGCGCGCCGACGTCGACCTCGAGCAGGCGCGTGACGAGCTGGCCGCCTGGGTACTGGACCGTCAGGAAGTCGCCGCGGTTCACGAGATTGCGCAGCTGCACACCGATCTCCAGCGGATTGCGGCGGGCGTAGTCAGGCCCGGAATGGCCCGCATCCAGGCTCGGATCGGTCGACGTTTCGATATTCATGGCTAGCCGGTTTTCTTGTCAGGGCGCCCGGACGACCGGTGCGCAGTAAAACCGGGCCAGAACAGGGCCCGGTAGCAGGTCTCACACACTTAGCGGCAGTGCTCACCGAAAGTTTAGATCGAATT
This sequence comes from Burkholderia sp. PvR073, assembly GCF_054055695.1. Classification (NCBI taxonomy): domain Bacteria; kingdom Pseudomonadati; phylum Pseudomonadota; class Betaproteobacteria; order Burkholderiales; family Burkholderiaceae; genus Burkholderia; species Burkholderia sp. PvR073. The sequence continues at coordinate 381,431 of NZ_JBSRXO010000003.1, forward strand.
GCCGATATTTTTCGCGCAAACGTTGAAACCGCGCGCGGCGGGGTGCCGGGCGCGGTCCGAAAGACGGCGGACGGGGCCTGCCCGTCAGCCGATCTGCTGCATGATCGAGATCAGCTTCTTCGCGTAATTCGGGTCGGTGGCGTAGCCGGCCTTCTGCATCCCGTGCGCGAAACCCTCGACGTTGCGGCTCGCGCTCAGCACGCCCGCGTAGCGCGGGTTGTTCTTCAGCAGGTTCGCATAGTCGGTCATCGCATGCTCGTACGAATCATACGCGCGGAACTTCGCGACGACGCGCCGCGGCGTGCCGTTCACGTACTCGGTCGTCAGCGCCGACACCGTGCGGCCCGTCCAGCCCTTGTTCGCCTTGATGCCGAACACGTTGTAGCTCGTCGATCCGTCGCTCGCGCGGATCTCGCGCTTGCCCCAGCCCGATTCGAGCGCGGCCTGGCCGACGATGAAGCGCGCCGGGATGCCGGTGCTCGCGCTCGCCGCCTGCGCCGGCGCGGCGAGCCGGTCGACGAACGCGTCGGCGTCCTGCACGCCGCTCGCGCCCTTCACCGGCGGCGTGAGCGCGCTGCCGGCCGAGTAGCCGCGCGCGCCGGCGAGCCCGCCGTTGTTCGCCGCGTTCGCATACGCCCTCGCCATCGCATTCATCGCGGCGAGGCTGCCTTCGTTGCCCGACGTGCCGGCGCCGGCCGCGCCCAGGCCCACCGCGCCGAGCCCGGCCGCGCCGGCGTCGGCCGCCGTGTCGCGGCCCTGCCCCGCGTTGCGCATCAGCTGCTTCATCAGCGCGTCGGCGACGCCGATCCCGCGCTTCGACATCTGCTGCGCGAGCTGCTGGTCGAGCATCGACGTGTACATCTTCGACGTGTGCGAATCGAGCAGCCCGCCGTCGGGCGTCGCGTCGCGCATGCTCTTGAGCATCATCTGCGTGAACATCGCGTCGAACTGGCCCGCGACCGCCTTCGCGCCAGCCTGCGGCGACTGCCTCGCCTGCGCGCGCAGCGCGTCGAAGCCCTGCACGTCGAGGGCGAAGCGCTGCGTGAGATCGTTCGCGTCGGGAAGGTTCGCTGCCATTTAGATCACCTCCAGGTCCGCGCGCAGCGCACCGGCCGCCTTCATCGCCTGCAGGATCGACATCAGGTCGGCCGGCGTCGCGCCGAGCGAGTTCAGCGCCTTCACGACGTCGGCGAGGTTCGCGCCGGCCGTCACCATCTTGAGCGCCCCGTTGTCCTGCTTCAACTGGATCTGCGACTGCTGCGCGACCACCGTCTGCCCGTTCGAGAACGGCCCCGGCTGCGACACCACCGGCTGCGTGTTGACGACCACCGACAGGTTGCCGTGCGCGACCGCGCAGCTTTGCAGCGTCACCATCTGGTTCATCACGATCGAGCCGGTGCGCGCGTTCAGGATGACCTTCGCGGCGGCCTTGTCCGGGCTCACGTCGAGGTTCTGCAGGCGCGCCATGAACGCGACCTGCTGCGCGGAATCCGCCGGCGCGGCGAGCTGGATCGTGCGGCCGTCGAGCGCCGTCGCGGTGCCCGGGCCGAAGCTGGAATTGACCGCGGACACGATCCGCTGCGCGGTGCCGTAGTCCATGTCGTTCAGTTGCAGCTGCAGCACGCCGTTCATCTGCGCGATTGCGTTCGGCACCGCGCGCTCGACGATCGCACCGCCGACGATCCGGCCGGCCGCGAGCTGGTTCACCTGGACGCGGCTGCCGTTCGCGCTCGCGCCCGCGCCGCCGACCGCCATGTTGCCCTGCGCGAGCGCATACACCTGCCCGTCCGCGCCTTTCAGCGGCGTGAGCAGCAGCGTGCCGCCGCGCAGGCTCTTCGCGTTGCCGAGCGACGACACGGTCACGTCGAGCGCCTCGCCCGGCCGCGCGAACGGCGGCAGCGTGGCGGTCACCATCACGGCCGCGACGTTCTTCAGCTGCATGTTGTTCAATGACGACGGGCCGCCGTTGGCCGACCCGTTGTTGATCGAGATGCCGAGGTTCGCGAGCATGTTCGCGAGCGTCTGCGTCGTGAACGGCGTCTGCATCGTCTGGTCGCCCGTGCCGTCGAGGCCGACGACGAGGCCATAGCCGATCAGCGGGTTGTCGCGCACGCCCTGGATCTGCGCGAGATCCTTCAGGCGTTCCGCGTGCGCGCTCGGCGCGCCGAACGCGCAGGCCGCCAGCACGAGTGCGGCGGCGATCCGCGCGACGGCCTGCGCGCGGGACGACAGTCGGTGGAAAAGAGGCTGCGACATCGTCATCACCACGGTGCGAGGTTGAGGAAGAAGCGCTGCAGCCAGCCCATCGTCTCGGCTTCGTTGATATAGCCCTTCGACGAGTATTCGATCTTCGCGTCGGCGACCTGCGTCGAGTAGACCGAGTTCGCGCCCGAGATCGTGTTCGGGTTGACGACCCCCGAGAAGCGCACGAACTCGTTGCCCTGATTGATCAGCATCTGCTTCTCGCCGCTGACGACGAGGTTGCCGTTCGGCAGCACGTTGGTGACGGTCACGGTGATCGTGCCGTTGAACGTGTTCGCAGCACTCGCGCCGCCCGTCGCCGCGAACTTGTTGGCGCCGGCCGCCGACATGTTCGCCTTCGCGAACAGCCCGCCGAGGAAGCCGGCCGTCGGCACGCTGAAGTCGGTGTTGCCCTGCCGGTTGGTGTTCGCCCCCGACGACTTGGTCGCGTTGATGTTCTCCGCGATCATGATCGTCAGGATGTCGCCGATGTTGCGCGGCCGCTGGTCCTCGAACAACGGCCGGCCCGCGTAGCCCGGGTTGTAGATCGAGCCGGGCGCCTGCATCGACATCGGCCTCGGCGGCTGCGCCGTCATCGGCTGCTGGATGATCGGATCGCGCGGAATCTGCGCGCAGCCGGCGAGCGCGGCCACCGCGAGCGCGCACACGGCGCGCACGGGGGCTGACGGGAGGAGGCGAACCTGCTTCATGGCGACGACTGGACTTTCCGGTTAGCTCTTCATCTGCGTGACGGTCTGCAGCATCTGGTCGGACGTCGTCACGGCCTTGCTGTTGATCTCGTACGCACGCTGCGTCTGAATCATGTTGACGAGCTCCTGCACGACGTTCACGTTCGATGCCTCGACGTAGCCCTGATTGAGCACGCCCGCGCCGTTCAGGCCCGGTTGTGCCACGTTCGGCGCGCCCGACGAGGTGGTTTCAGCGAACAGGTTCTCGCCCTTCGCCTCGAGGCCTGCCGGGTTGATGAAGGTGGCGATCTGCAGCGAGCCGATCTGCACCGCGTTGCTCGAGCCCGGCTGCGTGACCGACACGACGCCGTCCTTGCCGATCGTCAGCGACTGCGCGTTCTGCGGCACGGTGATCGCCGGCAGGATCTGGTAGCCGCTCGACGTGACGAGCTGGCCCTGCGCGTTGGTCTGGAACGAGCCGTCGCGCGTGTAGGCATTCGTGCCGTCCGGCATCAGCACCTGGAAGAAGCCCGCGCCGTTGATCGCGACGTCCTTCGAGTTGCCGGTCTGCGTGAGGCCGCCCTGCGTGTACAGGCGCTCGGTCGCGACCTGCTGCACACCGGTGCCGAGCTGCAGGCCCGACGGCAGTTCGGTCTGCTGCGTCGAGTTCGCGCCCGGCTGGCGGATGGTCTGGTACAGCAGATCCTCGAACACCGCGCGCGACGCCTTGAAACCGTTCGTGCTGGTGTTCGCGAGGTTGTTCGAGATCACGTCCATCTGCGCCTGCTGCGCATTCATGCCGGTGGCGGCAATGTAGAGCGAACGGTTCATGTTGAATCTTCTCCTGGTAGCGAGGGCCGTGCCGCTCAGCTGAAGTTGAGCAGCTGGTTCGCCGACTGCTCGTTCTGGTCGGCCGTCTGGATCAGCTTCGACTGCAGCTGGAACGCCCGTGCGTTGTCGATCATCGCGACCATCGCGGTCACCGGATTCACGTTGCTGCCTTCGAGCGAATTCGGCGTGACGACCACGCTCGGGTCGCTGTCGGCCGGATTGCCGTCGGCGGTGCGGAACAGCCCGTCGTTGCCGCGCGCGAGCGTGGCCGGATCGGGGTTCACGAGCTTCATCTGGTCGACGATCGCGACCGCCGTCGGCGGGTCGCCCGGCATCAGCGCGGACACCGTGCCGTCCTTGCCGATCGTCACTTCCGCGTTCGGCGGCACCGAGATCGGGCCGCCGTTGCCGATCACCGGCAGGTTGCTCGCGTTGACGAGCTGGCCGTTTTCATCGACGTGCAGGTTGCCGGCGCGCGTGTACGCCTCGCTGCCGTCGGCCGTTTGCACCGACAGCCAGCCCGCGCCCTGCACGGCGACGTCGAGCGGGTTGCCGGTGCGCGTGATCGGACCCGGCGCGTAGTCCGCGCCGGGCGTCGACGCGAGCACGTAGGTGCGCGTCGTCGTCGGGTCGCTCGTGCTGCCGTCGCCGAAATTCATCGGCACCGCGCGGTAGGTCGCGAGCTGCGCGCGAAAACCCGTCGTCGACGCGTTCGCGAGGTTGTTCGCGACGATCGCCTGCTGGTCGAGCGACTGCGACGCGCCCGTCATCGCCGTGTAGATCAGTCGGTCCATGGCTGCCGGTTATCCGCGCGTTACAGGTTGATGAGCGTCTGGTCGACGGTCTGCTGCGTCTTGATCGTCTGCGCGTTCGCCTGGTAGTTGCGCTGCGCGGTGATCAGGTTGACGAGCTGCGACGTCAGGTCGACGTTCGAGTTCTCGAGCGCGCTGCCCTGCAGCGTGCCGTGGTTGGTGCTGCCCGGCGCCGAGATCTGCGGCACGCCCGACGCCGCCGTTTCCGCGTACTGGTTGCCGCCGAGGTTGACGAGTCCGTTCGGGTTGTTGAAGTTCGCGATGGCGATCTGGCCGAGCACCGCCGTCTGGCCGTTCGAGTAGTTGCCGGTCAGCTTGCCGTCCGAGCCGATCGAGAAGGTCGTCAGCGTGCCGCTCGCGTAGCCGTCCTGTGCGAGGTTGTTCACGCCGTCCTTGCCGCCGAATTGCGTGGTGCCGGTCAGGTCGAGCGTGAGCGGCTGCGGCGTCGTCGAGCCGTCGGTGGTCGGCACGGTGAACTGGAACTGGCCGACCGACGTGGTCGGCGCGGCCGGCGTGCCCGTCGTCGTGCTCTTGATCGCGCCCGACGAATCGAACGTGACCGTGCCGAGGTCGGTCGTGGCGCCGCCCTGCACGCCCGCGTACGCTTCCCACGTGCCCGCCGCCGATTTCACGAAGTACATGTTGACCGCCTGCGAGCCGCCGAGCGAGTCGTACACCTGCACCGACGTCGAATAGTTGTACGTCGAGGTGTCGGTCGCGTCGAACGGCGTCTTGGTCGGCACCTTGTCCTGCGAGTTCAGGTTGAACTGGCCGGTGATCTTGGTCGTGGCGGTCGGCGAGATGTTGGTCGTCGGCGCCTGCAGCGGCACGGTCTGCGCGGTGTTCACCACGCCGTTCTTGTCGGCCAGGTAGCCCATCAGGTTCAGGCCCTGCGCGTTGACGATGTAGCCGTTCTTGTCGCGCTGGAACGTGCCGTCGCGCGAGTACGTCGTCACGCCGTTGTTCGACATCTGGAAGAAGCCGTTGCCGTTGATCGCGACGTCGAGCGACGAGTTCGTCGTGTTGATCGTGCCCTGGCCGAACTGCTGCTGTACCGACGCGAGCGCCGTCCCGATCCCGATCTGCGTGTTGACCGACGTCGCGATCGAGTTCGCGTACATGTCGGAGAACTGCGCGGTGCTCGACTTGAAGCCGACCGTGTTCGCGTTCGCGATGTTGTTGCCGATCACGTCGAGCGCGTTCGATGCGCCGGCGAGGCCGCTCAGACCCTGTTGATAACCCATTTCGGTCTCCGTTTTCGAGAAAGCTGGATCAGTTGGTGGTGGTGGCGTCGGAGGACGACGACGATGCGGTGTTCGGGAAAATCGACGCGACCTGGGTGAGCCCCACGGTCGTGCCGTTCGACAGCACGAGCCCCGCCGTGCCGTCCGCCTGCTTGATCACGCTCTGTACCTGCGCGGCCGCGAGCACGGTCGGCGCATACGTCTTGCCGTCGCTGCCCGTGTACTGCGCGCTCACGGTGTACTTGCCGTCCGGCAGCGCGTTGCCGCCCGCGTCGGTCGGCGTCCAGTTGAACGGCACCGTGCCGGCCGACTGCTTGCCCGCGTTGATCGTGTTGACGACGGCGCCCGAGCTGTTCTTCACGGTGATCGTCAGGTTCGACACGTCGTTCGCGAGCGACACGCCGAACGGCGACGCCGCGCCGCTCTTCACCGCGACGCCGTTGCCCGGCGCGAGCACGTTCGTGCCGATCAGGAGCGCGGCCTGCGTCTGCTGGCCCGCCGCGAGCTGGCTCGACAGCGACGTGAGCGACGTGTTCAGCTGCGCGATGCCGCTCACCGTGTTGATCTGCGCGAGCTGCGACGTCATCTGCGAACTGTCGACGGGGCTCGTCGGATCCTGGTTCTGCAGCTGCGTGACGAGCAGCTTCAGGAACGTCGCCTGCAGGTCGCTCGCCGACGTGCCGGTCGTCGACACGTTGCTGGTGTTCATCGTGTCGGTCGGCAGGGTCGACACGTTGGTGCCGTTGCTGCCGATCGTCGTGCTGGTGGATGTCATCCTGAATGGCCTTGTGTCGGAACTGTCGGGTCTGGGGTCTCGATGTCTCGGTGCCTCGATGTCGAAGCTCGCCCGGCGCGGCTTACGAGCCGATCGTCAGCGTCTTGAGCATCAGCGTCTTCGCGGTGTTCAGCGTCTCGACGTTGGCCTGGTACGAGCGCGACGCCGAGATCATGTTCACCATCTCCTGCACCGGATCGACGTTCGGCATCTGCACGTAGCCGTTCGCGTCGGCGGACGGGTTCGCCGGGTCGTAGGTCGACTTCATCGGCGACGGATCGTCCATCACCTTCGTCACGCGCACGCCGCCCACGCCCTGGCCGGACGCGGTGCGCGCGCCGCCCATCGGGTCGGTCGCGAACACGACCTGCTTGGCCTTGTACGGCTTGCCGTCGGGGCCGGTCGCGCTGTCGGCGTTCGCGAGGTTCGACGCGGTGACGTTCAGGCGCTGCGATTGCGCGGACAGCGCCGAACCGGCGACGCCGAAGATGTTCATCAACGAGGGCATGGAGGCTCCTTGTTCGGGTACGAAAGCGGCGCGCGCTTACGAGTTCGTCGAGATCGCGGCGATCATCGCCTTGATCTGCTGGGTCATCACGGTCATCCCGGTTTCGTAGTGCAGCGCGTTGTTCGCGAACTGCACGCGCTCGACGTCGAGATCGACCGTGTTGCCGTCGAGCGACGGCTGCAGCGGCATCCGGTACTGCGAACGACCGTAGTCGTCGGCCGGGCCGCCGGTGGGAATCAGCTTCGCGGCGCCGGCCATGTGGCCCGGCGCCGTCGACACCATCGTCATCCCGCTCGCCACGCCGGCCGGCTGCGCCATCGGCAGCTGCGCGGCGTTGCTCGGCGCGAGACCGCCGTGGGTCTGCTTCAGCGAGCGCGCGAGGGTCGACGCGAAATCGACGTCGCGGGCCTGGTAGCCCGGCGTGTCGGCGTTCGCGATGTTCGACGACAGCAGTTCCTGCCGATAGGCGCGCACGTCGAGCGCCTGTCGGCCGAACGCGAATTCGGCATCGAGTTTGTCCAGCATGTGTGCGTCTCTCCGTATGAAGCGCTGCACGCCCGTTGCGCCGGATGGCGACCCAAGGGGCTTTTTTCCATGACAGCGATGGTAGGCGTCGCGCGCAACCGGCAATCGGGCGAATAACGCGGCAAAGGCCCCCTCTATTCATCGTTTGCGCGACGGCCCCGCTCCCTAGAATGCGAATCGGATCAACGGTTTCGAGGACACGGCGATGACAGGCAGCGCACTTCGCGGAAACGACGGACGCCGGACGCGCGTGCCGCGTGCGTTCGCGCTCGCCGCGGCGCTGTGGCTCGCGGTGCCGGTTGCGCACGCGGACGACGGGATGATCGTGATCCCCGGACGCGGCGAGACGGCCGAGACGGCGCTCGCGCATGCGAATGCGGCAAGCGGTGGGCAGTTCGGCGGGAATGCGGGAACGGCGTCGGGTGCGGCGTCGGGCGCGGGAACGGCGGCGGGCGCGGGCATGGCGATGGCGGGCGGTGCGCCTGGCACTGCCGCGGCTGGCTACGCGGCGCAGCCGGCCAGCTCGATGGTCGTGACGAACGTCCCGCCGCCGGCCGCCGTGCCGGCGCCCGCACCGCGCCCCGTCTACGCGGCCGCACGCATGAACACCGGTTACGGCGCGCCGCGCGCGGCCGATCCGGGCGCCGTCGCCGTCGCGACTGTCGTCGCCGGTACGGCCGACCCTGCGTCGAATCCTGCGCGAGCGGCGATCGCCCCGCGCGCCGCGGCAGGCCGCCCCCTCGCGGCCGCGCCGGCCCCGCGCGCGCCGATGGCGTCCGCCACCGCGGCCCAGGCAGCCGCCGCGTCCCAGCCGGCGACGCCGCCCGGCCAGCAGGACCCCGACGCGATCCGGCGCACCGCCCTCGCGTTCCTGCAGCAGCAGATCGCCGGCCTGCCGGGCAAGACCACCGCCACCGTCGCGACCGCGTTTCCGCGCGGGCTCGCCGCGTGCACGACGCTCGAGCCGTTCCTGCCGACCGGTGCGCGCCTGTGGGGCCGCACGACGGTCGGCGTGCGCTGCGCGGGCGAACGGCCGTGGACCGTCTACCTGCAGGCGAAGGTTGCCGTGCAGGCCACCTATTACGTCGCCGCGCGGCAGATCGCGCCCGGCGAGCCGCTCACCGTGGCCGACCTCGTCGCGCGCGACGGCGACCTGACGGTGCTGCCGCTCGCGGTGATCACCGATCCCGCGCAGGCGGTCGGCGCGACCGCGCTGGCCCGGATCTCGGCCGGGCTGCCGCTGCGCCAGGACATGCTGAAGAGCGCCGCGTCGGTGTCGGCCGGCCAGACGGTGCGGGTCGTCGCGGCCGGGCCCGGCTTCACGATCTCGGCCGAGGGCAACGCACTCGCGAATGCGGCGCCGGGCCAGTCGGTGCGGGTGAGGATGGCCGCGGGGCAGATCGTTACGGCGATCGTCAAGGACGCCGGCACCGTGGAAATTCCGCTGTAGGGGCGGATCCCGCCGCAAGATTGCAAAGAATTGTTTATTCGGAGAATTTCGGGTTCACGATGCTAAAGTTCGGGCCGACCCGGCCGTTATCTGGGTCATACCGTACAGGAAACCCATCGTGAAGATCGATTCCACTCCGAAACCGAGCCCCCTCGCGTCGACCGGCAACGGCGCGACCCGCGCGCAATCCGGCGCGGCTTCGTCGTCGTCCGCGCAGGCGGCCGACGCAGGATCGACCGGCGGCGACACGACCGTGAACCTGTCGGGTCTGTCGGGCCAGCTGCGTTCGCAGTCGGCCTCGGGCAGCGCCGACATCGACACGGCCCTCGTCCAGTCGATCAGGGACGCGCTGAACGACGGCACGCTGACGATCGACGTGAACAAGATCGCCGACGGCGTATTGAATACCGCCCGCGACCTGCTGCAACAGCAGCGCTCGCAGGGCAACTGAGCCGGCCAGGGGCCCGTCACGCCCTGACCGGTCCCCTGGTTTGCCGGCATGCGCCACCGCGTGCCGGCGCGACGAGCATGACGCGATGAGAGAAGAGCTGCTGGCCACGGTCAACGACGAACACGCGACGGTCGAAGCGTTCGCGTCCCTGCTCGCCTACGAGGAAAAAGCGCTCACGACACCGGAGCCGCTCGACATGCTGCCCGGCATCGTCGAGAAGAAGAGCGTGCTGATCGACCGGCTCGCGCAGCTCGAGCGCACGCGCGACACGCAGCTGTCCGCGCTCGGCTTTCCGGCCGGCAAGAAAGGCATGGACCAGGCCGCCGAGCGCGATGCACGCCTCGCGGGCCGCTGGCAGCTGCTGCTACAGGCCGCCGAACGCGCGCGCCAGGCCAATGCGACCAACGGGATGCTGATCCGGATCCGGATGGACTACAACGAGCGCGCGCTCGCGGTGCTGCGCTCGGCCCCCGCGCCGGCCGGCGTCTACGGGCCCGACGGGCGCGTGTCGGCGCTGATGCGCTGAAGCATCGACGTATCGAGCACGCCGACGCATAGACGTACCGATCACGCCGACGCTCCGACGTACCGATCACGCCGACGCTCCGACGTACCGATCACGCCAACGCTCCGACGTACCGATCACGCCGGCGCTCCGACGTACCGATCATGCCGGCGCTCCGACGTACCGATCATGCCGGCGCTCCGACGTACCGATCACGCCAACGCTCCGACGTACCGATCATGCCGGCGCTCCGACGCGCCGGCCGCGCAACGCGCGGCCCGGCTGCGGCCGCGAGCGCCTTTCCCGCCTTACAGCAGCGGACACGCGGTGACCTGCGTGCCGCGTTCCACGCAAAGCCGTTCGTAGTCGCGCAGGTACGCACGCTCGTCGTCGTCCAGCAGTTCGACGTCGATCAGGTCCCAGTCGTAGCCGACGGTGACGATGTTCTCGAACGCGACAGTGTCCGATGCGTCGTCGTCCGCGCGCACGATCACGATGTTCTCGATCCGCACGCCGCCCTTGCCCGGCACGTAGATGCCCGGCTCGACCGAAATCACCGCATTCGGCACCAGCCCGTACTTCGCGCCCGGCGCGAACCGCACGCCGCCCTCGTGGACGTGGATCCCGACGCCATGCCCGGTGCCGTGGCCGAAATCGTAGCCGTGGTCGCGGCACACCTGCCGTACCGTCGCATCGACGTCGCCGCCCGTCGCCGTCTTCGGAAAGCGCGTGACGAGCCCCTTGATGCAGGCCTTCAGCGCGACCGTATAGATCTCGCGCTGCCACGGCTGCGCGACCGTTTCCGGCCGCGTGCGGCGCAGCACGACGCGCGTGCAGTCCGTCGCGAAACCGGCGTCGTAATACGCGCCGCTGTCGAGCAGCACGAGTTCGCCCTCCGTCAGCTCGACCTCCGCGCTCGCCGTCGTGTAGTGCGCGAACGCGCTGTTCGCGCCGTTCGCCGCGATCGACGGGAACGTCAGCGCGACCGCCGAGCGGGCACCGTACGCGTCGTTGATCGTGCGGGCCAGATCGTATTCCGTATGGCGCCGCCCTGGCTCGCCGGCCTTCGCCCAGCGCATCGTTTCGGCGATCGCCGCCGAACTGCGCGCGAACGCGTCGCGGAACCGATCGAGCACCGCCTGCGTCTTGCCCGCCCGCATCGCCTCGACCGGGTTGAAATCGGCGTGGCGCGCATGCGGCCACACGCGGCGCACCGATTCGACGAGCGCGCAGTTGACCGATTCGAAGCCGTAGCACACGTGGTCGACCGCGCATGCCGCGAGGAAGCGCTCGAGTTCGGCGAAGTCGCGCCGGATCACGTGCAGCGCCGGATACGACGCCAGCTCGACCGGGCACCGGTCGCAGCCTTCCGGCAGGAACAGCGCGACCTGCGCGCCGACCGCGAACAGGAAACCCAGGTGCGACGACACATTCGGGATGTGATAGCCGCGGCTGTTCAGCAGGTACGCGAGATCGTCCGACGCACACGTGAAGAACGCCGTCTTGCCGGGCGCCGCGCCGGTGTGCGCGGCGAGCCGGCGGTTCAGCGCGTCGAGGTTCTGCGCGACGCTCGCGCCGGTCACCGTGTCCGGCAGCTCGAAGATCGGCCGCTCGACCACCCAGCCCGGCAGCGCGATCGCGCGGTCGATCTCGCGCTCGCCGAGACTCGTCCAGTCGAGCGACGCGGGCTGCGTCTGCTCGACCAGCCGGTCGCGCTGCGCGACGCTGATCCGCAGCGCGTCGTAGCCGACCCGTGCGAGCCGGCTCGCGTGCGCGATGAGCCAGTCGCCCAGCGCCTGCCAGATCGTCACGTTCATCCCGAGCTTCTCGATCCGCACCTGCGCCGGGTCGCACTGCTGTTCGGCCTGCAGGTGATAGCGGCCGTCGACGAACAGCACGAACGGCGGCACGCCGAGCGCCTGCGCGGTCGCCGCGCTCAGGAAGATCCCGCAGCCGGCCGAGCCGTCGAAGCCCGACAGCGCGTAGCGCGGGTTGTTGCTGCGCGGCAGGTATTCGGTGATGTATTCGTCCTGCGACGTGACGACCACGGCGTCGAGCCGCAGCGCGTCGAGCACGCGCGACAGGCTGCGCTGCGTGTCGGCGACGCACGCGTCATACGAGGGAAGGTCGGAGAAGTTGTATTTCAGTCGATCGATCATCGGATACCCGCTAATGATTGTTGTCGGCAGCCGGCGGTGTCACGCGGCATCGCGCACGCGTGACGCGGCGCGCCGCCCGGGCGCGGACGGCGCAAGGCCCCGCGGGCAGCCGGGCCGCGGCGCCGTTCCGGCGGCCGGTCTCGGGAAAAATTTTTGTCTCACTTAACTTTGTTTGATGCGTCGACAGAATCTAGAGCACGCTGAAATTGAGGTCAAGCCAAAATTTTCGTAGGGCTAAAATTACCGGCACGGCGCGCGAAGGCGGCCCGGCCATGCGCAGCGTGGCGTCGTGCGGGCGCCACCGCGCGGTACAATGCGCCGGCATTGCCGTCCCGACGGCCGTGCTTCGTGCGCTTCGCGGAACGCAACGTCCCGGCGACTGCACCACCCGTCCGCTCGCCTCCCGACTCGTTGTCACGAAAGAGATTCATGGATTCAGACCTCATGCGTATCGGCCAGCGCATTCGGCGCCTGCGCCGGGAAGCGAAGAAGACGCTGCTGGAAGTCGCGACCGAGGCGAACCTGTCGATCGGCTTCCTGTCGCAGGTCGAGCGTCATCTCACCGGTATCTCGCTGTCGTCGCTCGTCAACGTCGCGAAGGCGCTGAACGTGCCGCTCGGCACGTTGATCGAGCAGCCGCGCCAGGCGCAGCCCGACTCACGCGCGGGCCGCCGCGAACCGTACGCAGTCGACGCCACGTCGCAATGGTACGAGCGGCTGTCCACCACCTTCGACGGTAGCCAGATCCACGCGCTCAAGGTCCGGATGATGGAGGGCTACCGTTCGGAATGGGTCGCGCACGGCGGCGACGAGTTCGTGTACGTGCTGACCGGCCGCGTCTGCTACACGATCGGCAAGAAGGATTACCCGCTGTCGCCCGGCGACTCGCTGCACTTCGACGCGCGCAAGCGCCATCGCGTCGCGAATGTCGGGGACGGGCCGGCCGAACTGATCGCGGTCGGCACGCTACCGCTCTTCGACGACAGTTGCGCCGAATTCGGGTCAGTGGCGATGGAAATTAAGCCGCACGCGCGCGATGCCGGCCCGACGCCGGGCGAGCCGCGCGTGAGCCGCCGCGAACCGGCGCAGAAACGTGAGCACGAGCACGCCGCGAACGCGGCTGCACCTGCCGCCGAGCTGCCGGCCCGCGTGGCGGCCAAGCCAGCTGCCAAGCCCACTGCCGGCAAGCCGCGCGCGGCCGCGGGCAAACGTCCGGCCGCCGCCACCCCGGCCCGCCGCGCCACCGCCCGCACGAAGCAATGACGGCTGGCGGCCGGGCGCCGCACCGCGCCGCCCGGTTCTCCCGCGCTATTCGCCGATCGCCAGCGCCTGCTTGACGGCCTCGACCCGTGCGCGATGCACGGCGTCCTTGATCTGCATCGTATCGTCGCCGACACCGCGCGCGATCGCGCCCGCGTCGACGCTGCGCGCCGCCACCAGCGCCACGCGCAGCCGCTCGGCCTGCGGATACGGCTGCGTGTCGAGCCCGAGCCGGCCGCGGGCATCCGCTTCGCACGCCTGCAGCATCTCCGCGAAGCGCGCCGGCTTGCGCAGCGCATCGCTGCGCTCGAAGAACCGCACCAGCGCCGCCGCGCCCATGTCCATCACGCGATGCAGGTTGCCGTGCTCGCGCGCGACCACCAGCGCCAGATCACGGCATTCGTTCGGCACGCGCAGCCGCTCGCACAACGGCTTGATGAGGTCGACGCCGCGGCCTTCGTGGCCGACGTGGCGCGGCAGCACGTCGGCGGGCGTCGTCGCCTTGCCGAGATCGTGCGTGAGCGCCGCGAAGCGCACCGGCAGCGAGTAGCCCTGCCTCGCCGCGTAGTCGACGACCATCATCACGTGCACGCCCGTGTCGACTTCCGGGTGGTAGTCGGCGCGCTGCGGCACGCCCCACAGCGCGTCGACCTCGGGCAGGATGCGCGCGAGCGCGCCGCACTCGCGCAGCACCGCGAACATCCGCGACGGCTTCGCCTCCATCAGCCCGCGCGCGATTTCCTGCCACACGCGCTCGGGCACCAGCGCGTCCGCTTCGCCCGCGTCGACCATGCGCCGCATCAGCGCGAGCGTGTCGTCCGCGACCGTGAAATCCGCGAAGCGCGCGGCAAAACGCGCGATCCGCAGGATCCGCACCGGATCCTCGACGAACGCGTCGCCCACGTGCCGGAACACGCGTGCACGCAGGTCGGCCTGTCCGTCGAACGGATCGATCACCGGCCCGACCAGCGCGCCCTCCGGGCTCACTTCGCGCGCCATCGCGTTGATCGTCAGGTCGCGCCGCGCGAGATCCTCGTCGAGCGTCACGTCCGGCGCGAAGTAGAACTGGAAGCCGTGATAGCCGGCCGCCGTCTTGCGCTCGGTGCGCGCGAGCGCGTATTCCTCCTGCGTGTCCGGATGCAGGAACACCGGGAAATCCTTCCCGACCGGCCGGAAGCCCTGGGCGACCATCTGCTCGGGCGTCGCGCCCACCACCACGTAGTCGCGATCCTGCACCGGCACGCCGAGCAATTCGTCGCGGATCGCTCCGCCTACTGCGTAGATGTTCATGGGGTCGGTTCGTATTCGGCAATCACGTTGGTTTCGCGGCGCGCGGCATCGATCCAGCGCTGCACGGCCGGCAGCGCGGTCACGCGTGCCGCGTAGCCGGCTGCCTCCGGCGACAGCGCCGGCGCATACGTATTGAAGCGCATCACGACCGGCGCATACATCGCATCGGCGATCCCGAATTCACCGAACAGGAACGGCCCGCCCGATGCCTCGATGCACGCGCTCCAGAGCGCGTCGATGCGCGCGACGTCGGCCAGCGCATCGGGCGTCGTGCCGCGTCCCGGCATCGACGCGCGCACGTTCATCCCCATCTGCGTGCGCAGCGCGGCGAAGCCCGAGTGCATCTCGGCCGAGATGCAGCGCGCGTGGACGCGCTCCAGCGGATCGGCCGGCCACATCGGGAACTGCGGATAGCGCTCGGCGAGCGTCTCGGCGATCGCGAGCGAATCCCAGATCGCCGTGCCGTGATCGTCGATCAGGCACGGCACCTTGCCGGTCGGCGAATACTCGCGGATGCGCGCGACCGTGTCGTCGCGGCGCAGCTCGATCGCGATCTCATCGAACGGGATCCCGAAATGCGCGAGCAGCAGCCACGGCCGCATCGACCACGACGAGTAATTCTTGTCTCCAATGACGAGTTTCATGGCGGTGTTCCGAAAGGCGCGAAAGTGAATGAGGGAGGCGGTGGCCTGCGACGCCTAGCGGCGCGAGCGGAACCAGTCGAAGCGGGAGCGCTGCGCGCCGTCGCCGAGATACGCGGGCGCGATGCTCTCGAGACTCGCGGGCGACAGCCCGAGTTCCGGCGCGAGCGGCCCTGACAGCACGTTGGGCACCGACATCGACGCGAGATTGTCGCGCGTGATCATCGGCTCGCCGGGCAGGCATTCGAACACGCTCGCCTGCAGCCGCGCAAGCGCGTCGGGCAGCCGCACGATGCGTGCCTGCCGGCCGACCAGCGTGCCGCAATAGCGCACCAGCTGCTCGAGCGTGTAGACGGTCGGACCGCCGAGCTCGTAGGTTTTGCCGTGCGCGGCCGTGAGATCGAGCGTGTTGACGAACGCGCTCACGACGTCGCCGACGAACACCGGCTGAAAGCGCGCATCGGGCATCGCGAGCGGCAGCACCGGCAGCGTGCGCTGCAGGTTCGCGAATGTGTTGAGGAATGTGTCGCCGGGGCCGAACACGACCGACGGGCGGAAGATCGTCAGCGCGAGCGAATCGGTCGCCGCGACCGCGTGCAGCGCGGCCTCGCCGTCGCCTTTCGAGCGCTGGTACATGCTCGCGCCGTGCGAATCGGCGCCGAGCGCGCTCATGTGCAGCACGCGCCGCACGCCGACTTCGACGCATGCGGCGGCCAGCGCGGCCGGCAGCGCGACGTGCGCGCGCTCGAAGCCGGGCCCGTATGGCGTGCCGCGGCCGCCGTGCAGCACGCCGACGAGGTTGATGGCCGCGTGCGCGCCGGCGACGAACCGGGCCAGCGTGCGCGTATCGAGCGCGTCGAGTTCGACGATCTCGACCGGCAGCATCTGCAAGTGGCGCGCGTGCTCGCGCCGCCGCGTGCCGATCCTCACATGCTTGCCGGCGTCGATCAGCGCATTGACGAGCCGGCTGCCGATGAAGCCGGTGCCGCCCAGCAGCGCGACGGTCTGGCGATCCATGGTCGAGTCCTCCAACGGGCGGTTCACGCTCATGACGGGCTTGCGAACGAGCCTTGCCGGCGCCCCCCAAGGGGACGTCCTTCGGGCGCGTGCAAGAAGCAGGGCGCGCCGTCCGGCCGAGCCTGACAAGCGACGCGCGACGCCGCGATGCGGCCGGCAACGCTCGTTCCCCTGACCAGGAGAATCATAGACGGGGCTGGCCGGTCATGAGCGTGACAGCCCCTTGAGCATACTGCCGCGTCTCGCGCGGCAGTATGAAGATTGCGGATCAGGGCGAGATCATGCCCAGGCGTTTCTTCAACGACTGCGGTTTGCCCTCGAAGAGCGCCGCGTAGTAGACGGTGTTCGACAGCACGTTCTTCACGTAGTCGCGCGTCTCGTTGAACGGAATCGTCTCCGCGAAGATCGCGCCTTCGACCGGCTGCGTCAGCACCTGACGCCACTGGCGCGGCCGGCCCGGACCCGCGTTGTAACCGGCGGTCGCCAGCACCGGCGAGCTGTCGAAGTTGTTGTAGATGTCCGCCAGATACCAGGTGCCGAGCTGGATGTTGGTATTGATGTCGTGCATCTGCGCACGCGTGATCGTGCCCATCCCGAGCTTCTTCGCGACGAGCTGCGCGGTGGCCGGCATCAGCTGCATCAGTCCGCCCGCGCCGACGGAAGAACGCGCGTTCGTGATGAAGCGCGATTCCTGGCGGATCAGCCCGTACGCCCATTCGATGTCGAGGCCCGACGACTGCGCATAGCGCTCGACGATGTCGCGGTACGGCGACGGGTAGCGCAGCGTGAAGTCGTGCTCGGCCTTCGTGCGGTCGGCCGTGTTGACCGTGCGGTCGAGCAGGTCGACGCGCTTGCCGTATTCGGCGGCCGCGAGCAGCTGGCGATCGGTCATCCCGCGCAGCGGCCAGTTCCATTCTCGGTTGCCTTCGAGGCGCAGGTTCAGCCCATAGAAGCGCTGCGCGAGCGCGAAGCCCGGAATCTTGCTCATCGCGCCGATCTCGGCGTCGCTCACCTTCGTGCGCGGCGGGACGCTCGTGCGCTGGCCGAGCTCTTCGCCGGCGAGCTGCCCGTAGAAGTTGTACTGGCCCGCGACCTGCTCGAATTCCTGGTTCGCCTGCAGCGTGTCGCCGCTCTGCTTGAGCGCGCGCGCATGCCAGTAGATCCAGGCCGGATCGTCGCGCAGCGACGGCGGCATCTGCTCGATCGACCAGCGCACCATCGGCCAGTTGCCGGCGAGCAGCGCGGCGCGCGTGCGCCATTCGTAGCCCGGGTTCGACAGCGGCGCGTTCGCGGATTTCGCATACCAGACCGACGCGAGCGGCGAGCGCTTGATCGCGCCCTGGTAGCCGATCGCGCCCCACGCAATCGCCTGTTCCTGCTTGGTGAGCGAGCCGGTGACGGACGTCAGCATCCCTGCCGCCGCGTCCGGATCGTTGCGCGCCATGCGGCCGAGCGCGATCAGCGCGAGCTGGTGCGACGCCGCGTCGGGGCCGACGCCGCGCGCGAGGTACAGCGGCGGCGCGCTGGTCGCCTGGTCGAAGTCGACCGGGCGCGGGCCGAGCGCGTCGACGATCTTGCCGCCGAGCGTCGTGTAGTTCTGCTCGTACGCGAGGCGCGCCTGCTGCCACACGTCGTCGCTCGTGAATTGCTGGTTGACCGTCAGCGCCGTAATCAGGTCGACACAGGCGTCGCCGTAGTATTTCGGCTCGACGAGCAGCGCGCGCGCCGCCTCGGCGACGTTCTCGCCGCGCGCCGCGCGCGATTCGAGCGCGTAGCACTTGACCTGCGTGTCGTCGTCGAGCACGAAGCGCTTGTACTGGTCGTCGAAGTTGCGCCAGTCGTGGCGCGCGCCGAGCACGAGCAGGTAGTCGTTGCGCATGCGGTCGGCGATCGCCTGTCCGTCGTAGCGCTGCAGGAACGACTGCACGGGTGCGTCGGGCGCGTCGACACGTGCGCGGCCCGTCGAATCGAACAGCTGCGGCTTGATCTGGAAATACTCGACGTAGGACGGGACCGGATAGTTCGGAATCGTCGACGCGAGCTGCGCGGCCTTCGCGGCGTCGTTGCGGCGCGCGGCTTCGCGAAGCTGCACGAAGATCTGGTCATCCCCGGCGAGCGTGTCGTCGCCCGGTGCGGCGCACGCGGCCGTGCCCGCGACGAGCGCGGCTGCCGAAAGCGTGAGCGCGACCGCGCGATATACTCGGAAAAGGCTGTTCGACATCGTTTTGAATGGAGCACGAATTGAGCGAAAGCATAGCATGCAACCCTGTGCCGAACCCGAAGGTTGCACTGCGCAAAACGCTGGCCGGCGCGCGTCGCGACGCCGCGTCGCAGCCCGCCGCGAACGCCGCGCTCGACGCGCGGCTGCGCGGGTTGCTCGAACGCCTCGCACCGCGCACGGTCGGCTTCTACTGGCCGCTGCCGGGCGAATTCGACGCGCGCGACGCGGTGCTCGCATGGTCCGCGGCCGGCACCGGCCGCCGTGCCGCGCTGCCGGTGATCGGCGAGCGTCACACGCCGCTCGCGTTCCATGCGTGGGATGCGCACACGCCGATGCGCGAAGGGCATCACCGGATTCCGGAGCCGGCGTCGGGAGTCGTCGTCGTGCCCGACCTGTTGCTGATTCCGTGTGTGGGATTCGATCTGGAGCGCTACCGGCTCGGCTATGGCGGCGGCTACTACGACCGCACGCTCGCGGTGTGGCCGGGCGACACGCTGCCGGTGACGGTCGGCATCGCGTATGAAGCGTGCCGCGTGGATGCGCTGCCGGCCGAGGCGCACGATCTCGCGATGCGCTGGATTGTGACCGACGGCGCGCTTTACCCGGCCGCCGGATGACGCGGCGCGCGACACCGCGCCAGCGGCATGCCGCGCGTCACCGCGTTCACCGTCCCGTTCGCAATCGTTTACAGCGAGGCCGCCGCACGCGCGGCCGTATCGTAGAGGCCCGATGCGTGGCGCAGCAGTTGCGCGGCGTCGCCGATCTGCGCGTTGGTGAGGCCGCTGTCCTTCAGCGTCTCGATCAGGCAATGCTCGCGCACCTCGCGATACTTCAGGCACAGCTCGCGGCCCGCGTCGGTCGCGAAGAAGAACACTTCCTTGCCGCTCTTCTCGCTCTTCACATAGCCGCGCGCGATCAGTTTTTTCAGCGCGTAGGTCGCGACGTGCGTATCCTCGATATTGAGCACGAAGCAGATGTCGGCGAGCTTTTTCTTGCGTTCGCGATGGCTGACGTGATGCAGCAGCGACACCTCGACCGCCGTCATGTCCTTCGCGCCCGCGGCCGACATGCAGCGCACCATCCATCGGTTGAATGCGTTGCCGGCCATGATGAGGCCGTATTCGAGCTCCGACAGCTCCGCGCTCGACTCGGAAACGAGGTGTTCGGATGACACGATCTTGGTCGCAGGACGCTTCATGGAAAGGCGGCGCAAGCCGGATGACAGGGAGTGCCGAGTGTACGACAGAAGCCCCGGCATACGAGCTAGGCGAAAACGCTTATTGGGAAGTTGTCGATATTTTATCGACAATGTGCGCTAACATTGCCGTCCAAACCGTGCCAGTCCGATGACGCAACCCCGCATTTATCCGCTCGGCGATGCCGCCCTCGTCTGCGAGGTGCCGCCGCCCGCCACGCTCGATTGCCAGCGCCGCGTCTGGGCCGTCGCCGAGGTCGCGCGCGCGTGGCCCGACGTGATCGACGTCGTGCCGGGCATGAACAACCTGACGATCGTGTTCGACGCGCTCGCCGCGACGGCCGAGTCGCTCACGCCGGCGCTGCGCGACGCGTGGGAAACCGCCGACGTCGAGCACGCGGAGGGCCGCGAGATCGAGATTCCCGTTGAATACGGCGGCGCCGCCGGCCCCGACCTGCCGGCCGTCGCCGCGCATACGGGGCTGTCGGCCGACGAAGTCGTCGCGCGCCACACGGCCGCCGAATACGTCGTGTTCTTCGTCGGCTTCCAGCCGGGCTTCGCGTATCTCGGCGGCCTCGATGCGTCGCTGCACACGCCGCGCCGCGCGGCGCCGCGCCTGGAAGTGCCGGCCGGTTCGGTCGGCATCGGCGGGGCGCAGACCGGCATCTATCCCGCTACGTCGCCCGGCGGCTGGCAACTGATCGGCCGCACGTCGCACGTGCTGTTCGACCCCACGCGGGCGCAGCCGACGCTGCTGCTGCCCGGCGACCGCGTGCGCTTCACCATTGCCGGAGTCGACGCGACATGAGCCAGAACACCGCACCGGGCACGATCGAGGTCGTCCGCGCCGGCCCGCTGTCGACCGTGCAGGATCTCGGCCGCCGCGGCACGCGCCATCTCGGCGTCGCGCAGGGCGGCGCGCTCGACGGCCTCGCGCTCGAGGTCGGCAATCGGCTGGTCGGCAATCGCCCCGACGCGGCGGCCGTCGAACTCACGATCGGCCCGGCCGCGTTCCGCTTCACGCGCGCGACGCGCATCGCGATCACCGGCACCGAATTCGGCGGGACGCTCGACGGCAAGCCCGTGTATTCATGGTGGAGCCTGCCGGTCGAGGCCGGCCAGACGCTCGTGCTGCCGGCCGCGAAGCGCGGGATGCGCGGCTACCTGTGCATCGCGGGCGGCATCGACGTGCTGCCGATGCTCGGCTCGCGCAGCACCGATCTCGCGTCGCGCTTCGGCGGCCTCGGCGGCCGCGCGCTGCGCGACGGCGATCGGCTCCCGGTCGGCGTGCCGCCGGCCGGCGCCGGCTGCCTCGCGACCGATGCGCCCGAATTCGGCGTGAAGGCGCCCACGTGGTGCGCATTCGTGCGCGTCGACGAACCACCGCGCCGCCACCACCGTCCCGCGCACGCGCCGTGGGCGATGCCCGTGCGCGTGCTGCCGGGCCCCGACTACGCGTCGTTCGCGGCCGATTCGCAGCAGGCGTTCTGGGACGAGGAATGGCTCGTCACCGCGAACAGCAACCGGATGGGCTATCGCCTCGCCGGCGCCGAGCTTGCGCGCGAGCGGCCGGTCGAGCTGCTGTCGCACGCGGTGCTGCCCGGCACGATCCAGGTGCCGCCGAACGGCCAGCCGATCGTGCTGATGCACGATGCGCAGACCACCGGCGGCTATCCGAAGATCGGCACGGTGATCCGCGCGGATCTCTGGAAACTCGCCCAGGCGCGCCTGAACCTGCCGATCCGCTTCGTGCGCACGACACCCGACGCCGCGCGCGCCGCCCTGACCGCGGAACGTGCCTATCTGCGGCAGATCGACGTCGCGATCGAGATGCGCGAGGAAACGCGCCGTCGCGAGCAATCGCGCGCAGCGTGACAATGTCGTAAGCAACAAGGAGGACGCGCCACGCCATCCGTGGACGAGGAACATCATGGAAATCGATCTGAATGCCGATCTCGGCGAAGGATGCGGATCGGACGAGGCGCTGCTCGACCTCGTCACGTCGGCGAACATCGCGTGCGGCTGGCATGCAGGCGGCGCCAATGCGATGCGCGACTGCGTGCGCTGGGCCGTGCAGAAAGGCGTGTCGATCGGCGCACACCCGAGTTTTCACGACCCGGAGAATTTCGGCCGCAAGGAAATGCAGCTGCCGGCCGGCGACATCTATGCGGGCGTGCTGTACCAGCTCGGCGCGCTGTCGGCGATCGCGCAGGCCGAAGGCGGCCGCATCGCGCACGTGAAGCCGCACGGCGCGCTGTACAACCAGGCCGCGCGCGACCCGCTGATCGCCGACGCGGTGGTGTCCGCGATCCACGACTTCGATCCGTCGCTCGCCGTGTTCGGGCTCGCCAACAGCGTGTTCGTCGCGGCCGCGCGCCACGCGGGGCTCGCCGCGGTGGAGGAAGTGTTCGCCGATCGCGGCTACCGCGCGGACGGCTCGCTCGTGCCGCGCAGCCAGCCCGGCGCGCTGATCGACGATGAGGATGCCGTGCTCGCACGCACGCTCGACATGGTGCGCGAGCGGAAGGTGCGCGCGGTAAGCGGCGAGTGGGTGCCGCTCAATGCGCAGACCGTCTGCCTGCACGGCGACGGCCCGCATGCGCTCGCGTTCGCGAAGCGGATCCGCACGGCGCTCGAAGCGGCGGGGGTCGACGTCGTCGCGCCCGGCGCGCTGCAGGCCGACGAAGACGCTTGAGAAGCGCGCAAGCCCCGCTGCCGCCTGACGAAAACCGCCGCACCAAAGAAAAAAGCGCCCTCGTGGCGCTCTTCTGTTGGCACAATCGCCGCGGACTTCGCCGTCTGTCGATTCGCCCCCCGAAACCGTCTAGCGACGGTGACCGGAAAAATGCTCCGGATTAAAAAACGTCCGCCGCCGCCCGAATACTGCTTCCCCCGGTCGGACGACGGAACGTCGCTTATCCGCAAGTCTGCCGCATGCATGTGTTGTACCGACGATGTTTGGCCCCGCCGTGCATGCAGACACTCCGCGGCCGGCACGCGCATCACGTGCCGGCTACGCTAACCCCGCGCTTTGTTTTCTGCTACCCCGTAGAACTTATCTATTCTTTTCATTTTTTCAACTTGTGGGATGAAGAATAGAGATTGGCAGAACCGGATGTCAATCGTTTTAAACGCTATTTCCTGAGGATTCGAGGGTTTTCCTTATCGGATCGCGCGGCCGCGCAGCCGCTTCACACCGCGCGCGCGTCGTCGATCAAACAGGGGAGGATCGATGCGCGGCACCCGGCGCGATCAGTTCGCGTCGACCCGGTATCCTTGCCGGCGCAACAATTCGAGCACGCCGCGCGGGCCGCCCAAATGCAGCGCGCCGATTGCGACGAATACCGGCCGGTCCGGCGCGGCGATTGCCGTCATTCGTGCAACGAAGCGCCGGTTGCGCTCGTACAGGATCTTGTTGTCGATCGACGCCGACAGCGCCTTCGAACGGGCCAGCCGCTCGCTCTTCGCGACCGCCCACGCCGAGATCGCATCGGCGTCGCCAATTTGCCACAGCCGATGCAGCGCCTTGATGTCGGCGGCGTTCTGCGCCGGCGTCTGCACCATGTCCTGCGCGAGCATCTCGCGCTGCTCCGCGAGTGTCAGCCCGGTGAACGCACGCATCTGCTCGGCAAGCGTCTCGAGCCCGATCACGCGGCCGCCCTTCTTCTTCAGGAACACGTTCTGCAGCTGCGCCTCGGTGCCGAATTCGGTCTGCAGGCCGGCCGACAGCGAGTCGTAGGTCTCGACGACCAGCGCCGCGAGCCACGGCCGCATCCGGCGAATTTCCGCGAGCGCGGCCGGATTGCCGTGCAGGCGCGCGGCGAGCCGCTGCCACAGCGGCTCGGGCAGCAGGCGCTGCAGGCACGGGTAGCGGCACACGCCGTACTTCGACACGTCGTCCTGCGATTCGAGCAGATCGTCCGGCGACAGCTCGAGCGCGAGCGTCGGCGACGCGGCGAGCGCCCCGAGGATGCGCGGCCGGAACGGCTGGACGCTCGGATAGTCGGACGGGTCGCCGGTATGCAGCGTGCCGAGCACGTACAGCGTGACCCTGCCCCGCGTGGCGACATAGAACGGCATGCGCGCGGGCTGCACGCGCACCGTGCCGCGCGCGACCGTGCCGTTCGACACGGACGGCGCATGGAAGCCCGGCAGGCTGATGCCGGGCGGCGGAACCTGCGACGGATGGATCGGCGAACTCGCCGGCGCGCGCCCTTCGGCACGCGCGGCGTCGGCCGGGACCAGCACGCTGGCGGCCACGCACGCGCCGGCCAGCGCCGCGCCCGTGACCGTGCGCACGCTCCAGCGCCGTGCGTTGCGGCACGCGCGCATCACACGCGCGCTGCCAGTCCCCGAACGGCGCACGTCTGACGCGCGCGCCGCCAAACCATCAGGCATTCGCCTCCCCCACCTCCTCGGCGCGATGGCAGGCCACACGGCGTCCGTCGACGTCGCGCAACTGCGGTTCCTCGACGCGGCACCGGTCGATCGCGTACGGACAGCGCTGGTGAAACGCGCAGCCCGACGGCGGATTGAGCGGCGACGGCAGCTCGCCCTGCAGCTTGATCTGCACGCGGCGGTCTTCCTCGAAGATCGCCGGCGTCGCCGACATCAGCGCGCGCGTGTACGGATGCCGCGGCCGCGCGTAGATCGTCGCCTTGTCGCCGAGCTCGGCGACGCTGCCGAAGTACATCACCATCACGTCGTCCGCGACGTGCTCGACCACCGACAGGTTGTGCGAGATGAACACGTAGCTGGTCTTGAACTGCTCCTGCAGATCCATGAACAGGTTCAGGATCTGCGCCTGGATCGACACGTCGAGCGCGGACACCGGCTCGTCGGCGACGACGATGCGCGGATCGAGGATCATCGCGCGCGCGATCGCGACGCGCTGGCGCTGGCCGCCCGAGAACATGTGCGGATAGCGCTTCGCGTGCTCGGGCCGCAGGCCCACCGTGCGCATGATCTGCGCGATGCGCGCCGCGCGTTCGGCGGCCGTCAGGTTCGCGTTGATCTCGAGCGGCTCGCCGAGCGTCTGCTCGACGGTCTTGCGCGGGTTCAGCGACGCGAACGGATTCTGGAACACCATCTGCACGCGCCGGCGCAGGTCGGCGACCGTCGCGCGGTTCGCGCCGGCCACGTTCTTGCCGTCGATCACCAGGCTGCCCGCGGTGGGCGTCTCGATCATCGTGAGCTGGCGCGCGAGCGTCGATTTCCCGCAGCCCGACTCGCCGACGACCGCGAGCGTCTTGCCGCGCTTGAGCGTGAACGACACGCCGTTCAGCGCCTTCACCGTGCCCTGCCCGAACATCCCGCGCTTCACCGAGTAGTGCTTCGCGAGGCCATCCGCGACCAGCACCGCTTCCTCGTCGCCGTGCGACGTGGCACGCGTTTCGTGGACTGCATTCATCGTGCGCCTCCCGTCAGGTCGAGGTTGGAAACATTGAGCGGCTTGATGCAGCGCGCACGCATCGCATCGTTGCCGGACACCAGCGTGTCGAGCGCCGGACGCGCCTTGCGGCAATCGTCGACGACGTACTTGCAGCGCGGCGCGAACAGGCAACCGGACGGGCGATCATCGCGGCCCGGCACCATGCCCGGCAATGCGGCAAGGCGACGCGCCCCCTTATTGTGCTCGGGAATCGCCGCGAGCAGCGCTTCGGTGTACGGATGATGCGGCGCACGGAAGATGTCCGGCACGCGATTGGTCTCGATGACCTCGCCTGCGTACATCACCGCGACGCGCTGCGCGACCTCCGACACCACGGCCAGATCGTGCGAGATCAGCACGAGCGCCATCCCGCGCTCCTTCTGCAGCTTCACGAGCAGATCCATGATCTGCGCCTGGATCGTCACGTCGAGCGCGGTGGTCGGCTCGTCGGCGATCAGGAGCTTCGGATTGCACGCCACCGCCATCGCGATCATCACGCGCTGGTTCATCCCGCCCGACATCTGGTGCGGGAACGCCGTGATGCGGTTCTTCGCATCGGGAATGCCGACCTGGTCGAGCAGCTCGAGCGCGCGCCGGTGCAGCGCGTCGCCGCGCAGTCCTTCGTGCAGCTTCAGCACCTCCTTGATCTGGTAGCCGACCGTGTAGCTCGGGTTCAGGCTCGACAGCGCGTCCTGGAACACCATCGCGATGTCCTTGCCGACGATCTTGCGGCGCGCCTTCGGCGACGCCTTCAGCAGGTCCACGCCGTTGAACGTGACCTCGTCGGCCGTCACCTTGCCCGGCGCATCGATCAGGCCCATCAGCGCCATCATCGTCACGCTCTTGCCCGAGCCCGATTCGCCGACGACGCCCACCACCTCGCCCGGCGCGATCGACAGGTTGATCCGGTCGACAGCGGGCAGGCCGTTGAAGTTCACCGCGAGATTGCGGATAGTCAGTAGATCTTGGCTCATGGTCAGGCCATCCGCTTCAGTTTGGGATCGAGCGCGTCGCGCAGCCCGTCGCCGAGCAGGTTGATCGCGAGCACCGAAATCAGGATCGACAGGCCGGGCATCGTCACGATCCACCACGCGTTGTCGATGTAGTCGCGCGCGGAGGCGAGCATCGCGCCCCACTCGGCGGTCGGCGGCTGCACGCCGAGGCCGAGGAAGCCGAGCGCGGCCGCGTCGAGAATGGCCGACGAGAAGCCGAGCGTCGCCTGCACGATCAGCGGTGCCGTGCAGTTCGGCAGCACCTGCGAGAACATCAGGCGCACCGTGCCGGCACCGGCCACGCGCGACGCCGTCACGTACTCCTTCTGCAGTTCGCCGAGCGCCGACGCGCGCGTGAGACGCACATAGGCCGGCAGCGCGACGATCGCGATCGCGAACATCGTGTTGGTGAGGCCCGGGCCGATGATCGCGACGACCGCGACCGCGAGCAGCAGCGACGGCAGCGCGAGCAGCACGTCCATGATGCGCATCACGGGCGTGTCGGCCCACTTCTGGAAGAACGCGGCGACCAGCCCGAGCACGATGCCGGGGATCAGCGCGAGCACGACCGACACGAAGCCGATCCAGAACGACATCCGCGCGCCGAACATCAGGCGCGAAAGAATGTCGCGGCCCGCTTCGTCGGTGCCGAGGATGAAGTGCCAGTTGCCGCCTTCGAGCCACGCGGGCGGGATCTTCACGTAGTCGCGGTATTGCTCGACCGGGCTGTGCGGCGCGATCAGCGGTGCGAGCAGCGCGACCAGGATCAGCACCAGCACGACGATGCCGGCACCGACGGCGCCGCGGTTGCGCGAGAAGTTGGCCCAGAACTCGCGCAGCGCGAGCGCACGGCCGCCGGCCGGCGCGGACTCGCTCGGCAGGGTGTTTTGCAGATTGCTCATGGAATTACCTCGTGTGGCGGATGCGCGGATTCAGCACGCCGTACAGCAGGTCGACGACCAGGTTCACGACGATCACGAGCGTCGCGATCAGCAGGATGCCGCCCTGGACGACCGGATAGTCGCGACGGCCGATCGCATCGATCAGCCACTTGCCGACACCGGGCCACGAAAAGAGCGTCTCGGTCAGCACGGCGCCCGCGAGCAGCGTGCCGATCTGCAGGCCGATCACGGTGACGACCGGGATCAGCGCGTTGCGCAGCGCATGCACGACGACCACGCGCGCGGGCGACAGCCCCTTGGCGCGGGCGGTGCGGATGTAGTCCTCGCGCAGCACTTCGAGCATCGACGAGCGCGTCATCCGCGCGATCACCGCGAGCGGGATCGTGCCGAGCACGATCGCGGGCAGGATCAGGTGGCTGACCGCCGACTTGAACGCGCCTTCGTCCGGCGCGAGCAGCGCGTCGATCAGCATGAAGCCCGTCGGATGCGGGAAATCGTATTCGACCGCGATGCGCCCCGACACGGGCGTCCAGCCGAGATACGACGAAAACACCATGATGAGGATCAGCCCCCACCAGAAGATCGGCATCGAGTAGCCGGTGAGCGCGGTGCCCATCACGCCGTGATCGATGGCCGAGCCGCGTCGCAGCGCGGCGATCACGCCGGCCGGCAGGCCGACCGCGAGCGCGAACACGAGCGCGCACAGCGACAGCTCGACGGTCGCCGGGAAGCGCGCGAAGAATTCGCCCGCGACGCTGGTGTTGGTGATGATCGACGTGCCGAGGTCGCCGTGCACCGCACGGCCGATGTAGTGGATGTACTGCAGCGGCAGCGGCTGGTCGAGGCCGAGCCGTTTCATTGCCTCCGCATGCATCGCGGGATCGACGCCGCGCTCGCCCATCATCACTTCGATGGGGTCGCCCGGTATCAGGTGAATCAGCGCAAACGCCAGGATGGTGATGCCGATGAAGGTCGGGATCACCATGCCCACGCGGCGCAACACGAATGTGAACATGATGCGTCTCGTATTTTCTTGTGGGAAATGTGCGACCGGCGACGGGAAGCTTTTGGCCTCCCGCCGCCGGATGAATAGTGCCTTCTCGATCTATGCAGACAGCTTACACGGGCCGTATTACTTCACGCCGACACCGTCGAAGCGAGCATAGCCGAGCGGCTCGATGCGCATGTCGACCACGTTCTTGCGTACCGGCTGGTAGACCGTCGAGTTCGCGATCGGCGAGAACGGCAGCTGCTGCGCGAAGATCTGCTGAGCCTGCGTGTAGATCTTCGTGCGCGCGTCCTGGCCCGTCGTCGTGCGGCCCTTCTGGACCAGCTCGTCGAACGGCTTGTAGCACCAGTGCGAGAAGTTGTTGCCCTTGATCGCCTCGCAGCCGAGCAGCGTGCCGAGCCAGTTGTCCGGGTCGCCGTTGTCGCCCGTCCAGCCGATCAGCATCGTGTCCTGCTCGCCCGTGTGCGCGCGCTTGATGTACTCACCCCACTCGTACGTGACGATCTTCGCCTTCACGCCGATCTTCGCCCAGTCGGCCTGGATCATCTCGGCCATCAGGCGGGCGTTCGGGTTGTATGCGCGCTGCACCGGCATGGCCCACAGCGTGATGTCGAAACCGTTCGGGAAGCCTGCCTTCGCGAGCAGCGCCTTCGCCTTCGCGGTGTCGTACGCGGGCATCTTCAGGTTCTTGTCGTACGACCATTGGGTCGGCGGCACCGGCGCGGTGGCCGCCTGGCCCGCGCCCTGATAGACGGATTCGAGGATCGCCTTCTTGTTGATCGCCATGTCGAGTGCCTGACGCACCTCGAGCTTGTCGACCGGCTTGTGCTCGACGTTGTACGCGAGGTAGCCGAGGTTGAAGCCCGGCTGCGACGGCATGTCGATGCCCGAGTCGGCCTTCAGCGTCGCGATGTCGGCCGGACGCGGATAGCTCATCACCTGGCATTCGTTGCGCTTGATCTTCTGCACGCGCACGCCCGGGTCGGGCGTGATCGAGAAGATCAGCTTCGACAGCTTCACCGCGCCCTTCTTCCAGTAGTCAGGATTGCCGTCGAAACGGATCGTCGCGTCCTTCGTGTAGCTGCGGAAGATGAACGGGCCCGTGCCGACCGGCTTCTGGTTGATGTCGGCGGCCTTGCCGGCCTTCATCAGCTGGTCGCCGTATTCGGCCGACAGGATCGACGCGAATTCCATCGCCATGTTCTGGATGAACGGTGCGTTCGGTTCGGCCAGCGTGAACTTCACGGTGTACGGATCGACCTTCTCGACCTTCGTGATCAGCTTGTCGAGGCCCATGTCGGTGAAGTACGGGAACGACACCGGGTAGGCCTTGCGGAACGCCTGGTTCGGGTCGAGCATGCGCTCGAACGAGAACACGACGTCGTCCGCGTTGAATTCGCGCGTCGGCTTGAAGAAGTCGGTCGTGTGGAACTTCACGCCATGACGCAGGTGGAACGTGTACACCTTGCCGTCGGACGAAACGTCCCACTTCTCCGCGAGGCCCGGCTCGACCTTCGTGCCGCCGCGCTCGAATTCGACGAGTCGGTTGTAGACGGTGAACGTGGCGGCCGTGAAATCGACGCCGGTCGTGAATTGCGCGGAATCAAAACCCGCCGGGCTGCCTTCTGAGCAGTAGACGAGCGTTTTGTTCGGGATCTGTGCGAATGCAGAACCCGCGACGCCGAGCGATGCCGCTGCCACGCCTGCAATGGCGGTAACACGCAGGGTGTGCAACAGACGGTTGTATTCCATGTTTCCTCCAGGTTTCCAGATCGGAACCGGTCCCCCAGGGGCCGGGTACGCGGATATTACTTGAGCTATCGATTCTGCAACAAGCTGGAGAAAAAACTCTTCTAGACGCATCCACGCGGGTTTTTGCGGATGTCTGGCACGCGCGAAAAGTGCCTCTGCGCGCGCGGGCGGCCATTTCGCCGATCCGGCGCGTGTTTCCTTCGCCAACTAAACAATTCGTATGCGCAGGTAGCGGCACGTCGCGCCGTTTTGGGGCCATGGCGCGCGCATCGTTGCTGCCTTCGAAACGATGCGGCGCGCGCGCTGCGATGCGCGCTCAGGCCGGCGCGTCGAGATCCGCGCTGCGCGCGGGCACGAAGGCGACCGCGACGATCGACAGCGCGAGCCCCGCCATCACGTAATAGGTGGGCGCGAGCGGCGTGCCCGTCGCCTTGATCAGCCACGTGACGATGAACTGCCCGAACCCGCCGAACAGCATCACCGCGACGTTGTACGCGATCGACAGCCCGGTCGAGCGCACGTTGGCGGGGAACAGCTCGGCGATCATCGCGCCGAACGGCCCGTAGTAGCCCGCGAGCGTCACCGACAGCACGGCCTGCACCGCGATCAGCCGCCCGATGCTCGGCGCGGCGTCGAGCCACGCGAACAGCGGGTACATCAGCGCGAGCGTCAGCACGAGCGACCACAGCGACAGCCCCTTGCGGCCGATGCGGTCCGACCATGCGCCCGCGATCGGCGACAGCACCATCAGCAACAGATTGCCGACGATCACCGCGTAGAACGATTCCGCATACGGCAGCTTCAGCTGCTTCACCGCGAAGGTCGGCAGATAGCTGATCAGCACGTAGATCGTCACCGTCAGCGCGATCACCGAGCCGAGCCCGCACAGCACCTCGCGCGGATAGCGCGTGAACACTTCGCCGAGCGTCGCGCGGCGCGCGCTTTGCTGCGCATGCAGGAAGGCTTCGGAATCGGCGAGATGACGGCGGATATAGAAGCCGATCGGACCGATCACGAGCCCGAGGATGAACGGCACGCGCCAGCCCCAGCTGCGCAGCGCGTCGTGCGACAGCCCGCGCGTGATCGCCGCGCCGACCAGTGCGCCGATCAGCAGCGCGGCCGCCTGGCTCGCCATCTGCCAGCTGCCGTAGAAACCGCGTTTCGAGAATGGCGCGGCTTCGATCAGCAGCGCGGTCGCGCTGCCGAATTCGCCACCGGCCGAGAAACCCTGCAGCAGGCGGCCGAACACGATCAGGAGCGGGCCACCGATGCCGATCGCCGCATAGGGCGGTGCGATCGCGAGCAGGAAGATGCCGGCCGTCATCAGCAGGATCACGAGCGACAGCGCGGCCTTGCGGCCCGCGCGGTCCGCATAGAGCCCGAACACGATGCCGCCGATCGGGCGCATGAAGAATGCCACGCCGAACGTCGCGGTGGTCAGCAGCAGCGAAGAGTATTCACTGGTAGTCGGGAAGAACAGCTCGGCGATCACGACCGTCATGAAGCCGAACACCGTGAAGTCGTACCACTCGAGCGCGTTGCCGATCACCGCCGCCACGACCGCGCGGCGATTCAGCGCACGCTCGGGCCGGGCCGTTTTCGTTGAATTCGCAATCGTCGCCATGCGTGCCTCGTCCTCGTGAATTCGCCGTATCGGGCGGTGCGGCGCGCGGAGGTCCCGCGGCGCGCTGGTGTGCAGCGAGTGTAGAAAGCGACGGAACCGTTTTCAAGCATAAAAAACGCCCGCCATCTTCCGATGGCGGGCGTTTCGCGGTTTTCGCCACATTGCGGCACCGCACGATGCCGCTGCGCACGTCAACCCATCTTCGAGAATGCGCTGCACCAGCCCTTCGCCGACACCTGCTTGCCGGGGAACGCGCCGCACGGGCCCGAAGCGGAGCCCTTCTTGCCCTGGTACAGCATGCAGGCCGCGCAATCCTGGCCCGCTGCGTATTTCGGATACTTCGTCTTGTCGACCTTCGTGGCATCGGCCTTGTAGCCGAGCGCCACGGCGGTCGGATCGGTTTCCGACAGCATCGGCGCATCGGCCAGCGCTTCACGCGACAGCGCCAGCGCGGACACGGCGCCAATACTCGTGATCAGGAAACTCCGACGGGTTGTTTTCATGGGGGACTCGCTCCAACGTTATTGGTTTGAAAGCCGTTCTGTCGACAGCCGTCCGACAGAATAACCGCCAAGCGCACAAATGTGCGCGCCGAAATGCCGGAGATAAGGGATTTCGCACAGGGGCGTCGCACGTCGGCCCGGACCGGCGCCGCCCGTGTGCGTCACGCGTTTGACGTCATGTCGCCGACGCGCTGCGCGAGCGCGAGCGACGCGGTCAGCCCCGGCGACTCGATGCCGAACAGGTTCACGAGCCCGCGCACGCCGTGCTGCGCGCCGCCCTGCACGATGAAATCGGCCGGCGGCTCGCCAGGCCCCGCAAGCTTCGGCCGGATCCCGGAGTAGGCCGGCTGCAGCGCGTCGTCGGGCAGTTCGGGCCAGTATGCGCGGATCGACGCGTAGAACGCCTGCGCGCGCGCCGGATCGACCTCGTAGCGCAGCGCATCGACCCATTCGACGTCCGGGCCGAAGCGCGCCTGCCCGGCCAGGTCGAGCGTCAGGTGGATGCCGAGGCCGCCCCGGTCGGGCATCGGATACACAAGGTGCGAGAACGGCGCGCGCCCGGACAGGCTGAAGTAGTTGCCGCGCGCGAGATAGAGCGGCGGCACCCAGTGCGGGTCGAGGCCGCGCGTGCGGCGCGCGAGCGCCTGCGCGCCGAGGCCCGCGCTGTTGATCACGCACGCTGCCTCGATTTCGGTCGGCGTGTCGCCACCGGTGCGCACGACGAAGCGGCCGCCGCGCAGCACATCGATCGATTCGACCGGGGATTTCAGCGCGCACGTCGCACCGTTGCGCTGCGCGTCGCCGAGCAGCGCGAGCATCAGCTGATGGCTGTCGATGATGCCGGTGGACGGCGAGAACACCGCCTCCACGCAGTCGAGCGCGGGCTCGAGCGTCTGCGCCTCGGCGCGCGTGAGCGGCATCAGGTCGAGCACGCCGTTTTCCGCCGCGCGCGCGGCGAGCGCCTTCAACTGCTTCACCTGCGCGACGCTCGTCGCGACGATCAGCTTGCCGATGCGCCGGTGCGGCACATGATGCGTTTCGCAGAATTCGTACAACAGTTCGCGCCCGCGCACGCACGACATCGCCTTCAGCGTGCCGCGCGGGTAGTAGAGACCCGCGTGAATCACCTCGCTGTTGCGCGAGCTCGTACCCGTGCCGATCGCGTCGGCCGCCTCGAGCACGATCGTTTCGCGCCCGCGCGCGGCCAGCTCACGCGCAATTGCAAGACCGACGACACCTGCGCCGATCACCACACAATCCGTCTGCTCCATGGCGTTTCGCGTCGCTCACGCGTCGAGGGGAGAGATAGGAATTGTACGTCCCGGTTCGCCCGCTTGCCGAACCCATGTGTATCGGCATGTACGCGCGCGGTGCGATGCGTGCGGGCCGGGGCGAACCGTGCGCTGCCAGCTCAGAATCCGATCGGCCGGCGCTTCGCGGCCCCCTCGTCGGCGCGGATGTCGGATGGTGCGATCACGTCGCGGCCGTCGAGCCGCGCGGCGCCGAACGCATGCAGCAGCGCGCGGCGCATCGTGCGCGGCGGCGTCGCGGCCAGCACGTCGAGCGCGTCGTCGTCGAGCGTGTCGGGGAAGCGCCGCCCCCACGCGTGCGACGTGCGGATCTCGTCGTAAATCGTCTGCGCTATCCGCCGCGCGCCGGCCGCATCCGGCGGGGCGATCTCGTATATGTTCATCCGGTTCAGCAGCGGCTCCGGAATCGTCTGCGCTTCGTTCGCGGTCGCGATCCAGATCACGTTGCCCGCATCGATCGGTACTTCGGCGAATTCATCGACGAACGCGCGCGCCGTGTCGTGCTCGAGCAACGCGTACAGCGCGCCGAGCGGATCGTATTGCGCGTCGCTGCCGGCCTTGTCGATCTCGTCGACCGCGATCACCGGGTTCGCGTAGCTGCCGTTGACGAGCGCCTCGAACACCTTGCCGGGCTTCGCGTTCTTCCATTGCGACGACGCGCCCGACAGGATCCAGCCGGCCGTCAGCGAACTCATCGGCACGTAGTGGTACGCGGTGCCGAGCAGCTTCGCGAGCGCCTTCGCGAAATGCGTCTTGCCGATGCCGGGCGGCCCGAGCAGCAGGATCGGCATCAGTTCGAGCCGGTCGTCGGTCTCGAGGCACAGCGCGACCTGCTTGCGCACGTCGTCGAGCGGCTCGGTGAAATTGGGCAGTGCGTCGCCGAGTTCGTCGAACGACGGCATCCGGTTCGGCTTCACGCAAAAGCGCAGATTGCCGGTCTTGAGCATCCGCTCGTAGGTGGCGCGCAGTGCATCGCTCGCGCTCTCGTTCAGGTCGTTCAGCGCGGTCTCGACCTGCTCCAGGTCGTACACCGTGCTGAAGGATGCCACCGCCAGTTCCTGTTTCACCATCGCCGTCGTCATACCAACCTCGCTTCTGCTGCCGCCACACGACCATCAGACCCTTACGATTTCAGTGTAGCGATCCCGCATCGGCGCGCAAGCAAGCAGCCGTCCGAGTCTGCTGCTAACACCGCGCGCGCACTGCAGCGTCGCGCCGCGCGGCGTATGATCGACGGTTCACCGGCCGTCGCGCCGGCCTGGCCACGATCCGGACGCGATCGAAAACCGCCTCGTCACCGAGCGTGCGCGCGTCGTCGAGTTCGCGCGCTTTTTCGCTTGAAAACGCGTGACGCGCACCTACCTTTCGATCAGGACCGGAACGTGCTGCGAACCCGCTGCGACGCGTCCTGTCACACCACCGTCCAAATCGATCGGGCGTAAGATGTGCGTCCATTCCCCGCTACCCCGCGTTTCCGGAGAAGTTTCATGCTGAAACACGGCCTGGCCGTCCTGCTCGCGAGCGTCGCGCTCGCGGCCCATGCGCAGAGCCCCGCACCGGCCGCCGTCGCATGGGAGATCCAGGTGGTGCGTGACGGTCAGACGATCGACACGTTCCAGCAGCGCACCACCGTCGGTCAAACCCGCACCGACACCCATCGCTATCCGTCCGCCGTGCCCGTCGGCTGTGGCAATGCCGCGCGCGTCGTGCCGACCGAGCGCTCGCGCTCGGTGACGGTCGCGCCGCTCACCGTCGACGACGCCGCGCACACGGTGTCGCTCGCGCTCGACGTGCAGGAAACCCTCGACGACGAAAACGCGACGCGCCGCGATCCGTGCGTGCCCGCGTCGCCGCGGCAGATCGTCGCGAGCCATCCGGGGCTGTCGGTCGGCGGCGAGGCCTGGACCGACTGGACGCTCGTCGAGCAGCATCCGCACCTCGTCTACCGCGTGCGCGCGCACGTCGCGAAGGACTGAGCGCCATGTCCGCCGACGCCCTGTCCCTGCCGTTCGCCGAACCGCACGCCGCGCCCGACGAAATCACCGCGGTCAGCTGGAACCTGCACAAGGGCCGCTCACCGCTCGGCTTCACCGCGTGGAATGCGATGCGCAACTGGATGCAATCGACGCACGCGGATGTGTATTTTCTGCAGGAAGCGATGGCGCGCCGCATGCCGCGCCCGATGCTTGCATCCGGCTTCGGCGCACCGATCGACGACGCGGTCGACGACGTGTGGCACTGCCAGGCCACCGAGATCGCGCAGGCGCTCGACTGGCAGATCGCGCTCGGGCCGAACGTGTTCAAGCCGTCGTGGCGGCACGGCAACGCGATCCTGTCGCCGCATCCGCTCGACCTCGGCGGCCGCTGGGACATCTCCGCGCACCGCTTCGAGCGGCGCGGGCTGCTGGTCGCACGCGCGACGCTCGCCGGCGCGCGGCCCGTCACGCTGCTGTGCGCGCACCTCGCGCTCACGCGCGCGGCGCGGCTGCGCCAGATGCACTGGATAGCGCACTGGATCGTGCGCAACGCGGGCGACGACCCGCTCGTGCTCGCCGGCGACTTCAACGACTGGCGCAACGATTCGGTCGCGTTGTTCGGCGAGATCGGAATGTCCGAGGTCGCGACG
Source organism: Burkholderia sp. PvR073 (assembly GCF_054055695.1). Lineage (NCBI taxonomy): Bacteria > Pseudomonadati > Pseudomonadota > Betaproteobacteria > Burkholderiales > Burkholderiaceae > Burkholderia > Burkholderia sp. PvR073. The sequence goes on from NZ_JBSRXO010000003.1 coordinate 417,394, forward strand.
CTGCTCGGCCAGTCGGGCCGCACGTTCCCCGCGTTCTCCCCGGCGCTCGCGCTCGACAAGATGTTCGTGCGCGGGCTGACGCCGCTCGAATGGCAGGCACCGTCCGGCGAAACCGCATGGCTGTCCGACCACCTGCCGTATATCGCGCGGCTGCGCCTCGATCCGCAGTGACGTCCTGACGCCCTGATACCACAACGCCGCAAGCGCGGTTGCACGGTGCGCGCTACAGTAACCAGTAACGCTTCGCCCGCCCGCTGCCCCGCCGTCATGAACTACCTCCCGATCCTGCTGCAAATCGCCGTCGTCTATCTCGTCGCGGCGATCACGCCCGGCCCGAACTTCTTCATGATTTCGCAGTTGTCGCTCGCGGGGCGGCGCAGCCTCGGCGCCGCGTCGGCACTCGGCGTCGGCACCGCATCGATCGCCTGGGCGACGCTCGCGATGCTCGGCCTCGCGGCCGTGCTGCACCAGGTCGAGTGGCTGTACGAGACGATCCGCATCGGCGGCGCCGTCTATCTCGTGTATTTCGGCATCAAGCTGCTGCGCTCGGGCGTGCGCCGCGACGCGGCGCCGGCCGACACCGTGGATGCGAGCGCGCCGCTGGCCGCGCCGCACCTGCGCGACTATCTGCGCGCGTATCGCAGCGGCCTGCTCACCTGCCTGACCAACCCGAAATCGTGCGCGTTCTGGACCAGCGTGTTCGCGGCGATGCTGCCCGCGCACGTGCCGCTGTGGTTCAACGGCGCGGTGCTGGTGACGATCGGCGTGCTGTCCGCCGGCTGGTATTCGTGCGTCGCGTTCCTGTTCGCGAGCCCGCGCGCGCAGCGCGGCTACCGGCGCGTGCGGCGCCCGCTCGACGCGCTGTGCGGCGCCGCGCTCGTCGGTCTCGGCGCGAAGCTCGCGGCCGATCGTTGAAAGCAAGTTGAAATGATTCGTTGCGCCAAATCCGCGCAGCCGGGCGGGTCAAGCCCGCATCTGCCCCAAGCAGGGTAAAATAACCAGTTCCTCAAACGTCTGTCATCGAGAAGGCGCGTGTCCGACGCGCCGGCCGGCCGATCCGCGATCGGGCCGACGCACTCGGTTTTTTTGCCCGTTTTTGGGCCCGTTACACGCGTTCGCTACGCGCGTCCGTTTTCAAAGCCATGAGCAAATACGACACCGCCACCGTCCAATCCGTCCATCACTGGACCGACACGCTGTTCAGCTTCACCTGCACCCGTGAGCCGAGCCTGCGCTTCAACAACGGCGAATTCACGATGGTCGGCCTCGAAGTCGACGGCAAGCCGCTCGCGCGCGCCTACTCGATCGTCAGCCCGAACTACGAAGAGCACCTCGAATTCTTCAGCATCAAGGTCCAGAACGGCCCGCTGACGTCGCGCCTGCAACACCTGAAGGTGGGCGACTCGGTGCTGATCGGCAAGAAGCCGACCGGCACGCTCGTCGCCGACAACCTGCTGCCCGGCAAGACGCTGTGGATGCTGTCGACCGGCACGGGCCTCGCGCCGTTCATGTCGATCATCCGCGATCCGGACATTTACGAACGCTTCGACAAGGTCATCCTGACGCACACCTGCCGCCTGAAGGGCGAGCTGGCGTACATGGACTTCATCAAGCACGACCTGCCGGGCCACGAGTACCTTGGCGACATCATCAAGGAAAAGCTCGTCTACTACCCGACGGTCACGCGCGAAGCGTTCGACAACGAGGGCCGGATCACCGACCTGATCGCGACGGGCAAGCTGTTCACGGATCTCGGCGTGCCGGCGTTCTCGCCGGAAAATGACCGCGTGATGCTGTGCGGCAGCACCGCGATGCTGAAGGACACGACCGACCTGCTGAAGCAGGCGGGCCTGGTGGAAGGCAAGAACAGCGCGCCGGGTCACTACGTGATCGAGCGCGCATTCGTGGACTGATCGATCCCCGAATTTGTGCGGCATCAAAAACCGGAGCGAAAGCTCCGTTTTTTTTTTCGTCCCCACTTGGCGAATTCGTAACAAACTGGGACCATCTCATCTCAAATAGTTACATTTTGATACGGACGGGCCCGGTGCTTTCGTGTCGGTGTTTTTCCTACAACAGCTTCGTTCCGATTATTCACATTTACCCTTAAATGTCCGCCCGACATGACTTTTTCAGAATTTTTGAGATATTATTCGGCCCGCGCGGTTGCTGCTCGAATGGTCATTGAAGGGTCGGATTCAAACGTTACAAGATGTAACTTTTGTTACTTCGGCATGGGGCGACTTTCTGGCGGCGGCCGTCATCGAAACGGCAGCCATTCCACGCAGCCAGCCGGTGTCTGAACCGCTTTCTGACAGCAGGGAGAGTCATGGATACGTCGCTCAACGCGCCCGCAGGCGCCCACGCCCCGTTCCCGTCGCGGCCGCTCGTGCATAGCTGCGACGCCGCCGCATCCGTGGCCGAAGCCCTGCCCAGACGCGACGTGTCCGCCACCCGGATCGCGGCGCTGTCCACCCAACTCATGGTTGCCGACGAAGCGGCCCGCCGCCATCTGGCCGGCGAGTTGCATGACGGGCTCGGCGCCGAACTCACCGCCGCCCGTCTCGCGCTCGCAAACGTTCAAACGTGGCTGCCGGCCGATGCGCCTGAAGGCTGCCTGCGCGCGCTCGAACTGGCGCAGCGGGCACTCGACGCCGCGACCGATGCCAACCGCCGCCTGATCGACGAGCGCGACACGCCGGCGCTCGACGGCGGGCTCGTCGGCGCGCTGTCGGCGTGGGTCGGCAGCCACGCGGCCCGCACCGGCCTGCGCACGAGTTTCGTCTGCGCGGCCGACGCACGGCTCACGCAGCTCGCCGGCGCGAGCGCCCTCGCGATCTTCCGCGTCGCGCAGGAAGCGCTGTCGAACGTCGCGAAGCATGCGCGCGCGGCGTCCGTCGACGTGCGGATCGACACGGACGGCTCGCATCTGTCCCTGATCGTGACTGACGATGGGACCGGTTTCTCCCGCCGCCGGCGTGTCGGCTACGGCCTCGCCGGCATGCGCGCACGCTGCGAGGCGTTCGCCGGCAGCTTCGACACGAGCGCGCCGGAATCGGGCCGCGGCACGCGCGTCACCGCGCGCTTCGCGTGGAACTCGCTGTTCGCCGTGCCGGCCGCCGCGCGCCGCGCATCGCTTTCGTGAGGTCGCGATGAGCCTGAACATCCTGCTCGTGGACGATCACGCGATCGTCCGGCAAGGGATCCGCCACCTGCTGATCGACCGCGGCGTCGCGCGCGAAGTGACCGAAGCCGAGACCGGCAGCGATGCGGTGGCCGCCGTCGACCGCCAGACCTTCGACGTGATCCTGCTCGACATCTCGCTGCCGGACACCAACGGCATCGAGTTGCTCAAGCGCATCAAGCGCAAGCTGCCGGGCACGCCGGTGCTGATGTTCTCGATGTACCGCGAGGACCAGTACGCGGTGCGCGCGCTGAAGGCCGGCGCGTCCGGCTATCTGTCGAAGACGGTGAATGCCGCGCAGATGATCGGCGCGATCCAGCAGGTCGCGGCCGGCCGCAAGTACGTGAGCCCGGCGATGGCCGAGGCGCTCGCCGAATACGTGTCGTTCGAGAACGAACCGCTGCCGCACGAGAAGCTGTCCGATCGCGAATACCAGACGCTCTGCATGCTGGCGTCGGGCAAGCGCCTCACCGACATCGCGAACACGCTGTCGCTGTCGGTGAAGACGGTCAGCGTGTACCGGTCGCGGCTGCTCGAGAAGATGCGGCTGTCGAACAACGCGGAACTGACGTTCTACGTGATGAGCAACCGGCTCGTCGACATGGCGCCCGCGTCCGGCGCCTGATCCCTCGGATTCACCGGAATCGCGCGACGCGCGCCGCGCCGGCCGGCCACGGGCCGGCCCCGGTCGCCGCACGCTGCGTGCAAGCGCTTGTTTTATCGGACGATTCCGCCGCGCGCCGCTGCACCGCAGCGGGGCTTGCGCGCCAAATCGGCTAAAATTGCGGGTTTTCTTTCCCTCACTCGGCGCCGCCGCGTTCGCGCGCGCTGGAGACTCATCCGCAATGTCCCTCTTCCGCAAGAAAAACGTCGATCGCATGATCGCCGGTGCGCATGGCGCCGGGCTCAAGAAAGCGCTCGGCGCAATCGACCTCACCTTCCTCGGCATCGGCGCGATCATCGGCACCGGGATCTTCGTGCTGACCGGCACGGGCGCCGTTCAGGCCGGCCCCGCGCTGATGCTGTCGTTCGTGATCGCGGCGATCGCGTGCGGCCTCGCGGCGCTGTCGTACGCCGAATTCGCGTCGACGATTCCGGTCGCGGGCTCGATCTACACGTACTCGTACGCGACGCTCGGCGAGCTCGTCGCATGGATCATCGGCTGGGACCTGATGCTCGAATACGGCCTCGCGGCGTCGGCCGTGTCGGTCGGCTGGTCGGGCTACCTGCAGTCGCTGCTGCAGGGCTTCGGGCTCGCGCTGCCGACCGTGCTGACGGCCGCGCCCGGCGCGATCCCCGGCGTCGTCACGTGGTTCAACCTGCCCGCGTTCCTCGTGATGCTGGTGATCACGACGCTGCTGTCGATCGGCATCCGCGAGTCGACCCGCATCAACAACATCATGGTGTTCATCAAGGTGTCGGTGGTGCTGCTCGTGATCGCGGTCGGCCTGTTCCACGTGACGCCCGCGAACTGGAAACCGTTCATGCCGCACGGCTGGAACGGTGTGTTCGGCGCGGCGGCCGTGATGTTCTTCGCGTTCATCGGCTTCGACGCGGTGTCGTCGGCGGCCGAGGAAGTGAAGAATCCGAAGCGCGACCTGCCGATCGGCATCATTGCGTCGCTCGCCGTGTGCGCGGTGCTGTACGTGACGGTCGCGGCGGTCGCGACCGGCATCGTGCCGGCGGCCCAGTACGCGAACGTGTCGCACCCGATCTCGTATGCGCTGCAGATCGCCGGCGAGAAGTGGGTCGCGGGCTTCATCGATCTCGGCGCGGTGCTCGGCATGCTGACCGTGATCCTCGTGATGAGCTACGGCCAGACGCGGATCATCTTCGCGATGTCGCGCGACGGGCTGCTGCCGGCGATGCTGTCGCGCGTGCATCCGCGCTACGCGACACCGTTCCTGACGACCTGGCTCGTCGGCCTGTTCTTCGGGCTGATCGCCGCGCTCGTGCCGCTGAACGTGCTCGCCGAGCTGATCAACATCGGCACGCTCGCCGCGTTCTCGATGGTGTCGATCGCGGTGCTGGTGCTGCGCCGCACGCACCCGGAGCTGCCGCGCGCGTTCCGCTGCCCGGGCGTGCCGGTGGTGCCGATCCTCGCGGTCGGCGCGTGCCTGTTCCTGATGCTGAACCTGCAGCCCGTCACGTGGGCCGCGTTCGGCATCTGGCTGGTGATCGGCCTCGTGATCTACTTCCTGTATTCGCGGCACCACTCGAAGCTCGCCCGCGGCCACGCGGACTGACCTCCGGCGGCGCCGCGCTGCGTCGCCCCGCTGCAACGGCGCACCCGCCTCGCGGGCGCGCCGTTTGCATTTGTGGCGCGGCGGGCAGCCTGAACGAGAGGTCCGAGCCGGCCGCCCGAACTGGCCGTCCGAACCGGTCCTCCCGATCCCCGCCACCGATCGGCCAGGCGCCGGCGCACGGCAAGCAAGGCTGCGGCGGCCGGGTCATAATGCGCCCAATCAATGAGGGAACGACGATGGAAAGTGTGGATCTCGACGTGTTGAAGTCGAGCGCGCGCTGGCTCGACGAAGGGCGTCGCGTGCTGCTCGTGACGGTCGTGAAGACGTGGGGCTCGTCGCCCCGCCCCGAAGGCGCGATGCTCGCGGTGCGCGAGGACGGGCTCGTGGTCGGCTCCGTGTCCGGCGGGTGCATCGAGGACGACCTGATCGCCCGCGTGCATGCGAGCGGCATCGCGGCCGATGCGCGCCCGGAAGCGGTCAAGTACGGCGTGACGGCCGAGGAAGCGCACCGCTTCGGGCTGCCCTGCGGCGGCACGATCCAGCTCGTGCTGGAGCCACTCACGCGCGACAGCGGGATCGCGGCGTTGTGCGCCGAGGTGGAAGCCGGCCGTCTCGTCACGCGCACGATGACGCTGGCGACCGGCCGCGCGTCGCTGTCGCCCGCGCAGGCGACCGACGGGCTCGCGTTCGACGGCGAACGGCTCGTGACGATCCACGGTCCGCGCTACCGGATGCTCGTGATCGGTGCGGGACAGTTGTCGCGCTATCTGTGCCAGATCGCGGTCGGGCTCGACTACCAGGTGACGGTCTGCGATCCGCGCGAGGAGTACACGGATGCGTGGGACGTGCCGGGCACGCGCGTCGTGCACACGATGCCCGACGACACCGTGCTCGACATGAAGCTCGACGCGCGTTCGGCCGTGATCGCGCTCACGCACGACCCGAAGCTCGACGATCTCGCGCTGATGGAGGCGCTCAAGACGCCCGCGTTCTACGTCGGCGCGCTCGGCTCGCGGCGCAACAACGCGGCGCGGCGCGAGCGGCTGCTCGAATTCGACCTGAACGACGCGGAACTGGCGCGGTTGCACGGGCCGGCCGGCATCTACATCGGCAGCCGCACGCCGCCGGAAATCGCGATCTCGATCCTCGCCGAAGTCACGGCCGCGAAGAACAACGTGTCGCTGCCGACGATCCTGCAGGTCGAGGGTGCGAAGGCCGCCCGCGAGATCGCGGCCAACAACGGCGCGACCTGCGGCCTCTGAGGCCGGCCGGCGCGGGCATCGGCGCAGGGCCGTCGCGCCGGATGCGCGCACCATGCGCCGGCACCGAGCCGGCGCGTTTCAACCGTTGCTTCAGGCCCGTTACGTCAGGCGAGGCCCGCGGCGAGCGCCGCGGCGACCGAGCCGGCCACCAGCACGACGCCGACCGTGCGGCGCTTGTTCAGCTCCGTCCACAGCAGCACGCCCGTCAGCGACAACAGGATCAGCGAACCCGCGATCGTGTCCATCAGCAGCACCCAGCCGAGATTCATGCCGACGCCGCGATGCAGGTTGTTCAGCGTCGTCAGGAACGTGTTGCCGGTGCGCTTCACCGACACGTAGCCGTTGCCGACCCAGTATTCGGCCTGCAGGTTCTGGTGTGGCCCGAACAGGCCCATCTGCCAGTGCTCGGGCTGCATCACGCGCTTGTCGCCCCAGGCGACCGGCTGCGCAGGCTCCTTGCGCATGCGGCCCGGCCGGCCGTCGAAGTGCAGTTCGTGCTGCAGCCACTTCGTCATCGCCGCGGGCGACTTCGGCACCGGGTCCGGCAACGCGATCTGCATCTGCTCGACCTGCGGTTCGCCGGTCGAGATCTTCAGCGGCGGCGCACGGTGGTTGAGCAGCACGCCCGTCACGCCGAACAGCAGCCCGAGCACCGCGCCCCATAGTCCGACCCAGCCGTGCACCTTGCGCAGCCATTTGATGAAGGTCGCGCGGCGCGAACGCTGGCGGCGCGCCGCCCGTTCGGCGTCGCTCAGCGGACGTGCGGCCGGATGCAGCACGGTGACGTCCGCGGGAGGCATGCCCGCCTGCGGCGGGGCGATCGTTTCGGGCGCGTTCACGCGAGAATGTCCATTCGTTCAAAGCAACGGGCGACGCACGAAAAACGCGCGCCGCCCGGGGTAACATGAAAATGAGAATGGATATCATTACACAAATGACGCGACCGCTCAATCGGACCGCGCACGGCGCGCGGGCACGGAACTGCGGCGATGACCGATAAATAGCGAGAATTACGCACAGATCCCCGCCAATAGAAGAAAAATACCGGCGAAATGATCGCGAAAGACAGCGACAGCCGTTCGCAAGAAACCCGGCCGCCGTGTCCTCAGCGGCGCAGCGGCGGCAGCGGAAAGCGCGGCGCGGCGTCGCCCGGCTCGGGCTCGGTGCGATCGAGCGAATACAGCCACGCGAGCAGATCCGCGACGGCCTGGTAAAGCTGCGGCGGAATCCGGTCGTCGAGATCGACCTGCATCAGCAGCGACACCATCTCCGGCGCGGTATGCACGTACAGCCCCGCATCGCGGGCACGGGCGACGATCATCTCGGCGAGCAGGCCGTATCCCTTCGCGACCACGCGCGGCGCGGCATCGCCGCCTTTCGGATCGTAGACGAGCGCGGCCGCGCGCTTGCGGGACGCCATGCTCATCGCGGCGTCTCGTCGTCGGCGCCCGCCGTGCGGCCAGCCGCGCTGCGCGCATACGCGGCGGCGGCCGCCTGCGCGACGAGCGGGTCGAAGCCGTCCGGTTCGTCGCCAACCGCGCGGATCGACAGTCCGCCGAGCCGCAGCCCCGAACCCTCGAACCGCTGCCGTAGCGCGGTCTCGTTGCGCGTGAGCCGGTCGGCGCCCGCCGAATTCGCGCGCAGCCGCGCGACGAGTTGCGCGCCGTTCAACACCAGTTCCGCGTCGACCGTCCCGAGCGACGGCAGCGTGAGCGTCAGCCGCGTGCGCCACGCGATTCCGTCCCCCGCGTCGTCGCCGCCGCGCGACGCGTGGCCGCCCGGATCGTCGGGCTCGATCGTCCAGTCGAGCCGCGCGCCGGGCCACGCCTCGCCCGCCCAGCGGAACTGGTCGGTCGCCAGCGCATCGAGCTGCTGCCGCACGATCGGCACGGCGGCCGGATGCACGGGCGCCGATGCCTGTGCCTGCGGATCGGCCGACGCGGTGGCCAGTTCGGCGCGCGCGGGCGTCCAGCGCGCGTCGGGATGGTCGCCGAGCGGGTCGGTCGTTCCGGCCATGCTCGACGCCATGCCTTGCCGGACGACCGCCGGCGCGTTCTGCGCGGGCGCGTGCGGAGCCGCACCGCCCGGCGCGGGTGCGCCCGGCTGCACGGCCGTACGCGCGGCCGCCGGCAGCGGCAGACGCTGCGCGAGCAGTTCGTCGAGCACATCAGGCGCGTCGTGCTGCGCGGCATCCGGGGCCGGCTGCACCGGCGCGGCCGTGAGGCGCGCCTGCGGTTCGCGCATCAGCGCGGCGAGCGGGCGCTGGCCAGCCAGCCACTGCGCGAGATGGGATTCGTAAAAGAGGCCGCTTTCGCTCACGGCCTGCGCGAGCGCCGCGCGCAGTGCGGCGACGGGCGGCGCGTCCGACGCAGTGCGCGTGGCCGCGACGTCGGACGCGGGCAATGCAGCGGAAGAAGCGCCGACAGGCGCGGCAGGACCCGCTGCCGGCTGCCCGTGCGGCGGCACAGTCGCCGCGCTCAGCAGCACGGACGGATCGGCCAGCAGCGGCATACGCCCGGCGATCACGGGTGTCGCGACTCCACCCGAGCGCGAGATCGCGTCGAGCACGAGCGCGACGTCGGACAACGCGGTCTGCGCGGATGCCGGCGGCGCGACGGGCGAGCCGCCCGCCGGCGCCGGGGACGATGCGCCGGCGCCGGGCGTGCCGACCTGCGAGGCCGCCCCGCCGCCGGCCGACGGCGACACGGTGCCGCTCAGCAGGCTGTCGAGGCGGCTCGCCAGCAGGGCGGCCGCAACGGAGTCGATACCGGTCATGATCGGAGCCTGCTCACCTCAGCCACATCGTTGCGAAGCCGGGCACGCGGCCATCGCCGCCCCGGCAAACGGGCACTAGCCGCGAGCGCGGTAGAGATCGGTCAATACCTTGGTCGAGCGCCGCGCCTCGAACAGCGCGGACAGCCGCGCGACTTCCGGGCTCGCGAGATCGCGGATCGCGGCGTCGTCGGCGAGGATGCGGCGGATCAGCCCGAGCTTGCGGCCGAGGTCCGAGTCGTCGAGCGCGACGCCCGGATCGGCCTCCTTCAGCCCGTCGACGAGCCGCAGGAATTCGGCCTGCAACTCCGGCAGCGCGCTCCAGTCGGCACCGCGTGCCGCGCTCAGCATGCGGCCCGACACGGCCGCGAGCGCCTCGTAGCGGGCGAAGTACTCGGCCTTGAGATTCATCGCGCCGCGTCCGCCGCCTGTTGCGCGGTCATCCGCGCGACTTCGGGGGCGATGCCCGTCCACGCTTCCTCGAGCGTGGCGAGCAGTCCGTCGACCTCGACCAGCATCGCATCGCTCGCGCGCATGTTGGCTTCCAGCAAGCGCCGGACGATATAGGCGTACAGCGCATCCAGGCGCCCGGCGATCTCGCCGCCCGCGTCGCGGTTCAGCGCCGCCTGCAGGCCGCTCTCGACGATCCCGATCGCCTTGCCGATCGCTTCGCCGCGTGCGGGCACGTTGCCCTGCTGCAGGTGCATGCGCGCGAGCGCGATGGCCTGCCGCGCGCCCTGGTACAGCATCGCGATCAGCCGGTGCGGGGAGGCGCCCATCACCCCCGTCTCGACGCCGACACGCGCGTACGCACTGGCTCCAGCGTGTCCTGGGGAAAACATGCGCTTCTTCTCCTTGTGATGCGTTGGCTATGCGGAAGCCGCCGCCCTGCGTTGCACGACGCGGCCTTGTACCGGAGTTATCGGAAGGGAATTGAAAAGCTTTAGGCGCGCCGGCCCGGCCGCGCCCGGCGTGACCGCCTCGTCACACCGACATCTGCATGATGTCGTTGTATGCGCTCACGAGCTTGTTGCGGACCTGGAGCCCGAACTGGAAGCCGATGTTGGCCTTCTGCATGTCGACCATCACGTCGTTCAGCGACACGTTCGCCGCGCCGACCTCGAACGCCTGCGCCTCGCCGAGCGCGTGCTGCTGGTCGCCGCTGATCTTGTCGAGCGACGCCTTCATCGCGCTCGCGAACGTGCCGGCCGTCGCGGCGCCCGAGCCGGCGAGCGCCGCCGTCGGGCTCGCGACGCCGCCGCCCGCCTGCGCGGCCATCGCCTGCATCTGTTGCAACACCGAACCGATTCCGCTGACGTTGGCAGTCATGCTGTCCCCAGACCTAAGAGAAGAGACCCGGACCTACCGGGCGTTTGCGCCGGCGCCGCACCATGCGCACCATGCCGGATCGCGAAAAAGGATAGCAGCGCGGCGCACGCCAAAGCCGCGAAAGTACGGGGGAAACCCCGCTCTTTTCGGTCGATCGGAGTCGCGCCCGGATCCCGATAATCGCAACGTGTCATTGTCCGTCCGCTCGTCCGAGCGGCTCAGTCGTCCCGCTCCGGAGAAACTCCACGCATGGATTCGCAGGCCAACTCGCTGATCAACCCCGACGCCCGCACGGGCCTCGCCAGCCCGGTGCCAGGCGCCACCGCGGCCGCCGCGTTGCCGGGAGCAGGCGGCGCCGGCGCGGACTTCGGGTTCGGCGGTTTCGCGGAACGCATTCCCGGCATCTCGCGGATGAAGGGCAACCCGAAGCTGCCGTTCGTGATCGCCGTCGCGTTCGCGATCGCCGCGATCACCGCGCTCGTGCTGTGGAGCCGCGCGCCCGACTATCGCGTGCTGTACAGCAACCTGTCGGACCGCGACGGCGGCGCGATCATCGCCGCGCTCCAGCAGGCCAACGTTCCGTACAAGTTCGCCGACGCCGGCGGCGCGATCCTCGTGCCGTCGAATCAGGTGCATGAAACGCGCCTGAAGCTCGCCGCGCTGGGCCTGCCCAAGGGCGGCTCGGTCGGCTTCGAGCTGATGGACAACCAGAAATTCGGCATCAGCCAGTTCGCCGAGCAGGTGAACTACCAGCGCGCGCTCGAAGGCGAGCTGCAGCGCACGATCGAATCGATCAACGCGGTGCGCGGCGCGCGCGTGCATCTCGCGATCCCGAAGCCGTCGGTGTTCGTGCGCGACAAGGAAGCGCCGAGCGCGTCGGTGTTCGTCGACCTCTACCCGGGCCGCGTGCTCGACGAGGGCCAGGTGCAGGCGATCACGCGGATGGTGTCGTCCGGCGTGCCCGACATGCCGGCGAAAAACGTGACGATCGTCGACCAGGACGGCAACCTGCTGACGCAGACCGCGTCGGCCTCCGGCCTCGACGCGAGCCAGCTCAAGTACGTGCAGCAGGTCGAGCGCAATACGCAGAAGCGCATCGACGCGATCCTCGCGCCGATCTTCGGCACCGGCAACGCGCGCTCGCAGGTCAGCGCCGACATCGATTTCTCGAAGCTCGAGCAGACCTCGGAAAGCTACAGCCCGAACGGCACGCCGCAGCAGGCCGCGATCCGCAGCCAGCAGACCAGCAGCGCGACCGAGCTCGCGCAGGGCGGCGCATCGGGCGTGCCGGGCGCGCTGTCGAACACGCCGCCGCAGCCTGCCTCCGCGCCGATCGTCGCCGGCAACGGCCAGAACGGCGCGCAGTCGACGCCCGTCAGCGACCGCAAGGACCAGACCACCAACTACGAGCTCGACAAGACGATCCGTCACGTCGAGCAGCCGATGGGCAACGTGAAGCGGCTGTCGGTCGCCGTCGTCGTCAACTACCAGCCGGTCGCCGACGCGAAGGGCCACGTGACGATGCAGCCGCTGCCGCCGCCCAAGCTCGCGCAGATCGAGCAGCTGGTGAAGGACGCGATGGGCTACGACGAGAAGCGCGGCGACTCGGTGAACGTCGTGAACAGCGCGTTCTCGACCGTCGGCGATCCGTACGCCGACCTGCCGTGGTGGCGCCAGCCGGACATGATCGCGATGGCGAAGGAAGCCGCGAAGTGGCTTGGCATCGCGGCAGCCGCGGCGGCGCTCTATTTCATGTTCGTGCGCCCGGCGATGCGCCGCGCGTTCCCGCCGCCCGAGCCGGTCGCCCCGGCGCTCGCGGCGCCGGACGATCCGGTCACGCTCGACGGCCTGCCCGCCCCGGACAGGGCCGACGAGACCGATCCGCTGCTGCTCGGCTTCGAGAACGAAAAGAACCGCTACGAACGCAACCTCGACTACGCGCGCACGATCGCCCGCCAGGATCCGAAGATCGTCGCCACCGTCGTGAAGAACTGGGTGTCCGATGAACGCTGAAGGCCTGACCAAGAGCGCGCTGCTGCTGATGTCGATCGGCGAGGAAGAGGCCGCTGAAGTATTCAAGTTCCTCGCGCCGCGCGAGGTGCAGAAGATCGGCGCCGCGATGGCCGCGCTGAAGAACGTCACGCGCGAGCAGGTCGAGGGCGTGCTGCAGGAATTCGCGAAGGAAGCCGAGCAGCACACCGCGCTGTCGCTCGACTCGAGCGAGTACATCCGCTCGGTGCTGACCAAGGCGCTCGGCGAGGACAAGGCCGGCGTGCTGATCGACCGGATCCTGCAGGGCAGCGACACGAGCGGCATCGAGGGCCTGAAGTGGATGGACTCGGGCGCGGTGGCCGAACTGATCAAGAACGAGCATCCGCAGATCATCGCGACGATCCTCGTGCATCTTGACCGCGACCAGGCGTCCGAGATCGCGTCGTGCTTCACCGAACGGCTGCGCAACGACGTGCTGCTGCGGATCGCGACGCTCGACGGCATCCAGCCGGCCGCGCTGCGCGAGCTCGACGACGTGCTCACCGGCCTGCTGTCCGGCAGCGACAACCTGAAGCGCAGCCCGATGGGCGGCATCCGCACCGCGGCCGAGATCCTCAACTTCATGACGAGCAATCATGAAGAAGGCGTGCTCGAAAGCGTGCGCCAGTACGACGCCGACCTCGCGCAGAAGATCGTCGACCAGATGTTCGTGTTCGAGAACCTGCTCGACCTCGAGGATCGCGCGATCCAGATGGTGCTCAAGGAAGTCGAGTCGGAAACGCTGATCATCGCGCTGAAGGGCGCGCCGCCCGCGCTGCGCCAGAAGTTCCTCGCGAACATGTCGCAACGCGCGGCCGAACTGCTCGCGGAGGATCTCGACGCACGCGGCCCGGTGCGCGTGTCCGAGGTCGAGACGCAGCAGCGCCGCATCCTGCAGATCGTGCGCAACCTCGCCGAGAGCGGCCAGATCGTGATCGGCGGCAAGGCGGAAGACGCATATGTCTGATCCCGTGCGCGAGCGCGCCGCCACCCTCACCGCGTACCAGCGGTGGGAGATGGCGTCGTTCGATCCGCCGCCGCCCCCGCCGCCGCCCGACGACGCGGCCGCGGCCACCGCCGCGCTCGCCGAGGAACTGCAGCGCGTGCGCGACGCCGCGCATGCCGAAGGCCATGCAGCCGGTCACGTCGAAGGCCAGGCGCTGGGTTACCAGGCCGGTTTCGACCAGGGCCGCGAGCAGGGTTTCGAGGCCGGCCAGGCCGAAGCCCGCGAACAGGCCGCACAGCTCGCGGCGCTCGCCGCCTCGTTCCGCGAAGCCGTGTCGAGCGTCGAGCACGATCTCGCGTCCGATCTCGCGCAGCTCGCGCTCGACATCGCGCAGCAGGTCGTGCGCCAGCACGTGAAGCACGATCCCGCGGCGCTCGTCGCGGCCGTGCGCGACGTGCTCGCCGCCGAACCGGCGTTGTCCGGCGCGCCGCATCTCGCGGTGAATCCGGCTGACCTGCCCGTCGTCGAAGCCTATCTGCAGGACGATCTCGATACGCTCGGCTGGACCGTGCGCACCGACACGTCGATCGAGCGCGGCGGCTGCCGCGCGCACGCCGCGACGGGCGAGGTCGACGCGACGCTGCCCACCCGCTGGCAGCGCGTCGCCGCCGCGATCGGCAAGGTGAGCGCATGGTGACGCCCACGCCCGAATCGATCCTGTACGACGGGATGACGCCGCTCGAGCGCGAACTCGCGCTCGCGTCGTTCGGCCCCGACGGCGTACACGACACCGCACACGGCGCCGATCCGCACGCGGCACCCGCTGCGGACGATGCGCCGCGCGCACCGCACAATCCGCATCTCGCGCACTGGCGCACGCATCTGAACGGGCTCGCGACGCGCAGCCACCGCGCGCTGCCGCTGCGGCCGAGCGGGCGCCTCACGCGTGCCGCAGGCCTCGTACTCGAGGCGATCGGGCTGCGCCTGTCGGTCGGCGCCGAATGCACGATCGAACTGCCGCCCGGCAGCACGCTGCCGCACGCGGAAGCGGAAGTCGTCGGGTTCTCCGGCGATCGCCTGTTCCTGATGCCGACCACCGACGTCGCAGGCGTGCTGCCCGGCGCGCGCGTGTGGCCGCGCGAAAGCGCGCCCGTCGCCGATCCGCTCGCGGGCGCCAAACGGCTGCCGGTCGGCTGGGAAATGCTCGGGCGTGTCGTCGATGCGTCGGGCCGCCCGCTCGACGGCCTCGGCCCGCTCGCATCGAAGGTCGACGCAGCGCTGTCGGCGCCGTCGATCAACCCGCTCGATCGCGAGCCGATCCACAGCGTGCTCGACGTCGGCGTGCGCGCGATCAACGCGCTGCTCACCGTCGGCCGCGGGCAGCGGATGGGCCTGTTCGCGGGGTCCGGCGTCGGCAAGTCGGTGCTGCTCGGCACGATGGCGCGCTACACCAGCGCGGAAGTGATCGTGATCGGGCTGATCGGCGAACGCGGCCGCGAAGTGAAGGAATTCATCGAACAGATCCTCGGCGAGGACGGGCTCGCGCGCTCGGTCGTCGTCGCGGCGCCGGCCGACGTGTCGCCGCTGCTGCGCATGCAGGGCGCCGCCTACGCGACGTCCCTCGCCGAGTATTTCCGCGACCAGGGCAAGCACGTGCTGCTGCTGATGGATTCGCTGACGCGCTACGCGATGGCGCAGCGCGAGATCGCGCTCGCGATCGGCGAGCCGCCCGCGACCAAGGGTTATCCGCCGTCGGTGTTCGCGAAGCTGCCCGCGCTCGTCGAGCGCACCGGCAACGGGCCCGAAGGCGGCGGCTCGATCACCGCGTTCTACACGGTGCTGACCGAAGGCGACGACCAGCAGGACCCGATCGCCGACTCGGCGCGCGCGATCCTCGACGGCCATATCGTGCTGTCGCGCGCACTCGCCGAGGCCGGCCACTATCCGGCGATCGACATCGAGGCGTCGATCAGCCGCGCGATGACCGCGCTGATCGACGAAACGCATCTCGACCGCGTGCGGCAGTTCAAGCAGATGCTGTCGCGCTACCAGCGCAATCGCGACCTGATCGCGGTCGGCGCGTATGCACCGGGCCGCGACGCGCAACTCGACCGCGCGATCGCGCTCTATCCGCGCATCGAATCGTTCCTGCAGCAGGGCTTTCGCGAATGCGCGCCGTTCGCGTCGAGCCTCGCCGGGCTCGATGCGCTGTTCGACGTACACGGAGGCTGATCCCGATGGCACACGGCTTTCCCCTTCAACTGCTGCTCGACCGCGCGCAGGAAGATCTCGACACGGCCACGAAGCAGCTCGGCACCGCGCAGCGCGACCGCACCGCGGCCGCCGAACAGCTCGATGCGCTGCTGCGCTATCGCGACGAATACCACGCGCGCTTTTCGCAGTCCGCGCAGCATGGGATGCCGGCCGGCAACTGGCGCAACTTCCAGGCGTTCATCGATACGCTCGACGCGGCGATCGCGCAGCAGCGCAACGTGCTGGCCGCGGCCGAGCTCCGCATCGACGAGGCGCGCCCGAACTGGCAACAGAAGAAACGCACCGTCGGTTCATACGAAACCCTGCAGGCGCGCGGCGTCGCGCAGGAAACGCAGCGTGCCGCGAAGCGCGAACAGCGCGACGCCGACGAACACGCCGCGAAGATTCTGCGCATGCGGGCCGATGCGGCCCGCTCGGCGTAACCGCTCAACGCTTTCGAACGAGAGAATCGCCATGCCTCCCCTGCCCCTGCTCGGCGCGCTGCTCGACACCGCCGGCACCGCCATCAAGGCCGTCCGCGGCGCGGGTTCGTCCGCCTCCGCGACGTCCGCCGGCAACGATGCCGCAACCAGCCAGGCCGCCGTGCCGTTCGCGCAGACGCTGAAGCAAAGCGTCGTCACACGGCACGACACGGCGAACGCCGGCAAGCCGGATGCCGCGACGCAACAGGCATCGTCGACGCCAGCCGCCGGCGCGAAGCCCGCCGACCGCGTCGACGACAAGTCGACCGACGACGCGAATGCGACGCCCAACGCCGACGCCGCCGCGCTCGCCGCGGCCGCCGCCGTTCAGGCGCAACTGCAGGCGCGCGTGAACGACGCGGCGCCGGCCGGTGCCAATGCCGAGACCGCCGCCACGGCCGCGCAAACGACGGCCGTGTCCGGGCAGCCCGACGCCACGGCCGCGCTGACGAATCATGCCGGCAAGGATGCGGCCGCCGAGCCGGCGTTGCCGGCGTCGGGTCGCGACGCGCTGCAGGCCGCGCTGGCGAAGCTGACCGGCGGCGCGGGTGCGATCGCGATGCCCGCGACGGGCACGGCCGCGGCAACGACAGCGCCGGCATCGACGACGTCCGCATCGGCCGCCGCCGCACCGCTGACGCCGAAAGTCCCCACCTTCGACCGCACGCTCGCCGACGCGAAAGGCGCGCTCGCGACGCAGCCGACGCCCACGCAAGCCACCGCCCAGGCGCTGCAGGCGGGCGCCACCGGCCAGCCGGCCGCGCATGCGCTCGCAGCCACCGAGGAAGCCGCCAGCCCGGCCGCCGACGCATCGGTCGCTGCCGCCGCAACGGCTGCGGCAGCCGCCCAGGCGAACCTCCAGGCATCGCCCGCCGCCAGCTCGGTCGCCGCGGCCAACGCCCATGTGCTGGCCCCGCATGTCGGCACCGCCGACTGGACCGACGCGCTGAGCCAGAAGGTCGTGTTCCTGTCGAATGCGCATCAGCAGAGCGCCGAGCTGACGCTGAACCCGCCGGACCTCGGCCCGCTGCAGGTCGTGCTGCGTGTCGCGGACAATCACGCGCATGCGCTGTTCGTCTCGCAGCACGCGCAGGTGCGCGACGCGGTGGAAGCCGCGCTGCCGAAGCTGCGCGAAGCGATGGAAGCGGGCGGGCTCGGCCTGGGCAGCGCGACCGTCAGCGACGGCGGCTTCGCGTCGCAGCAGCAGAACCCGCAACAGAGCTTCGCCGGCGGCCGGCCGTCGCCGCGCGCACGCGCCGGATCGTCAGCCGGCGACGCACCGGTCGACGCTGCGCAATCCGCAGCGGCCGGCGCGACCGTGAGCCGCGCGGGCCTCGTCGATACGTTCGCCTGAGCATCGCGCCGCTCGCGTGACGGTGCATGGCCGCTCAGCGGCCGTGCACCGCCGCGGTCGCCTCGCCGCGCGGCACCCCGCCCTTGCGCGTCGCGACGATGAAGTCCGCCGCGCGTTCGCCGATCATCACCGACGGCGCATTCGTGTTCCCGCCGATCAGCGTCGGCATCACCGACGCGTCCACCACCCGCAGCCCGTCGACACCGCGCACGCGCAGTTGCGGATCCACGACCGCGCGCGCATCCGAACCCATCCGGCAGGTGCCGACCGGGTGATAGATCGTGTCGGCGTGCGCGACGATCGTCGCGCGCAGCTCGGCTTCGCTCTGGTCCGCCCGCGTGTACAGCTCGCGCCCGCCCTGCGACGCGAGCGGCGTTTGCGACAGGATCCGGCGCATCGCCTGCGCACCGCGCACGAGCAGGTCGAGATCGCGCGTATCGCTGAAGAAGCGCGGATCGATCAGCGGCGCATCACGCGCATCGCCGCTCGCGAGGGCGACCGTGCCACGGCTGAACGGGCGCAGCGCGCACACGTGCAGCGAATAGCCGAAGCCCCAGTGCATCTTGCGGTTGTGGTCGTCGACGAGCGCCGTGCAGAAATGCAGCTGCAGGTCCGGTCGGTCGAGCGACGGATCGCTCTTGATGAAGCCGCCGGCCTCCGCGACGTTGCTCGTCATCATCCCCGTGCGGCTCGAGAAATAGCGCGCGAGCGCCGGCGTCATCTTCGCGATGCCGCGCAGGCAGATGCCGACCAGCTCCGACGAATTCACGCGCGTGTTGATGATGAAGTCGATATGGTCGATCAGGTTGGCGCCGACGTCCGGCGCGTCCTGCACGACCGCGATGCCGTGCCGGCGGAGCTGCTCCGCCGGACCGATCCCCGAGCACATCAGCAGCTGCGGCGAATTGAACGCGCCGGCCGACAGAATCACCTCCGCCCGCGCGCCAAGCGTCTCGACGCGTCCGTCGCGCGACACCACGACGCCGACCGCGCGCTTGCCGTCGAAGCCCACGCGCAGCACCGTCGCATCGGTGATCACATGCAGGTTCGGCCGGTTGCGGCCATAGATATACGCACGCGCGACGCTGCAGCGCGAGCCGTCGCGATGCGTGACCTGATAGAAGCCGACGCCTTCCTGCGTCGCGCCGTTGAAATCGTTGTTCAGCGGATAGCCGGCCGCGTGCGCGGCCTGGATGAATCGTTCGGAGAACGGATTGCGAAAGCGCAGATCTGAAACCGTCAACGGGCCGTCCGCGCCGTGCCATGCATCGGCGCCGCGCTCGTTGCCTTCCGCGCGGCGGAAATACGGCAGCACGTCCTGCCAGCCCCAGCCCGTTGCGCCGAGCTGGGCCCACTCGTCGTAGTCGCCCGGGTGGCCGCGCGTATAGATCATCGCGTTGATCGCGCTCGAGCCGCCCATCCCGCGCCCGCGCGGCTGATAGCCGCGACGGCCGCCGAGGCCCGGCTGTGGCACCGTCTCGTAACCGTAGTTCGTGCCGAGCTTGAACGGCACGAGCGCCGCGATCCCTACCGGCATGTTGACGAGCAGGTTGCGCTCCGTGTGCGAGCCGGCCTCGATCAGCGCGATCGTCGCGTCGGGGCATGCATCGGCGAGGCGGCTGGCGAGGCTCGAGCCGCCCGACCCGCCGCCAACGATGATGTAGTCGTATTGCATGTCACGTCTCCTTCGTGTCATGAACGGCGCGCGGCGCGGCCGGCTCCCGCTTGTAATGTTCGGGCATTGTAGGAATGGCCGTCGCGCACGCGGCACGCCGATTCAAGAGCGATTCCTCTAAACGCCCGCGTGAACTAAATTTAAGATGTATCGATGGATGCGACGCGATGCACCGGCCGCCAGAAGCCGCGCTGTCGCGAAACTGGGGAGACGACGATGCAGCGCGACGTTCTGCAGGCCGCGTGCCGACCGGGGGATCCGGACGCACCGCGCGCGGCCCGCATTTCATTTCAAACGGACGCCCGGACGGTGGTGACCGGCACCGTGCGCGCGGCCGGTCGAAATCGAACGACGCCACGTGTCGCCGACCGTTTGGACGGCTCGTCGAATCAGCGGCATGACCTGTCGGTGCGACGGTCGTCGCGCGCCTCGCGCAGCCGCGCTTCGGTGCGCGCGCAAGCGCCCGCCGCGCGCCATCGCGCAGCAGCCGGAAATCGCATCCGGCCGCACGCGCGCACCGTGCAACCCCGTTTTCGGACGCGAACACCGTCGCGCGGATGCGACGCTCGCCGCACGCCGCACCCTGTTTTCACCCGCGCATCGCATCCGGCCCCGCGCCGCGCGACGCGCGCCACCCTGATCCGCCCCGCCACGCTCGCCGAGCGCTCACGTGCGGCCTGACTGCTGGCCGACGTGCCACGCCCAACTGGAGGAGACGACATGAAGAACGACCTACCCGAACTGGCCCCGCAAGCGCTGCCATCGGTCGATGCGCTGACGGCGCTGCTGCGCGACCAGCGCGCGGCCTACCTGCGCGCGCCCTATCCGGAGTGGGACACCCGCGCGCAGCACCTGCGCGCGCTGCGCACCATGCTGCTCGATCACGCGGATGCACTCGCCGACGCGATCAGCGCCGACTTCGGCCACCGCGCGAAGCAGGAAGTGCTGCTGTCGGAAATCTGGATGGCGAAGGAAGAGATCGACGACGCGCTCAAGCACGGCAAGCGCTGGATGAAGCCGATCAGCAAGCCGATGAACAAGTGGCTGCGGCCGGCGCGCGCGAAGGTGCTGCCGCAACCGCTCGGCGTGGTCGGCATCGTCGTGCCGTGGAACTATCCGATCCTGCTCGCGGCCGGGCCGCTGATCTGCGCGCTCGCGGCAGGCAACCGCGCGATCATCAAGATGTCCGAACTGACACCGCGCACGTCGGCGTTGTTCGAGCAACTGATCGCGAAGACCTTCTCGCGCGACCACGTCGCGGTCGTGAACGGCGATGCCGAGATCGGCGCCGCGTTCAGCGCGCTGCCGTTCGATCACCTGCTGTTCACCGGCTCGACGCATGTCGGCCGCCACGTGATGCGCGCCGCGGCCGACAATCTCACGCCCGTCACGCTCGAACTCGGCGGCAAGTCGCCGGCGATCATCGGCCCGAATGCGCGCTTCGATGCCGCGGTCGACGCGATCATCGGCGGCAAGACGCTGAACGCGGGCCAGACCTGCATCGCGCCCGACTACGTGCTGCTGCCGCGCGGGATGGAAGCCGCGTTCATCGAACGCGCGCGGGCGCGCTTCGCCAAGCTGTATCCGGACCTGTCGACCAACGGCGACTACACGACGATCGTGTCGCCGCGCCACTACGCCCGGCTGCAGCAGCTTGCGACCGACGCGCAGGCGGCCGGCGCGCAACTGCATCCGCTGTCGGACGCGCAGTCCGATCCCGCATCGCGCCGCTTCGTGCCGTGCGCGGTCACGCACGTGCCGGCCGCGTCGCAGCTGATGCAGGAGGAAATCTTCGGGCCATTGCTGCCGCTCGTGCCGTACGAGCGGCTCGACGAGGCGATCGCGTACGTGAATGCGCGCCCCCGCCCGCTCGCGCTGTACCTGTTCGACGAGGATGGCGGCACGGTCGACCGCGTGATGCGCGAAACGATCTCGGGCGGCGTGACGGTCAATGACGCGCTGATGCACATCGCGTGCGGCAGCTTGCCGTTCGGCGGCGTCGGCGCGAGCGGGATGGGTGCGTATCACGGCTACGACGGCTTCGTGACGTTCTCGAAGATGAAGCCCGTGCTCACGCAGGCGCGCCTGAATACCCGCGGGCTGATCGCGCCGCCTTACGGCAGGCGCTTCGCCGCGGTGATCAGGATGATGCTGAAGTTCTGAGCGATGCGGGCCGCGCGCAATGGTGGCGGCCCGCTTTGAACATGCCGCGCGGCGACGCTGCCGCGCGTGCCGTCACACGGGCCAGAGCGGCCCTTCCTGCATCGCGCCGATCTGCTCGCGCAGCTCGAGTACGCGTGCCTCCCAGTAGCGATGCGTGTTGAACCACGGGAACGCGGCCGGAAACGCCGGATCGTCCCAGCGGCGCGCAAGCCAGGCTGCGTAGTGGATCAGCCGCAGCGTGCGCAGCGCTTCGACCAGATGCAGCTCGCGCGGCTCGAATTCGCAGAAGTCCTCATAACCGGCAAGCAGGTCCGCGAGCGCGCGCGACGCGCCTTCGCGATCGCCCGGCAGCAGCAGCCACAGGTCCTGGACCGCCGGTGCCATCCGGCTGTCGTCGAAGTCGACGAAATGCGGCCCCGCATCGGTCCACAGCACGTTGCTCGGATGGCAATCGCCGTGCGTGCGCAGCAGGCGGATTTCGCCCGCACGCTCGAACGCGGCCTCGACGCCTTCCAGCGCGAGCGTGACCGCCGTCTCGTACGCAGGTCGTACATCGTCGGGAATGAAATCGTGCGCGAGCAGGTAGTCGCGCGGCTCGTAGCCGAAGGTGCGAATGTCGAGCACCGGACGCGCGACGTAAGGCTGCATCGCGCCGACCGCGTGAATGCGGCCGATGAAGCGGCCGAGCCATTCGAGCGTGTCGCTGCGGTCGAGATCGGGCGCGCGTCCGCCGCGCCGCTCGAAGATCGAGAAGCGGAAGCCGTCGAACGCGTGAAGCGTGCGGCCGTCGAAGCCGCTCGCGGGCACCACCGGAATCTCGCGCGCGGCAAGTTCGGCGACAAACGCGTGTTCTTCCAGGATCGCGTCGTCCGACCATCGCTCGGGCCGGTAGAACTTCGCGACGACGGGCGGGCCGTCTTCGATGCCGACCTGGTAGACGCGGTTCTCGTAGCTGTTGAGGGCGAGCAGGCGCCCGTCGGTGCGCAGCCCGGCCGGCATCAGCACGCTGTCGAGCGCGTCGAGCACGCACTCGGGCGTGAGGCCGGCGAACGGCGGGCCGGCGGGAGCGGAAGTGGCGTCTTTCATGCCCCGCATTGTGCCGTCAGCCGCGCCGAAACACGAGCGTCCGATGCGACGCGCGTGCTCAGTGAACCGCGGCGCCGGCCGGCAGCACGGATTCGCCGGTGTCGATCAGGTCCTCGAGAAAGAACGGCTCGGTGTTGAGTTCTTTCGACTCGCCCGGCACGCCCGCGTACCAGGTCACCATGGCCATGTCGCCCAGAACGCGCTGAACGATGCCGCGCGCGCCCTTCGGCACAGCGATATGGGTAGTGCAGACAATCGACCCGACATGCATGATGGTTCCCCACTCTTGAATCTTGAAACCCGGCCCGCTGGCGAGCCGGCAAACGCACGATCCGCGCCGCCCTCAGCGGGGTGTTGCGCGTGATCCCATTGTTCACGGTTTATCGAAGCGCGAAAAGAAGAAGAAGCGGGTGAAGTGCCGCGAATTCGTCGAATGTCTCCAATCAACCACTGCGTCGCGCGTGCGCTTGCACGGGCGGTACCCCCATCATACCCTGTCGAATGTGACTGTCCGCCGAATCCCGCCGGGCATGCGATGCGCACGCGAATTGCGCGACGCGCGTATCGTCTGGCCTTTGCCACGGCCGTCGGGATATCTCGGCACCCACGGAACCACGCCCGCGGCCATGCACCGCGACGCCTACCTGCCCTATCTCGAACGCGGCTCGCGCAACTACTCGCGCGCGAGCGTCGCGGTACTGTTCGCGGGCTTCGTGTCGAAAGGTGCGAGCCGCCACCGGTTGATGACGATGTCGCTGCTGCTGTCGTCACTGCTCACGCTCGTCGCCGCCTTCACGCCGCACTGACGTCAGATGCTCGTGCTGCGTGCGCTCGCCGGCGTGCTCGCGGTCGGCATGGCCGCGCCTGCGCGAACGCGGCGGCATCACATGACGCTCCCGCACGCAACCGAGTCTTTGCGCAGACAGTTGCGCCGGATGGCCGCCTTGCGGTACCGTTGAAGCTCATTCGCGTTCAAGCGCATTTCGACACGATGCATCCGTTCACGTCCGCTCTCGCAAAATCCCGGCCGCAGTTCGACTCGCGGCCGCAGGCGTGCACGCATCCGTCGGTCCTTCCTCCTCCTGTCGCACCGCCGCTCGTCGGCGCCGCGCCGCCCCCGCCGGCGGCACGCGTCGGCTGACCAGCCGGCTTTCGCTTTTTCGTTTTCCATTCGCCCGTTTGCGGCCGTTCGTGCGTCGTCACGCGCGGCGCGTTGCCGCGCGCGCGACATGGAACGTATCGATCCGTTCGACAGGTGGATTCACATGGTTTCGTTCAAACGCGCGCTCGCCGCGCATGGCGTGACGTCGCTCTTCGTGCTGCTGTGGAGCAGCGGCGCGATCTTCGCTGAACTCGGTCTGCGTCACGCATCCGCGTTCGTCTTTCTCACCGCACGTTTCGCGCTCGCGTCACTCGTGCTGCTCGTCCTGGCCGTCATGCGCGGTCGCTGGCTGCCGCCGCGCGGCGAGCGGCGCATGGCCGCGCTGACCGGCCTGCTGATGATGGGCGGCTATTCGATCTTCTACCTGCTCGCGCTCGATCAGGGGATCGCACCGGGCGTGCTCGCGACGATCCTCGGCGTGCAGCCGATCGTCACGCTCGCGATGGTCGAGCGGCGCTGGCAACCGATGCGCGTCGCGGGGCTCGCGCTGTCGCTGGCCGGCCTCGCGCTCGTCGTGGGCCGCGGCGTGGGCGGCGCCGGCCTGCCGATCATGGGCGTCGCATGCGCGCTCACGGCGCTCGCCGCGCTGACCATCGGCTCGCTGCTGCAAAAGCGCGTGCGCGCGGCGCCTGGCGACGTGCTGCCGCTGCAGAACGCAATCGGCCTCGCGCTGTGCGTGGCGATCCTGCCGTTCCGCCCCGTCTCGCTCGATGCGAGCTGGGCGTTCGTCGTGCCGCTGCTATGGCTCGGCATCGTGATCTCGGTGATCGCGCAGTTGCTGTTCTACCGGTTGATGCAGCGCGGCGATCTCGTCAACGTGACGAGCCTGTTCTATCTCGTGCCCGTCGTCACCACGCTGATGGACGCGGTCTGGCTCGGCAACCGACCGGCGCCGCTCGCGCTCGCCGGCATGGGGGCGATCGTCGCGGGGCTCGTGCTCGTGTTCCGCACACCAGCCGCTCGCGCGCAACCCGATCGCGCGTAAGCGGACAGCCGCCGTACCCGCGGGTGCGGCGGCTCGTATCGAACCCGTACGACGTTTGTGCGCAAACGGAAAGGAGCCGGAAAGACTGGCGCAAGGCATTCGTCTGATTCCCGGGGAAAATACAGAATTCCCGGGGTTTTCCGCATACTTTTAATGGTTCGGATAGCGAAAAACGCCGCGAGGTTGCCTATACTCGAACTGCCGGCCCCACTCGCAATCGGGTCGGCACACACTAGAAAATGCCCGGCATGGGCGGGTACAGGCGTGTGCGCCTGCGCCGGCCGACTATGGAGACACGCATGACGACCTATTTCACGATCGGCGACTTCATCCTGTTGATTCCGATGGCGCTGGCCGGCGCGCTATTTCTCGGCGCGGTGCCATGCGCGACCGAATTCCGCCACAACCTGCTGCGCGTGCTCGGCGTCATGCTTGGCGTCGGCGTTGCGGTATTGCTCGTCGAAGGCCTCCCCGCGCTGCTCTAGCGACCCGTTCGCGCACCGGTCACATCGCTGCACCGCAGCGACGTGACGGCTTGCTTGCGTGCGCCGCGATACGGCATGCGATCATTCGCATCCCGTATCGACTGTCCTTGCTACCTATCAGATCGCCTGATCGGTTGACGGCTTTTCCCACAGATTGATGCCGCCTTCGGTCGCATGGCGATCGATCTCCGCGAGTTCGTCGGCCGAGAACTCGAGGTTCTTCAGCGCGCCCACGTTTTCACGCACCTGCTCCGCGCGGCTCGCGCCGATCAGCGCCGACGTCACGCGGCCATTGCGCAACACCCACGCGAGCGCCATTTGCGCGAGGCTTTGGCCGCGCCGCTCCGCGATGCCGTTGAGCTTGCGCACGTGCTCGAGGTTGTCCGCGCTCAGGTGATCCTGTTTCAACGAACCGCCACCCGGCTTGTTCACCCGCGCATCGGCCGGCACGCCGTTCAGGTATTTCGACGTCAGCAGCCCCTGCGCGAGCGGCGTGAACGCGATGCTGCCCGTGCCGATCTCGTCGAGCGTACCGAGCAGATCCTGCTCGATCCAGCGGTTCAGCATGTTGTACGAAGGCTGGTGGATCAGCAGCGGCACCTGGTATTGCGCGAGCAGTTCGGCCATCTCGCGCGTCTTCGCGGCCGAGTACGACGAGATGCCGATGTACAGCGCCTTGCCCTGCCGCACGGCCGACGCGAGCGCGCCCGCCGTTTCCTCGAGCGGCGTGTGCGCGTCGAAGCGATGCGAATAGAAGATGTCGACGTAGTCGAGGCCCATCCGCTGCAGGCTCTGGTCGAGGCTCGCGAGCACGTACTTGCGCGACCCGCCGCCGCTGCCGTACGGCCCCGGCCACATGTCCCAGCCGGCCTTCGTCGAGATCAGCAGCTCGTCGCGGTACGGCCGGAAATCTTCCTTCAGCAGCCGGCCGAAATTGGTTTCGGCGCTGCCGTACGGCGGCCCGTAGTTGTTCGCCAGGTCGAAGTGATTGATGCCGAGGTCGAACGCGGTGCGCAGGATGTCGCGCTGCGTGTCGATCGGCGTCGAGTCGCCGAAGTTGTGCCACAGGCCGAGCGACAGGGCGGGCAGTTTGAGCCCGGATTTGCCGCAGGTGCGGTATTGCATGTCGGCATAACGTTCGGAAGCTGCTTCGTAGGCCATGGGTCGGTTCCGTCAGGACGTCGGGGAAGGGGCGCGCGCCGCACGCGAGCATCGCGCGCCGGCGGCGAAGGAAACACACGACGGCTATGGTAGCGAACGCGGCGCGAGCATGCACGGCAATGGACGCGACCGCGCACGTCGCCTACACTGCGGCGTCTCGAATCACCGTTACAGCGAGGTTGGTATGTCCCGGGTCATCTCGGTTGCACTGCTCGTCGGCGGCGTCGTGCTGCTGTATTTCGGCGGCCAGTCGTTCCATTCGATCAACGACAACATGTCGCGCTTCTTCACCGGCTCGCCCGCCACGAAGACGATCCTGCTGATCGCAGGCGGCGCCGTCGCCTCGCTGATCGGCCTGATCGGCCTCGCGATGCCGGGCAACAAGCGCTGATCGCGCAGCCGCGCGGCTCGCGACGACTCGCGGCGCGCGGCGGGCTGCTCAAAACGCAACGGGCGGCCCAGGCCGCCCGTTCTTCATCCGCCCGCGCGGCCGCAGCGCCGCATCGGGCGACCGGCAGCGGGCGACCGGCATCGGGCGACCGGCGTCGGGCAACCGGCACGGCGGCATCGCCGTCCGGACCGCTGCTAGAACTGCACTTCCGGCTTCGTCGCCGAACGCGTGCCCGGCACCGGCCGGTTGCTCACCCCGTGATACGTGTAGACCAGCGAGAACTTCACCTGGTCGGAGCGGTTCTGCCCCGCGGAATGCAGCGTGTTGCAGTGGAAGAACACGACGTCGCCCGTCTGGAGCGGCGGGCAGGTTGCCGCATCGATCATCTTGCGGTTCTCCGGCAGGTCGCCGCGGAAGAACTTCGCATCGTCGAACGCTTCCGGCCCGAATTCGGCCGTGTGCGACCCCGGCACCAGCCAGAGCGCGCCGTTTTCATTCGTTTCCGGCCCGAGCGCGAGCCACACCGACACCATGTCCGCGCGTTCGAACGACCAGTAGCGGAAGTCGCGATGCCAGCCCGTCAGGCTCCCGTACGCGGGGTGCTTCGTCATCATGCAGTTGTGATGGGTGCGCGACAGCACCGGCTGCTCGCCGAAGTACTCGCGCATCCACGCGCCGATTTCGGGCGCGATCGCGCGCTCGGCGAACGCCGGATCGCGCCCATAGGCGTCCAGCAGCCGCCGCACCGTATGCCCGCCCGGCGCATGCTTCGAGTCCGGCGCGCCCGGGTAGCGCAAATCCGCCTCGAACTCGATCGGCTCCGCCGCTTCCTGCAACTGGCGCTCCGCGATGCGCTTGAGCGCCGCGCACTGCGCTTCGCTGACGAGGCCGCGCGCGACGACGAAACCACGTTCGCGCAATTCCGCGACTTGCGCGCGGATCGATTCCGACTGCAATGAAGACGACATGGGATGCCAGACGTTTATTGTGTGAATGTAACGATTGTAAATCGGCACCGGATACCGCGAACAGCACCATTGTCGTGCGCAGGGGCATGCCAATCGCCGATTTGATCGGGATCAAGGGAACTGTACGGCGCGGCGCGAGCCTCAGCGACAGGCGGTATGCGGCGACTCGCTTGCGGCACAAGGGTTTATCGCGACTTTTGCGCGTCATGAAACCCTTGTAGCCTGTCGCGGCCTGTCAATTCTGGCGGGCGCGGCGCGCAACGACTTTCGGTAAGATCCGTTGCGTCATCCGAGGCCGTTCATACCAGTGCGCTCTTCAAGGGCGCCATCCATACAAGCGAAGCATCGTTCACATGCCATTCCGTCTGACTTCCCGTCTCAACCGCGTTGCGAAGCGCGTCGTGCCGTCCGCTCCCGCCCGCTCGCTGCGCCATCACCGCGCCCGCACGCAGGCGCTCGCCGAGCACACGCACGCGCACGCGCACGCGCACAGCCGGCTGGACGGCATCCGTGCGTGGTTCCACGCATTCTTCTCGATGATGAGCGCGCAGGCGTTCGCACGCCGCGCCGGCCTGCGTTCGCTGCTGCAGAAGCCGTCGTCGCTGCGCGCGCTCGCGCTGCGCCGCACGCTCGGCCCGCAGCGCCGCATCAACCGCCCGCGCCGCCTCGCGGCCAGCAACGGGTGGTTTGGGTTCAGCGCACGCTGAAACCGCGCCGGCGGGCCGTGCCCGCCACGATCGCCGTCATTTCGCCGGCGCTCGACACGCATAAAAAAACCCCGGCATGCCGGGGTTTTTTGTTTCAGGCGGGACGACGCTTACGCGACGCGTGCCGTCGGCTCCACGCCGGCCGCTTCGGCCAGCACGAGTGCCTTGTCGGTTGCTTCCCACGAGAATTCCGGTTCTTCGCGACCGAAGTGGCCGTAAGCTGCCGTCTTCTCGTAGATCGGGCGCAGCAGGTCGAGCATCTTGATGATGCCCTTCGGACGCAGGTCGAAATGCTCGCGCACGAGCTTCGTGATCACGGCATCCGACACGCGGCCCGTGCCGAACGTGTTGACCATCACCGAGGTCGGCTCGGCGACGCCGATCGCGTACGACACCTGGATCAGCGCGCGCGATGCGAGGCCTGCCGCGACGATGTTCTTCGCGACGTAGCGGCCGGCATACGCTGCCGAACGGTCGACCTTCGACGGATCCTTGCCCGAGAACGCGCCGCCGCCGTGCGGTGCGGCACCGCCGTACGTGTCGACGATGATCTTGCGGCCCGTCAGGCCGCAGTCGCCCTGCGGGCCGCCGATCACGAACCGGCCGGTCGGGTTCACCAGGAACTTGATGTCGCCCTTGATCAGGTCGGCCGGCAGCGTCGGCTTGATGATTTCCTCGATCACGGCTTCGCGCAGCGCCGGCAGTTCGATGTCCGGTGCGTGCTGCGTCGACAGCACGACGGTGTCGATCGAATCCGGGCGGCCGTCGACGTAGCGAACCGTCACCTGCGACTTCGCGTCCGGACGCAGCCACGGCAGGCGGCCGTCGCGGCGCAGGCTGGCCTGGCGCTCGACGAGGCGGTGCGACAGGTAGATCGGCAGCGGCATCAGTTCCGGCGTTTCGTCGCATGCGTAACCGAACATCAGGCCCTGGTCGCCCGCGCCTTGATCGAGGTTGTCGTCATGTGCGCGATCGACGCCTTGCGCGATGTCGGGCGACTGCTTGTCGTACGCGACGAGCACCGCGCAACCCTTGTAGTCGATGCCGTAGTCGGTGTTGTCGTAGCCGATGCGCTTGATCGTGTCGCGCGCGATCTGGATGTAATCGATGTTCGCCGTCGTGGTGATTTCACCAGCCAGGACGACGAGACCCGTGTTGCACAGCGTTTCGGCCGCAACACGGGAATATTTGTCCTGCTCGAGGATGGCGTCGAGAATCGCGTCCGAGATTTGGTCCGCGACCTTGTCCGGATGGCCTTCAGAGACGGATTCGGACGTGAAGAGATAATCGTTTGCCACTTTTTCAGGCTCCTGTGTGGTTACGGTTGGTTTCACGTAGCCAGCTTCGTTGGGCCTGAAGCGGCGACGCTTTAGCGGATTACCAGGACCGGGCAGCGCGCTTCGCGCCAGCCGGCTTCGCCCCGCAAGTTGTCAGTTAACTCGGCGAAGCCCGTATTATAGCGACTTTCGTGAATTGTCACAGAGCGTCGCCCGTGCTGCATCGCCCGCTGTCCCCCCCCCCTGTTCGCAACGTGCCGGCCAGCCGGCCCCACGGAGATTCCGCATGCTAGGCCGCCTCGGCACGCATCTCGCCATCGGCTTTCTGAAGCTGCTCGCCCTGCTGCCGTACGGTTTGACCGCACGGTTCGGCGATGGCCTCGGCTGGCTGCTGTACCAGATTCCCAACCGGCGAAAGCGCATCGTACATACCAATCTGAAACTCTGCTTCCCCGACTGGAGCGACGAACGACGCGAGGAAGTGGCCGGCCAGCATTTCCGCCATGCGATCCGCAGCTACGTCGAGCGCAGCTATCAGTGGTTCGCGTCGGAAGAGGCCTACCGCAAGCTGTTCACGGTCGAGAGCGAGGTCGACCTCAGCGATCCGGACATGCCGCCGACCCTCCTGCTCGGCTTCCATTTCGTCGGCATCGAGGCCGGCTCGATGGCGATCAATCTCGCACTCGGCCGCACGTGCGGCTCGCTCTACACGCCGATGAAGAACCCGGAAATCGAAGCCGCGGCCAAAGCCGGCCGCAGCCGCTTCGGCGCGGAACTGGCGAGCCGGGCCGACAGCGCGCGTACCGTGCTGCGCTGGCTGCGCGACCGCAAGCCGGTGATGCTGGGCGCCGACATGGACTACGGGCTGCGCAACTCGACGTTCGTGCCCTTCTTCGGCGTACCCGCCTGCACGCTGACGGCCGTCGGCCGGTTCGCGAAGACCGGCCACGCGCAGGTTCTGCCCTTTATCGGCGAGGTGCTGCCGAACTACAAGGGCTACCGGCTGAAGGTCTTCAAGCCGTGGGCCGACTACCCGACCGGCGACGACGATCTCGACGCGCGGCGGATGAACGAATTCCTCGAGGAACAGATCCCGCTGATGCCCGAGCAGTACTACTGGGTTCACAAGCGCTTCAAGACGCGCCCGCCCGGCGAGCCGAGCCTGTACTGACCCTGCCGGGCGACACCCGCGGGCGCGCCGTCATGCGCGCGCCTGCGCCAAGCCCCGCTTCGAGACGCAGCGCCATTTCCGGCGCGATGCCGGCATGGCCGTGCAGGACGCCCCTGTCTGCTGCATGTATCATTTGCGGCTGAGATCAGCACGACGAACGACGCCGCCCGGCACGGCCGCCGGCCGTTCGCGTCGTGCTGGCCGCCTTGTTCGTCATGGAATTCCGGACCCAGTGAAACTCTCGTTCACCAAGATGCACGGCGCGGGCAACGACTTCGTCGTGCTCGACGGCTATTCGCGTGCGTTGCCGCCGCTCACCGAAGCGCAAGTGCGTGCGCTCGCCAACCGGCACTTCGGCATCGGCGCCGACCAGTTGCTGCTCGTCGAAAAGCCGACCGTCGACGGCGCGGATTTCAAGTACCGGATCTTCAATTGCGACGGCGGCGAGGTCGAACACTGCGGCAACGGCGCACGCTGCTTCGTGAAGTTCGTCAGCGACCGCGGCCTGACCGACAAGCGCAGCGTGCGCGTGCAGGTCATGAAGGGCCTGATCACGCTGACGCTGCAGGACAACGGCGAAGTCGTCGTCGACATGGGGGCGCCCGTGTTCGCGCCGGCGCAGGTGCCGTTTGATACGTCGGGCCTCGACGGCCGCGCCGAAGGCCGCGACACACTGTGGCCGCTGGACGTCGGCGGCGCGACGCGCTGGATTTCGGCGGTGTCGATGGGCAATCCGCATGCGGTGCAGGTCGTCGACGACGTCGAAGCGTATCCCGTGCTGGAAGATGGCCCGCTGATCGAACGCCATGCACGCTTCCCGCAGCGCGTGAACGCCGGCTTCATGCAGATCGTGTCGCGCCACGAAGTGAAGCTGCGCGTGTACGAACGCGGCGCGGGCGAGACGCTCGCGTGCGGCACCGGTGCGTGCGCGGCGGTCGCGGCCGGCATCCGGCGCGGCCTGCTCGATTCGCCCGTGACCGTCCATACGCACGGCGGCACGCTGACGATCGGCTGGGACGGCGCGCGCGACGAAGCCGCCGCGCTGATGATGGCCGGGCCCGCCGCGACCGTGTTCGAAGGCGAGATCGACCTGAACGCCTGACCCTGCAACGTCCTTGATAACTGAACGCTCCAGCCACATGAACGATCGCGAAGTCGCCGACTACCTGCTCGCCAATCCCGAATTCTTCGCGCAGCACGCCGAACTGCTCGCGACGATCCGCCTCGCGAACCCGCACGGCAAGGCCGCGATCTCGCTGCAGGAGCGGCAGATGGAGATGCTGCGCGACAAGAACAAGCATCTCGAGCGCCGGCTCGCCGAGCTCGTGCGCTACGGCCACGAGAACGACAGCCTGTCCGCGAAGTTCAGCCGCTGGACCGCGCGCGTGATCGCGGAACGCGACCCGTACGCGCTGCCGCGCACGATCGCCGAAGGCCTCGCCGACGTGTTCGACGTGCCGCAAACCGCGCTGCGCGTGTGGGACGTCGCCGACACCTACGCGCAGGCCGATTTCGCGCGCCAGGTCGGCGAGGAAGTGCGCCTGTTCACGAACGGGCTGTCGACGCCGTACTGCGGCGCGAACACCGGTTTCGAGGCCGCCCAGTGGCTCGCGCCCGCGCTCGCGGCACCGGCCGTGAATGCGGCGGAAGGCGCCGAAGCCGCGCCGGCCGGCGACGGCACGGCCGCGTCGGTCGCGCTGCTCGCGCTGCGCGCGCCGCTCGCCGGCACCGATGCGCCCGCGTTCGGCCTGCTCGTGCTCGGCTCGCCCGATCCGCGCCGCTTCCACGACGGAATGGCGACCGACTTCCTCGCGCAGATCGCGACGCTTGCAAGCGCCGCGCTCACGCGCCTGCTGCCGCACTGATGTCGCGCCCGCGATGACCGACGATCCGATCGCCGCCTACCTGTCGAACCTGAAGCACGTCAGGCAGCTGTCGGAACACACGCTGCGTGCGTACACGCACGAACTCGACGAACTGAAGAAGCTCGCCGCCGGTCGCCCGCTCGACGCGCTGACGGCCGCCGACATGCGCGGCGCGGTCGCGCGCGCACATGCGGGCGGACTGTCCGCGCGCTCGATCTCGCACCGGCTGTCCGCCTGGCGCGCGTTCTACCGCTGGCTCGCGCAGCGCATCGAGATGCCCGCGAACCCGGTCGCCGCGGTGCGCGCGCCGAA
Source organism: Burkholderia sp. PvR073 (assembly GCF_054055695.1). Classification (NCBI taxonomy): domain Bacteria; kingdom Pseudomonadati; phylum Pseudomonadota; class Betaproteobacteria; order Burkholderiales; family Burkholderiaceae; genus Burkholderia; species Burkholderia sp. PvR073. The sequence continues at coordinate 450,661 of NZ_JBSRXO010000003.1, forward strand.
GCGCCCGAAAACCCTGCCGAAAGCGCTGTCGGTCGACGACGCATCGGCGCTGATGGACGCGCCGCTCGCCGGCACGACCGAAGGCATCCGCGATCACGCGATCCTCGAGCTGTTCTATTCATCGGGGCTGCGCCTCGCCGAACTGGTCGGGCTCGACGTCATGTACACGCAGGCCGACGGCTACCGCTCGGCCGGCTGGCTCGATCTCGCCGAAGCCGAAGTCACCGTGCGCGGCAAGGGCAACAAGGAACGCAAGGTGCCGGTCGGCCGCAAGGCGATCGATGCGCTGAACGCGTGGCTCGCGGTGCGCGGCGAATTCGTGAAGCACGACCCGCATCCGCTGTTCGTGTCCGTGCGCGGCAACCGGATGGCGCCGGGCGTCGTGCGCGACCGCGTGAAGCGCGCGGCGCTCGCCGCGGGCATCCCCGCCAACGTCCACCCGCACGTGCTGCGCCATTCGTTCGCGACGCACGTGCTGCAGTCGAGCGGCGACCTGCGCGCGGTGCAGGAACTGCTTGGCCACGCGAGCGTCGCCGCGACGCAGGTCTACACGTCGCTCGACTTCCAGCACCTCGCGAAGATTTACGACAGCGCGCATCCGCGCGCGAAGAAGCGCGACTGACGCGCGTCCCGTATTACCCGCCGCGCGCGGCGGCCGGCCACGGCCGGCTTCGCGCACGGCCCATTTCGATCTCATCATGCAAACCGTCACCCTCAAGCCGTCCAAGGAAAAATCGCTGCTGCGCCGCCATCCGTGGATCTACGCCAATGCGATCGACCGCGTCGACGGCAAGCCTGCGCCCGGCGCGACCGTCATCGTGCGTGCGCACGACGGCCGCTTCCTCGCGCGCGGCGCGTACAGCCCGCAGTCGCAGATCCGCGTGCGCGTGTGGAGCTTCGACGAGAACGAGCCGATCGATCACGCCTTCTTCAAGCGCCGCGTGCAGCGCGCGGTCGCGCACCGTACGACCATGGTGTCGGGCACGGGCGCGGTGCGGCTCGTGTTCGGCGAGGCCGACGGGCTGCCGGGGCTGATCGTCGACTACTACGTCGCGGACACGGCCGAAGCCGGCGCCGCGCCGCGCGGCCAGCTCGTCTGCCAGTTCATGGCCGCGGGCGTCGAAGCATGGAAGGAGGCGATCGTCGCGGCACTCACCGGCGCGACCGGCTGCCCGAACGTGTACGAGCGCTCGGACGTGTCGATCCGCGACAAGGAAGGGCTCGAACAGACGACCGGCGTGCTGGCCGGCGATGCGCCGCCCGCGACGCTGATCTCGAACGAAAACGGCGTGCGCTATCACGTCGACGTGCCGAACGGCCACAAGACGGGCTTCTACGTCGATCAGCGCGACAACCGTGCGCTGGTCGCGCAGTACGCGGCCGACCGCGACGTGCTGAACTGCTTCTGCTACACGGGCGGCTTCTCGCTCGCGGCGCTCAAGGGCGGCGCGAAACGCGTCGTGTCGATCGACTCGTCGGGCGATGCGCTCGCGCTCGCGCAGCAGAACGTCGTGGCCAACGGCTTCGACGCCGAACGCGCGACCTGGCTCGACGCCGATGCATTCAAGACGCTGCGCCGCCTCGTCGACGAAGGCGAGCGTTTCGACCTGATCGTGCTCGATCCGCCGAAGTTCGCGCCGACCCGCGACAGCGTCGATCGCGCGGCGCGCGCCTACAAGGACATCAACCTGAGCGGCTTCAAGCTGCTGCGCCCGGGCGGCCTGCTGTTCACGTACTCGTGCTCGGGCGCGATCGACATGGACCTGTTCCAGAAGATCGTCGCGGGCGCGGCGGCCGACGCGAAAGTCGACGCGCGCATCCTGAAGCGGCTCGGCGCGGGCATCGACCACCCGCTGCTCGCCGCGTTCCCGGAAGGCGAATATCTGAAGGGCCTGCTGTTGCAAATCGTCTGATCGCCCCGATCTTGGCGGACATCCCGGCGCGCCAGCCCGATCTGGCGGGCCAGCGCTTTCGCCTGTCGTCCGGACGACGGGCGGGGGCTTGACAGGTATGTTTCAATGGATGGTTGTGCGCCCCCGTTCGCAGCGGGAGGCGCGACGCACATCCTGGTTTTGACCCCGATTCACGAACCACAGGCGACCGACATGGCCACTCCCGTCACCATCCTCACCGGCTTCCTCGGCAGCGGCAAGACGACGCTGCTCAAGCGCATCCTGAACGAACAGCACGGCATGAAGATCGCCGTGATCGAGAACGAGTTCGGCGAAGAGAACATCGACAACGAGATCCTCGTGCAGGATTCGAACGAGCAGATCATCCAGATGAGCAACGGCTGCATCTGCTGCACGATCCGCGGCGACCTCGCCCGCGCGCTCGGCGATCTGGCCGCGAAGAAGCGCGAAGGCAAGCTCGACTTCGACCGCATCGTGATCGAAACCACCGGCCTCGCGAACCCGGGCCCCGTCGCACAGACCTTCTTCATCGACAGCGAAATCGCCGACGACTTCCTGCTCGACGCGGTCATCACGCTCGTCGACGCGAAGCACGCGAACGCGCAGCTCGACGAACACGAAGTCGTGCAGCGCCAGGTCGGCTTCGCCGACCGCCTGTTCATCACGAAGTCGGACCTCGTCGACGACCAGACCGTCGCCGACCTCAAGCACCGCCTGATGCACATGAACCCGAAGGCGACGATCAAGATCGTCAACTTCGGCGAAGCCGACATCAAGGAAATCTTCGATCTGCGCGGCTTCAACCTGAATGCGAAGCTCGAGATCGACCCGGATTTCCTCGCCGAGGACGATCACGCGCACGATCACCACGATCACGGCCATGATCACGATCACGCCAATTGCGACCACGATCACGGTCAATGCGCGCACGATCACGACCACGGCCATCACCACCACCACGCGCACCACGACGACAAGATCAAGTCGTTCGTGTATCGCAACGACCGCCCGTTCGACCCGAACAAGCTGGAAGACTTCCTCGGCGGCATCCTGCAGATCTACGGCGAACGGATGCTGCGCTACAAGGGCGTGCTGTACATGAAGGGCGTCGATCGCAAGGTCGTGTTCCAGGGCGTGCACCAGATGATGGGCAGCGACCTCGCCGCGAAGTGGCTGCCGGTCGAGAAGAAGACCAACAAGATGGTGTTCATCGGCGTCGATCTGCCGCAGGACCTGATCACCGACGGCCTCGACGCCTGCCTCGCCTGAGCGTTCAGGCCCCGGCATCGGGCGCCTTCCACGCGGCCGCCTTCGCGGGCGGCCGCGGTGCTTGTGTGGCGCCCTTGCGCGGCAAGGGTTTCACCGTCATCGCTTTTTCGCGATTTGCGCGTTATATTTTCTAGATATTGGCGCAGCCGACGGGGATCGACCCGATACGGCGCCCGCTTGCGATTCAGTTACAATACGTGCCCGCTGGAGTACGGCAATAACAGGCCCGGTTCTTGCTGAACCAATACCGGGCGTCGCAACCGCGCCGGATCGCCCATCCGCCACCCGGCCGCGGCCGATGCGATTTGCCGCGCAGCACCGGTTCGCCGCGCGCAAATCAGCGCCAGGCCTGTCCTGGTATTTGAGAACCGGTTTTCCAGAGGCTTTCGGCCCCGCGGCGGCAGATCGCAAATGATTGCAAGCGCGGTTGCGGGTAATCCCAAAGTGCAGGCAATATCTCCTGATTTGCCGCACATTGAAGAAGCAAGCAGATGACGAAGAAACTCTTGACCGAAGCCGAAATCCTGAAGATGAGCGACAAGGATTACATGAATGAGGATCAGCTCGCCTTCTTCAAAAATCGGCTCGAACAGTTGCAGGCGGACATCCTCAAGAATGCCGGCCAGACGACCGAGAATCTGCGCGAGACGGTGATCGTGCCCGACCCCGCCGATCGTGCGACGATCGAGGAAGAGCACGCGCTCGAGCTGCGTACGCGCGATCGCGAACGCAAACTCCTCAAGAAGGTTCAGCAGTCGCTCGCCCGCATCGATTCCGGCGATTACGGCTGGTGCGAGGAAACCGGCGAACCGATCGGCATTCCGCGCCTGCTCGCGCGCCCGACGGCCACGCTGTCGCTCGAGGCGCAAGAGCGCCGCGAGCTGCGCCAGAAGCTGTTCGGCGACTGATCGAGCGGCGTTCCGCTCTGACACGCTGCTTCCCGGAAGCGCGCGGCCTGCCGCGCGCTTTTTGTTTTTCCGGCGCCGGTTCCCGGCCGGCCGATTTGCCCCTCCTCCTCTTGATATCCCGGCGCCCGCCCTAAAATGAATCGGACGCGCGCCGGGCCGCTCCCCGGCGCACTGCGATTCACGCGGCGGCGCCTCGCGCCGCCCGACTCTTCCCCGTTTTTCTCAAGGAACGCAGATGGAGCAATTTCACGGCACGACCATCGTTTCGGTCCGGCGCGGCGACAAGGTCGCGCTCGGCGGCGACGGCCAGGTAACCCTCGGCAACATCGTCATGAAGGGTGGCGCGCGGAAAGTGCGGCGGATCTACAACAACCAGGTTCTGGTCGGATTCGCGGGCGGCACCGCCGATGCGTTCTCGCTGCTCGATCGCTTCGAGGCGAAGCTCGAGAAGCACCAGGGCAACCTGACCCGCGCGGCGGTCGAGCTCGCGAAGGACTGGCGCACCGACCGGATGCTGCGCCGCCTCGAGGCGATGCTGATCACGGCCGATGCAACCACCACGCTCGTGATCACCGGCAACGGCGACGTGCTCGACCCCGAAGGCGGGATCTGCGCGATCGGCTCGGGCGGTGCCTATGCGCAGGCCGCGGCTCGCGCGCTCGTCGAGAACACCGAGCTGTCGCCGCGCGAGATCGTCGAGAAATCGCTCGGGATCGCCGGCGATATGTGCATCTACACGAACCACAACCGCATCATCGAAACGATCGAGTAAGGACCGCACCATGAGCACCATGACCCCTGCCGAGATCGTCTCGGAACTCGACAAGCACATCATCGGTCAGGCCAAGGCGAAGAAGGCCGTCGCGGTCGCATTGCGCAACCGCTGGCGCCGCCAGCAGGTCGGCGAGCCGCTGCGCCAGGAAATCACGCCGAAGAACATCCTGATGATCGGGCCGACGGGCGTCGGCAAGACCGAAATCGCGCGCCGCCTCGCGAAGCTCGCCGATGCGCCGTTCGTCAAGATCGAAGCAACCAAGTTCACCGAAGTCGGCTACGTCGGCCGTGACGTCGACAGCATCGTGCGCGACCTGATCGAGATCTCGATCAAGCAGACGCGTGAATCCGAGATGCGCAAGGTGCGCAGCAAGGCGACCGACCAGGCGGAAGACCGCATCCTCGACGTCCTGCTGCCGCAACCGCGCGCGGTCGGCTTCGGCGGCAACGCCGATCATGCGAACGACGACAACAACGCGACGCGCCAGACCTTCCGCAAGCGCCTGCGCGAAGGCCAGCTCGACGACAAGGAAGTCGAGCTCGACCTCGAGCAGCCGTCGGCCGGCATGGACATCATGGCGCCGCCGGGGATGGAAGAGATGACCGAGCAGATCCGCTCGATGTTCTCGAACCTCGGCAGCGGCAAGAAGCAGCGTCGCAAGGTAAAGATCAAGGAAGCGCTGAAGCTGCTGACCGACGAGGAAGCAGCGAAGATGCTCAACGACGAGGAAGTGAAGACGAAGGCCGTGCAGAACGTCGAGCAGAACGGCATCGTGTTCCTCGACGAGATCGACAAGATCACGTCGCGCAACAACGAAGGCAGCGGCGGCGAAGTGTCGCGCCAGGGCGTGCAGCGCGACCTGCTGCCGCTCGTCGAGGGCACGACCGTCAACACGAAGTACGGGATGGTGAAGACCGATCACATCCTGTTCATCGCGAGCGGCGCGTTCCACCTCGCGAAGCCGAGCGACCTGATTCCCGAACTGCAGGGGCGCTTTCCGATCCGCGTCGAGCTCGACTCGCTGTCGGTGGAGGATTTCGAGGCAATCCTCGACGCGACCGACGCGAGCCTCGTCAAGCAGTACCAGGCGCTGCTCGCCACGGAAGACGTGCACCTCGAGTTCGCCGCGGACGGCATCCGCCGCCTCGCCGAGATCGCATATGCGGTCAACGAGAAGACCGAGAACATCGGTGCGCGCCGGCTGTACACGGTGATCGAGAAGCTGCTCGAGGAAGTGTCGTTCTCGGCCGGCAACCACGCCGGCGAGCGCGTGACGATCGACGCGAAATATGTCGAGCGTGCGCTCGGCGAAGTGTCGCAGGACGAAGACCTGTCGCGCTACGTGCTGTAACGCGCGCGGCGTCGAATGCGAAACGGGCGGCCCGGCGGGCCGCCCGTTTTCGTTGGTGCCGTTGGTGCCGTTGGTGCCGTTGGTGCCGTTGGTGCCGTTGGTGCCGTTGGTGCCGTTGGTGCCGTTGGTGCCGTTGGTGCCGTGTTGCGACAGGCCGACGGCGCGGCGCCGCTTACTGGCGCACCGGCTTCTTCGCGAGCTTGCGCTGCAGCGTGCGGCGGTGCATGTTCAGCGCGCGCGCGGTGGCCGAGATGTTGTTGTTGTTCTCCGCGAGCACGCGCTGGATGTGCTCCCATTCGAGCCGGTCGACCGACAGCACGACCGGATTCTCGAGCGCCTCGTCGGCCTGCACTTCGCTGGCGTTGGTCTGCAGCGCGGCCAGGATCGACTCGATGTTCGCCGGCTTCGCGAGATAGTTGTCGGCGCCTTCCTTCACGGCCTGCACGGCGGTCGCGATGCTCGCATAGCCGGTCAGCACGAGGATCCGCGCGTCGGGCTGCAGGTCGCACAGCGGCGCGATCAGGCTCAGGCCCGAATCCTCGCCGAGATGCAGGTCGACGGTGATGAACTGGAACTTGCCGCCGGCCGCGAGCCGCAGCGCCGCCTCCTTGTCGTGCGCCTGCTGGACCGCATAGCCGCGGCGCTCGAGGCCGCGCGCGAGCGTGCCCGCGAACACCTCGTTGTCGTCGATCACCAGGAAATTGTTCTCGCTCATGTGGTTTCTCCGTCTACGTGTTGGTTGAGGCGGCCGGCGCCGCGATGCGCGCCACCGGCAGGCGCAGCACCGCGCGCGTGCCGCGGCCCGGCGAGCCGGCCGGGCGGCTGTCCGGCGTGGCTGCCGCTCGTTCGGTCGTGCGCTGGCCCGACGCAGCAGCGGCGTGACCATTCGCGCCCCCAGCGGCGCGCCCGTTACCGCCCGCCGCGCGCGGCATGACATCGGACAGCTCGATCTCGCCGCCCAGGCGCACGGCTGCGCTGAACGCGAGGTACAGGCCGACTCCGTGTCCGCCCTGCGTGCTGTCGACCGGCATCGCGCCGAGCGATTCGCGCAACGCGGCCGGAATGCCCGGGCCGTCGTCGCATACTTCGAATTCGATCTGGTCGGCCGCCCGCTCGTTGTGCGAGAGCTTCGCGGCCAGTGTCACGCGATGCGGACTCGCCCGCGCGGCATTGTCGAGCAGGATCGTCAGGATCTGGCCGGCCGCGACCGTGTCGTCGAGCGCGACGCCCGACGGGCGCGCGCCGAGCAATTCGAACTGCACATGCGGATGCCGCAGGCGCCAGTGCTCGACGAAGGTATCGAGCCAGTCGTCCACCGGCTGGCGGCTCGCCGGCGCGCTCGCGCGGCTGCGCAGGCGCGCGAGCGCCGACGTGCAGAGCGTCATCTGCTCTTCCAGCACCTTCAGGTCGGCCTCGTAGCGCGCCAGCCCCGGATCGGCGCGCGCCGCGTCGCGCAGCTCCTCCGCGAGCATCGCGATCGTCGACAGCGGCGTGCCCATCTCGTGTGCGACGGTGGCGGCCTGCACGCCGAGCGCGACCGCCCGCTCGTCGCGCAGCAGGTGCGCCTGCGCTTCGCCGAGCGCCGAATCGCGCTGGCGCAGCGCGTTCGACATGCGCGCGACGAACCACGCGATCAGCCCGACGCTGACCATGAAGTTCACCCACATCCCGGTGCGGTAGTAGTCGAACAGGTTCGCCGGGTTATCCATGTTGAGGGGCACCGAATCGAAGCCGAGCGCCGCGTAGCACGCGACCGCAAACGCCGCGAGCCAGATCATCAGGTGCCACGGCAGCACGGCCGCCGCGATCGCGAGCGACGGCAGGTACAGCGACACGAACGGGTTGGTCGTGCCGCCCGACAGGAACAGCAGCGCCGACAGCGCACCGAGGTCGACCCACAGCTGGCCGAGCAGCTCGAAATCGGTCTCGGGCCGCGCGCGCAGCACGCGCACCCAGGTCAGCGCGTTGAAAACGATTTCGAGCGCGATGACCATCAGCATTGCCGGCAACGGCAGGTGCACGCCGAAATAGGTCTGCACGACGCCGATCGTCACGAGCTGGCCGATGATCGCGAGATTGCGCAGCCAGAACAGGTGACTGAGGTTGACGCGCCCGGTGGTGGTGATTCGTTGCATCCGAGCAGTTTACCCGTTTAGCGCACGGCGCCTCTACCGGGGGCCGGATCGTGGCGGACGAACGCATGCACGAACGCACGAAGGGACGGCCGGACAAGCCGGCGTCCCGGCCGGTTGCACGAGCCTGCGCCGTCAGCCGGCCGCACCGGCCATGCGCTGGGCGATCTCGTCGGCGAGGCACTCGGGGCACCGGCAGCGCGTGCCGGCCGCCGGCGGCGCGCCGCCGGGCACGACCGGCATCGACGCGCACCAGCAGTCGAACGGCTGGGTACGGGCGCCGCAATCGAAGCCGCGCCCGCAGTGCGGGCAGCGGGCGCGGCGCGGGGTCGAGCGGGCGTCGACGGCGGAATCGGTCATGGCGAAGGCGCGGTAACGGGCATGAACGTCACCCTACGCGACAAGCATAGCGCGGCGGACGGATTTTGCACGTCGGCCGGTCGGCCGATGCGTCCCGCAAACACGTCCGGGCACACGCGCCGCCCGCCCGAACCGCGTCGCCGTCGCGTGGCCCCGCGCCATGGCCGGCGGGCCGCCGCGTATGGCCCACGGCCCGCACCACCCACCGTCCGGCCAGCCCAAAAACCCGATGCTGCGCTGCGCCACTCCTGTACAATTCGCCCTGTTTCAACGTTCCCAGCCAGAGCTGCCGCCATGTCCGAGCCCATCGACCTCTCGCAGATCGCCCCCACGCTGAAAGCAGGAATCCTCGCGGAAGCGCTGCCGTACATCCGCCGCTACCACGGCAAGACCGTAGTCATCAAATACGGCGGCAATGCGATGACGGAAGAGCGGCTCAAGCAAGGCTTCGCCCGCGACGTGATCCTGCTGAAACTGGTCGGCATCAATCCGGTGATCGTCCACGGCGGCGGTCCGCAGATCGATCAGGCACTGAAGAAGATCGGCAAGGCCGGCACCTTCATCCAGGGCATGCGCGTCACCGACGAAGAGACGATGGAAGTCGTCGAATGGGTGCTGGGCGGCGAAGTGCAGCAGGACATCGTGACGCTGATCAACCACTTCGGCGGCCATGCGGTGGGCCTGACGGGCAAGGACGGCGGCCTGATCCACGCGCGCAAGCTGCTGATGCCGGACCGCGACAACCCGGGCCAGTACATCGACATCGGCCAGGTCGGCGAAGTCGAGGCGATCAATCCGGCCGTCGTGAAGGCGCTGCAGGACGACGCGTTCATCCCGGTGATCTCGCCGATCGGCTTCGGTGAGGACGGTCTCTCGTACAACATCAATGCCGACCTCGTCGCCGGCAAGCTCGCGACCGTGCTGAACGCCGAGAAGCTGCTGATGATGACCAACATCCCCGGCGTGATGGACAAGGACGGCAACCTGCTGACCGACCTGTCGGCACGCGAGATCGACGCGCTGTTCGAGGACGGCACGATCTCGGGCGGCATGCTGCCGAAGATCTCGTCGGCGCTCGACGCCGCGAAGAGCGGCGTGAAGTCGGTGCACATCGTCGACGGACGGATCGAGCACTCGGTGCTGCTGGAAATCCTGACCGAGCAGCCGTTCGGCACGATGATCCGCTCGCATTGAGCACACGCCGCCTGCCCAAGCGTCCCGACCTGCCGGCGTCGCTGCGACGCCGGCGCATCTCCCGCAGCCGGCCGCGGGCCGGCGCGCCCGTCTGGCTGTTCGATCTCGACAACACGCTGCACCACGCATCGCACGCGATCTTTCCGGAGATCAACCGCGCGATGACGCAGTACATCATCGACACGCTCCACGTCGGGCGTGCCGAGGCCGACCGGCTGCGCACCGGCTACACGCAGCGCTACGGCGCCGCGCTCCTCGGCCTCACGCGCCATCATCCGATCGATCCGAACGACTTCCTGCGGGTCGTCCACACGTTTGCCGACCTGCCCGCGATGCTGCGCGCCGAGCGCGGCCTCGCGCGCATCATCGCCGCGCTGCCGGGCCGCAAGTTCGTGCTGACCAACGCGCCGGAGAACTACGCGCGTGCGGTACTGCGCGAGCTGCGCATCGAGCGGCTGTTCGAGCGCGTGATCGCGATCGAGCACATGCGCGACCGGCGCACCTGGCGCGCGAAGCCCGACCACACGATGCTGCGCCGGACCTTGCGTGCCGCGCATGCGCGGCTGGCCGACGCGATCCTCGTCGAAGATACCCGCAGCCATCTGAAACGCTACAAGCGGCTCGGCATCGGTACCGTATGGATCACCGGCCACCTGCCGGGCCATCTGCCGAGCATCGGCCGTCCACATTATGTCGACCAGCGCATTCGTTCGTTAAAATCGCTCCGACTGGGCACACGATCGGGGCGACAGAAATGCAGCCGACTTACCCGCAGGACCAAGCCGTAAAGGAAGACCAGGCCACGCCGTCCCGCCCGCGCCCGAAGCCGGGCGAGCGGCGCGTGATGATCCTGCAGACGCTCGCCGCGATGCTCGAGGCACCCAAGGCCGAAAAAATCACGACCGCCGCGCTCGCGGCCCGGCTCGACGTGTCGGAAGCGGCGCTCTACCGGCATTTCGCCAGCAAGGCGAAGATGTACGAAGGGTTGATCGAATTCATCGAGCAGACGCTGTTCGGCCTCGTCAACCAGATCGTCGCGAAGGAGCCGAACGGCGTGCTGCAAGCACGCACGATCGCGCTGACGATGCTCAATTTCGCCGCGAAGAATCCGGGCATGACGCGCGTGCTGACCGGTGAGGCACTCGTCGGAGAGGACGAGCGCCTCACCGAACGCGTGAACCAGCTGCTCGACCGGATCGAGGCGACCGTCAAGCAATGCCTGCGCGTTGCGCGCACGGAGGCGGATGCGCCCGACGGTGCGACGCCGTTCGAACTGCCGGCCGACTACGATCCCGCCGCGCGCGCGAGCCTGCTCGTCAGCTACGTGATCGGCCGGTGGCACCGCTTCGCGAAGGGCGGGTTCCAGAAGCCGCCCGCCGAGCAGGCCGATGCGCATTTGCGACTAATTCTGCGATAAAGCGCGAGGCGACGACGGAAGCGCCGCGGGGCGCTTTCATCCAGCGGAATCGCGTGATGACATCACCGACGTGCTAGCGCCCATTCCATGGTCATCGGGACGCCCAGTGCAACCTTGCCTGCCCCGCAGCCAGCTATATTGACAGCCTGACTCGGGACCCGGTGTCGTATCCGACGCGCGGCCCATATTAATTCGACATCCTGAATATACCGTCGCCTGAATGCAATCGCGATGGTCGAGTCGACTCGGGAAATTGGCGATGCGGTTGCCACCGAGCGACGCTATTACGTCTCCAGCTTGCCGCCAGACGCTGCACGTATCGCACATGCCGTGCGTTCGCACTGGGCCATGACAATTCTTAAAAGAAATTTAGTACCTGACGCCGCTTATAAGTTATCGACTTAGAACTCGTCCCATTCTTTCGATCGCCTTACTTTGGAAAAATAGCGCCTGTTTCCTGCCACTGCTGCTGCCCCGTGGCAGCGACGCGCGACAGCGCGATGGAAACGTCCGTGCGTCGTCTTTCGACGCGAGGCCCTTACTAACAGGTACTTAAATGTCCAAAAAAGCACTTCCCATTCTGATGGCGACAGCAGGTCTCCTCGCCGCGGCCTCGTCGGCTCAGGCAGCCGACGGCACGATCACGATCACCGGCGAAATCACCGCCCAGACCTGCAACATCTCGGGTGACGGCGGCGGCAAGGATTTCACCGTCACGCTGCCCAATGTGTCGACGTCGGCACTCTCCGTGGCGGGTTCGACCGCCGGCCGCAAGCCGTTCCGCATCAACCTGTCGAACTGCTCGCCGAATTCCGGCAACGCATCGGTGTACTTCGAGCCGGGCACGACGGTCAACGCGCAGACGGGCCAGTTGTTCAACGCGACGGGTGACGCGAAGAACGTCGAGGTCGGCCTGCTGAACAAGGACGGTTCGAACATCAAGCTCGGCGCAGCGCAAGCGCAGCAGAACTCGCAGACCGTGGCGATCGCTGGCGGCTCGGCAGAGCTCAACTACTACGCGCAATACGTTGCAACCGGCGGTGCGGCCACGGCAGGCAAGGTCGGTACGTCGGTCATGTACTCGGTCTCGTACCAATAACCCGGTTTTCCGACCGGCGGCCCGCGCGCGCAAAGCAGAAGCGGCGCGCGGGCCGACCGACAGCGAGTTGATCATCTACAGGGAGAAATCGGCGATGAGGATGCCAATGAACTGGCGCTCGAGCGTGGGCGCCGCAGCGCTGGTCGCCTCGCTTTCCGGCATGGGTACCGCGGACGCAAGCGTCGTGATCGGCGGAACGCGTGTGGTCTATCCGGAAAAGGAACGCGAGGTAACGGTCAAGCTGACCAACGAGGGCGACAGGCCGTCGCTGGTGCAGGCGTGGATCGACGACGGTCATGCAAACGCGCTACCCGACGAGTCGAAGGTACCGTTCATGCTGACGCCGCCGCTGTTCCGCCTCGATCCGAAGAAAGGCCAGAGCCTGCGCCTGATCTATACGCAGGAACCGCTCGCCCAGGACAAGGAAACGCTGTACTGGCTCAACGTGCTCGACGTCCCGCCTCAAGCAGCCGACGATTCAAACGCGCCGAACCTGCTGCAGCTCGCGTTCCGCACGCGCATCAAGCTGTTCTTCCGGCCAGCCGCGCTACAGGGTGACGCCGACGAATCCGCGGAAAAAGTCACCTGGAACTTCGCACCGAAGGCCGGCGGCGGTTATGCGCTGCAAGCGAAAAACCCGACGCCCTATCACGTGACGTTCACCAAGCTGACCGTCAAGTCAGGCGACGCCACATGGACCAACGACAAGGGCGGCATGGTCAAGCCGGGGGCCACCGAACAATTCGACGTCGGCAACGTGCAGTCGGCGCCCGGCGCGCCCATCGAGGTCGATTACACATTCCTCAACGACTACGGGGCGGGCATCGAAGGCCGCTACGCACCGAAGAAATCGCACTGACGCCGCGATCGTTCCCGACTTAACCCGTCGCTGATCGACGGTACGGCAATCGTACCGGCGCTGGCAGACCGTCGCTCGCAATATGACGATGCGGCATCAATACATTGAATTCATGCGAGCGAATCATTTTATTCTCACCCCAGAGGCCCCCGCGCGTTTCGCGCTTAAACCGGGCTATCTGTTCGTCATGGCAGCGCTGGGCAGTTGGGCTGCCGGCGCGTGCGCCGACGAAACGCCGGCTGCATCGGCGGAAGGCTTCCAGGTCGCGCAGGTTCAGTTCAACGATACGCTGATGATGAAGCCGCGCGGCCAGCGGCTCGACCTCGATCGCTTCGCGAAAGGCAATCCGGTCCCGGCGGGCGATTATCTCGTCGACCTCTACGTGAACGAAACCTGGACCGGCCGCTCGACGGTGCGCTTCAACGCAGTGGCAGGCGCGGTCAACGCGACGCCGTGCTTCGATCGCGCGCTCGTGAGCCGGCTCGGCCTCGACGACCAGACGCTGACCGACTCGGCGCGCGCCGAGCTGATCCGCGTGCAGGCCGGCGAGTGCACGGACATCGACAAACTGGTGGCCGACGCGACGGTCGAATTCGACATGTCGGATCTGCGTTTGAACGTGAGCATTCCGCAGGCATCGCTGCTGCGCAATCCGCGGGGTTACGTGAGCCCGGAACTGTGGGACAGCGGCGTGCCGAGTGCAACGCTCAAGTACAACGCCAACGTGTTCCGCAACACGTCGTCGGGATACGAAAGCACGCAGGGCTACCTCGGGCTGAATGCCGGCGTCAACGTCGGGAACTGGCATTTGCGGCACAACGGCACGTATAGCGCGCAAACACGTGGGGACAGCCGTTATCAAAGTCTCAACACGTACGTTCAGCGCGACCTGCCGGCGTGGCGCAGCCAGTTGAAGATCGGCGAAACGTATACTGACGGCACGCTGTTCGACAGCGTGGGCATGCGCGGCGCCACCCTCGAGACGGACGACCGGATGCTGCCCGATTCGATGCGCGGCTATGCCCCCGTGATTCGCGGCGTCGCGACGAGCAACGCGCACGTCTCCGTATCGCAGAACGGCGCCGTGCTGTACGAAACCAACGTGGCGCCGGGGCCGTTCGAGATCGACGACCTGTACGCGACCGGCTACGGCGGCAACCTGCTCGTCACGGTCACCGAAGCCGACGGCAGGAAACACAGCTTCACGGTACCGTATGCGGCGGTGGTGCAATCGCTGCGCCCCGGCATCTCGCGGTTCGGCATCGCGCTCGGGCAGTTGCGCGAGCCGCAACTCAACCGTCATCCGAATTTCGCTCAGGCGACCTACCAGCGCGGCATCAGCAACCTGTTGACAGGTTATGTCGGCGCAATCGTCGCCGAAAACTATCTGGCCGGGCTGGTCGGCGCCGCGTTCAACACATCGCTCGGCGCGCTCGCCGTCGACGTCACGCACGCCAGTGCTCGCATCCCGGGCGTGTCGGCAACGAACGGGCAAAGTGTGCGCGTGAGCTACAGCAAGTCTGTCGACGCGACGGGCACGAACATCGCGGTCGCCGCGTATCGCTACTCGTCGCGCGGCTACTGGGCCATGCGCGACGCGATGTATGCGCGCGATCTGTCAGCCGCCGGCATGGATCCGAACAACGTTTACCGGCAGCGGAACCAGGTCCAGCTGACGCTGAACCAGTCGCTCGGCGAAAAACGCGGCAGTCTGTTCGCGGTGGGTTCGTCGGTCAACTACTGGAACCGCCAGGGGACGACGACGCAGTTCCAGCTCGGCTACAACAACAGCCTGCGGCTCCTCGGCGTCAACCTGAGCTACAACCTGTCGGTCTCGCGGCAGCGGGACGGCTATTCGGGCCGCCTGAACAACCAGGTGTACGCGAACCTGACGGTTCCGCTCGGCCGACGGTCATACGCGCCGACGCTGAGCACGGGCATCGCGCACGACAGCCAGGGCGGCACGACCGAGCAGATGGCGCTGACCGGTACCGTCGGCAAGTCCGGCGCACTCTCGTATGGCGTGAACGTCAATTCACGCAGCAGTGCGACTTCCGGCGGCGGCAATGTGCAATATCGGAGCCCCTGGGCAACGTTCTCCGGCAGCGCGAGCGGTGGCAGTGGCTACTCGAGCGTATCCGGCGGCGTATCGGGCGCGCTCGTCGGTCACGCGGGCGGCGTCACGCTCGCCAACGAGCTCGGCGACACGGTCGCGATCGTCGAAGCGAAGGATGCCGTCGGAGCAAGCCTCACCAACGGCACGGACGTCCGGATCGATCGTCGCGGCTTCGCGGTGATCCCGTATCTGACGCCGTATCAGATGAACACGATCGAACTCGATCCGAAAGGCATTCCAATCGACGTCGAAATGCAGTCGACCAGCCAGCAGGTCGCGCCGCGAGCGAATTCGGTCGTCAAGGTCAAGTTCGGGACGACAACGGGCCGCGCCGTGCTGCTCACGATTCGCCAGCCGGACGGCACGCCCGTACCGTTCGGCAGCACCGTGGCCGATGCCGACGGCAACGCGGTCGGTTGGTCCGGACAGGGCGGCACGCTGTTCACCCGTGACTTGAAGGACTCGGGCGTGTTGACAGCGAAGTGGGGTAACCGCACTGCCGACGCCTGTACGTTCTCCTACAGTTTGCCGATCGAGCGAAGCAAGCATGCGGTATACGAGCGCATCGAATCGAAATGCGACTATTCGCCGAACAAGGGCCGCCCATAGGCCGCCCGACGCAGGACATCGCCCTTCGGATATTCAATTCACCGGTGAGACATCATGAAATTCCCCTCTCGAAGATTCGCGCTTTACTTTTTTGGACTATTAATCACCTGGCTATCGCCATTATTACTGGGCGGAGGAATGGCTCACGCACAGACGTGCGCGCATGTTCCCGACCGCGGAGCGAACTATCAGTTCTATTGGGCATTCAGCACTCAGAACATCATCGTTCCTCCCCGGGCGCCCAATGGAACCGTACTCGCCACCGGGATATTCGAGTATGAATACAAATGCCAGGCCAACACCATCGGCATCGGCGGGTGGAGAATGGAATTTTCGACAAATTATTGGCCGACGGATATCCCGGGAGTGTTCAGACCCAGACCAGCTATTTCCAATATATGGGGAACCATTGGATTCAGGGTCACCAATGCAGACACCGGCCAGGTAATGATGGGAAATGGCCAGGAGTGGAGCCCTCCGATCACCGAGACCTTTCCCGTTCAAGGCGTATTGAGGGTCAAGATTGAATTGATCAAGGTAAGCGATGCAATTTACAACTTCCCCAATGCACCTCTCGGTGTAAACGAGCATAACTTTCTCATTTACATATTCAACCGATCTAACGGAGCAAAGTCTCTGACATGGGCATTTGCGTGGATCCAGAACGGCAAATATCTGCCGATGGTGCAGAGTTGCACCGTGTTGACGCCGTCGGTCAACGTCCCCTTGCAACCGATCAGCGCGAACAAATTGAGCGCGATCGGCGCAACCGCCAGCGACAGGGACTTCAATATCGCGCTGTCTTGCAAGGCCGGCTCGAATGTATACGTGACGCTAACTGACTTAACCGACAACGGAAACCTGACCAACCAATTGACACTCACCCAAGATTCATCTGCGAAAGGCGTGAAGCTGCGAATTCTGCGGAACGGCAATCCCGTCAACTACGGACCGGATTCGGCTGCAACAACCACTCCGAATCAGTGGTATGTCGGCCCGTCGGCCACGACCACCAGTATTCCGCTCAGCGCCCAATACATCGCAACCGGCCAGGTTTCCCCCGGGACGGTCAAAGGCGTCGCGACGTTCACGATGAGCTATCAGTAGGAACGGCGCGTTAGCCGGCACAGCAATTCGGTAGTACCGGTCGCCGGATCACACAGAGCGACCGGTACGCACTGACGGCCATCTTCCGATCGATGGCTGAATGGCCTTTCACTTTGCAGTCCTATCAGACTGTCTTGAAAGGTCGATTTTCGGACGAAGTCGAATGTTGCCCGGACGACCTGTCATGACAGCCGGGCGACCTGACGCTGAAGTCCTTTTTTTCCCAACCAGTACCAGAGGAATTGATATGAAGTTCGCACTCTCCAGCATCGCAGCACTCACCGTCGTTGCCGCAGCAACCCTGCCGGCCGTGTCGCACGCCGCCGACGGCACGATCACCATCAACGGCAATATCGGTACGCAAACCTGCACGATCGACGGCAACGGCACGGGCGGCAAGGACTTCACGGTCGCGCTGCCGAAGGTGTCGACGTCGTCGCTCGCCACCGGCGGTTCGACGGCCGGCCGCACGCCGTTCAAGATCGGCCTGAAGAACTGCTCGCCGGCAAGCGGGAACGTCTACACGCACTTCGAACCGGGCACCACGGTCAACGCAACGACCGGCCAGTTGCTCAACGCATCGGGCACCGCGAAGAACGTCGAAGTCGGCCTGCTCAACAGCGATATGAGCAACATCGGCGTCGGCAAGGCCGATGAAAATTCGAAGGCGGTCGCACTGTCGAACGGTGCTGCGGACCTGCCGTACTACGCCCAATATGTCGCAACGGGCGGCGCCGCAGGCCAAGGTACGGTGAATACGTCCGTCATGTACTCGATCATGTATCAGTAAAAGACGGCGAACCGGCGCGCGCTCCGCGTGCGTCGGTTGGTTGCCCGGGCGCACGGAGGGACGCGTGCCCCGGCTTTCCCGACGGGCGCCGTACCCGCTCCGCCCCACCCCCAACACCTATCCGTATCGGACCGACCGGGCGCCCGCTCGATCGTCATCGCCCGCCAGTCGGCTTGAAACAGACCCGCTCGACCGCGCGCCTCCGCCCACTGCGCCATTCGGTCTCGTCGCACATTCCGCGAGCAGTCCCGACCGGGCAAATCACGCGCGTCCAATGATCTCCACGTTTCGCACGTGCGCCATGCCGGTCGCCAGACACCGCAAAAAATTCGAACTCGTCCAATTTCAAAATCGCTTGAACAGGCTCATCTTCGTGTACTCAGAATAAATCAAGGTGATCAAGTGAACCGCGGTCATTTTCCCTTTTCCCAGACGCGCATCGGCCGGCGAGTCTTGCGTTCCGCGCTGCTCGCCGGTGCGGCCATTCCGTGGACGTCAATGGCACAAGTCAGCGGCGGCCCGCAACTCGCGGACGGTATCACGCTCGAAGTCGCCCCCGGAGACTATTCGACGACCGTCTCCGGCAAGGCCGTGCTTTCCGCGGTCAACGGCGGCGTGCTGACGACCGTCGGCAAGACCCGCGTCTTCTCGACCGGCAACGTGTCGGCGGGCGCTGCCGCGTGGGGCACCGGCTCGCGTGTCGCACTGCGCGATACGGAAATCCGGACGCGCGGCGGCTCGAGCGCAGGCATCGATCTTCGCCACGGCGGCAGCGCATCCGCAGAAAGCATCTCCATCGATACCGACGGCGACTACGCGCACGGCGTATCCATCGACGGCACCAACGGCCATCTGTCGCTCTCCGGCAGCGTGATCGTGACGCGCGGCAAGGAAGCGTCCGGCATCGCGACGGTTCTGGTCCCGGGCGGCACCATCGACGTGGCCGATACGCTGATCCGGACCAGCGGCCTGTTCGGCACCGGCCTGTCCATCAGCTACGGCGGCGTCCGGGCCACGTTGAAGCGCACCGACATCCGCACCGACGGCGACTATGCATCGGTCCTGTACATGCCGAGCGCGTCCACGGTTGCATTCAGCGACTCGCATCTCGAAACCAGCGGATACGCGGCGCTCGGCGTGGACACTCGCGAGGGCAGCGTCGAACTCGCCCGCACGCGCGTCGTCACGCATGGCGTCAGTTCACACGGGCTATATGCATCGAAGGAGTACACCGACACACCCGTCGTCGATGCAACCGATACCTACGTGACCACCACCGGCAAGGGCGCGATCGGCGTGGTCGCGCGGCTTGGCGGCAAGGTCGCGATGACGCGCGGCGGCATCCTGACGAGCGGCGAGCGCGCGCGCGGGGTGCTGTCGGCCGGCGCGGAATCCATTGCCGCCCTCACCGATACGACCGTCGAAACCCACGGCGCCGAAGCCACCGCACTTTATGCGAGCGCCGGCGGCGCCGTCGACCTGCTGCGCAGCGACGCACGCACGACCGGCACCGGCGCCTATGCCGCAGCCGTCTATGGCGGCACGCTGACGATCGACGACGGTTCGCTGGTCAGCGAACGCCACGGCGCGATCGACGCGTCCGACGCGAACATCGCGCTGAAGAACGGCACGCGCGCCATCGGCGGCAACGGCAAGCTGCTGACCGTGCATGCCGAGTCGGGCGCGCCGGTACGCCTGACGCTCGACTCCCGCTCTCATGCCGACGGCGACATCGTCAACCACCCGACCGACGACGGCAGCCCGACGCATGCGGTGACGGACGTCTCGCTCGCCAACGCGTCTACGTGGACCGGCGCGACCGACGCGGTCCGCGCGCTGTCGCTGGACACGAACAGCCTCTGGACCGTCACCGCCGATTCGACGGTCGGTTCCGTCGCGCTGAACGATTCGACGATCGCATTCGACGCGCCCGCAGCCGGCGTGCCGCCGACGCCGCGCACGCTCGTCGTGACCGGCGACTATGCGGCGCGCCACGGCAAGCTCATCCTCCATACGACGCTGCAGGACGACGCATCGCCCACCGATCGCCTCGTGATCGACGGCGGCCACGCGTCGGGCGACACCGGCATCGTCATCAAGCGTTCGGGCGGCGACGGCGCGCCAACGACCATCGGCATCCCGATCGTCGAAACCCGCAATGGCGGCACGACCGACGCGTCGGCCTTCACGCTCGATGTGGCATCGGACGGCTACCGGCAAGGCTTCGGCACGTTGTCTGCCGGCGGCTACGACTACATGCTCAAGCGCAGCGGCCAGGGCGGCCGGGAGGACGACTGGTATCTCGTCTCCGCGGCAAAACCCGTACCGCCGCAGCCGCCGCAGCCCCCCGGCCCCGTCGATCCCGATCCGTCGATCCGCCCGGAAATCGATCCGCCCCCCCGCACTGCCGCCCCGGAGCCGGATGCGTATCTGGCGAACGCCGATGCAGCGGCGACGATGGCAATCCACACGCTTCATCAGCGCGACGATCGCTCGCTGCGCACCGAAGCAGCTGGCGCGCTCGACGGTGCGGTCTGGCTGCGTGCCGAAGGCCAGATGACGTCGATGTCGGGCGGCCGCAGCGTGTCGGGCAACGGCCGCCTGATCCACGCGGGCGCCGACCTGCTCCGCTTCGACGACGGTCACGGCGGCAGCTTGCGGGTCGGCGCGATGGGCATGTACGGCAGCCAGACGAACTGGTCGACGCGCCCCCTGTGGAACGCGATCGAGCACCGCGTGATGAACGCCACCGCGCGCGGCAGCGTCTCCGGCTACAACGTCGGGCTGTATGGCACGTGGTACGGCAACCGCGACATCCTGACCGGCCCCTATGTCGACGCATGGTTCATGTACGGTGCGTATGCGAACAGCGTCGGCGGCAGCCTCGCGGCCGATTCGTACCGGTCACGCACCGTCACGGGCTCGCTCGAAACCGGCTATTCGTTCGGCTTCTATGAACGCGGCGACACACGATTCTTCGTCGAGCCCGAAGCGCAGCTCGTCGTATCCGACTATCGCGCGGATGCACACGGCACGGCCGGCGGCCGCATCGACGGCCAGGGCTCCACCGACGTGCTCACCCGCCTGGGTGTGCGCGTGCATGGCATAACCGCAATGCCACATGGACGCGAACTTCGGCCGTTCATCGAGGCAAACTGGTGGCACGGCCCCGGCTCGCGCTCGCTGACGCTCGATCGCAATGCGTTCTCGTTCAGCGTGCCGCGCGACCGCGCTGCCGTCCGGATCGGCGCGACCGGGCAGTTGAGCCGGCAATTCTCGATTTCGGCCAGCGTCGGCGTGGAAGGCAATCTGTCCGACTACTCGGTCGTCCGGGGGCAACTCTCGGCAAAATATCGCTGGTAAGCCGCGCAGACCGCCGGCGGGGCGTGAAATCCGCGCCCCACGGAATTCCGCTATACTCCTTCGACTGCCGCCTCCTTGGCGGCAGGTCGGAAGCGCGCCGATTTGCTGACTCGATTGCGGGCGCGCGAACCGGCTGGGGCCTTGATGCGTCTTTGTCCCCGGCAGGTTCACTACAAATGCGGCTAAAGAGGTCGTCAGCCGCGCATCTCCGACTCCGCGCATCGCCGACACCATTTAGCTGCCCAGTCATAAGGCGGAACGAATGGAATCGATCGGCATCGTCGCTCCACAGACCATGCACTTCGCCGAACCACTGCGCTTGCAAAGCGGCAGCGTGATCGGCAACTATCAGCTCGTCGTCGAGACGTACGGCGAGCTCAACGCCGCGCGTTCGAACGCGGTGCTCGTCTGCCACGCGCTCAACGCGTCGCATCACGTCGCCGGCGTCTACGCGGACGATCCGCGCAGCACCGGCTGGTGGGACAACATGGTCGGCCCGGGCAAGCCGCTCGACACCAACCGCTTCTTTGTGATCGGCGTGAACAATCTCGGCTCGTGCTTCGGCTCGACCGGCCCGATGAGCATCGACCCGTCGAGCGGCAAGCCGTATGGCGCGCGCTTTCCGGTCGTCACCGTCGAGGACTGGGTGCACGCGCAGGCGCGTGTCGCGGATGCCTTCGGCATCGAGCGCTTCGCCGCGGTAATGGGCGGCAGCCTCGGCGGGATGCAGGCGCTCGCGTGGAGCCTGATGTATCCGGAGCGCGTCGCA
Organism: Burkholderia sp. PvR073; assembly: GCF_054055695.1. NCBI lineage: Bacteria > Pseudomonadati > Pseudomonadota > Betaproteobacteria > Burkholderiales > Burkholderiaceae > Burkholderia > Burkholderia sp. PvR073. The sequence goes on from NZ_JBSRXO010000003.1 coordinate 472,692, forward strand.
CACTGCATCGACATCGCGTCGACGCCGAAGCTGTCCGCGCAGAACATCGCGTTCAACGAGGTCGCGCGCTCGGCGATCCTGTCCGATCCCGACTTCCACGGCGGCGACTACTACGCGCACGGCGTGAAGCCCAAGCGCGGCCTGCGCGTCGCGCGGATGATCGGCCACATCACGTACCTGTCCGACGACGACATGGCCGAGAAATTCGGCCGCGCGCTGCGCCGCGCCGACGGCGCGCTCGACGCGTACAACTTCAGCTTCGACGTCGAATTCGAGGTCGAGTCGTACCTGCGCTACCAGGGCGACAAGTTCGCCGACTACTTCGACGCGAACACCTACCTGCTGATCACGCGCGCGCTCGACTACTTCGACCCGGCGAAGGCGTTCGATGGCAACCTGACGGCCGCACTCGCGCATACGCAGGCGAAATACCTGATCGCGAGCTTCTCGACCGACTGGCGTTTCGCGCCGGCCCGCTCGCGCGAGATCGTGAAGGCGCTGCTCGACAACAAGCGCACGGTCAGCTACGCGGAAATCGATGCGCCGCACGGCCACGACGCGTTCCTGCTCGACGACGCGCGCTATCACAACCTGATCCGCGCGTATTACGAACGAATCGCCAACGAGGTGGGCGCATGAACCAGCAAGCGCTGAATTCCCTGTCCGCGCGCGCGGACTTCCGCACGATCGCGCGCTGGGTCGAACCGCGCTCGACGGTGCTCGACCTCGGCTGCGGCGACGGCTCGCTGCTCGCGCTGCTGATGGAAGAACTAGACGTGACCGGCTACGGGATCGAGCTGAACGACGCGGGCGTGCTCGCGAGCGCGAAGAATCGCATCAACGTGATCCAGCAGAACCTCGAGGACGGCCTGCGCCTGTTCGAGGATCACAGCTTCGACATCGCGATCCTGTCGCAGACGCTGCAGACGATTCACCAGACGGCCGCGATCCTGCGCGAAACCGCGCGGGTCGGACGCGAATGCATCGTGTCGTTCCCGAACTTCGGCTACTGGGCGCACCGGCTGTCGGTGCTGAACGGCCGGATGCCGGTGTCGAAGTCACTGCCTTACCAGTGGCACAACACACCGAACGTCCGGGTGCTGACGATCGAGGATTTCGAGGCGCTCGCGCCCGAAGTCGGCGTCACGATCCTCGACCGCGTCGTGCTGCACGAAGGCCAGCCGATTCGATGGGGAGCGAACTGGCGTGGTAGTCTTGCTGTCTATCGCGTCAAGCGCAGCTGAGCCGGGGAGCCGTTGACGGACGCCGACGGCCCGCACGCACGTGCGGCCGCGCCGCTGCGCTACCCGCGCCGCCGCCTGCGCTGCCGCCGCAATCAGTCAACGCTACCCAGTTCCATTCCATGTCCAAAACGCCACACGAGGCGCCCGCGCTCACCGCTCACGAGGATCACCCCGGCTGGCGTGCCTATCTGAACACGCACATGCTGATCTGCGTGTTCCTCGGATTCACGTCCGGTCTGCCCCTGTTCACGCTCGTCTACCTCGTGCAGGCATGGCTGCGCTCCGAAGGCGTGAACCTGAAGGAAATCGGCCTGTTCGCGCTGATCCAGTTCCCGTATACGTGGAAGTTCCTGTGGGCGCCGCTGATGGACCGCTACATCCCGCGCCTGCCCGGCTGGCGGCCGGGCCGCCGGCGCGGCTGGCTGCTCCTCACGCAGCTGCTGGTCGCGGGCGCGATCGCCACGCTCGGCTTCGTGTCGCCGCGCGACTCGATCTGGACGGTCGCCGCGCTCACCACGCTCGTCGCGTTCTTCGGCGCGAGCGCCGACATCGTGATCGACGCGTACCGCCGCGAACTGCTGCGCGACACCGAGCAGGGCCTCGGCAACGCGGTGCACGTGAACGCCTACAAGCTCGCCGCGCTGATTCCCGGCTCGCTGGCGCTGATCCTGTCCGACCACATGCCGTGGGACGCCGTGTTCGCGATCACCGGCGCATTCATGCTGCCGGGCATCCTGATGACGCTCGTCGTGCGCGAACCCGAAGTGGTCGGCACGCCGCCGCGCAACCTGCGCGACGCGATCGTGCTGCCGTTCCGCGAATTCATCCAGCGCGACGGCTGGACCGGCGCGCTGCTGGTCATCGCGTTCATCTTCCTGTTCAAGATCGGCGACACGATGGCGACCACGCTGTCGACGTCGTTCTTCCTCGACATCGGCTTCACGCGCACCGAGATCGGCATCGTCGCCAAAACCACCGCGCTCGTCGCGAGCGTCGCCGGCGGCATCATCGGCGGCGTGTGGCTCGTGAAGATCGGGATCGGCCGCGGGCTGTGGATCTTCGGCGCGCTGCAGATGGTGTCGACCCTCGGCTTCGCGTGGCTCGCGCAGCTCGGCCCCGGCTCGCCCGTGCTGGCCATGCTGTACGACTTCACGGTATCGACGAGCCATGCGATCGCGTCGGCGCTGTCGGTGTTCGGCATCGTCGTCACGCCGCAGTTCAGCCCGATGACGGTCGCGCTCGCGATCGTCTACGGCGTCGAAACTTTCACCACCGGCCTGACGATGGCCGCGTTCGTCGCGTACATCGCAAGCACGACCGACCCGCGCTACACGGCCACGCAGTTCGCGCTGTTCACGAGCCTCGCGTCCGTGCCGCGCACGCTCGCCTCGGCCGCGAGCGGCTTCATCGTCGCGAAGATCGGCTGGTTCGACTACTTCATCGTGTGCACCGCGCTCGCGATCCCCGGCATGCTGCTGCTGTTCAAGATCGCGCCGTGGAACGGTGTCGCGCGCAACGGCGAGGCGAGCCGTGCGCAATGATCGCCTGCTTCGCGCCGCACGCGTCGCCGCCGCACTGAGCGCCGGCGTCGCGGCGCTCGGTGCGGCGGCAAGCGTGCATGCGACCGACGCCGGTGCAGCCGCGGCCGGCTCCGCGCCCGCCACCGCGGCGGCTGCGCCGTCCACGCCGGCGGCCATTGGTGCGCCGTCTGCCGCCGAAGCCGCGCAGCCGAGCGGCGCGGCCGTGCCGACGAAAGCCTATACGCCGACGTCGCAGCAGGTCCGCTACGGCAATGCGATCGCGTTCCGCACGCTGATCCCGTCGCCGCTGCTCGAACAGGTGACCGCGAGCGAATACGCGCAGATCGTGCAAGCGGCCGCCGACAGCGACCGCCTGCTGCCCGCGAACCAGCCGCGCGTGAAACGCCTGCGCGCGATCGTACTGAAGCTGGCGCCGTATTCGGTGAAGTGGAACGATCGCGTGAAGAACTGGGCGTGGGACGTCAACGTGATCCGCTCGCGTGACATCCGCATCGCGTGCCTGCCGGGCGGCAAGGTGCTCGTGTACGGCGGGATGCTCGATCGCGTCCGCCTGAACGACGACGAACTCGGCGTGCTGATCGCGCACGGCATCGCCCATGCGCTGCGCGAACACGCGCGCAGCAATCTCAGCACGGCGTCGCAAACGTCACTGCGCGCGGCCTCGCTGCCGCCACTGTTCGGCGTCGGCGATCCACTGCCGCAGGCGCTGAACCTCGGCGCACGTCTGCAGACGCTGCGCTACGACCCGACCGACGAGACCGAAGCCGACGTGATCGGCGGCGACATCGCCGCCCGCGCGGGCTTCGATCCGCGCGCGGCGATCACGCTGTGGGACAAGCTCGCGGCGGCGACGCGCGCGAACAAGACGTCGGGTTTCATCTACATGCACCCGTACGGCGCGACGCGGCGGCAGGATCTGCTGAACCGCCTGCAGGACCTGATGCCGCTGTATGCGAAGGCGACGGGCAAGCGCGTCGACACGCTGCCCGACTATGCGGGCATCAGCGCGCAGCGGCGCAAGATCGTGCGGCGCTGAGCGTCGCAGGCCGCGGCTTTCCCTCGGGCATTGCCGGCGCGTGACGCGACGCTACGCGCCGACGTCCGATTCGACCGGCCGGCTGCCGCTCTCGCGCATCCAGCGCACTTCGTCACCGGGGCTGCGGCCGAACAGCCGCTTGAACTCGCGGCTGAACTGCGACGCGCTCGCATAGCCGACCCGCGCGGCGGCGGCACCCGCGCCGACGCCGTCCTGCACCATCATCAAGCGCGCCTGGTGCAGGCGCGCGGCCTTCACATACTGCATCGGCGACGTCGCCGTCACGTGCTTGAACTGCGCGTGGAACACCGCGAGGCTCATCCCGGCCTCGCGCGCGAGCGTTTCGACATCGAGATCGGCCTTCAGGTCCGCATGGATGCGCCGCAGCGCCTTCGCGACGCGGCCGAAATGATGCTGCTGGGCGAGCGCCGCGCGAATCGCGTCGCCCTGTGCACCGGTCAGCACGCGGTACGCGATCTCGCGCATGATCGCCGGCCCGAGCACGCACGTGTCGTGCGGCGACGCGAGCGCTTCGAGGAGCCGCACCACCGCGTCGGCGAGCGGCGCATCGAGCGGCGTCGAATAGACGCCGTGCGGCTCGCTGACCGCCGCACCGAGCGTCTCGTCGAGCAGGATCGCGAGTTCGGCGATCACCGCGAGATCGACGCGGATCGAGATCGCGAGAAACGGCTCGTCCATGCTCGCGAAGGTTTCGCATTCGAACGGCAGCGGCACCGACAGCACGAGATACTGCTGCGCGTCGTAGACGAACGAGCGGTCGCCGAGATAGCCGAGCTTGCGGCCCTGGCACACGACGATGATGCTCGGCTCGTACAGCACCGGCATGCGCGGCACGGGACGGCTCACGCGGATGAAGCGCACGCCGTCGAGCGCCGCCAGCGTATCGCCCTCGTTCGGCGCCAGGCTCGAATGCAGCTCGATCATGCGGCGCCGCACACGGTCGCCCATATCGTCGAAAAGGGGCTGGAAGCTCATCGGCGTCGTCCTGTCCGGCAAGAGAATCTGGCTTGCAATGTAGCACTTTGAAAGCATTTTGACGGCCGTTCGCGCGAAATTCGAGAGGAATGGGCAAATCTTCGAGACCTTCGTGTATTTCGCCGCGGCGGCTCGCTCCGTACGATGGGCACCTGTCTCGCCGCGTCGCCACATGGTGCGGCGGCAGTCTGTTTCGCCGGATGTTTTCCCGGACAAGGAGCCCCCTGCATGAGCACAACCTACGCTTACGCGGCGACCGATGCGCAATCGCCGCTCGCCCCGTTCGAATTCCAGCGCCGCGCGCTGCGCGACCTCGACGTCCAGATCGAGGTGCTGTACTGCGGCGTCTGCCACTCGGACCTGCACCAGGCCCGCAACGAATGGCGCAACACGATCTACCCGGTCGTGCCGGGCCATGAAATCGTCGGCCGCGTGACCGCGACCGGCCCGCAGGTGTCGCGCTTCAAGGTCGGCGAGCTGGTCGGCGTCGGCTGTCTCGTCGATTCGTGCCGCACCTGCCCGAGCTGCGCGGAAGGCCTCGAACAGTATTGCGAGAACGGTTTCGTCGGCACCTACAACGGCCAGGACCGCGTGACGGGCGACATCACGTACGGCGGCTATTCGACCCAGCTCGTCGTCGACGAGGCGTTCGTGCTGCGCGTGCCCGAGACGCTGGACCCGGCCGGCGCCGCGCCGCTGCTGTGCGCGGGGATCACGACCTACTCGCCGCTGCGCCAGTGGAATGTCGGGCCCGGCAAGAAAGTCGGGATCGTCGGCCTCGGCGGGCTCGGCCACATGGGCGTGAAGCTCGCGCGCGCGATGGGTGCGCATGTCGTGCTGTTCACGACCTCGCCGTCGAAGATCGAGGACGGCAAGCGGCTCGGCGCGCACGAAGTGGTGATCTCGAAGGACGAAGCGCAGATGAACGCGCACCTGAACAGCTTCGACTTCATCCTGAACACGGTGGCCGCGCAGCACGACCTGAACCCGTTCCTGCACCTGCTGAAGCGCGACGGCACGATGACGCTCGTCGGCGCGCCGGAGCACGACCACCCGTCGCCGCAGGTGTTCAACCTGATCTTCAAGCGCCGCCGCCTCGCGGGCTCGCTGATCGGCGGGATCGCGGAAACGCAGGAAATGCTCGACTTCTGCGCGGAGCACGGCATCACGTCGGACATCGAAACGATTCCGATGCAGCAGATCAATGCCGCTTACGAGCGGATGCTCAAGAGCGACGTGAAGTATCGGTTCGTGGTGGACATGGCGTCGCTCAAGCAGTAAGGCAGTAAGCGACGCCCCCAAGCGAAACGGGCCGCATGTTCGACATGCGGCCCGTTTTGCATCCTGCAACCGGTTGGCCGGGCCGCTACGCGCATCGCGTAGCGCCGACGATCACTTCTTGTAGTCGTAATCGACCGTCAGCGGCGCGTGATCGCTGAACTTGATGTCCTTGAAGATCGACGTGCGCTTCGCGGTGCCGGCCACGCCCGGCGTCGCGATCTGGTAATCGATCCGCCACCCGACGTTCTTCGCGTACGCCTGGCCGCGGTTGCTCCACCACGTGTACTGCTCGGGGCGCGGGTCGAGCGTGCGGAATACGTCGACATAGCCGACATCGTCGAACAGCTGCGTGAGCCACGCGCGCTCTTCCGGCAGGCAGCCCGAGTTCTTCTGGTTGCTCTTCCAGTTCTTGATGTCGATTTCCTTGTGGACGATGTTCACGTCGCCGCACAGGATCACCTCGCGCTTGCTCTTCAGCTCGGCGAGATGCGGCATGAACTCGTCCATGAAGCGGTACTTCGCCTGCTGACGCTCTTCGCCGCTCGAGCCGGACGGCACGTACACCGACACGACCGACAGCTTGCCGTAGCGCGCCTCGACATAGCGCCCCTCGGCATCGAATTCGCTGCTGCCGAAGCCGATGATCACGTCATCGGGCTCGTGGCGGCTGTACACGCCCGCGCCGCTGTAGCCCTTCTTCTCGGCGTGGTGGAAATAGCTCCTGAAGCCATGCGGCTCGACGAAGTCGGCCGGCAGGTCGTCGGCCGATACCTTGATTTCCTGCACGCACACGCAGTCGGCGTTCTGTTCGCCGAGCCATTCGAAAAAGCCCTTCTTCGCGGCGGAGCGGATGCCGTTCAGGTTGGCGGTAATCACTCGCATCATGTCGGGTTCCGTTGTTCAGTTCAGTTCGATGTGTTTGACAGGATCGCAGCCTAGCGGATCTTCACGCCTTCGAGCTCCGGCTTCGGCGGCGGGAATTCGAGCTTCATGTCGGTCATCGCGCGCAGCAGCAGCTCGGCGATCATCACGTTGCGATGGGTTTTCGAGTTCGCCGGGATCACGTACCACGGCGCATGCTCGGCCGACGTCGCGGCGAGCGCGTCGCGGTACGCCGACTGGTATGCATCCCAGTGCTTGCGCGCGTCGAGATCGGAGATGTCGAATTTCCAGTGCTTGGTCGGATCGTCGATGCGCGCCTGCAGCCGCTCGCGCTGCTCGTCCTTCGAGATGTGCAGGAAGCACTTGACGATCGTCGTGCCGTTCTCCGCGAGCATCATCTCGAAATCGCGGATCTGCCGGTAGCGGCGCTCGCATTCCTTGTCGCTGATGAGCTCGAGCACGCGCGGCACGAGTACGTCCTCGTAGTGGCTGCGGTTGAAGATCGCGAGTTCGCCCGCGGCCGGCACCTGCGCGTGCACGCGCCACAGGAAATCGTGCGCGGCCTCGATCGGCGTCGGCGCCTTGAACGGCACGATGCGCAGGCCGAGCGGATCGACGTCGCGAAACACCGCGCGCACGGTACCGTCCTTGCCGCTGGTGTCCATCCCCTGCAGCACGAGCAGCACGCGCTTCTTCTGCTGCGTGTGCAGGCGCTCCTGCTGCACGTCGAGCTCCGTCGACACGGCGGTGAGCCGTTCGCGGTCGGCATCCTTCGACCCCGCCGAGAACGGCTTCGCAGCCGGATCGAACGCATCGAGCTTGAATGCGGCAGCTTCCTTGTCACGCGTGCTGTACGGCACGCGGAAATCGTCGAGCGACGGTTGTTTCGCCATTCGTTCCTCCGTTGGACGGTGCGATGCACACGCGCACACGATAACGCATGCACCAAAGCGACGGGCCGCCCCGAACAGGTTCGGCGGCGGCCCGTCGTCAGGCGCGGTTCAGACGCGCGACCATGTTCAGCCGAGCTTCTTCTTCAGCAGTTCGTTGACCTGCTGCGGATTGGCCTTGCCCTTGGTCGCCTTCATCGCCTGGCCGATCAGCGCGTTGAACGCCTTTTCCTTGCCCGCGCGGAATTCCTCGACCGACTTCGCGTTCGCCGCGAGCACCTCGTCGATGATCGCTTCCAGCGCGCCGGTGTCGGAGATCTGCTTCAGGCCCTTCGCGTCGATGATGCGGTCGGCCGCGGCTTCGTCGGTCGCCTTCTCGTCCCAGATCGCCGAGAAGATTTCCTTCGCGATCTTGTTCGAGATCGTGCCGTCGGCGATGCGTTGCAGCACCAGCGCGAGCTGCGCTGCCGAGACCGGAATCGCGTCGATCTCGATGCCGTCGCGGTTCAACTGCGACGACACGTCGCCCATCAGCCAGTTCGCGGCGATCTTCGCGTTCGCCGCGCCGGCCTTCGCGACCACGGCCTCGAAGTACGCGGCCATCGCCTTGCTCGACGTCAGCACGCCGGCGTCGTACGCGGACACGCCATATTGCTCGACGAAGCGCTGCTGCATCGCGGCCGGCAGTTCGGGCATCCCGGCCTGCACGCGCTCGATCCAGTCCTGGCCGATCACGAGCGGCATCAGGTCGGGGTCGGGGAAGTAGCGGTAGTCGTGCGCGTCCTCCTTGCTGCGCATCGAACGCGTCTCGCGCTTGTCCGGATCGTAGAGGCGCGTTTCCTGCACGACTTCGCCGCCGTCCTCGATCAGCTCGATCTGGCGACGCACTTCGTAGTTGATCGCTTCTTCAAGGAACCGGAACGAGTTCAGGTTCTTGATTTCCGCGCGCGTGCCGAACTTTTCCTGGCCGACCGGTCGCACCGACACGTTCGCGTCGCAGCGGAACGAGCCTTCCTGCATGTTGCCGTCGCAGATGCCGAGCCACACGACGAGCGCGTGCAGCGACTTCGCATACGCGACCGCCTCGGCCGCGCTGCGCATTTCCGGCTCGGTGACGATCTCGAGCAGCGGCGTGCCCGCGCGGTTCAGGTCGATCCCGGTCATGCCGGCGAAGTCTTCATGCAGCGACTTGCCCGCATCTTCCTCGAGGTGCGCGCGGGTCAGGTTGACCGTCTTCTCGTACGCTTGCTTGCCGGCCTTTTCGTTGGCCGGCACCTGGATCGTGATCTGGCCGCCCTGCACGACCGGAATCTCGTACTGGCTGATCTGATAGCCCTTCGGCAGATCGGGGTAGAAATAATTCTTGCGCGCGAAGATGCTGCGCGGCGCGATGGTCGAGCCGATCGCGAGGCCGAAGCGGATCGCGCGCTCGACCGCGCCGCGGTTCAGCACCGGCAGCACGCCCGGCAGCGCCAGATCGACCGGGCACGCCTGCGTGTTCGGCTCGGCGCCGAATTGCGTCGGCGCGCCGGAGAAAATCTTCGAGACGGTCGACAGTTGCGCGTGCGTCTCGAGACCGATGACGACTTCCCATTGAGTCATATGCTTACACCCCCGCCGGAACTTGCTTGTGCCAGTCGGTCGCGCGCTGGAACGCGTCGGCGACCTGCAGCATCCGGGCTTCGTTGAAATAGTTGCCGATGATCTGCAGACCGACCGGGCGCTTCGCGTTCGCGCCCGCGCCGAAGCCGCACGGCACGCTCATGCCGGGCAGGCCGGCGAGGCTCACCGACAGCGTGTAGATATCCGCGAGATACATCTGCACCGGATCGTCGCCCTTCGAGCCGAGATCCCATGCGACCGTCGGCGAGGCCGGGCCCATGATCACGTCACAGGACTTGAACGCTTCCTGGAAATCCTGCGCGATGATGCGGCGGATCTTCTGCGCCTGCAGGTAGTACGCGTCGTAGTAGCCGTGCGACAGCACGTAAGCGCCGACGAGAATCCGGCGCTTCACCTCGGGGCCGAAGCCTTCGGCGCGCGACTTCTTGTACATGTCGAGCAGGTCGCCATACTGCGCGGCGCGGTGGCCGAAGCGCACGCCGTCGAAACGCGACAGGTTCGACGACGCCTCGGCCGGCGCGATCACGTAGTACACGGGGATCGACAATTCGGTTTTCGGCAGCGACACGGGCACGAGCGTCGCGCCGAGCGCCTCGTACTGCTTGAGCGCCGCGTCGATCGACGCACGCACGTCGTCGGCGAGGCCGTCGCCGAAATACTCGTTCGGCAGACCGATGCGCAGCCCGGCAAGCGGCTTACCCGCATCGTTGCCGGCCGCCCACGGCTGGCCGAGGTGGCGCGTGAAATCCTCGTCTTCACGCTCGAGGCTCGTCGAGTCGCGCTCGTCGAAGCCGGACATCGCGTTCAGCAGCAGCGCGCAGTCGGACGCGCTCTGCGCCATCGGGCCGCCCTGGTCGAGCGACGACGCGAACGCGATCATCCCGTAGCGCGACACGCGGCCGTAGGTCGGCTTGATGCCCGTCACGCCCGCGAACGACGCGGGCTGGCGGATCGAGCCGCCGGTGTCGGTGCCGGTCGCGGCCGGCGCGAGGCGCGCGGCGACGGCGGCCGAGCTGCCGCCCGAGCTGCCGCCCGGCACCGCGTTGGTATCCCACGGGTTCTTCACCGCGCCGAACGCGGAGTTCTCGTTCGACGAGCCCATCGCGAACTCGTCCATGTTGGTCTTGCCGAGCGTGACCATGCCGGCCGCCTGCAGGCGGGCGACGACGGTCGCGTCGAACGGGCTCTCGTAGTTCGCGAGCATCTTCGAGCCGGCGGTCGAGCGCCAGCCGCGCGTGACGAACACGTCCTTGTGCGCGATCGGCAGGCCGGTCAGCGCGCCGCCCGCGCCGCGCGCGAGTTCGGCGTCGGCGGCCTTCGCCTGCGCAAGGGTGAGGTCGGCGTCGACGTGGACAAACGCGTTCAGGTCGCGTGCCGCGTCGATCCGTTTCAGGTAGAGCTGCGCGAGCTCGACGGCCGAGCATTCCTTGGCGGCGAGCGCGGCGCGCAGTTCGGTCAGGCTTTTTGCGTGCATTGAGTGGTTTTCCTGGGAATTCTGGGTGGCGCGCGGCGCGGCGCCGGCGCGCTTGTCATCGAATGCTTACTCGATCACCTTCGGCACCAGATAGAGGCCGTCCTGGACGGCCGGCGCCGGACGCTGGTTGTCGTCGCGATTGACGACTTCCGTCACGGCGTCGTCGCGCAGGCGCTGCGCGACTTCCTGGATCTGTTCGATCGGGTGGGCGAGCGGCGCGATGCCGGCGGTGTCGACCGCCTGCATCTGTTCGACGAGGCCGAAGAATTCATTGAGCTGGCCGAGCATGTGCTCGGCGTCGGCGTCGGCCATTTCGAGTCGCGCCAGGTGCGCGATGCGTTTCACATCGGTCAGGGTCAGGGCCATGCGATCACCGGAAAAACAAGGCTGCGCGGCGCATCAAAAGCAGCGCCGCGGCGGGGGGTTGGAGGGTGCGATCCCACCCTCAAAAATCGGGGCCGAAGCGGCAAAAATACCGCCCGTTTCGATTCAAATACCGTGAAATTATAAGGTATCATTACGCGTTCGACCCAAACCCGGCAGCCTTTTCCCGCACCGTTTCGCCTCGTTTCGGCAAGCCGTGCGTGCTTCGTGCGATCCCCGGTAGACATCACTCGCAGCTTCGTGCGCCGCGGCGGCCGCTTCCGCCACGCTTCCCGAGGCTGTTATTTTTTCCGCTGCCGCCCTCAGCGCTCGCTATGCAGGGCCGGCCCAGAGCGAAACAGGATTCTGAATGTTCGGTTTTTTGCGCAGCTACTTCTCCAACGATCTCGCGATCGACCTCGGCACCGCAAACACCCTGATCTACATGCGCGGCAAGGGCATCGTGCTCGATGAGCCCTCCGTCGTGTCGATTCGCCAGGAAGGCGGCCCCAACGGCAAGAAAACGATCCAGGCGGTCGGCAAGGAAGCCAAGCAGATGCTCGGCAAGGTGCCGGGCAACATCGAGGCGATCCGCCCGATGAAGGACGGCGTGATCGCCGACTTCACCGTCACCGAGCAGATGATCAAGCAGTTCATCAAGACGGCGCACGAGTCGCGCATGTTCTCGCCTTCGCCGCGCATCATCATCTGCGTGCCGTGCGGCTCGACCCAGGTCGAGCGCCGCGCGATCAAGGAAGCGGCGCACGGCGCCGGCGCATCGCAGGTCTACCTGATCGAGGAGCCGATGGCGGCCGCGATCGGCGCGGGCCTGCCGGTGTCGGAAGCCACCGGCTCGATGGTCGTCGACATCGGCGGCGGCACGACCGAAGTCGGCGTGATCTCGCTCGGCGGCATCGTGTACAAGGGCTCGGTGCGCGTCGGCGGCGACAAGTTCGACGAAGCGATCGTCAACTACATCCGCCGCAATTACGGGATGCTGATCGGCGAGCAAACCGCCGAGGCGATCAAGAAGGAAATCGGCTCCGCGTTCCCGGGCTCCGAAGTCAAGGAAATGGAAGTGAAGGGCCGCAACCTGTCGGAAGGCATTCCGCGCAGCTTCACGATCTCGAGCAACGAAATCCTCGAAGCACTGACCGATCCGCTGAACCAGATCGTGTCGTCGGTGAAGATCGCCCTCGAGCAGACGCCGCCGGAACTCGGCGCCGACATCGCCGAGCGCGGGATGATGCTGACGGGCGGCGGCGCGCTGCTGCGCGATCTCGATCGCCTGCTCGCGGAAGAAACCGGCCTGCCGGTGCTCGTCGCCGAAGACCCGCTCACCTGCGTCGTGCGCGGCTCGGGCATGGCGCTCGAGCGCATGGACAAGCTGGGCAGCATCTTCTCGTACGAGTGATCGCCGAGTGATCGCCTAAGCAGTCCCGTTTGATATGACGCACTCGCGGCGTGGCCGGATCGCTCGTTCAGAACGAACCGCCACGCCGTTTGCGCGTCTGAGCATTATTTAACCGATCACCACGCGCCCGGCGCCGACCATGGAATACAGTCCGCCGCCCCTCTTCAAGCAAGGTCCGCCCGCGCTCGCGCGGCTCATCTTCTTCGTCGCCCTCGCCATCGCGCTCCTCGTGTCGGACGCGCGCTTCAGCACGCTCGAAATCGTCCGCGGCGTGCTCGGCACCGTGCTGTACCCGCTGCAGCGCGCGGCGCTCGTGCCGCGCGACCTCTTCATGGGCGCGGCCGACATCGCCGTCACGGGCGCGTCGCTGCGCCACGACAACGACGCGCTGCGCAAGCGCAACCTGCAACTGTCCACGCAAGCCAATCAAGCCGCCGTGCTCGCGCAGGAAAACATGCATCTGCGCGCGGTGCTCGAGCTGCGCCAGCACATCGCGACGCAGTCGACCCCGGTCGAGATCCAGTACGACACGAGCGACCCGTTCACGCAGAAGATCGTGATCGGCCAGGGTTCGCAGCAAGGCATCCAGAACGGCTCGCCGGTCGTCAGCGAGGACGGCGTGGTCGGTCAGGTCACGCGCGTGTTCCCGCTGCAGGCCGAAGTCACGCTGATCACCGACCGCGATCTCGCGATTCCCGTGCAGGTGCTGCGCACCGGCCTGCGCAGCGTGATCTATGGCACGCCGAAGGGCGATTCGCTCGATCTGCGCTTCGTGCCGACGAGTTCGGACCTCGTCGCGGGCGACGAGCTCGTCACGAGCGGCCTCGACGGCGTCTATCCGCCGGGCCTGCCGGTCGCGAAGGTCGTGCGCGTCGACAAGCTCGCCGATACCGCGTTCGCCCGCGTGACCTGCGCACCGGTCGCTGCCGTGCGCGGCGCGCGCCAGATGCTCGTGCTGCATTACCAGAACGACGTCCCGCCGCGTCCGGCCGAGCTCGAGCCGGCCGCCGACAAGAACGCGAAGGGCAAGAAGGGCGCGAAGGCCGCCGCGAAGGGCGAGAAAGCCGAGAAAGCCGAGAAAGCCGAGAAGGCCGACGCGAACGCGAAGCCGGCCGCCGCGGCCGCACCCGGCGCGAAACCCGCGCCGGCGGCCCCCGCCGCTCCGGCCCAGCCCGCTGCTGCGCCCGCGAAGCCCGCGGCCGGGCAACCAGGAGCCCAGCGATGAACCGTCCGCAATACATCCTGCAGCCGGTCAACCCGTACTTCATCGTCTTCAGCCTCGCCGCCGCGTTCCTGCTGAACCTGATGCCGTGGGGCCGCCTGCCCGGCGTGCCCGATTTCGTCGCGCTCGTGCTGCTGTTCTGGAACATCCACCAGCCGCGCAAGGTCGGGATGGGCGTCGCGTTCGTGCTCGGCATCCTGATGGACGTGCACGACGCAGGGCTGCTCGGCGAGCACGCGCTCGCCTATACGCTGCTGTCGTACGGCGCGATCACGATCCACCGCCGCGTGCTGTGGATGCCGATCGGCGTGCAGGTACTGTATGTCACGCCGCTGCTCGTCGTCGCGCAGCTGGTGCCGTTTGTGATCCGCCTCGTGATGGGCGCCGCGTTTCCCGGCTGGCGCTATCTGGTGGACGGCTTCGTCGAGGCCGCGCTGTGGCCGATCGCGAGCCACCTGCTGCTGATGCCGCAACGCCGCCCGGTCGACCCGGACGATACGCGCCCCATCTGAGCCGCACCGGGACCGACCTTGAACACCCACCGCCCCCACACCCGCCGCGCACCGCGCTCCGGGGCGGCCCCTCGCCCGCGCGCGCTCGCCGCGCGTGGGCCGGATCAAACGTAACCGCATGACCGAATTCAACGACACCCAACAGCAGCTCTCGAAGTTCCGCCTGCGCGTCGCGGCGGCGGGCGTGTTCGTGTTCGTCTGCTTCGGGCTGCTCGCGAGCCGCTTCTTCTACCTGCAGCTGATGCAGCATGGCAAATACGCGCTGCAGGCCGAGGAAAACCGCATCTCGGTCGCGCCGATCGTGCCGAACCGCGGGATCATCACCGATCGCAACGGCGTGGTCCTCGCGAAGAACTATTCGGCGTACACGCTCGAGATCACGCCGTCGAAGCTCGACGACACGCTCGACAACACGATCGACAAGCTGTCCGAGATCATCCCGATCGACGCACGCGACCGCCGCCGCTTCAAGAAGCTGCAGGAAGACTCGAAGAACTTCGAGAGCCTGCCGATCCGCACGCGCCTCACCGACGCGGAAGTCGCGCGCTTCACCGCGCAGCGCTTCCGCTTCCCCGGCGTCGACGTGCGCGCGCGACTGTTCCGCCAGTACCCGCTCGGCATGACGGCCGCGCACGTGATCGGCTACATCGGCCGGATCTCGAAGCGCGACCAGGATCGCATCGATGCGATGAGCGACGACAACGACAGCGATCAGGAACATTACGATCCGCGTCGCGACGCGAACAACTACAAGGGCACCGACTACATCGGCAAGATCGGCGTCGAGCAGAGCTACGAAGCCGAGCTGCATGGCCTCACGGGCTTCGAGGAAGTCGAGGTGACGGCCGGCGGCCGGCCCGTGCGCACGCTGTCGCGCACGCAGGCGACGCCCGGCAACAACCTGGTGCTGTCGCTCGACATCGGGCTGCAGCAGGTCGCCGAGCAGGCGTTCGCCGGCAAGCGCGGCGCGCTCGTCGCGATCGAGCCGAAGACGGGCGACGTGCTCGCGTTCGTGTCGTCGCCGAGCTTCGACCCGAACTCGTTCGTCGACGGCATCGACCAGCAGACCTGGGACGAGCTGAACAACTCGTCCGACAAACCGCTGCTGAACCGGCCGCTGCACGGCACCTACCCGCCCGGCTCGACGTACAAGCCGTTCATGGCGCTGGCCGGCCTGACGCTCGGCAAGCGCACGCCGGGCTGGGGCTTCCAGGATCCCGGCTACTTCACGTTCGGCGGCCACACGTTCCGCAACGACGTGCGCTCGGGCCAGGGCTGGGTCGACATGAACAAGGCGATCATGGTGTCGAACGACACCTACTTCTACATGCTCGCGCGCGACCTTGGCGTGAACGCGATCGCGAACTTCATGAAGCCGTTCGGTTTCGGCCAGATCACCGGCATCGACATCCAGGGCGAGGCGCGCGGGATCCTGCCGTCGACCGACTGGAAGAAGAAGGCGTTCAAGAAGGCCGCGCAGCAGAAGTGGTTCGACGGCGAGACGATCAGTCTCGGGATCGGCCAGGGCTACAACTCGTACACGATCCTGCAGCTCGCGCATGCCACCGCGACGCTCGCGAACAACGGCGTCGTGATGAAGCCCCACCTCGTGAAGGAAGTCGAGGATCCGATCTCGCGGGCACGCCACCTGACCGTGCCGAAGGAAAGCGAAGTGATCCCGCTGAAGCAGGGCGACATCGACGTCGTGAAGCGCGGGATGGAAAACGTGATCGAGAATCCGTCCGGCACCGCGTACAAGGTGTTCCGCGGCGCCTCGTACCTCGCGGCCGGCAAGACCGGTACCGCGCAGGTGTTCTCGCTGCAGGGCTCGAACTACAAGGGCCACCTGCTCGCCGAGCACCTGCGCGACCACGCGCTGTTCATCGCGTACGCGCCGGTCGACCATCCGCAGATCGCCGTCGCGCTGGTCGTCGAGAACGGCGGCTGGGGCGCGCAAGCCGCGGGCCCGATCGCGCGCCGTGTGCTCGACTACTACCTCGTCGAACGTCAGAACCCGAAGAACGAGGCCGCGGCCGTGGCCGCCGCCGCGTCGGCGACCGAACCGGTGAGCGCGCCCGTGGTCGGCGACGCATCGAAGCCCGCCGCCGTCGCGGCCGGCTTCACCGCGCTGCCGCAGCCGGTCGTGCCGACCGCGGCGAGTGCGGCGAGTGCGGCGAGTGCGGCGGACGCCGCGTCGGCGCCCGATGCATCGAGCGCGGCGCAGCCGTCCGACGCGAGCGCCGCGGCGCCGATGGCCGCCAGCCTGCCGCCGATCCGGCGCCCGCACCGGCCGCACCGGCCCGCGAGCGGCGCACAGCCGGTCGCCACCGCGCCGCGCGACGACAACTTCCGTGCCTCGGCCACCGCGAAAGCGGTGAACGCCGGCACCGCTCATTAACGGAGAAAGGCATGCAATTCGACAAGCGCGCCTGGCTCGACAAGATCAAGCAGATGTTCGCGGGTTTCGACCGCCCGCTCGCCCTCATCGTGTTCCTGCTGCTGTGCGTCGGCATCGTCACGCTGTACAGCGCGGCGATCGACATGCCGGGCCGCGTCGAGGACCAGCTACGCAACATCCTGCTGACGTTCGTGCTGATGTGGGTGATCGCCAACATCCCGCCGACGACGCTGATGCGCTTCGCGGTCCCGCTCTATACGTTCGGGGTCGCGCTGCTGGTCGCGGTCGCGCTGTTCGGGATGACCAAGAAGGGCGCGAAGCGCTGGCTGAACGTCGGCGTCGTGATCCAGCCGTCCGAAATCCTCAAGATCGCGACACCGCTGATGCTCGCGTGGTACTACCAGCGCCGCGAAGGCGGGCTGCGCTGGTACGACTTCGTCGTCGCGTTCGGGATCCTGCTCGTGCCGGTCGGCCTGATCGCGAAGCAGCCCGACCTCGGCACCGGCCTGCTCGTGTTCGCTGCCGGCCTCTTCGTGATCTACCTCGCCGGCCTGTCGTTCAAGCTGATCGTGCCGGTGCTCGTCGCGGGCGTGATCGCGGTCGGCTCGATCGCCGTGTTCGAGGAGCGCATCTGCCAGCCCGAAGTGCAGTGGCCGCTGATGCACGACTACCAGAAGCACCGCGTGTGCACGCTGCTCGACCCGACCTCCGACCCGCTCGGCAAGGGCTTCCACACGATCCAGGCCGTGATCGCGATCGGCTCGGGTGGCGTGCTCGGCAAGGGCTACCTGAAGGGCACGCAGGCCCACCTCGAATTCATTCCGGAGAAGCACACCGACTTCATCTTCGCGGTGTTCTCCGAAGAATGGGGGCTCGTCGGCGGCCTCGTGCTGCTGACGCTGTACATGGCGCTGATCGCGCGCGGGCTCTACATCGCCGCGCAGGGCGCGACGCTGTTCGGCCGGCTGCTCGCGGGCTCGCTCACGCTCGCGTTCTTCGTCTACGCGTTCGTCAACATCGGGATGGTGAGCGGCGTGCTGCCCGTCGTCGGCGTACCGTTGCCGTTCATGAGCTATGGCGGCACCGCGCTCACGACGCTCGGCATCGCGATCGGGATGATCATGAGCGTCGGGCGACAGCGGCGGCTGATGAAGAGCTGACGCTGCGGCATGGCACGCAGCTGCAAGCAGTCGTAGCAAAGGAAAACGGCGCCGTGAGCGCCGTTTTTCGTTGGGCAGGCCGAATGCGGCGGATACCGCCGTCACTGCGGCGTCGCGCGTGGGCTCACGTGGTCCGCACCGGCGCCCGATGCCGGCTCCGGCGTCTTCAATCGCGCGCTCAGCTCCTTGAATTTCAGCTCGGCCGTCTCGTCGCCCTGCGCGGCCGCGGCCGCATAGTACGCGCGCGCGATGTTCAGGTTCTGCGTGACGCCGTCGCCGCCGCGCTCGTAGAACGACGCGGTCACGTACTGCGCGGTCGGCTCGCCCGCGTCGGCCGCCTGCTTGTACCACGCGAACGCCTGCCGGTTGTCGCGCGGTGTGCCGCGCCCGTCGAGGAACTGGTTCGCCAGCGACAGCGCGGCCTGCACGTGCCCCTGCTTCGCCGCGCGCAGGAACCAGCGGTGCGCTTCGGCCGGATTGCGCGCGACGAATTCGCCGTCGTCGAACATCCGTCCGTACACGTACTGCGCATGCGACATGTTCGCGTCGGCCGCCCGCTTCAGCCAGCGCAGCCCTTCGTCGACGTTCGCGGTCACGCCGACGCCGGTGAGCAGCATCATCGCGTAGTTGAACTGCGCG
The DNA here is from genome assembly GCF_054055695.1 of Burkholderia sp. PvR073. NCBI lineage: Bacteria > Pseudomonadati > Pseudomonadota > Betaproteobacteria > Burkholderiales > Burkholderiaceae > Burkholderia > Burkholderia sp. PvR073. The sequence goes on from NZ_JBSRXO010000003.1 coordinate 491,367, forward strand.
AGCCGATCGCCGCGTTCGGCTGCGTCGTGGAACTGCACCAGCGCCGCGCGATAGTCGCCGGCGTTGTAGGCGGCCACCGCCGCTTGCGTCTCGTGTGCCGGGTCCGGTTTCGCGTGCGGCGCATTCTGCGCCGACGCCGCGACGCACACGACCCACAGCCCGAGCATCGCACCGAGCCGCCCACATACACCGGTCGTGCGCCGCGCGCGTCCCGTCCCCGCGCCGTCGCCGCCGTTCATGACCGCACCTCCTGCAGCGCCTGCCGCGTCGCGCGCAGCAGCCAGGTCACGTCGGCCGACAGCGTGATCATCCGGTAGCCGGCCTCGCGATACTGGCGTGCGATCGCTGTATCGCTCGCGAAGATGCCGACCGCGACGCCAGCCTGCTTGCCGGCCGCGAGCACGCGCGCCATCGCGGTCTCGACATCCGGGTGGCGGCTGTCGCCGAGATGCCCGAGGCTCGCCGCCAGATCGGCCGGGCCGACAAACAGGCAGTCGACACCCGGCGTCGCGGCGATCCGCTCGACTTCGTCGATGCCGCGCGCCGATTCGATCTGCACGATCACCGCAATCTGGGCGTTCGCCGTCTGCAGGTAATCGCGGCGCATGCCGAACGCCGCCGCGCGCACCATGCCGGCCACGCCGCGCAGCCCGTCCGGGGAATCCGGCGACGGGAAGCGCGTGAGCCGCACCGCGTGCGCGGCCTCGTCGGCCGTCTCGATGCACGGGAACATCAGCGTGCGCGCGCCGGCGTCGAGCGCGCGCTTCACGAGCCACGGCTCGCGCCCCGGCACCCGCACGACGGGCTCGCTCGGCAGGTGCGCGGCGGCCAGCGCGCGCAGTTGCGACGCGACGTCCCGACTGTCGTTCGGCGCGTGCTCCATGTCGATGCAGAGCCAGTCGTAGCCGGCGTGCGCGAGCGCTTCCGCGGCCGAATCGCAGCCGAGCGACAGCCACAGGCCGTATAGCGGCTCGTCGCCGTCATGCAGACGTTGTTTGAGGGAATTGGTGAGCGTGCTCATCGATACGGCCTCCTGGCGGACAGGCAATCGAACGGAACAGGCAATGGGGGACGGCCGGACGGCAGCAGCCCGATCGCGGGCGCGCAGGCTGCGCCACGCAACGATCATAGCGCGCCGTCAGGCGAAATGTGGGGAGACAGGCGAAGCGGGCCCGATCGGGCACCGCATGGCGGGTGACCGGCGGCGGGCGACCGGCGGCGGGCGACCGGCAGCGGGCGACCGGCGGCCGGCCGCCGAGCGCATGCTCGGGCCGGCAATGCCGCGTCAGCGGGCGGGATCGCGCTCGACGTCGGCCCAGCAGTTCGGCGTTTCGTACAGGCGCACGCGCTCCAGCCGCAGGTTCACGCCGTAGTGCGCGTCGTACACGTTCGCGAGGATGTCGAACGCGATCGCCGCGAGGTTCTCGACCGTCGGGATCCGGTCGAGCACGACTGTCTTGTGGTCGGCCATCTGCTCGAGGAACGAGCGCACGACTTCGTCGCGCGCGTAGACCAGGAACGCGTGGTCCCACTTGTTGACGAGGTGCTCGACCGCGAGCGCCTTCACGTCGGCGAAATCCATCACCATGCCGCGGTCCGGCGCCCCCTCGGTATCGACGAGATCGCCGCGCAGCGTGACTTCGAGCACGTAGCGATGGCCGTGCAGGTTCCGGCACTGGCTGCGGTGATCGGGAATGCGGTGGCCCGCGTCGAATTCGAGTTTTCGGGTAATCAGCACGATGTCAAAGGCCGTGGCTCAGGGAATGTTCAGGTATTTATGGGTTTGCATCGACAGCCGCCACTGCGGATGCCGCTTGCACCAGTCGATCGCGAGCTTCGTGTTGAGATCGCGCGACGGGCCGTCCATCGGCTGCACGAGAAAATACTCGAAATCGAGCTTCGCGTAGTCGGCAAGCCGCTGGTTGTCCTGCGGGATCACGACCTTCAGTTCGTTGCCCTTCGTGACGACGAGCGGCGCGTCGGCCTTCGGGCTTACGCAGATCCAGTCGATCGTCTCGAGCACCGGCAGCGAGCCGTTGGTCTCGATCGCGATTTCGAAGCCCGCCGCGTGCAGCGCGTCGACGAGCGGCTGGTCGAGCTGCAGCATCGGCTCGCCGCCCGTGCAGACGACGAAGCGATGCGCTTCGCCGTCCGGCCACAGGCCGGCGATCGTCGCGACGAGCGCTTCGGCGTCCTTGAACTTGCCGCCGTTCTCGCCGTCGGTGCCGACGAAGTCCGTATCGCAGAAGCGGCACACGGCCTCCGCACGATCCTCTTCGCGGCCCGACCACAGATTGCAGCCGGCGAACCGGCAGAACACGGCCGGACGGCCCGCGTTCGCGCCCTCGCCCTGCAACGTGTAGAAAATTTCCTTGACCGCGTAAGTCATCGTGCTTCGTCCGGCTCGCGCCGCTCGTTGTCGATCAGAATCCGTTATTCATCAAGCGCTGCCGGCGCACCCGCGTCACAGCGGCGCTTCGGTCACCCGCTCGCCCTTCAGGTAGGCCTCGTAGCCGCGCTTGCGCAGCTTGCAGGCCGGGCATTCGCCGCAGCCGAAGCCCCAGTCGTGCAGTTCCGCGCGCTCGCCCACGTAGCACGTGTGCGTCTCGACGCGGATCAGCTCGACGAGCGCGTCGCCGCCGAGTTGTTCGGCGAGCTGCCAGGTCTGCGCCTTGTCGAGCCACATCAGCGGCGTCTCGAGCACGATGCGCGTGTCCATCCCGAGGTTCAGCGCGACCTGCAGCGCCTTCATCGTGTCGTCGCGGCAGTCGGGGTAGCCCGAGAAATCGGTCTCGCACATCCCGCCGACCAGCACGCGCAGCCCGCGGCGATAGGCGATCGCGGCCGCGATCGTCATGAACAGCAGGTTGCGGCCCGGCACGAACGTGTTCGGCAAGCCATTCGCCGTGGTCTCGATCTCGATCGTGCGCGTCATCGCGGTATCGCTGATCGCGCCGAGCACCGACAGGTCGATCATGTGATCGTCGCCGAGGCGGCCGGCCCAGGCGGGAAACTGATGCTTCAGCGCGTCGCGCACGCCTTCGCGACATTCGAGTTCGACGCGGTGGCGCTGGCCGTAATCGAAGCCGAGCGTCTCGACCGTCTGGTAGCGTTCCAGGGCCCAGGCCACGCACGTGGCCGAGTCCTGCCCGCCGGAAAACAGCACGAGCGCGCCGTCTTTAGCGTCTGTCCGAATCACCGTGATACTCCGTGAATGTATAGGCTCGCGTCGCGCTGCGCCCCGGGGCCGGCTGCCGCCGGGCGGCCCGACACGTGCCGGCCTGCGCCGGCTCGACCAGTATAGGCAGCGCGGTCGTCCGCGAACGCGGCGGAGCGCTTATACCGCCCATCGCGCGGCATCGGTGCCGCGCGTCACGGCGGCGCCTGCGGGCAGCCCTGCCGTGCGCATGAAGCGATGCGCTAAGTCATTGAGCGGGCACGGATTTTATCACGCTCCGGCGAATGCTGCCGGCCGCACGCCGATGCCGCGCAAACCCACCACAAACGAAAAACCCCAAGAACCTTCCGATTCTTGGGGTTGGAACTGCTGGTGGCCTGGGACGGAATCGAACCATCGACACGCGGATTTTCAATCCGCTGCTCTACCAACTGAGCTACCGGGCCAACGAAGAAGAGAAAGTATATCCAGCCCTCTTACTTTGCGCAAGTAGTTTTCGCAAAATATTTTACGCAGCGCCTTCCGACGGCTTCTTGCCGAGCTCGACGCCCAGCTGCTTGAGCTTGCGATACAGGTGCGTGCGCTCGAGGCCCGTCTTCTCCGCGACGCGCGTCATGCTGCCGTTCTCGCGCGCGAGGTGATATTCGAAGTACGCGCGCTCGAACGCATCGCGCGCTTCGCGCAACGGGATGTCGAACGGAATCGCGGCCGTCTGGCCCGCGAGGCCGAGCGCCGCGGCCATGTCGTCGCCGAGCGTCGGCAACGCGGCCGCGGACGCGACCGCCGCCGGGCCCGAAGCCTGGCCGGCGCCGGCCTTCGCCGCCGAGTTGACGGACACCGGTGCCGCGCCGCGCACGAGACCGTGCTCGACCGACTTCAGCAGCTTCTGCAGCGCGATCGGCTTCTCGAGGAAATCGAGTGCGCCGATCTTCGTTGCCTCGACGGCCGTGTCGATCGTCGCGTGCCCGGACATCATGATCACGGGCATCGTCAACAGGCCCTGCGCCGCCCATTCCTTGAGCAGCGTGACGCCGTCGGTATCGGGCATCCAGATATCGAGCAGCACGAGATCGGGCGCCTGATTCAGACGGTATTCCCGCGCGGCCTGCGCGTTCTCCGCCGCCTCGACGACATGTCCTTCATCGCTGAGGATTTCCGAGAGCAATTCCCGGATGCCCATTTCATCATCTACCACCAGGATGGTTGCCATTTACGCTGCCTTTGTCTGCACACTTGCTTTTGTCTTAGCGGGGGCCGTCCCGACCTGCGCGCCGGGTTCGGCGCCTGGCGTATCGCTCGCCATCTGCAGGAACAGGATCGACACCTGCGCACCCTCGACGGTCTCGCCGTGCATGCGATTGCGCAGATCGATCCGCGCGCCGTGCTCATCGACGATTTTCTTGACCATGGCCAATCCGAGCCCCGTGCCCTTCGCCTTTGTCGTCACGTAAGGCTCGAACGCACGGGTCAGGATGCGTGCCGGAAAACCGGGCCCGTTGTCGGACACGGTAAGACGTACCGCGACGCGCGTTTTGCCCTCGGCGTCGGGATCGCCATATTCTACTGTCTTGGTTTCGATCAACACACGCGGATGCGCGACTTCCGCAACCGAATCCTGCGCATTCTGCAGCAGGTTGTGGATCACCTGGCGCAGTTGCGTCGCGTCGCCGCGAATCACCGGCAGCGACGGCGCGAGTTCGGCGACGATCGCGCTCTTGCCCTCACCGACACCATACAGCCCGAGCACCTCGCTCGCCAGTTCGTTCAACTGCAGGTTGCCAAGCACCGCCGGCGGCGTGCGCGCATATTCGCGGAAGTCGTCGACCATCCGCTTCATCGCGGCCACCTGGTTGACGATCATCGTCGCGCCGCGCTTGAGCACGTCCGCATCGGGCGGCGCGAGCTTGTCGGACAGCTTCATCTGCAGCCGCTCGGCCGACAGCTGGATCGGCGTCAGCGGGTTCTTGATCTCGTGCGCGAGCCGCCGCGCGACCTCGCCCCATGCGACCGAACGCTGCGCGGAAATCACGTCGGAGATGTCGTCGAACACGACGACATAGCCGGACGTCTGCGGATCGTCGGCCTCTCCCTCGACCGTCGACACGAGGCGCGTGCCGCGCACGAGCAAGGTCAGCGGATCGGCTTCGCCCGGCACTTCGACCGCGAACTGCTGCTGCCAGTGGCCGCGATCGCCGCTGGCGCCGTCGGAAGCCGCCTCGCGATCGGCGAATGCCTTGCGCACCATCGCGCCGAATTCCGCCACGACGTCGATCCGGTCGAGCGCCGTGCCGATCATCGCGCTGAACGGCTGCCGGAAGATCCGCTCGGCGCCGCGGTTGGCCGTCGTCAGCCGGAACTGGCGGTCGAGCACGAACACGCCGGCGGTCAGGTTCGCGAGGATGCTCTCGAGATACGTCTTCGAATGCTCGAGCGCGATCCGGTTCTTCTCGACCGCGAGCCGCGCCTCGGACAGTTGGCGCGTCATCGCGTTGAACGACTGCGTGAGGAAGCCGAGCTCATCGCGTGACTTGATCTCGCGCTTCGGCGTGTAGTCGCCTTCGGTGATCTCCTTCGTGCCCTGCGCGAGCAGGAACAGCGGCCGCGCGAGCTGCTGGCCGAGCGCGAGCGCGAGCATCATCGCGATGAAGGTCGCGAGGAACAGCGCGAGCGTCAGCGTGCCGATGTACATCTTGCGCAGCCCGGTGCGGCCGAGCGCTTTTTCCTGGTACTCGCGATATGCGCGCTGCACCGCGTCGGCGTTGTGCGCGAGCGTGGGCGGCACCGGCTGCGTGAGCTGCAGGAACCGCTCCGCCGGCTGCAGCAGCGACGTCGTCGCGTCGGGAATCGGCCGCACGACGCGCAGCCGCAACGCACCCTTCGCGCCATGCGCGCGCGGGTCGCCGTCGACTTCGCCCTCGATCGCCGCGTATGCGCCATGTTCACGCGCCTGGCTCAGCATCAGCGGCGTCGGCAGGTCGTCCGGAATCAGCACGGCGAAATTGCCCGATGCCTGCGCAACGATGTGCAGGTCGGGCGCCGCACCCGAGCCGCCGCGGCTCGGCTCGACGATCGTCGCGTCCTGCACGCCGAACTGGTCGCGCAGGCGCAAGAGCGTGAGCGTCGTGCCGTTCGTGTTCGCATCGACGCTCGCGAGCTGGTCGGACATCAGGCGCGCCTTCGTCTGCAGGTCGGACAGCGACGCGTCGAGCATCCCGCGGCCGAGGTTCAGGCCGGCCGTCAGCGCAGTTTCGACGTTCACGTCGAACCACGACTCGATGCTGCGCGACACGAACTGGTACGACACGATGTAGATGATCCCGCCCGGCACCACGCCGACGAGCGCGAAGAACACCGCGAGCTTCGCGAGCAGCCGCGTGCCGAACTTGCCCTTCCTCAGGCGCACGACGATCATCCCGATCAGCCCGAGCACCACCAGCAGGAACACGAGCGCGACGATGATGTTCATCGCGTACAGCCACGAGTAGTAGCGGTCGAAGAACTCGGTGTTCGCGCTCGCGGCCGCGAGCAGCACGAGCAGCAGCAGCGCGGTGAGCGCGACGGTCGATACGATGACGCGAACGAGGAGGCTCTTCCCGCTGGCCGCGCGGCGCACTTTATTTAGCACGTTCGGTCACCGTGAAGTTGAAGCGCTTCCAGTCCGAGCCGAGCGTCCAGTCGCGGTTGTTCACCGCGTCGACCTGGAACGGCTTCGGCATCAGCGCCGTATCGAGCTGCATGCGCACCGAGGCCATGTAGGTTTCGCCGGCCCGCACCTGGTTGCGATCGATCACGTGCCACGACGTGATGTGCCGGACGACCGCGAGCGCGTCCCTCAGCGACGGGAAGCCGAGTTGCAGCCCGCCCGTCGACACGCGGTACTCGCGCGTGAGCGGCTGGAACGACAGGCGGATCGTCTGCGACACCGACACCGGCTGCTCGTCGAACCAGTACCAGCGTGCGCGGCTCAGTTCGAAGTCGGTCGTGAAGTAGAGCGGGATGCCCTTGTTGACGGCGTCCTCGAGGTTCGGGTTCAGCTCGAAATCGAAGCGGGCATCGAGGCTCCAGCCGCTTCCGTCAGCCTGCAGCGAGGCGCGCTGCACGGCGATCGACTCGGCGCGCGCCGGCCGAACGACAGTCAGGCACAGCGCCAATGCGACCAGCAGGACGGCCGCGAGCCGAAGTGGAAAAAGGTGTTTGATCGTCACCGTTTCTGAAACCGCGCGTAGAAAAATCCGTCGTGATCGGTGTTCTGGTCGAGTGCGCCGGCCGCTCCGGCATGCACGCCGCCCGGCAGCAGTTGGCCGGGCGCGTCCAATCGTACCGCATCTTCACAGGCCGCTTCAAACCAGCGGGCCTGCAATTCGCCCTCCTCGGGAAAGATCGAACAGGTCACGTAGAGCAGTTCGCCGCCCGGCTTCACGAGCGGCCACAACGCCGTCAGGATGCGGCGTTGTTCCGCGACGAGTGCCGCGATGTCGGCTTCGCGGCGCAGCCAGCGGATGTCGGGATGACGGCGCACGATGCCCGACGCGGAGCACGGCACGTCGGCGAGGATGCGGTCGAACGGCCGGCCGTCGTACCACGCCTGCGGCGCGCCGGCATCGCCGACGCGCACGTCCGCCGCGAGCGACAGGCGCGCGAGGTTCTCGCCGATGCGCGCCGCACGGGTCGCGTCGCTTTCGAGCGCAACGACCTCCGCGCCAGCCAGCTCGAGGATATGGCCGGTCTTGCCGCCCGGTGCCGCGCATGCGTCGAGCACGCGCATGCCGTCACGCGCGCCGAGCCATTCGGCGGCGAGCTGCGCGCCGGCATCCTGCACCGATACGACGCCGTCCGCGAAGCCCGGAATGCGATCGACCGGCAGCGCCGATGCGAGCCGCACCGCATGGCGGCCGATCGCGGTCGCGTCGATCCCGTTCGCGCGCAGCGTGTCGAGATACGCGTCGACGCTCGCGCGGCGCGCGTTCACGCGCAGCGTCAGCGGCCCCTGGCGCTCGCCGGCCGCGAGGATCGCCTGCCAGGTGTCCGGCCACGCGCGCTTCACCGCATCGATCCACCACGGACGGTAGTTCCAGCGGGCGACCGGATCGTCCTGCAGCGCCGCGACGAGCGCGTCGCGCTCACGCTGGAAACGGCGCAACACCGCGTTCACCAGCCCCTTCGCGAACGCGAATTCGCGCCGTGCGCCGATCACGGTCACGGCCTGGTCGACGATCGTGAACGCCGGATACGCGGCCGTCTCCTCCGGATCGAGCAGCAGCGCGAGCGCGCCGGCGAGTACTGCCTGCACGTGCGCGGGCGGCGCCTTGCCGACGAGCCGGCCGATCAGCCAGTCCGCACTGCCGAGGCGACGCATCGTCCTATATGCGACGTCCTGCGTCGCGCCGCGCGCCAGCGTCTGCGTGCCTGCCGGCATCTGCGCGAACACCGCGGCCAGTGCCGCCGGCAGCGCGGTGCCGCGCCGCACCGCATCGACTGCCTGCGCGGCCGCGTCGAGCGCGAAGCCCAGCGAATCGGGCGCGAGACGCAGCGCGGACAGGCGCGCAGGGCGGCCGGAGGAAGACGGAGCGGAGGAACGGGTTTGTGTCATCGGGGCAAAATCGGCAAACGGGCGCCGCGAGCGGCGGGAACCCTGCGGCCACGTGCGGCCGCCGCGATTCCAAACCGCGCATTGTAGCGTGAGGCCATGCGGCCCCTTTATGGGAGGCACAAATGAAACACCCCGCAGCGCGAGGCGTGCGGGGCGATGTGTCGAGCGCGACGCGACTTAGTCGAAGCGGCCGGTACGCGCCATCTCCATCAGGCGCGCGATGCGCTCCTCGGTCGCCGGGTGCGTGGAGAACAGGTTCTGCAGGCCGCCGCCGTGCAACGGGTTCATGATCATCATCTGCGCGGTGGCCGGATGCGCTTCGGCCGCCTGGAACGGGATGCCCGCCGCATAGCGATGGATCTTGTCGAGCGCGGTGGCGAGCGACTGCGGATCGCCGGAGATCTGCGCGCCGCCGCGATCGGCCTCGAATTCGCGCGCCCGCGAGATCGCCATCTGGATCAGCGCGCCGGCGATCGGCGCGAGCAGCGCGACCGCAATCCCCGCGATCGGATTGGCCGGGCGGCCGTTTTCGTCGCGGCCGCCGAAGAACATCGCGAAGTTGGCCAGCGCCGAGATCGCGCCCGCCATCGTCGCGGTGATCGTCGAGATCAGGATGTCGCGGTGCTTCACGTGCGCGAGCTCGTGCGCCATCACGCCGCGCATCTCACGCTCGGACAGCACGCGCAGGATGCCCGTCGTCGCGGCGACCGCCGCGTGTTCCGGGTTGCGGCCCGTGGCGAACGCGTTCGGCGCGTCCTCGTTGATCAGGTAGACGCGCGGCATCGGCAGATTCGCGCGCGTGGCAAGCTCGCGCACCATCCGGTAGAACTGCGGCGCCGTGTTCTCGTCGACTTCCTGCGCGTTGTACATGCGCAGCACCATCTTGTCGGAGAACCAGTACGAGAAGAAATTCATGCCGAGCGCGAACAGCAGCGCGATCGTCATGCCGCGGGTGCCGCCGATCATGCCGCCGATCACGATGAACAGGGCCGTGATCCCGGCCATCAGCATCGCCGTTTTGACCCAATTGAACATACCCACTCCTTATCCGTCAGGGGACCCATCGCGCATCACAGGGCGCGACGGAAAATTGTAAGCGATTTGTTAGATAAGGTCTTGTTCGAAAAATTCAATCTCAGCGTTGCGATGTTGCAAGCCGAAGGCCCAAGCCGACGAAAGCGCTGCCGACCGTACGGTCGAGCCACTTCTTGACGCCCGGCTTGCCGGAAAAGCGCTGCGTGACGCTACCCGCGACCCAGGCGACCAGACTGGTCCAGACCGTGCTCATCGCAACGAATACCGCACCGAGGGTCAGGAACGCCCAAGCCTTGTGCGGACTGTCGGCCGACACGAACTGCGGGAAGAACGACACGAAGAACAGCACGACCTTCGGATTCAGCACGTTGGTCCAGAAGCCCTGCATGAACAGCTGGCGCAGCGGCTTTGCGGCCGTGCCCTGCGCGGCTTCGGCGCCCGACGGCTCGGCGGCCTGCTTCGTAATGATCATCCGCGCGCCGAGGTAGATCAGGTAGGCGGCGCCGACCAGCTTGATCACCGTGAACGCGGTTGCCGATGCCGCCAGCAGTGCGGTCAGGCCGAATGCGCATGCGAGCGCGTGAACACAACAGCCGGCCGAAATGCCGAACGCCGACATCAGCCCCGCGCCGCGCCCCTGGGCGACGCTGCGGCCGACGATGTAGGCCGTATCGGGGCCGGGCGTGATGTTCAGCAGGAACACCGCGAACACGAAGAAGCCGAAATGGGTGATGCCAAGCATGAAGACCTCGAAACCGAACAGCGCAAGGAAATTCTACGCGCGCCTGCCGCGCCGTGCGACTCGGCCGTTCGGCCAATTGCGTGCGGCCGGCAGGTCGGGTCGAATGACGCTCAGGCCCCGTCGGGCAACGCGAAGCGCTGGCCTGCGGCGAGCGGCGAGCCGGCCAGGAATTCGCGCGCGGGCAACCGCTTGCCGCCCGGCTTCTGCAGTTGCGTGACGCGCAGCGCGCCGCTGCCGCACGCGACGATCACACCTTCCGGCGCAGCGTCGACGATCGTGCCGGGCGCCGCGTCGCCGCGCGCCGCCACGGGCTCGGCCGCCCAAAGCTTGATGGCCGCGCCGTCGAGCGTCGCGACGCCGCCCGGGAACGGGTCGAACGCGCGCACCTGGCGCGCGAGCACGTCGGCCGGCTTGCGCCAGTCGAGCGCGGCCTCGTGCTTGCCAATCTTTTCCGCATAGGTCACGCCGTCGGCCGGCTGCGGGGTGGCGGGCAGCGCGCCGTCGCGCTCGAGCCGCACCAGCGCGTCGACGATCAGTCGCGCGCCGTCGGCGGCCAGCCGGTCGTGCAGGGTGGCGGTCGTATCGTCGGGCGCGATCGCGACGCGCGCTTCCTCGATCATCGCGCCGGTGTCGAGGCCGACGTCCATCTGCATCAGCGTGACGCCCGTCTCGGCGTCACCGGCCTCGATCGCGCGGTGGATCGGCGCGGCGCCGCGCCAGCGCGGCAGCAGCGACGCGTGGATGTTGATGCAGCCGGCGCGCGGAATGTCGAGCACTTCCTGCGGTAGCAGCAAGCCGTACGCGGCGACCACCATCACGTCGTGCGGGGTCGTGCGCAGCAGTTCGATCGCGTCGGCCGCCTCCGCCGGGTACTTGCCCGCACGGCGCAGCGACGGCGGCTGCGCGACGGGCATCCCGTGCTCGACGGCATAGCGCTTCACGGCGCTCGCCTGCAGCTTCATCCCGCGCCCGGCAGGGCGATCGGGCTGGGTGAGCACGAGCGGCACCGGAAAACCGGCCTCGTGGATCGCGGCGAGTGCGGCCGCGGCGAATTCCGGCGTGCCGGCAAAAATCACGCGCAACGTATGGGTCATGAAAGCGTTCGGGAGCGGGCTGGGCGAACGCGCGTCACATCGCGCGTTCGAGTTTCTTCATCTTCGTCTTGATGCGCGTCTGCTTCAGCGGCGACAGGTACTCGACGAACACGCGCCCCATCAGGTGATCCATCTCGTGCTGCACGCACACGGCCAGCAGGCCCTCGCAGTCGAGCTCGAAGGTCTCGCCCTGCTCGTTGAGCGCCCGCACGCGCACGTGGTCCGGGCGCTCGACTTCGTCGTAGATCCCGGGCACCGACAGGCAGCCCTCCTCGTAGACCTGCTTCTCGTCGCTCGACCAGATGATCTCGGGATTGATGAACGCGCGCAGCTCGTTCTTCTCCTCGGAGATGTCGATCACGATCACGCGCTCGTGCACGTCGACCTGCGTCGCCGCGAGGCCGATGCCCGGCGCTGCGTACATGGTCTCGGCCATGTCGGCGATGAGCTTGCGAATCCGGTCGTCGACCTTGTCGACGGGCTTGGCGACCTTGTGCAGCCGCTTGTCGGGGTAATGAAGAATGTTCAGCAATGCCATGGTGTTCGGTATTCGGTGGAGCGGCGGGCCGCATCGGCCATCCGGCCGGCTGGCGCCACTGCCGGGATGCAATGAAGATGAGGCGGACGCGCGGCATATCAACGCCGCAGGTCATGCCTCCTGCAAATGGCCGGACGCCGGTGGCGCGCGGCCCTGTCGAGTATTTCGGATGATGAAAATTTTATCATGGCGCCACGCTGTCCGCTGGCCGTCGCATTCGAGGGGAACCTCATGTCGCCGCAAGCGCTGACCCCTTCCGCGCTGCGCGCGTGGCTGCAGCTCGCGCATGCACCGGGCCTCGCGCCTGCCGTGCTGCACGCGCTGCTCGATGCATTCGGCTCGCCGGCGGCGCTGTTGTGCGCGTCCGACCAGGCCATCAGCGCGGCAAGCAGCGCGGCCGCCGCGCGGGCGGTGCGCGCCAGCGAGCGGCACGATCTCGACGCGCGCACCGACGCCGCGCTCGCGTGGCTCGATGCACCGGGCAACGCGATCGTCACGCTCAACGATCCCGTCTATCCGCCTCGGCTGCGCGACCTGCACGATCCGCCGCCGCTGCTATATGTAAAGGGCCGGCTCGACCTGCTGCACGCACGCGGGCTGGCCGTCGTCGGCAGCCGCCACGCGACGCCGCAAGGGCTCGCCGACGCAACGCGCTTCGCGCATGCGCTGTCCGATGCGGGGCTCGCGATCGTCTCTGGCCTCGCGCTCGGCATCGACGGCGCCGCGCATCGCGGCGGGCTCGACGGCCGCGCCAGCACGATCGCGGTAATCGCGACGGGCGCCGATCTCGTCTATCCGGCGCGGCACCGCACGCTCGCGCACGAGATCGCCGCACGCGGCGCGATCCTGTCCGAATGGCCGCTCGGCACGCCCGCGCGGGCGTCGCATTTCCCGCAGCGCAACCGGCTGATCGCCGCACTCGCCCTCGGCGCGCTCGTTGTCGAAGCCGCGCCGCGCTCCGGCTCGCTGATCACCGCGCGGCTCGCGAACGAGCTGGGCCGCGACGTGTTCGCGATGCCGGGCTCGATCCACGCGCCGCTCGCACAGGGCTGCCACGCGCTGATCCGCGACGGCGCGAAGCTCACCGCTGCGCCGCTCGACGTGCTGGAGGAATACGGGCTGGGCGAACCGGCGGCTCACGCCATCCACGTCTCGGCGCATTCGCGATCGAGCCCTGATAACGTCGAAGCAGCGGGCACGGTGGGGCAACGCGCGGGCGAGCCTGCCGCGAAGGCCGGCTCCGCCGTTCCGGCCGCCGCATCCGCCGCAATCGGCGGCGCGCCACCCGATACCCCGGCCGAACGATCGGTGCTGGCCGCATTGGGATACGGCCCCGTTACCTACGAGTGGCTCGCCGAGCACAGCGGCCTGTCCGACGACGTGCTGCACCGCGCGCTACTCGCGCTCGAACTGGCCGGCCGCGTCGCGAGCGTGGCCGGCGGACGCTTCGCGCGGCTTGACGCGGCGCCCACCCCGCCCCCGTGCGGCATGCTACATTCCCCCGGATAGGGGCGGCCGTGCCGCCGACGTTACCCAAGGAATTCCATGCCCGCGCTGAATCTCGACACCGATGCCGATCGGATCGCCGAGCGCCTCGCCGATCCCGACACGCTGCTGGTCGCCTGCCTGTGCGCCGAGTGGTGCGGCACCTGCCGCGACTACCGGACGGCCTTCGACCAGCTCGCCGACGCCCATCCCGACGCCTGCTTCGCGTGGATCGACATCGAAACCCATGCCGATCGGCTCGACGATCTCGACGTCGAGAATTTCCCGACGATCCTGATCGAGGATGCGAACACGGCGCGCTTCTTCGGCACGGTGCTGCCGCACGCTGCGATCGTCGAACGGATGCTGTCCGACCTGAGCGCGGTACCCGGCGCGCCGCACGCACCGAAATTGCGCACTATCCTGAACGTCGAGGCGTAAATCGCGCACCGGCCGGGCGGCTTCTCGCGACGTTGCGCGTGCCGTCGGGCCGGGCGCTTGCCGCCATTGCGCCCCCCCTCTATGATGAGCCGCTTTTTACACGCCGCGCCGCCGTCGCCGCGGCGTGTGCTATAAAGCCGTCGTAAAAGGGACCCACGCCGGCGAACCCGGTCTACCAACACACACCTGTCATGTCCAAAGCTCTGATCATTGCGGAAAAGCCTTCTGTCGCGAACGACATCGCGCGCGCTTTGGGCGGCTTTACCAAGCATGACGAATACTTCGAAAGCGACGAATTCGTCCTTTCGTCCGCGGTCGGCCACCTGCTGGAAATCGCCGCCCCGGAAGAGTACGAGGTCAAGCGCGGCAAATGGAGCTTCGCTCATCTGCCCGTCATCCCCCCGCATTTCGACCTCAACCCGATCGCAAAAAGCGAATCGCGCCTGAAGGTCCTTACCAAGCTGATGAAGCGCAAGGACGTCGACCGCCTGATCAACGCATGTGACGCGGGGCGCGAGGGCGAACTGATTTTCCGCCTGATCGTGCAGCATGCGAAGGCGAAGCAGCCGGTCCAGCGCCTGTGGCTGCAGTCGATGACGCCGCAGGCGATTCGCGACGGTTTCGCGCACCTGCGCAGCGACACCGACATGCAGCCGCTCGCCGACGCCGCACGCTGCCGCTCGGAAGCCGACTGGCTCGTCGGGATCAACGGCACGCGCGCGATGACCGCATTCAACAGCAAGGGTGGCGGCTTCTTCCTGACGACCGTCGGCCGCGTTCAGACGCCAACGCTGTCGATCGTCGTCGAACGTGAAGAGAAAATCCGCCGCTTCGTCCCGCGCGACTACTGGGAAGTGAAGGCCGCGTTCGCCTGCGCGGGCGGCTTCTATGAAGGCAAATGGTACGACCCGAAATTCAAGCGGGACGAGTTCGATCCGGAACGGCGCGACTCCCGCCTGTGGAGCCTGCCGGCCGCCGAAACCATCGTCGCCGCATGCCGCGACCAGATCGGCACGGTGTCCGAGGAATCGAAGCCGTCGACCCAGCTGTCGCCGCTGCTGTTCGACCTGACGAGCCTGCAGCGCGAGGCGAACAGCCGCTTCGGCTTCTCCGCGAAGAACACGCTCGGTCTCGCGCAGGCGCTGTATGAAAAGCACAAGGTGCTGACGTACCCGCGTACCGACGCGCGCGCGCTCCCGGAAGACTACATTTCGACGGTGCAGTCCACGCTCGAGATGCTCAAGGAGAGCCACAACTACCTGCCGCATGCGAAGCGGGTGCTCGACCAGGGCTGGGTGAAGCCGAACAAGCGGATCTTCGACAACTCGAAGATCACCGACCACTTCGCCATCATCCCGACGCTGCAGGCGCCGAAGTCGCTGTCCGAGCCGGAGCAGAAGCTGTACGACATGGTCGTGAAGCGCTTCCTCGCGGTGTTCTTCCCGGCGGCCGAATTCCGTGTCACGACGCGGATCACCGAAGTCGCCGGCCATCACTTCAAGACCGAAGGCAAGGTGCTCGTCGAGCCGGGCTGGCTGCAGGTGTATGGCCGCGACGCCGAAGGCGCGGACGCGAACCTCGTGCCGGTGCAGAAGAACGAGAAGGTGAAGACTGACGAGATTGCCGCGGTGGCGCTCGTGACCAAGCCGCCCGCACGCTACTCCGAAGCGACGCTGCTGTCCGCGATGGAAGGCGCGGGCAAGCTCGTCGAGGACGACGAGCTGCGCGAGGCGATGGCTGCGAAGGGCCTCGGCACGCCGGCAACGCGCGCGGCGATCATCGAAGGCCTGCTGGGCGAAAAGTATCTCGTCCGTGAAGGCCGCGAGTTGATCCCGACCGCGAAGGCATTCCAGCTGATGACGCTGCTGCGCGGGCTCGGCGTGAAGGAACTGACCGCGCCCGAACTCACCGGCGAATGGGAATACAAGCTGTCGCAGATGGAGCGCGGCAACCTCGGGCGCGACGCGTTCATGCAGGAAATCGCCCGCATGACGCAGCAGATCGTCAAGCGCGCGAAGGAATACGATTCCGACACGATCCCCGGCGATTACGCGACGCTCGAGACGCCGTGCCCGAACTGCGGCGGCCAGGTGAAGGAAAACTACCGCCGCTTCGCGTGCACGAAGTGCGAGTTCTCGATCTCGAAGATTCCGGGCAGCCGGCAGTTCGAGATCGCGGAAGTCGAGGAATTGCTGCAGCAGAAGACCATCGGTCCGCTGTCCGGTTTCCGCAGCAAGATGGGCCGTCCGTTCTCGGCGATCCTGAAGCTCTCGTTCGACGACGAAACGAAGAACTACAAGCTCGAGTTCGACTTCGGCCAGGACCAGGGCGGCGAAGAAGGCGAGGCACCCGACTTCTCCGAGCAGGAACCGGTCGGCGCGTGCCCGAAATGCAACGGCCGCGTGTTCGAGCACGGGATGAGCTATGTGTGCGAGCACTCGGTCGCGAATCCGAAGACCTGCGACTTCCGTTCGGGCAAGGTGATCCTGCAGCAGGAAATCACACGCGAGCAGATGGCCAAGCTCCTCGCCGACGGCCGCACGGATCTGATGCCGAACTTCAAGTCGTCGCGCACGGGCCGCAACTTCAAGGCGTTCCTCGTGAAGCAGCCGGACGGCAAGATCGGTTTCGAGTTCGAAAAGAAGGAGCCAAAGGCTGCTGCCGCGAAGAAGACGGCAAAATCGGCGACGAAGGATGCCGAAACCGTGACGGAAGGCGCCGACGAGAAACCGGCACCGGCCCGCAAGACCACCGCCCGCAAGACGACGGCGCGCAAGACGGGCTCGTAAGGACCCAGCCGCCGGGGGGCTCCCCCGGCGCATTGCACGCCGGTCAGCCGGTCAAACGGCGATAAAAAAACGCGGATCGATCGCTCGATCCGCGTTTTTTCTTTTGGCGCCGGCCGCGTCAGTGCGCGGCCGCCGCGCCGTTACAGCGGCGACGGCACCGCGACGCGCGGGCGCGCCGAGCGCGCGAGGCGCGGCTGCAGGTTCGGGTCGGTCGATTCGGGCTGCTCGGCACGCATCTCGACGCCGATCGGCGCAGGCATCGCACTCTGGGCGGCCCACTGTTCGCCAATCACCGCGTCGGTCGCGTGGCTGAAATATTCGACGAGGTGGTCGATGAACGTACGCACCTTCGCGGGCAGATGGCGCCGGCTCGGGTAGGCAATGTTGATCTCGACCTGCGGCAGCCGGAAATCCGGCAGCAACCGCACCAGCGCGCCGCGCGCGATGTCGCCGCCGATCAGGTAGCTCGGCAGGATCGCGACGCCCATCCCGAGCAACGCGAACTGGCGCAGCATCGCGGTGTTGTTCGCGACGATCACGTTGGTCGGGCGCACGCGCACCTCGCCATCGGGGCCCGTGAACACACGCTCGTCGCCCCAGTATTCGGTCGGCAGGCTCAGCGCCGGGTGCTCGGCGAGTTGTTCCGGATGAGTCGGCACGCCATGCTTTTCCAGGTAGCTCGGCGTCGCGCACACGGTCATGCAGCCCGTGGTCAGCCGCCGCGTGACGATGCTCGCGCTGCGCATCTGGCGCGTGACGACGATGCCGACGTCGAAACCTTCCTCGACGAGATCGACCTGGCGGTCGACCAGCGTCAGATCCGGCACCACTTTCGGGAAATTCTCCGTGTACGACTGCAGGACGGGGGCGAGGTTATGCAGGCCGAACACGACCGGCGCGACGATGCGCAACGTGCCGACCGGCTCGTGATTGCGCGCGACGACCATCTGTTCGACATCCTCGAGCTCATCGAGAATCTGGCGCGCCCGCTCCAGATAGACCTGGCCCGACTCCGTCAGCGAAAGGCTGCGCGTGGTGCGGTTCAGCAACCGCGTGCCAAGCCGGCCCTCCAGATCGGCGACGTGACGCGTCGCGACTGCGTTGGAGATATCCATTGCACTCGCGGCCCGCGCAAAACTGCCGAGATCTGCAACCTTGACGAACACGCGCATCGACTGCAAATGATCCATAAACGACTCCTGCCGCTGTTACAACTTCAAAAAGTTGAAGCCTATGCGTAATTCTCCTACGACAACGGAAATGATGCAGAGTTGCTCAACAAGGCCCGGGTTGACGATAAAAATAGTCAAAAATCCTCACTCATCGCGAACGGATGATCCAATTATTCTGATCGAAGCAACAATTGGGTGAACCTCGTCGCGTAAACGTTCGAATCAGAAAGGACGTATTTGATGCGACACAACAGCGCACCCCGCCTCCCGCGCGAAAGCGGCGCCGGGTCAGGCCGCCGCGATTGCGGCGGAGCGTAACAACCTGTTAAAAAGACACCACGACGGACACCGACGTAGCATCATGTCGGCCCCGGCCGGGCGGACGGGTGCGCGACGTGCGCCGCCGCCACCGCCGCCGCTTCCAACGCGCGACTCCCGCTGATCATGAAAATTGCCATCCTCGACGACTACCAGGACGCCGTCCGCAAGCTGAACTGCTTCGAGATGCTCGCCGAGCACGACGTGAAGGTCTTCAACAACACGGTGCGCGGCCTGGGGCAGCTCGCGAGCCGTCTCGCGGAAGTCGAGGCGCTCGTGCTAATTCGCGAGCGCACGCCGATTTCGTCGCAACTGCTCGCCAAGCTGCCGAACCTGCGCATGATCAGCCAGACCGGCCGGATCTCGAGCCACATCGACCTCGAAGCGTGTACCGACCGCGGCATCGCGGTGCTCGAGGGCACGGGTTCGCCGGTCGCGCCGGCCGAACTGACCTGGGCACTCGTGATGGCCGCCCAGCGCCGCATTCCGCAATACGTCGCGAACCTGAAGCAGGGTGCGTGGCAGCAGTCGGGCCTGAAGACGTCGGCCATGCCGCCAAACTTCGGCCTGGGCCAGGTGCTGCGCGGCCAGACGCTCGGCATCTGGGGCTACGGCAAGATCGGCCGGCTGGTCGCCGGCTATGGCAAGGCGTTCGGGATGAACGTGCTGATCTGGGGCCGCGAGCACTCACTGGAGGCCGCGCGCGCCGACGGCTACACGGCCGCCGAGAGTCGCGAAGCGCTGTTCGAGCAGAGCGACGTGCTGTCGTTGCACTTGCGCATGCACGACGACACGCGCGGGATCGTCAAGCAGGAAGACCTGATGCGGATGAAGCCGACGTCGCTGCTCGTCAACACGAGCCGCGCGGAGCTGCTCGAGGAAAACGCGCTCGTGAACGCGCTGTCGCACAACCGTCCGGGGATGGTCGCGATCGACGTGTTCGAAAGCGAGCCGATCCTGCAGGGCTACAGCCTGCTGCGGATGGAAAACGTGATCTGCACGCCGCACATCGGCTACGTCGAACGCGAAAGCTACGAACTCTATTTCAGCGCGGCGTTCCGGAACATCCTCGCGTTCGATCAGGGCGACATGTCGAGCGTGGTCAACCCGGAAGCGCTGACGCCGCGCCGCGTGCGCTGACCGGCGCGGGCCGCGCTCGCCGCGCGGCCCCGTTTCTCCTTCCCCGCCTTCAGGCGGCCACGCGGCCGCCTGTCATCGCGTCGACGCGCGTGAGGAAATGCTCGCCGTCGCGCCGCCCGAGGTCGTACGCATGCCGCATCTGCGACGGACTCGTGTAATCCCAGCTCGAAATCGGCACCTTGCTCGACGGTTGTACATAGAGCCGCCGCTGCTCGCCGTGCGCGACCGTGAACATCTGCGGGCGCGGATACAGCCGCGTGACGAGCACCAGCACGTCGCCCGGCGAGGGGTCGAGCGCGCCGACCGGCACGTTGTCGACCATTCCGCCGTCGAGCACCGGCCGGCCGCCGCGACGCAGCACCGGCGTGAACGGCGGCGTGCACGACGACTGCAGGATCAGGTCGGCGAGTTCGTCGACGCTCGTGCAGGCCTGCGCGCGCACGAACTCGGGCCGGAAGCCGAGCGTGCGCCCGAGCGTCGGGTGCAGCGTCTTGCGCACGTACTTTTCGATGTTGTACGCGACGAGGCCCGCGGCGACCGCGCTGCGCGCGCCGAGCCAGCGCGGCACGTGCGACACGCCGATGCGGATCTCCGGCGCGTCGGCGAGTTGCGCGAACGGCTCGCCGTAGATGTCGAGCAGCGCCTGGCGGTAGATCCGGTAATGCGGAAACACGGGCTCGCGCCCGAACAGGTTGCCCCAGTACGCGTTCTTGCGGTTGTGGCGCAGCGCTTCCTCGTAATAGCGCATCACCCACGCGGCGTCGCGCGTATACAGCATGCAGGCGGTCGCCGCGCCGGCCGAGATGCCGGCGATCACGCGCGGGCGCAAGCCGAGCGCCGGCTGCGCGACATCCCAGAAGCCGGCCTGCCACCAGCAGCGATTGCCGCCTCCCGCGAAGACGATCTGGTCGAACATCGTGCCGCTCAGCTGACGAGCGCGTAGGTCGACGTCGCGTGAACGGCCATCTTGCCGTCCTCGTCGAAGAGTTCGACTTCGCCGAATACCAGGTTGCGGCCCATCCGCAGCACGCGCGCGGTGACGAGCACGTCGCCCTTGCGCACCGGACGCATGAAGTTCGTGTTCAGCGATACGGTCGTCATCGGCCGGAATTCGCCGAGCGCGACCGAGATCGCGACCACCATCGCGGTGTCGGCGGCGGCCGTGAACACCTGGCCGCAGATGATGCCGCCCGAATGACGGAATTCACCGGAAAACGGCAGGCGCATCGTCACGCTGTCGTCGCCGATCGATACGGGGACCAGACCGAGCGAGCGGACCCACGGGGCCAGCAGGCGATCCAGCAATTCGCGGACTGCGTTTTCGTCCATCTTCGAATGTCCAGAAAACGTTGCGCGACCGCCGCGCAACAGGTGTGGACGTCATCATACCGGGAGCGCGCCAACTGCGATGGCTCGCCACCGCGCCGACAGCCGCGGTCGGGGAGACGCAATATTTTCAGGAAATTCGCAGAAAGGTGTTGCAAAGACCGAAATACCCGTGCATAATCTTTCTTCTGTTGGGGGCGTTAGCTCAGTTGGTAGAGCAGCGGACTCTTAATCCGTAGGTCGAGTGTTCGAGTCACTCACGCCCCACCAGGAATTCCGAAGCCCGGTTAGCGAAAGCTAACCGGGCTTTTTCCATTTCCGGCGCCGCCCGGCTCTCCCGCATCACGGCATGCGCATACATACATGCCCCGCTCCCGCGCTTTCCCGCTAGAATCGTCCGACAAATATCACACGACCGGACGGTGATCGCCGTATCGCCGCCGGCACTGAGAGAGCATGGGACGTCGAACATGGAATCATGTGAGCGAGACGCGACCATTCAGAGGCCATGGTCACGCCGATATCGGTGCGCACGTCGAGTCGCACCCTCCACCCGATCGCATCCGGATGCATCACACGACGCACGAAGCGAAGCCGGTCATGCTGCGTAAGGACGCACTCGTCGCGTTCGCGCTCGGCATTGCGCTGCTCGTGGCCGCGGCCGCGCTCGCCGTCACCGCGGGCGGCGCGACCGGCCATCTGGTCCGCGCGCCGGGCACGGTCGTGCGCATCGTGCAGGACAGCGACGCGATGCGCGCATACCGCCCGATCGTCGCCTATCTCGCGAACGACGGCCGGCGCCGCGAAGTCGCCGGCAATACCGCATCGATGGTCCCGGCTTACGACATCGGCGAAAGCGTCGACGTCCTGGTCGACCCGGACCATCCGAACCGCCCCGCGCTGATCGACGATTTCGCGCAACGCTGGTTTCCCGTCGCGGTGCCCACCCTGCTCGCGGTCGCGTCGCTTGCGATCGGCAGCCTGCTGTACGTGAACGAGCGCCGCAACCGGCAAGCCGACGCGCTTTCCGCTCCGGCCGCCCGCAAGACGATCCGGCGCCGCTGGAACATCGCGATCGTGCTGATTCCGATTGCGATCGGCACCGGTTTCCTGGCCGGCGCCGGCGCTGTCGGGCTGCGCCAGTGGCAGATCGACCGCCATTACGCGCGCTCGACCGGCCATGTCGTCGAGATCGCCGAAACGGCCCACTCGCCCCCCGCCCGCACATCGCTCTATTCGGTGAGCGTCGCGTTCACGACCGACAGCGGCCGCCAGGTCACGTTCGCGCAAAGCTCGGCGTCATCGCAACCCGGGCTGTACGAAGGCGAGATCGTCAACGTGCTGTACGACCCCGTCACGCCCGAGCGCGCGGTCGTCGACCGGTTCTGGGATCGGTGGGCGCTCACGGCGATCCTGTTCGTGATCGGCGCGCCATTCCTGGCAGCGGGGTTGTTCGTTGCCGGGACCCTGTGGCCCGAGCATCGGCCGCACGAAATCGCTGAATGACCAACGACGGACCGGGCCGGCGACACCGCGGCCCCCGCCTCACCGCTCCCTGAACGCCTCCACCTTCGCGCGGTTCCCGCACGTACGCATGTCGCACCAGCGTCGCCCGACGCCGCGGCCGCGATCGACGAAGAACCACGTACAGCGGCCGCACTGCCGCACACGCGCGAAATCGTCACCGCGCAGCAGATGCTCGAACCCGAGCGCGGCCGCGTCGATCCAGCGCGACGCGGCGCGCGCATCGGGGCGCCACGCGAAACGGCCATCGACGGCGTCGAATGTGCCGCGCCCGATCGCCTCGCGAATCGCCACGGCGAGCCGGTCCGCCGCTCGCACGCCGGCGCTGCCGCCGTCGCCGGCCGTCAGGTGCGCGAGCGCCGCATACGCATCCTCGCGAAAGCCGTGCAGCGCAGCCAGTTCGTCGGCGCCGTCCTGCCGGGGATGACGCAGGAACCGCGTCAGGTCGGCCGCCGCCAGCAACCCGGACTTCCCGGCCCACGCGCGGACGGCCGGCCAGTCGACGAGTTTGTCCTCGTCGCGCGTCTTGCCCGTGTCGGCCACCGTGTTCAGAAAGTCGAGCGCCGGATGGCCGCCGACGAAATCAGCGGCGCTCCATGCGTGCGCCTGCCGCGCAGGCTCGTATCGAGTAACCATTTATTTGCACCTATCGGTTTCATGTCCGGACGAACCGGCGTAACCTGTTAACAACCAATATAGGTTAGCACGGAGGTACCGATGCTCGATCTCGCCAATCGCTTCATTTTCGAAGGTCACCGGATCGCCTGGGGCTCGCTCGGCGAAGGGCCGCCGCTCGTGCTCGTGCACGGCACGCCGTTTTCATCGCAGGTGTGGCGCCGGATCGCGCCGTGGCTCGCGCGGCGCCATCGCGTGTTCTTCTACGACCTGCTTGGCTACGGTCAGTCGGACATGCCTGACGCGGACGTATCGCTCGGCCGGCAGAACGTGCTGTTCGGCGCGCTGCTCGACGAATGGAATATTTCGCGCCCGCGCGTGCTTGCGCACGACTACGGCGGCGCGACGGTGCTGCGCGCGCATTTCCTCGACGGCATCGCGTATTCGGACCTGACGCTCGTGAACCCGGTCGCGATCGCGCCGCAGGGCTCGCCGTTCGTGCGGCATGTCGCGCAGCACGAGGCCGCGTTCACCGGGTTGCCGGCCTATGCGCATCACGCGCTCGTGTCGGCCTATATCGGCAATGCGGTCGCGCAGCCGTTGAGCGACGACGTGCTGTCGATCTACCGCGCGCCATGGCTCACGGCCGCCGGCCAGGCCGCGTTCTATCGGCAAATCGCACAGATGCGCCAGCGTTACATCGAGGAAGCCGAGGCCCGCTACGCGCCACCGGACTTTCCGGTGCGCATCGTATGGGGCGAGGACGACGGTTGGATTCCGCTCGAACAGGGGCAGGCGCTTGCCGATCGCATCGCGAACGGCAAGCTGATCAGGGTGCCGCGTGCGGGTCACCTGGTCCAGGAAGATGCGCCGGAGGCGATCGTCGCCGCCGTGCTCGACCGGTAGGCGCACCCGCGCGGGTAGAACGTGCAGTGCTGCTTACCAGGGCAGCGAATAGGTCTTCGTATTCGTGAAGCTCTTCATCGCTTCCTGCACGCCCTCCTTGTAGCCGAGGCCCGAATCCTTCATGCCGCCGAACGGCGTCAGTTCGAGCCGGTAGCCCGGCACTTCGCGCACGTTCACGCTGCCGACCTCGAGCTCCGTGATGAAGCGCGTGATGCTGTCGAAGCGGTTCGTGCAGACCGACGACGACAACGCATAGTCGGTGCTGTTCGACATCCGGATCGCCTCGTCGATGTCGCGAAAGCGCATGATCGGCGACACGGGGCCGAACGTTTCGTACTTCACGAGCGGCATGTCGGGCGTCACGCGATCGATGACGGTCGGCGAGTACAGCGCACCGTCGCGCACGTTGCCGACCAGCAGCCGCGCCCCGCGCGCAATCGCGTCGTTCACCTGCTGCTCGCAGACCTTCGCGGCCGCTTCGTCGATCACCGTGCCCATGTCGACCGACGGATCGGCCGGGTTCCCGTACGCCCACGCACGGGTTTTCTCGACGACCAGCTCGGTGAAGCGATCGGCCACCGCCTCGTGCACGAGCATCCGCTTGATCGCGGTGCAGCGCTGCCCCGAGTTCTTGTACGAACCCGACACGGCGAGCGTGCTCGCCTCGTCGAGATCGGCATCCTCCATCACGATGATCGGATCGTTGCCGCCCAGCTCGAGCACCGCGCGCCGGTAGCCCATCCGCGACGCGATCGACTTGCCGATCGACACGCCACCCGTGAACGTGATCAGATCGATCGCCGGGTTCGTGATCAACTCGTCCGCGATTTCCTTCGGGTCGCCGGTCAGCACCTGCAGCATCTGCGGCGGCAGGCCGGCTTCATACAGGATGTCCGCGAACAGGTAGCACGACAGCGGCACCTTCTCCGACGGCTTCACGACGATCCGGTTGTTGGTCGCGACCGACGGCACGACCTTGTGCGCGACCTGGTTCATCGGATGGTTGAACGGCGTGATCGCGGAAATCACGCCGAGCAGCGGCTCGCGCTGCGTGTACACGCGGCGCTTCTTGCCGTGCGGCGTCAGATCGCACGAGAAGATCTGCCCGTCGTCCTTCAGCACTTCGCCCGCGCCGAACGTGAGCACGTCGGCGACGCGCCCGGCTTCATACGTCGAATCCTTGAGACACAACCCGGCCTCGGCCGTGATCAGCGCCGCGATCTCGGCGGTGCGCGCCCGCACGATGTCGGCCGCGCGGCGCAGGATCGCCGCGCGCTCGTGGCGCGTGAGCGACGGCCGGTACGCACGCGCGACCGCAAACGCGCGCCGCACGTCGTCGAGCGTCGCCTTCGGCACGGTGCCGACGAGCGCGCCGTCGTATGGGTTGCGCACCTCGATCACCGCGTCGCGATGGATTCTTTCACCATCGATTCGCAGTGCTTCGCGATGAAGCGCGCGGACCTCCGTCGATGCTGCAATGGCGTTCATGAGTATCTCCCTGGCGGATGCGTCCGCGTCACTGCAGATGGTTGAGCGCAATGTCGATGATGTCGAAGTTGCGCAGCCGCGCGCGGCCCGTGACGGCGGTCGCGACCGGCTTGCTGAAGATCAGCGGCACGATCTGCTCGGAGATCCCGCCGTGCGAGCGCAGCGGCACGTCGAGCCCCGACAGGTCGTGCTTGATGCGGCGCGTGCCGAGCACGACGTCCTGCTTCGAGATCACGATCAGGTCGCCCATCCGGTCGGGCGGCAGCTCGAAGCGCGCGCAGCCTTCGGCGCCCGTCAGCACGACCTCGATGCCGTCCACCGCGGCAAGCCGCGCGCGCAGCGCGTCGACCTGGGCGGAATCCGGCACGTAGACGGTCGCGAACGAGCCGAGCGCGCCGTGATGCACGACGTACGGATCGGTGATCGGCAGGATCACGCGCGCCGCGTCGTGGCCGAGCCACGCGTCGAACAGCTCCTGCAGGTAGATCACGTTCGGCTCGCCAGTTTCGCCGTCGTGCTTCGCGTTCATCCCGTGGTCGGCCGTGATCGCGACGATCGCGCCGAGCTCGTCGAGCCGCTTCAGATACGTGTCCATCATCTGGTAGAACGCGTTCGCGCCGTCGGTGCCGGGCGCGCACTTGTGCTGCACGTAGTCGGTCGTCGACAGGTACATCAGGTCGACCGGCCGCGTCTCGAGCAAACGCACGCCGGCTGCGAACACGAATTCCGACAGGTCGGCGCTGTACACGCTCGGCACCGGCTTGCCGACCAGCTCGAGCACATTGTCGATGCCGTTTTCCGAGAGGCTCGCCTCGTCGGCCTTCTCCGACGAGAAGCAGATGCCCTTGAGTCCCTTGCCGAGCAGGCGGCGCAGCTTGTCCTTCGCGGTGACGACCGCGACGCGCGCGCCCCGCTCGGCGAAGGTAGCGAGCACGGTGGGCGCGACGAGGTACTTCGGATCGTTCATCAGCACCTCGGCGCCGGTGTCGCGATCGTAGAAGTAGTTGCCGCTTATCCCGTGGATCGCCGGCGGCACGCCGGTAACGATCGACAGGTTGTTCGGGTTCGTGAAGCTCGGCACCACGCACTCGCCCTTGAGCGCCGTGCCCGGCTTCAGCAGCGTGCGCAGGAACGGCGCGACGCCAGCCTCGGCCGCCATCTCGAGATATTCATACGCGCAGCCGTCGACGCAGACCACCACCACGGGGCGGCTCATCCAGTTGTAGCGACGGCCGTTCACTTCCACGGATACAGGCGTTTCACTCATGACGTTCATTCCTTTCGGTTCGAAGAGGGGTTGAGTCGTCGGCGCCCGCGCCGCGCCGATGGGGGTGTTCCATGCTTGACATTAAAATTGATGATTTGTAGATTGTCAACAATAGGCAGAGAACAGAAAGCAGAATGTGTCAGCACGACGAGGATCTGTACGACCAGTGGGTGTACATGCAGCGCACGACGCAATGGCGCTTCACGGCGGCGCTCGACGCGGCCGTCGCGCAATACGTCGACGAAGGCGGCCTCGCCGCGCGCGGCGGACGGTTTTATCAGGAGGTCAAAAAGCGCGGCTACATTCTGTATCCGGGCAAGCTGACCGAAGTCGACACGTTCCGCCTCGGCTGCATCGGCCACTTCGGCGAAGCGGGCATTCCGGGCGCGGTCGCCGCGATCGCCGACACGCTGAAGGCGATGGGCGTGCGCCGCGTGTCCGCCGAAGCGGCGGCCTGACGCGACGCACCCGGCCGCATCGCGGCGCGCGACCCACCGCCGCGCGCCGCCGTGCGGCGGTTTCGCTTTCGTTTTCCCGCCGTGCGCGGCACGGCAACCCGACTCTTACCGGCACGACACCCGATGCGACCCTTCTGGATCGAACAAGCACTGTTCAACGACGGCGATCTCGCCCCCGCGCTGCAGGGCGCGACGCAGGCCGACGTCTGTATCGTCGGCGGTGGCTTCACCGGGCTCTGGACCGCGATCCAGGCGAAGCAGCAGAACCCGGCGCTCGACATCGCGATACTCGAGGCCGACCTGTGCGGCGCCGGCGCGAGCGGACGCAACGGCGGGTGCCTGCTCACGTGGTCCGCGAAATTCCTGACGCTGCGCCGGCTGTTCGGCGAAGCGGAAGCGATCCGGCTCGTGAAGGCGTCGGAGGCGGCCGTCCAGCACATCGCCGACTTCTGCCGCGCGCATCGCATCGATGCCGAACTGCGGCTCGACGGCACGCTGTACACGGCGACGTCGCGCGCGCAGATCGGCACGCTCGCGCCGGTGCTCGACGCGCTCGCCGCGTGCGGCATCCACAGCTACGAACCGCTGCCGGCCGCCGAAGTCGCGCGCCGCTCGGGCTCCTCCCGCAATCTCGACGGCGTGTACTCGCCGATCGCCGCGACCGTGCATCCGGGCAAGCTGGTGCGCGGGCTGCGCCGCGTCGCGCTCGACATGGGGATCCGGATCCACGAGCGCACGCCGCTCGTCGACTTCACGCCGGGGCAGCCGGCCGTCGTGCGCACGCCGTCGGGCAGCGTGCGCGCGGGCAAGCTGGTCTTTGCGATCAACGCGTGGATGGCGAGCCGCTTCCCGCAGTTCGAACGCACGATCGCGGTCGTGTCGAGCGACATGGTCATCACCGAAAAATGCCCGGAACTGCTCGAGAAGACCGGGCTCGTGGACGGCGTGTCGGTGCTCGATTCGCGGATCTTCGTGTACTACTACCGCACGACGACCGACGGTCGGCTGATGCTCGGCAAGGGCGGCAATACGTTCTCCTGGCGCAGCCGCATCGCGCCGGTGTTCGACCGGCGCTCGCCGTACGAGGCGCAGCTTACGCGGAGCCTGCGCGACTTCTTCCCGTCGCTCGCGGGCGTGCCGGTCACCGCGAGCTGGAACGGCCCGTCGGACCGCTCGGTGACGGGCTTCCCGTTCTTCGGCCGCCTCGACGACGCGCCGAACGTGTTCTACGGCTTCGGCTATTCGGGCAACGGCGTCGGGCCGACCTACATGGGCGGGCAGATCCTGTCGTCGCTGGTGCTCGGCCTCGACAACGCGTGGACGCGCAGCCCGATCGTGCGCGGCCCGCTCGGCCATTTCCCGCCGGAGCCGATCCGCTATGTCGGCGCGCACGTCGTGCGCAACGCGATCCGCCGCAAGGAGCGTGCGGAAGACGAGAGCCGGCGGCCGGCGGCCGTCGACACGTGGCTCGCGAAATTCGCGAGCGCGGCGGGGAAGGCGGACAAGGGGTGACCGACGGGTGCAATGCGATGGTGGGAAAAACGGCAGCGCCTCGCAAGGCCAGTGCACCGACGACTCGCGCGCCCAACTCCGCCGTTCTCAAAAATATTCAGGAATATCTCTAAATAATTGCAAATCGACAAAACACGCCCGCTGAAATCTCGATTAGATAGTTACTCACTTCGAGGCATTTTTCTCGTCTCCCCAATCGAATATCTCGATTTTATAACCGTCAATGACTTGATAGGATGTCACGCCCTCGATAAAAAAGCACATCTGCTACACGTCAATGCATACGTCGTCAACTATTGAAATTTTGATTAGCGACTCACGATCCATCTCCAGGGGATCTCAGTTCGGACATGCCGCGATCGCGATCGACGGAATCGTATATGGCAGGGCGCATCCGGGATGGGATGTCGATAACATCTCGCGTTATCTTGATCGCCAGCAGACCAAGATGCATCGCGACACGATCGGTTATCTCATCAATGCCAACGAGCGTGAAAAGGCAATCATCACTTCCGAGATAAAAAAGAGGCGCCTGGAAAACAGGCACTACTCCCTCGTCGACAATAACTGCTCATCGAATATAGCGGAAGTCCTTGGCAAGGCAGGCATTCTGGCTTACGACCCGAGATGGCAGCTGCCGGGTATCATAGCGCCTGCAGATTTGATGATCGGCTTGCGCCATTCGAAGCGATTGATTGGAATTCGACGATATCCGAAGAAATGATGCGCTTTTTGCTATTAGCCGCACTCACCGTAATGGTCAGCGCGTGCTCGAAATATAGAGATGAGAACTGGACGGCCCTTCAGGACATGCCGGCCTTCGCCGAACCAAACGACGACAGAACCCAGCCGATCTTTACGGTCAGGAAAGGCGAGTCCTGTGTCCCCGTGACGGATCGCGTTGCAAAGATTTATGCATACACCCAAGTGCGCTGCGAATCCGGAACGGGCTGGGTACTGGACGATTTCTTCGATAAACAGCGCGGCAAATGATCGGCCGCGGGCGATCACTGCTTTCGGCCGGACATCATCAACGTCGAGCAAACGGCCGTCAGGCGCCGCTCACGCGCGCGGCTTTCTCTCGCGCCGCCTTGCCCGTCGCGGGCGGCCCCTGCTCGTGCGTGCGGCGCATCCGCGCGAGGCCGTGCGCGACGTGCTCGCGCACGAGCGCGACCGCCTTCTCCTCGTCGCCGGCCGCGAGCGCCTGCACGATCTTGTCGTGCTCGGCCGCGGACACCGCGATGGCATCCTCTTCCGCCTCGATCGCGGCCTGGCGCAGCAGCCCGAGCTGGCGCACGAGCCGGCGATAGGTATCGGTGAGGTGCGTATTGCCGACGCCGACTACCATCGCGTCGTGGAACTGCACGTTCAGCTCGGTGTAGCGCGTGACGTCGTGCGCCTTCGCGGCTTGCTTCATCGACTGGATGATGCCCTTCAGCACCTTCAGCGTGTCGGGCGAAATGCGCTTCGCGAGCGCACGCGCGACCGACTCGTCGAGCATCGCGCGCACTTCGTAGATTTCCTCGGCCTCGCGCAGCGGCACGACCCGCACCGTCACGCCACGGTTCTTCTCGTTGCGCAGCAGCCCGGCCTGCTCGAGCGCGCGGAACGCTTCGCGCACGGGGCCGCGTGACACGTTCAGCCTGGTCGCGATATCGACTTCGTTAAGCTTCTCGCCCGGGGCATATTCGCCGGACACGATCGCGCGCTCAAGCATGTCCTGCACGATCATCGCGAGCGACTGGCTTTGCAGGAGTTCGATGGCGTTGAGTGCGTTCGGGGCGATCATGATCGGGCAGGCAGCGAAGCTGCGGGTGAGAACGAAGGCGCCATATCGGCGAATGATCCCTGTATACCCTCGGCCCGATATATTGTCAACAGTTTTCAGTTTCCAAAAACCAATCGCGCGGCCGGCGTGAATATGCCGGACCGCGCAATGTTAGCCCGCCGTCAGACCGTCTGCTTCACCGGCCCCGGGTCGCTCTGGCTCGGCCGGCCCGTCTCGACGTGGCCCGCGAAGCGGCGCACGACCTTGTCGTCGCCGCCGCGCAGCGTCGTCGCGGTGATCGTCAGATCGTACCAACCGTGGCTCGACGACAGCTCGAAGTGATCCTCGATGCGCGCGCCCGGCTCCAGCGTGTAGGTGCGCGCATGCGCGTGGCTGTACGCGTTGTCGACGACCACACGGCACGCCGCGCGGCCGCTGTTGCGCAACTGCAGGTACACGTGGCGGTTGCGCACGTCGTAGCCGATCTTCGCTTCCGGGTTCGCGTGAGTGCCGTCCGCGGCCAGCCGCGTGTTGCCCTGGAACTCGCACAGATAGCCGTTCGGGCCATAGGCGGCGAGATGGTAGTCGCCGCGCGCGGCCGACGTGCTCCAGGTATCGGCGAAGCGGTCGTGCGAGGACACCGCGTAGCGGCGCGGCGGCGTCGCCGGATTGCGGCGGTCGTACACGTAGAACGCGGCACCCGCGTCACCCGAGTTCGCGAAATCGAGCGACACGCTGTCGTCGCGGCCGTTCACGCGGGCATGCACGAACAGCTCGTACGGCAGCGCGCGCGCCGGACGCGTGCCGGGCTCCTGCGCCGGCATCGACTGCTGCGCGGGCACTTGATACGCGTGGCCGGCGGTGGAGATGTGCTGCGGCACCGTGAAGCTCACCGTACGCGTATCGGGGCGCGCGGAGAAGTCGAACGCCGATGTGAGATCGCCGCAGACCGACCGGCGCCACGCGCTGATGTTCGGCTCCTTCACGCCGAAGCGCGCTTCGAGGAAACGCAGCACCGACGTGTGATCGAACGTCTCCGAGCAGACCCAGCCGCCCTTCGTCCACGGCGAGATGATGATCAGCGGCACGCGCGGCCCGAGGCCGATCGGCTGGAGGCCGCCCGGGTCCGCGCCCGGCACCAGCGGGCTCATCTCGCCGGGGTACTTGTTCAGGTCGAGCAGTTCGTCGCCGAGGTTAGACAGCAAGTTCGACGACACGATGCCCTGGCCGCCCACGCCGCTCGTGACCGGCGGCACCGGCGGCACGACGTGGTCGAACAGCCCGTCGTTCTCGTCGTAGTTGAGGATGAACACCGTCTTCGCCCACACCTCGGGGTTCGACGTCAGCGCCTCGAGCACCATGTTGATGTAGAACGCGCCGTCGGTCGGCGACGCCTGCGGGTGCTCGCTGTACTTGTACGGCGACACGATCCACGATACCTGCGGCAGCCGGTTCGCCTGCACGTCGGCCTTCAGCTCGGCGAGCGTGTGGTCCGACGCGCCCTTGTCGACCAGCGGGCCGCTCGCGCCTTCCTTCACCTGGAAGCGCTTGAAGAACATCAGCGAATTGTCGGTGTAGTTGTCGGTCGGATCGCCCGGAATGCCGGTGCCGCCCTGGTACACCTTCCAGCTGATCTTCGCGTCCTCGAGGCGTTCGGCGTAGGTCGTCCACGTGTAGCCGTTCACGTTGTTGCGCTCGCCGATGCCCGGGCCGTTCGGCTGGTTGCCGTAGATATTGCGCGGGTCGATCGTGCCGGTCCACAGGTAGATGCGGTTCGGCGCCGTGTCCGCGTGCGCGGAGCAGAAGTACGAGTCGCAGATCGTGAACGCGTCGGCGAGCGCGTAGTGGTACGTGAGGTCCTGACGCTTCAGGTAGCCCATCGTCAGCACGTCCTGCTTCTGGTTCACCCACTGGTCCCACTGGCCGTTGTTCCAGGACAGGTGGCCGCTGCTCCAGCCGTGGTTGGTGCCCGGCTGGAATTCGGTCGTCTGCTTCGGGTCGAGGTAGAACGGCAGCACGTACGGCGCGGCCGGGTCGAGGCCGCGCGAATGGTAGTTCTTCGTGAACACCGACGCCGGCGGCTGCTGCCACACCGGCGCACCGCTCGGCAGCAGGTGCGGACGCGGGTCGTTGAAGCCGCGCACGCCGCGCAGCCCGCCGAAGTAGTGGTCGAACGAGCGGTTTTCCTGCATGAAGATCACGACGTGTTCGACGTCGCGAATCGTGCCGGTGCGATACGCGGCCGGCATGGCCAGTGCGTTGCGGATCGCGGGCGGGAAGCCGGCGTAGGCGGCCATCGCGCCGGCCGACTGGGCGGCGAGGCGCAGGAAATCGCGTCGATTGTTGGCGGACATGAAGAGGATCCTGTGGGTCGGTAAGGGTGGCGCCGGTCGAGCGGGGCCGGCGGTCGTGCGTTGCCGCTATTAGTCCGCACCGGCATGTCCCGGCCGTGACCGGTTCCAACAGGTTTCTTGCGCTTACCCCCAGCTTTTTTTCGAAGCGGCGCACGACGCGCCTTTCATCCGGCCGACACATGCGTACGCTACGCTGACGCGCGATGAAGAGGGGGGAGAAGCCGAGTCGTGTTCGATCAGCTGAAGGCGTTCCACGCGACCGTCAGGCAGGGCAGCATCACGCGCGCCGCGCGCCATCTGGGCGTGAGCCAGCCGACGATCGCCGCGCAGATCCGGCAGGTCGAGCAGTTGTACGGCGTCGAGCTGTTCTACCGCAGCGGCCGCAAGCTCGAGGTCACCGAGACCGGGATCGAGCTGCTGCCGCTCGTCGAGAAAATGATCGCGCTCGAGGCGCAGGCCGACATCATGCTGCGCAACGTCGGCGGCCTGTTCGAAGGCCATCTGCGGATCGGCGCGACGGGGCCGTACTACATCATGGACGCGGTCGGCCGCTTCTCGCACGCGCATCCGTCGATCGCACTCACGTGCCGGATCGGCAATTCCGAGGAAATCCTGCAGGCGCTGCAGGAATTCCGCATCGACCTCGCGGTGTCGTCGCAGCGCAATGACGCGGACGGCCTCGAACGCAAGGTGATCTCCACCGATCCGCTCGTGCTCGTCGTGCATCGCGACCATCCGCTCGCGCGCTTCGACGCGATCGACGCCGCGCAGCTCGCCGATGTGCGGCTGCTGATCCGCGAGGAAGGGTCGGTCACGCGCCGCTGCACGGAGACGATCCTCGCGGCGGCCGGCGTCGCGGCCACGTCGGTCGCCGAGATCGGCAGCCGCGAAGCGATCCGCGAGGCGATCCTGCATGGCGTGGGCGGGAGCCTGTTTCCACGCGGCGAGGCCGAGCGCCATCCGGACCTGCGCGTCGTCGCACTGCGGGGCGTCGACACGACGATCGACGAATACGTGTACTACCTGAAGGCGCGCCGCCAGAGCCCCGCGATCGATGCGTTCCTCGCGTGCATCCTGCGGGCGCAGTCCGCCACGCACGACGCGGCACGCGCGGCGCGGCAGGTGAACGCGCGCTGAGCCGCCGCGCGTTCACCGGTTTCGCGTATTGCCTGTCGCACTTCCCTGCCCTTTCCGGCGCTTTTCCCGCGCCTTCCCTCGTTGTCGTCCTCGTGCCTTCGTTGTTGCTTCCTTGTTGCTTCCCGTCGCGCGTTATTTCGGCAGCGCAGGGATCATCCACGTCAGCACGTGCTGCTGCAGGAACACCAGCACGCCGAGCAGCAGCGTGAGGATCACGCTGTGCCAGAAGGTGCGCGCGAACACGACGCCTTCCTGCCCTTTCAGGTCGGTCGTCGACACGCCCGTCGCGATGTTCTGCGGCGAGATCATCTTGCCCATCACGCCGCCCGACGAGTTGGTCGCGGCCATCAGCACCGGATCGAAGCCGAGCTGGCGAGCGGCGACGACCTGCAGGTTGCCGAACAGCGCATTGCCGGACGTGTCGCTGCCGGACAGGAACACCGCGATCCAGCCGAGCGACGCCGACACGAGCGGGAACAACGCGCCGGTCGACGCGACGCCGGTGCCGAGCGTGTAGCTGATCCCCGAGTAGTTCAGCAGGTACGCGAGCCCGACGATCATCATCACCGTGACGATCGCGATCCACGTTTGCCGCCACGTCTTGACCACGCATTCGAAGAACGCGCCGATGCCGGTGCGCGTCAGCACGGCCGTGATGATCGCCGACAGGAGGATCGCGGTACCGGTGCCGAGCGGCTGGAAGTCCCAGATCGCCGCATACGGCTTGTGGTACAGCGACACGAACACCGCGTTGTGCAGGCCCGGCCACTTGATCTTCACGTCGCCGATCGCCGCGATGTTCGCGTGCACCCAGACGATCACGACCACCGACACGACGAGCCACGGCAGCCAGCCGCCGAAGCCCGCGCGCGCGGCGCCGGCCGTGGCCGGCACGCTGCGCGCGAGCGCGTACTGCGGGTCGGGCTGCGGCTTCCACACTTGCAGGAAGCCGATCGTGACGATCAGCGACGTGAGTGACGACAGCACGTCGGTGAGCTGGTACCCGAGGAAGTTCGACGTGACGAACTGCGCGATCGCGAAGCTGGCGCCCGACACGAGCAGCGCGGGCCACAGTTTCGCGATCGAGCGCAGGCCGCCGTATGCGCCGACCACGTAGAACGGCAGCAGCAGCGCGAAGAACGGCAGTTGCCGGCCGACCATCGCGCCGAGCGTTGCGGGCGGCAGCGACGTGACCGCGCCGAGCACGGTGATCGGCACGCCGAGCGCACCGAACGCGACCGGAGCCGTGTTGAACAGCAGCGTGTAGGTGAGCGCTTCGAGCGCGGGGAAGCCGAGCGCGATCAGCAGCGCGCTGGTGATCGCGACCGGCGTGCCGAAGCCGGAGATCCCTTCGAGCAGACAGCCAAACGAGAACGCGACGACGAGCAGCACGAGGCGGCGGTCGTCGGGCAGGTTGTCGAGCATCCACTGCCGGAACTGGTCGAAGCGGCCCGACTTCACCGCGATGTTGTACAGCAGCAAGGCGTTGAACACGATCCACATCACCGGCACGAGCGCGAGCGCCATGCCGGCGCCGACCGCGTTGAACGCGAGGCCGACCGGCATACCCCACGCACCGATCGCGACCGCGAGGCCGGCGACGAGCCCGGCCAGCGACGCCTGCCACGCCGGCCGGCGCAGCACGCCGAGCGCGATCAGCGCGACCGCGATCGGGATCACCGCGACGAGGAACGACAGGAGCAGCGAGTTGGCGATAGGCGTCAACGGCTGCGCGAACAGGATGCCGGGCGGCAGGGCTGCGGTGGGATTCATCGTGTCTCGTGTCTCCGTGTCGATAGGAGTTAGCGCTTCAGCGCTTACTCCTATCCCATGCTTCGCGGTCGGCGGGAGTTAGCGCTTCAGCGCTTACTCCCGTCCCATGCTTCGCGGTCGACCGCAGTAGGCGCCCTGGCGCCCGCGCACACCCCGCCCCCGTATCAAACGCGCGTTCCACGGCGGCGAAGACGCCCGACGCTTGCGCATGCAACCATGCCGCGGCGCCGACCGATCGGTCGCTTAAAAAAGGTTAGGAGGCGCATCGCGCTTGTACAAGGAGGGCAAGCCCGATGCGCGCGGCGCCGATACACGGCGTCCCCCGCACGCTGACCGGCGGCCGGCGGCCCGCTGACACGTCCGCCAGCAAGCCGCCGGGCGCAATGTTGCTCAACCGGCAAAGGTGACTGATGGCGGGCGGGGTGTTTCGTTTGGCGTCCGAAGCCTAGACTGGCCGCATCGATTCCGCCCGTGCCGACGACGGCGCGGCTCCGGAAACCTCACGGAGCAAACACGATGAAAACCATGAAACTCGCGGCCTGCACGTTGCTGCTGATCGGCTCGGCTGTCGCCGCCCAGGCCCACGCCGCGTCGACATTGACGCGTGCGGAAGTTCGCCAGGAACTCGTGGAACTGCAGGCCGCCGGCTACCGGACGAGTCTCGCCAGCAGTCCCGACTTTCCGCAAAACATGCAGGCGATCATGCGGCGTGCCGCGCAGGCGCGCGGCGACGCGGCCGGCTACGGCAGCGACGGCCATGCGAACGTGGAATCGGGGAAGCCAGCGCTGCCGCACGTGGTCGATCGCGACACGTACGCGCATCATTGAAGCGGGTGAACCGGGTCGCTCGCGTGAACACGCGACCATCCGGCCCGCAGCCGGCTACCCGCCGCGCGACGCGCAGCGGGTTGCTGCCATCAAACGCTGAAGCGGTTCAGCGTATACGCGCGATAGGCCGCGACGAACGCGTCGAATGATCCGGCCTCCTTCGCTTCCAGCTCGGCCTGCTCGGCCAGCGACTTCGCCGCGAGCGCCTGCTCGGCGCGCATCGTCTCCGCCGACGGCGGGTTCGCACGGAAATGCGCGGCATGCGCTTCGCTGTGCGCAAGCGCGAACGCGAGGAACGACTGCCCGTTCTCGCGCATCTCGCGCAGCACACGCGCCGACGGCGTGCGCTCCGGATCGGCAAGCTTCTCGCGCTGCGCGGCGATCGCACGCGCATGCTCGTCACCGCCGCGGATCTCGTCGAGACGGCGCCCGACGGTTTCGATATCGGTCATCAGGTCGTCGGCCCATGCCTGCAGCGTGACCGGCTGGCCGTCGCGCATCAGCGTGAGGCCCGGCTTGCGCCCGTCCATCGTCACGCTGGCGAAGTTCGCATTTGCTTCCTTGTACGCGTCGCAGTCGAGCGCGGGGCTCTCGTCGAGCGCGCACGCGAGCAGGAACGCATCGATGAAGCGGGCGGTCTCGAGCGCGATGCCGGTCGGCTCGAACGGATCGATGTCGAGGCAGCGCACTTCGATGTACTGCACGCCGCGCGACGCGAGCGCATGCAGCGGGCGCTCGCCCGAATACGTGATGCGCTTCGGACGGATCGTCGAATAGAACTCGTTCTCGATCTGCAGCACGTTCGTGTTGATCTGGATCCATTCGCCGTCGCGATGCGTGCCGATCGCCTCGTACGGCGGATACGGCTCGCTCACGGCCGTCGACAGCGCGTCGAGATAGCCGGACAGCGTGTTGTAGTCGACGTGCAGCGCGGCCTGCGCGGTCGTGTTCGAGTAACCGAGGTCGCTCATCCGCAGGCTCGTCGCATACGGCCGGTACAGCGTGTCGGCATCGAACGCATCGAGCTTGTGCGGCTTGCCGCGCAGGAATCTCGTGTCGAGCGCGGGCGATGCGCCGAACAGGTACATCAGCAGCCAGCTGCGACGGCGGAAGTTGCGGATCTGCGCGAGATAGCGCTCCGACTGGTAGTCGACGAGCGTGGCCGTCGAGCCTTCGTCCGCGTGCAGGCGCCGCCACACTTCCTCGTGCAGCGAGTAGTTGTAGTGGATGCCGGCGATGCACTGCATCGTGCGGCCGTAGCGATGCGCGAGGCCGCGGCGGTACACCGTCTTCAGGCGGCCGATGTTCGACGTGCCGTAGTCGGCGATCGGGATTTCATCGTCGGCCGGCAACAGGCCGGGCATCGATTCGTTCCACAGCATCTCGTCGCCGAGCGATGCATACACGTAGCGGTGCAGATCGTCGAGACGTTCGAGCGTGAGCGACGCGTCGGGCTCCGCCGGCGTGATCAGTTCGATCAGCGCTTCGGAATAGTCGGTCGTCAATGACGGATGCGTGAGGGCCGAGCCCAGCGCGCGCGGATGCGGCGTAAACGCGATCATCCCGTCGCGCGTCACGCGCAGGCTTTCCTTTTCGATGCCGCGCAGGCCGTCGGGCAGATGCTGCCGCGTCGGGCCCGAGCTCAGCGCTTCGAGACGATTCAGCAGCAGTTCGGACTGGCGGTGAGTCATGGTGTTCGACATGGAGACGCAAGTGCGTGACGGACGCGCGCGGAACGCCGCGCGCGGCCGGCTGGATTATTGGTCGCTTCGTTGGTAGCGGGCACTTTAACATCTCGCCGAAACACGCGCTTGAGGTGGCTCAGGGCGGTGCGCGCCCGCCGCAGCGGGCCGCCGGGCGGGTCGATGGCGACAATCGCAGCGTGCGCGTCCGAGGGCCGTCGGCACCGCCGGACGCGGCGATCACGTGAAATTCGTCGGACGGAACGCGAACGGTGCGAATCGTGCGCGAAGCCGCGCCGACAGGTGCAACCCGCGCGGCCGAACCCGCCGGGCGATATCGTCGAGGCGCGGTCGACCGTACGCCGCGGGCGACAGGCGGCGGAGCGGCTTGATCGCCGTCAGGCGTCGCAACCATGAGGACGACCGACCGATCGCTGCCGGACCCGCGCCCGCCGCAGGTTGCATCGCGGCGTTGCCCGGTCGCCCCGCGGGCAGGCCACCACAACCGTCATCCGCCGCGCGCGCCGCCGGCCCGGTCCGCCACGTCGTTCCACAGATGAAGCGCCGCATACGCGCGCCACGGCCGCCAGCCTTCGGTACGGTGCTTCTGGCTCGCGAGCCGGTCGAGCGACGGATCGCGCGCGGTGATCGACTGCATCAGCACCAGATCGGACGCCGGCCACGCGTCGGGGTCGCGCCACGCACGCATTGCGATGTATTCGACGGTCCACGGGCCGATGCCGGGCAGATCGAGCCATGCGCGGCGCAATGTCCCGAGGTCGGCCTGCGCGGGATCGAGCGGCACGTGGCCGGCCGCCACCGCGCGCGCCATGCCCGTCAGCGCCGCGGCTCGCTTGCCGGGCATGCCGATCTTCTCCAGATCGCACGAGGCGAGCGCGTCCGGCGTCGGGAAACGCCAGGCCGGCGCGCCATCCGGCGTCGACATGCCGTCGTCGTGCACGACGCGCTCGCCGGCCCGCTGGACGAGCCGGCCGACGATCGTCGTGGCCGCCTTCACGCTCACCTGCTGGCCGACGATCGCGCGCACCGCGAGCTCGAACCCCGACCAGGCGCCCGGCACGCGCAGCCCCGGCGCGGCCTCGACGAGCGGCGCGAACCACGGGTCGCGCGCGAGCCCGCCGCCGATCGCGGCCGGATCGGCGCCGAGATCGAACATCGACGCGACGCGGCGCGCGAATGCGTCGTCGACATGGCGCGCGGCCGCCCCTTCGACCGTCGCGATCAGGCAATGCCGGCGCGGATGCTTCGTGACGGTAAGGCGGCCCGCGTCGCCGTTCAGATCGACGATGCGGCGATACACGCCGTCGACGACCTGTTCGACACCCGGAATCGCACGTCCGCTGAAGAAGCGCAGCACGCGCGCCCAGTCGTACGGCGCCTTGAAGCGCAGCGCCATCTGCGCGGACGGCGGCACCTGGCCGCCGTCCGCGATCGACGTAATCGTGGTTGTTTCGATGCTCAAACTACGTTGCCCTCCGCAACGGCTTCGGTTTCATCGTCGCGCACACGGCGCGCCTCGGACGCGAGCAGCGTCGCCTTGCGGCGCACGCCCCAGCGATATCCGGCAAGCGCGCCGCCCTTCTGCACGACACGATGGCACGGAATCGCGAGCGCGACCGGGTTCGACGCGCAGGCCGATGCGACGGCGCGCACCGCACGCGGCGAGCCGAGCGCCTCGGCGATCTCCGAGTAGCTGCGCGTTTCGCCGTACGGGATGTGCGTCAGCGCTTCCCAGACGCGCTGCTGGAACGCGGTCGGCGCGATGTCGAGCGGCAGGTCGAACGCGTGCCGCGTGCCGTCGAGGTACGCGCGGATCTGCGCGACGAACGGCGCGAGCCGCGACGGCGCTTCGACCAGCTCGGCGCGCGCGAACGCATCCTTCAGTTCATCGACGAGCGGCGCCGGTTCGTCGCCGAACGCGATCCGGCAGATGCCCTGTTCGGTCGCGGCGACGAGCACCGTGCCGAGCGGCGTCGACGCGGTCGCATAGTCGATCCGCAGGCCGGCGCCCTGACGACGGAACGCGGACGGCGCCATCCCCAGCTCGCGCGGCACCGATGCGTAGAGCCGCGACGGCGAATTGAAACCCGCGTCGACGGCCGCCTGCGTGACCGGCTGCCCGCTTTGCAGCGCCTCGCGCAGGGCGGCGCCGCGCTGCGCGGCCTGGTACTGCCGCGGCGACACGCCGACCACGCGCTTGAACAGCCGCTGCAGATGAAACGGGCTCACGTGCACGGCATCGCTGAGCTGCTGCAGCGTGAGCCGCTCTGGATGCGCGTCGAGCACCGCGCATGCCCGATTGACGATTTCGAGCTCGCGCGGCAGCCCTTCCGGCTGGCAGCGCTTGCACGGGCGAAAGCCTGCCGCGCGCGCCGCGGCCGGATCGGCGAAGAAGGACACATGCTCGCGCCGCGGCAGCCGCGACGCGCAGCTCGGCCGGCAGAACACGCCGGTGGTACGCACGCCATAGAAGAACGCGCCGTCCGCATGCGGATCGCGGGCGGTCACGGCGCCCCAGCGGGCATCGTCGGTCGAATAGGCGGTTTTCATCTGAACCTCGCACTCTCTAGTGTAGATGGTGCCTACTCTAGACATCGGCATGGGCCGTCGCGCCCTGAATCTTGCTCTGTGATTCGCATCGGCAAAACCGGGGACGCATCCAAATCGATCAATCGGACGAAAAGCCGCGCGAGCGCTGCCCGGACGCCGCTTTGGTCATCTTCCCGTCACCCTTTTGCTGCAGTGCGGCTGCGACAAATCGCCGTCCTGACCATTTTTTACACTCGGAATATTGCAACGCACCATCGCCGTGTGTATAGTTGGAACTGTCTCCTCCATGTCTCCTCCTGATATGGATTAAGCCCGTTCCGCTCTGCGTGAACGGGCTTTTTTTCGTCCGTCGATCGGTGACGCGTTCCGGCATCCCGCGCCGGCGCGGTCTACACTCGGGGCACGCCATCCGTGAAGGAGTGCCTGCTCATGAAACCGACCATCCGCGCGATCGATCACGTCGTCCTGCGCGTGACCGACATGGCTGCGATGACGCGCTTTTACTGCGACGCCGTCGGCTGCCACGTGGAGAAGGAACAACCCGACCTGGGCCTCGTGCAGCTGCGCGCCGGCGACGCGCTGATCGACCTGCTGTCGGTCGGCGGCCCGATCGACCGTCCCGACAGCGGCCCGCCCGGCACCGGCCGCAATCTCGACCATCTATGCCTGCGCGTCGAGCCGTTCGACCCCGACGCGCTGATCGAGCATTTCGCCGCGCACGGCGCGCGTCCGGGCGCCCCCGCCGAGCGCTACGGCGCCGGCGGCTACGGGCCGTCGATCTATCTGTTCGATCCCGAAGGGAACATGCTGGAATTCAAGGGGCCGCCCGCCGCGATCGGCTGAGCGTCGGCCGTCACGCGCCGGCGCGCGCCTTCAGCACGGTCCATTCGACTGCAACCGGATCGTGGTCGGCGCTCGAGATCCACGCGGCGCCGTCCTGCACCGTGCATTGCAGACGCATCGTGCGCTCGGCGAGGCGCCCAAGCGCGGCGGCGACGCCGTCGGCCAGCGACAGCACCTGCACGTTGCGCAGCCGCTCCACCTTGCTGCGCACGCCCTGCCACCAGATGTCCGAGGCCTTGCCGCCGTATGCGATCACCGTGACCTGCCCGGCGCGGCCTGCCGCCTTCGAGATGCGCCGTTCGTCGGGCTGGCCGGCCTCGATCCATACGTCGATCGCGCCCGTCAGGTCCTTTTGCCACAGGTCGGGCTCGTCGACGTCCGACAGCCCCTTGGAGAATTCGAGACGCTCGTGCGCGAACAGCGCGAACGCGACGATGCGCACCATCATCCGGTCGTCGGTTTCCGACGGGTGACGGGCGACCGTCAATGCGTGATCGGCGTAGTAGTGCCGATCCATGTCGGCGATTTGCAGCTCGGCTTTGTAGATCGTGGATTTCAGCGCCATGCGGATACGGCCCGGGCGGGCATTCGGTTCGGTGGGTCGTGATGATACCGAATGCACGCCGCCCGGCACGCGACGGGCGCTCCACAGCACGACGGCCCGGCATCGGCCGGGCCGCATTCGGGCCGCGCCGCCGGCGAATCGGGCCGGCGCGCGGGGGCGCGAGAGGTGCGCGTGCGGTTACTGCTTGACGAAGCGCGAATCGGTCCAGAGACCTTGCTGGTCGCTGTTGTCGGCGCTGACGAACTGAACGTCGCCCTGGTCGACCGACACCACGCGGAAGCGCTGGCCTTCCGGCACCGACAGGCAACGGTAGTCGTCGAAGTACTGCTGCTTCGCCTGCGACTTGCCGTCACGCTCGTGGTTCAGTACGGAGTCCAGATTGTCTTTCGACAGACAACCCCATGCATTCTTCGTCAGCTGAATTTCCTGCTTCGGCTGGACAGCCGCATCGCCGCCCGCCTGGGCGATCGACACCACGGAAAATGCACCGACAAGGGCAAAAAGGACACCGGTTCGCTTCATCATGTTTTTTGTCTCCAGGCTTGCGGGCACCAGGCTGGGTTAGCTATGTGTTTAAAGGTGATCGTGAACCCGCGTTTTTCACTTTAGAAGACCGGCAAGCGATAGCAAGCACATTTGTTGTGCGATCGCAATAGCGGCGAATTGTCGCACCCTGTGCGCACCCGGTTTTTCGCGTGTCGCGCATGGGCGCCGATGTCTCGCGGCGCGCGGACCGGCGCGCATCGCCGGTCGCAAAGCATTGCGGGGCAAGACTTTCAGCAAAGTTACAATGCGCCGATTGAACGGTTTGGATAATTCATTTCAATACCGGAATTATTTTGGTGCGCCGCACACAAAGTCATTCGAAACGATATAAATTTACCGCAGTGCGGGATCGCATTTACGTGACACAAGAATAATGCCAGGTATAAGCGCGTTCGTATTTACCCGTATTTTTCGAGTGGGCCGGGCGCCCGCGGCAGCGGGGCCGCGGGGGTTTTCACTCGTGTTTTTACCCGGCGTTATTCAGGCCGATTGTGGGCGCTCGAAATAATCGCGCTGGAAAATGCACATGCGATATGCGTTGTGATACGCGCCGTTGCCGAAAAATTCTTCCTTCAATTCCGCCTCGTGCTGGAATCCGCATTTCTCGTACACGTGGATGGCCGCCGCATTCGACGTATCGACGATCAGGTACAGCTTGCGCATGTTCAGCACCTTGAACGCAT
Organism: Burkholderia sp. PvR073; assembly: GCF_054055695.1. Lineage (NCBI taxonomy): Bacteria > Pseudomonadati > Pseudomonadota > Betaproteobacteria > Burkholderiales > Burkholderiaceae > Burkholderia > Burkholderia sp. PvR073. Next base: position 534,735 of record NZ_JBSRXO010000003.1, read on the forward strand.
ATTCGATTGCGAGGCGCGTCGCCTGCCCCGCATAGCCGCGCCCCTGGCGTTGGGGCGCGATGATGATCTGAAACTCGCCGCGACGATGGATGTAGTCGAGCTCGATCAGCTCGACGAGGCCGACCAGTTCGTCCTGCGGATCGACCGCGACGAAGCGGCGCTCGCGCTGGTCGTGCACGTGACGGTCATACAGTTGCGACAGCTCGGAGAAGGTTTCGTATGGTTCCTCGAACCAGTAGCGCATGATCTTCGCGTCGTTGTTCAGCTCGTGAACGAAGCGCAGGTCCTGGCGCTCCAGCGGCCGCAATGCAAGCGTGTGCTTATCGTTCTGGAGTTGCATGTTGGTGTCCTTTTTGATGCCCGCGCGTGCGTGAAACACCCGTGACGCGCTACCGCGAACAGGGGTATTCCGCGGTGCAAGAAGTTGACCGCGGGCGAAGTTCAGAGCCTAGAATGGGAGCAAGGGTTCCTGCCACCGCAAGGAGGCTATCGTGATCGAGCAAGTCATACTCGGCATCTTCCTCGTGCTGCCACTCGTGATCGTGGCTGCGCTGTTCTCCGACGAACTGTGGCAGGAACATCGGCGCCAGCATCCGCGTGACGAAAACGCACCGCATATCGACTGGAAGCATCCGTGGCGCCGCGTGCGGCGCGGGCACTGAGTCGATCGCCTTCCCCGCAGTGCAGCCGTCCGGGCGGGTCGCCCCGAACGGTGCCGCCTTCCGCTACGAACCGATTCCCGCTCAACCAGCGAGACGCCGACGTGAACGACAAACCCGCTCTCCCTCCGCACGATATCCCCGGCGAAGCGATCGACCTGCAGATCGCCGACGTGCTGGCCACCGTCCGCTACCCCGCGAACAAGGATGCGATCGTCGACGCCGCGCGCGATGCGGGCGCGAGCAACGAAGTGCTGTCGATGCTCGACGGCCTGCCCGAACAGGACTACGCGGACGTCAATGCCGTCACGCGCTGGGTCGCCGGCAACTTCGGCCCCGGCCTCGGTATTTGAGCGCACGCCAATAACGAGATAGGATCGGGCCGCACCGATCGCATCGCGGCCGGATGCATGTCGCCCGGCGCCAAGACCGGGCGTTTCCGCATAAGCGCCCGGGGGAATCCATGGAAGGAATTCTGATCCAGCACACGACGCGTCGTCAGCTGTGGTTCGGCGCGCTGACGGCACTCGTCATCGTGCTCGCGCTCGGGATCGCCGCGCCACACGCGAACGTCGCGCTGCCGGCCGTCGAGCCGTTCATGCCGATGTGCGCGCTGACCGTGTTCACCACCGCGAGCATCGCCGCATTCTTCCTTGGTGCGCAGTTCACCGTGACGCGCCAGCCCGTGCTCGGCGCGCTCGGCGGCGCCTATGCGTTCACCGCGCTCGCCGTCGCGCTGCAGCTGCTGACCTTTCCCGGCGTCTTTGCGCCACATGGGCTGTTCGGCGCACAACCGCAAAGCGCCGCGTGGATGTGGATCTTCTGGCATGCGGGTTTCCCTGGTTTCGTCATGGTTGCGCTGCTCGCGCGCGCTCGGCTGGCGCGCGCGCCGATCGGCGCCCGGCAAACGCGCTGGTGGGCGCTCGCGCTGGTCGGCGGCCCCGCTGTCGCCGCCGGCGTGCTGTGCCTGTTCGCGCTGAACGTGTCGCTGCCGCCCGCGTTTCATCCGCCGGGCAATGCGGCCGTGCTGCCCGTCAACGGCGTCGCGCTCGTCGTGTGGATGCTCAATGCGCTGGCGCTCGTCGCCGTGCTGGCCTCCGGCCGGCTGCGCACAACCCTCGACCTCTGGCTCGCGATCGCGGTGCTCGCGTGCCTCACCGATACGACACTGAACCTGTTGAGCACCAATCGTTTCACGATCGGCTGGTATCTCGCACGCGTGTTCAGCATGTTCACGCCGGGCGTGCTCGTGTGCGTGCTCGCCTGGGAAGTGACGATGCTGTATCAGCGGCTGTTCGAGGCGCATGCGATGCTGATCCGTTCGTCCGCGCGCGACGGGCTGACGGGCGCGTTCAACCGTAGCCACTTCAACGATCACTTTCACACGCTGTTCCTGCAGGCGCGGCGACAGGGCGAACCGCTGTCGCTGCTGATGGTCGACGTCGATCACTTCAAGGCATACAACGACGCGTTCGGTCACGTGAAGGGCGATGCGTGCCTGATCGCGGTCGCGAATGCGCTGGCCGGCGCGGTGCGGCGGCCGGCGGATATCGTCGCGCGCTACGGCGGCGAGGAGTTTGCGATCGTGCTGCCGAACACCGGCGCACGCGGTGCGCGGCTCGTTGCCGAGGAAGCGCGCGAAGCCGTGCTGCGGCTCGATCTCGCGATGCCTTCGTCGCCGGCAGGACGCGTGAGCGTCAGCGTCGGCTGCGCGACCGTGTCGGCCGACGAGCTGTCGACGCCCGATGCGTTGATCGAAGCCGCCGATGCCGCGCTGTACCGCGCGAAGGATGCGGGGCGAAACCGCGTCGTCGTGGCGTGAAAACGTCTGCGGATTGGGGATTTGTTACGGTCATTGTGACCGGAATAATCCGCCGTTACGGAATCCGGCACGGGGAAACGATCGCTTACACGCCGTGTTGAGCGCGCTCGCTATGCTCGGTTCATCTCGAATCCGAGCAGGTGAACGCGATGAAGAAAACTCTTTTGCTGATTGCCGGTGTGGCCGTGCTGTTGAGCGGCTGCATCGTGGTGCCGGATGGCGGCGGGTATTACGGTGGTGGCGGGTATTACCATCATCATCGGCATTGGGATTGATGACGGTAACGAGGTTCGGACGCGTCGGCATGCAAGGTGTAGCGAGCAGCATCGACGGTCCGGGCCGCAACCTGATCAAGCCGGCTTGATCGGCTCCGCATGCATCAGAAATACCTGTAGCGCAGCGAGCGTTTCGCCGTGAAGACGCTCGAGCCGCGCATCCTGGTTCCCGTCCTTGACGGGATTACCGGGCGAACAGGGAATGTCCGCACCGTCAGGCTGTCGTGAGAGCATGCGCTCACTTCCCGATACAGAACCGGCTAAAGATAACCCCCAGCAGATCATCGGAAGTGAATTCCCCGGTAATCGCATTGAGCTGTTCCTGCGCGAGCCGTAGTTCCTCCGCAAACAGATCGAGCGCCTGCGCCCGCTGCTCCGCATGATCCGCCGCCTGTGCAAGATGCTCCTGCGCGGCCCGCAGCGCGATCAGATGCCGCTCGCGCGCGAGATACACCCCTTCGGCCCCTGCCTGCCACCCGGCGATCCGCAGCAGCTCCGCGCGCAGCATGTCGATCCCGTCGCCGCGCTTCGCCGACAGATGCACCTCGGTCAGATCGCCTTTCGCCGCCGGATGTTCAACGCACGCCGGCACGCCGGTGAGATCCGTCTTGTTCAGCACGCGCACCACCGGCACGCCGCCCGGAAACCGCGCGGCGATCACCTCGTCATCCGGCGTCATCCCCGTGCGCGAATCGAGCAGATGCAGCACGACGTCCGCGCGCTCGATCTCGCTCCAGGTGCGCGCGATCCCGATCCGCTCGACTTCGTCCTCCGTCTCGCGCAGCCCGGCCGTATCGATGATGTGCAGCGGAATCCCCTCGACCTGGATCGTCTGCGCGACCTTGTCGCGCGTCGTGCCCGCGATCGGCGTGACGATCGCCAGCTCCGCGCCGGCGAGCGCATTCAGCAGCGACGACTTGCCGACGTTCGGCTGCCCCGCCAGCACGACCGACAGCCCCTCGCGCAGCAGCGCACCCTGCCGCGCGTCGCCGAGCACGTGCGCGAGCTGCTCGCGGATCTTCGCGAGCTTGCCGCGCGCATCGGCCGCTTCCAGGAAGTCGATTTCCTCTTCCGGGAAATCGAGCGTCGCCTCGACCAGCATCCGCAGCGTGATCACGTCCTCGACCAACGCATGAATCTGCCGCGAGAACGCGCCATCGAGCGAGCGCCCGGCCGAGCGCGCCGCCGCTTCGGTGCTCGCCTCGATCAGGTCGGCGACCGCCTCGGCCTGCGCGAGATCGAGCTTGTCGTTCAGGAACGCGCGCCGCGTGAACTCGCCCGGCTGTGCGAGCCGCAGCCCGAAGCCGCGCCCTGCATCCAGGCAGCGCTGCAGCAGCAGCTGCATCACGATCGGCCCGCCATGCCCCTGCAGTTCCAGCACGTGCTCGCCGGTGTACGAATGCGGCGCGGGGAAATACAGTGCGATCCCGCGGTCGAGCGGCGCGCCGTGCTCGTCGAGGAACGGCACGTAGCTCGCATGGCGCGGCGCGAGCCGCTGCCCGCACAACGCGTCGATCAGCGGCAACGCGGCCGCCTCGCCGCCGCGCCCGAACGACACGCGGACGACGCCGATGCCGCCCCGGCCGGCAGCAGTGGCAATGGCGACGATCGGATCGGAATCGGTAGCGAGCATGGGAATCGGACGAATCGGGTAAGCAGACAGTGAATGGTGCGCCCGCGCAACAGTTCGGGCATCGAGACGCCGGCATTGTAGCGTGCCGGCCCGCACGCCACCGGACGCCACCTCGGTTTCGAACTCGGCCGAATTTATCCCGACGGAGCTAAGTCAAGTATCAATCCCGGGCAGCCACATACTGTCCATTTCGGACGAATATGCCTGTCCGAGTGGCTCGATACTGGGGCCCCCAATTTTGCCGTACGCTCCGTGGCAGGTTGGGATTCATCTAAATAGGCTATGTTTAGCTTATATGGTTGTCTGAGACGCGTCGGTGGAATTGCACAATCACCCCCATGCCGACACCCGAAGAAAAAGCAGCGTTCTCGGAACGCCTGAAATTCGCCTTGCGGCGCAGCCCGGAGAAGATCACCGGTGCGACGGAGCTCGCGAACCGGTTCAATCTGCGTCACCGCGGTGCGCAGCCGGTTTCGCCGCAAACCGCGCACAAATGGCTGACGGGCCGCACGATTCCGACGCCGGACAAACTCGAAACGCTCGCCAGCTGGTTGCGCGTGGAGCTGCACTGGTTGCACTACGGCCCATCGCCGAGCGTGATCGAGCACACGACGCCGCAACCGCTGCCGCGTGACGAGCGCTATCCGCCGACACCCGAGACGATCGAACTCGCGTCGAAGATCGAGGCGCTGCCGCCGCATCAGCGTTACCTCGTTCAGGAGCTGATCGAGCAGTTCTACGGCGGCGAATCGAAAATCGAAGCGAAGAAGGCCTGAACGGCAGCGGCCCACGTACGCGCACGCCACCGCGCCACCTGCCGGAAACTAAAAAGCCGCATGGATCGCACCATGCGGCTTTTTTGCGTGCATCGCGGGCGGCGGGCCGCCCGCGTGTGCCACGGGCGTCAGGCCGGCTTCTTCTTGACCCCGCCGAGCTTGCGCGTGATGTAGTACTGCTGCGCGATCGACAGCACGTTGTTCACGACGTAGTACAGCACCAGGCCAGCCGGGAAGAAGAAGAACATCACCGAGAACGCGATCGGCATGAACTTCATCATCTTCGCCTGGACCGGGTCCGGCGGCGTCGGGTTCAGGCTCGTCTGCACGAACATCGAGACGGCCATCAGCACCGGCAGGATGAAGAACGGATCGCGCTGCGACAGGTCGTGAATCCACAGAATCCACGGCGCACCGCGCATTTCGACCGACGCGAGCAGCACCCAGTACAGCGAGATGAACACCGGGATCTGGATCACGACCGGCAGGCAGCCGCCGAACGGATTGACCTTCTCGGTCTTGTAAAGCTCCATCAGCGCCGAGTTCATCTTCTGCGGATCGCTCTTGAAGCGTTCGCGCAGCGCCTGCATGCGCGGCGTGATTTCCTTCATGCGCGCCATCGACTTGTAGCTCGCGGCCGACAGCGGGAAGAACACGGCCTTGATCAGCACCGTCAGCAGCACGATCGCCCAGCCCCAGTTGCCGACGAAGCCGTGGATCTTCTCGAGCAGCCAGAACAGCGGCTTCGCGATGATCGTCACCCAGCCGTAGTCCTTCACGAGTTCCAGGCCCGGCGCGATGCCTTCGAGCATGCGCTCTTCTTCCGGACCGGCGAACAGGCGCGCCTGCACGTCGGCCGACTGGCCCGGAGCGATCGCGGCGACCGGCTGCTTCACGCCGACGCGATACAGCGCCGGATCGATCTTTTCAGCGTAGATGTCGCGCTTCGCGCCCTGCTGCGGAATCCAGGCCGACGCGAAGTAGTGCTGCACCATCGCGACCCAGCCGTTGTCAGCCGCCTTCTCGAAGTTCGCCTTGTTCTTGTCGAGGTCGCTGAAATCGATCTTCTGGAAGTGCTTCGCGTCCGTGTAGACCGCCGGCCCGAGGAACGTATGCGAGAACATCGGCGTTTCGACAGCCGTGTTGTCGCGCACCAGTTCCATGTAGACCGTCGGCGTGACGGGTGCCGTGCCAAAGTTGTCGATCTTGGTGTCGACGCCGATCACGTAGCTGCCGCGTGTGAACGTGTAGGTCTTCACGACCTTCACGCCGCCCTTCACCGGCGATTCGAACGACAGCTTCAGCGCGTTCTGGTCGCCCGTCAGCGACGTCGTGCCCGCATTGACCTGCGTGTAGACGTCGTTGTGGTTCGGGAAGTCGCCGCCGAGCAGGCCCGTGCGCGCGAGGTACGTGTGGCCGGCCGTGTGGTCGAACAGCGTGATGTACAGGTCGGGCTGCTTGCCGTCGCCCTGCTTCTTCAGCGTCAGCTTCGCGAGCGTGCCGCCGCGCGTGTCGATTTCGCCGTCATAGACGTCGGTCGAGAACTTCACGAGCTGCGCCTGCGCGGCCGGTGCCGTCGTCGACGGTGCGGTGCCCGCTGCGGCGGCAGGCGCTTCACCTGCGGTCGTCGTCGTCGCGCCCGTGCCCGATGCGCCGCCGGCAGCGGCGGGGGCCGTCTGCGTGGCGCTCGGGAAGAACATCGACGGGCGTCCATGGGAGCGCTGCCAGTTGTCGTACAGCATGACAGCTGACATGAAGAAGATCACCCATAGGACGGTGCGTTTGATATCCATGCGTTGTCTCAGAGTCGATGGGACCGCGCGTCGGCTTCGCCGCGAGCGCGAGTGTCGGAGTTAGGCGGCGGGACGAGGTCGATGCCGCCCGCGGAAAACGGATGGCATCGGCACACGCGCCTGACGGCGAGATACGTGCCGCGCGCGGCGCCATGATACTGGATTGCCTCGCGCGCGTAATCCGAACAGGAAGGATAAAAACGGCAACGGTTGCCGAGCATAGGGCTCACGGCAACCTTGTAGAAGCGCAGCAAGGCGATCAATACCGTTTCCATACCTTGGGCGGCGCCGTTCGACGCCGCGTCAAAACCGGCCGGGCAGGCGCGAACGCCGCACCGGGCACGGATGCGTCACTCGGACGCGGGCTTCGACGCCCGGCGCGCGATCTCCCGGACTGCCCTGTCGAGCAGTTCGCGGATTTCGGTCGCGCACATCGCCGCGAGCGGGGCGGAAGCCGCGCTCGGCAGCGCTTTCTTGTCGAAGCGCGTGTGCTGCCGCAGCAGCAGGTCGTAACCGGCGAATTCGGCCCGGCGCAAGCGAAACGCGTCGCGCGCCAGCCGCTTCACGAGGTTACGTGTTACTGCACGCGGCGCATACTTCTTGCCGACGACGAGCCCCAAACGGGCAGGCTGACCGGTCGGCTTGCCGTAGATCACGAAGTGCGCGGAGCGCCGCCAGGGGCGCAAACGAAAAACGGATGAAAATTCATCCGTTTTCAGAAGTCGCGCAGCTTTCGGGAAGGCGGCTTTCGTCTGCGACGGATTCGCACCCGGCTCGACGGTACCTTCCGCAGGACTGCGGACGGCGGACACAGCGCGCAACCTGCCTTAGATGGCGAGGCGCTTGCGGCCCTTCGCGCGGCGAGCGTTGATGACCTTGCGGCCACCTGCCGTCTTCATGCGGACACGGAAGCCATGGGTGCGCTTGCGGCGCGTCACGGACGGTTGGTAAGTACGTTTCATGATGTTCTCACTTGTTCGAGAATGTCGAAATTCAGGGGACCGCGTGCCCTTAACCGGAGGCATTCGGGCGAACGCAATCGCCGGGAATACAGGATTGGTTTTCGCGGAACCCGCTATTTAAACCGTTTTTCTCTTGGCGGTCAATACTTTAGGAGTCGTCCGCCTGTGCCGGCCCCTGCCGATCCGACCCCGCGACCCACAACCCCAGCCTGTGGATAAGTCCCGCTGTGGCCGCGTTTGGCGTTAGAATCTCGCCTTATCTCCAAGAATCCCGCACGCCGCTTCGGCCCCGCCTGCCCCTCCACGACTGTGACGCAGGCGTCCGACGCACGCTCGCACGACCGCTTCGGGCCTTGTTGCGCCACAGCGACAAGGGCGCCGGCGAGCCGCGCTGTGCATGCAAAAAACGACAGCTACTTGATGAACGATTTCTGGCAACACTGTTCCGCACTGCTGGAGCGCGAGCTGACGCCCCAGCAGTACGTGACGTGGATCAAACCCTTGGCCCCGGTGGCCTTCGATGCGTCAGCGAACACGCTGTCCATCGCCGCGCCGAACCGCTTCAAGCTGGACTGGGTCAAGAGCCAGTTTTCGGGCCGGATCTCCGATCTGGCCCGGGATTTCTGGAATGCGCCGATCGAAGTCCAGTTCGTCCTCGATCCGAAAGCCGGCATGCGCAGCGCCGCCGCGAGCGCCGCGCCGGCCGCCCAGCGCGCGCCGCTGACACCGAACGGCCCCGCCGCGACGGTCGCCGCGATCGCCGCCAACCTGGCCGCGAATGCCGGTGCAGCGCCCAGCGCGCCGGCCGACGTGCCGATGACGGCGTCGGCAGCCGCCGCGCACCACCTGAACGCCGATGACGCCGACATCGACCTGCCGAGCCTGCCCGCGCACGAAGCGGCCGCCGGGCGCCGTACCTGGCGTCCGGGCCCCGGCGCCGCGCCCGCGAACGGCGGTGAAGCCGATTCGATGTACGAACGTTCGAAGCTGAACCCGGTGCTCACGTTCGACAACTTCGTGACCGGTAAAGCGAACCAGCTCGCACGCGCCGCCGCGATCCAGGTCGCGGACAACCCCGGCATCTCGTACAACCCGCTGTTCCTGTACGGCGGCGTCGGCCTCGGCAAGACTCACCTGATCCACGCGATCGGCAACCAGCTGCTGCTCGACAAGGCCGGCGCGCGGATCCGCTACATCCACGCCGAGCAATACGTGTCCGACGTGGTAAAGGCATACCAGCGCAAGGCGTTCGACGACTTCAAGCGCTACTACCACTCGCTCGACCTGCTGCTGATCGACGATATCCAGTTCTTCTCCGGCAAGTCGCGCACGCAAGAGGAATTCTTCTACGCGTTCGAGGCGCTCGTCGCGAACAAGGCGCAGGTGATCATCACCAGCGACACGTACCCGAAGGAGATCTCGGGCATCGACGATCGCCTGATCTCGCGCTTCGACTCCGGCCTCACCGTCGCGATCGAACCGCCCGAGCTCGAGATGCGCGTGGCGATCCTGATGCGCAAGGCGCAGTCGGAAGGCGTGAACCTGTCGGAAGACGTCGCGTTCTTCGTCGCGAAGCACCTGCGCTCGAACGTGCGCGAACTCGAAGGCGCGCTGCGCAAGATCCTCGCGTATTCGAAGTTCCACGGCCGCGAGATCTCGATCGAGCTGACCAAGGAAGCGCTGAAGGACCTGCTGACCGTGCAGAACCGGCAGATTTCGGTCGAGAACATCCAGAAGACCGTCGCCGACTTCTACAACATCAAGGTCGCCGACATGTATTCGAAGAAGCGTCCCGCGAACATCGCGCGGCCGCGGCAGATCGCGATGTACCTGGCGAAGGAACTCACGCAGAAGAGCCTGCCCGAGATCGGCGAGCTGTTCGGGGGGCGCGACCACACCACCGTGCTGCATGCCGTGCGCAAGATCGCCGACGAGCGCAGCAAGGACGCGCAGCTCAACCACGAGCTGCACGTGCTGGAGCAGACGCTGAAGGGCTGAGCGCGCGGCGCGCTTGATAATTCGGCATCCGCCCCAAATTAAGGGGGGCGGTTCGGTTTTGAGGCACAATACAGGTTTGACCGCCCCGGCGGCGGCCGGCCAAGAGCCCGGCTGGCGGGGCGCTGCGTGGCTGCTGCGCTGCAGGCCGTTACTCAACGAAGGAACTCTATGCAACTGGTCAAGACCGAACGAGACACACTCCTCAGGCCGCTGCAAACGGTCAGCGGCATCGTCGAACGCCGCCATACGTTGCCGATCCTCGCCAACCTGCTGATCACCAAGAACGGCCCGGACGTTTCTTTCCTGTCGACCGACCTGGAGCTGCAGATCACCACGCGCGCCGATTTCGGCGTCGGCGGCGACCAGGTGGCCACCACCGTCGCGGCCCGCAAGCTGCTCGACATCCTGCGCGCGATGCCTGACGGCCAGGTCACGCTGTCGCTCGCCGACAAGCGCCTCACCGTTCAATCGGGCAAGAGCCGCTTCGCACTGCAGACGCTCGCGGCCGACGAGTTCCCGACCGTCGCGCAGGCGAAGGATTTCGGCGCGACCCTGACCGTCCCGCAGAAGTCGTTCCGCCAGCTGCTCGGCATGGTGCACTTCGCGATGGCGCAGCAGGACATCCGCTACTACCTGAACGGCATGCTGCTCGTCGTCGACGGCGACCAGCTGATGGCCGTGGCCACCGACGGCCACCGCCTCGCGTTCTCGTCGATGAAGCTTGAAGGCGGCACGTTCGGCCGCCAGGAAGTGATCGTGCCGCGCAAGACGATTCTCGAGCTGCAGCGCCTGCTCGAAGATATCGACGACACCGTCACCATCGACATCGCGCAAACGCAGGCCAAGTTCACGTTCGGCCAGGTCGAGCTCGTGTCGAAGCTGGTCGAGGGCAAGTTCCCCGACTTCCAGCGCGTGATCCCGAAGGCGCACAAGAACACGTTCGAGATCGGCCGTGAAGAGCTGCAGCGTTCGCTGCAACGTGCGGCGATCCTGACGTCCGACAAATTCAAGGGCGTGCGCTGCATCATCGCGCCGGGCCAGCTGAAGATCATGTCGACCAACGCCGATCAGGAAGAGGCGCAGGAAGAACTGGAAATCGCGTACCAGGGCGATACCGTCGACATCGGCTTCAACGTCACGTATCTGCTCGACGTGCTCGCGAACCTGAAGGTCGACACCGTGCAGGTGAGCCTCGGCGACGCCAGCTCGAGCGCGCTGATCACCGTGCCCGAGAACGAAGAGTTCAAGTATGTCGTGATGCCGATGCGCATCTGACGCGCTCGACATCGCAACACACACCAGGGGGCGGCAAGCCCCTTTGGCGTTTTTATGGCGAACCGACAACCCGTCCCTTTGGTGCCTTTCGGCGCCTCGGGCGGGCCAGGAAACTGGAGCGGCCGGCCTGGGCGGCCCCGCGCTTTCCCTCGCTGAAACGCACCGCGCCGCCACGAGAGTGGCCTCGCAGAACCGGAAGATATCCATGAGTGAACAGCACAATTCGCAACCCGATAACAGCAGCTACGGCGCTTCGTCGATCCAGATCCTCGAAGGTCTGGAAGCGGTGCGCAAGCGCCCCGGGATGTACATCGGCGACACGTCGGATGGCACCGGTCTGCACCACCTCGTGTTCGAGGTGCTCGACAACTCGATCGACGAAGCGCTGGCCGGCTACTGCAACGACATCCACGTGACGATTCACGCCGACAACTCGATTTCCGTGACCGACAACGGCCGCGGGATTCCGACCGACGTGAAGATGAACGACAAGCACGAGCCGAAGCGCAGCGCCGCCGAGATCGTGATGACAGAGCTGCACGCTGGCGGCAAGTTCGACCAGAACAGCTACAAGGTGTCCGGCGGCCTGCACGGCGTGGGCGTGTCGTGCGTGAACGCGCTGTCGAGCTGGCTGCGCCTCACCGTGCGCCGCAACGGCAAGAAGCATTTCATGGAGTTCCATCGCGGCGTCGCGCAGGAGCGTGTGCTCGAGAAGGTGGACGGCGTGGAAGTGTCGCCGATGCTGGTGACCGGCGACACCGAGAACCGCGGCACCGAAGTGCACTTCATGGCCGATCCGACGATTTTCGGCACGGTTGAATATCACTACGACATCCTCGCGAAGCGGATGCGCGAGCTCTCGTTCCTGAACAACGGCGTGCGGATTCGCCTCACCGACCTGCGTTCGGGCAAGGAAGACGATTTCGCGTTCGCCGGCGGTGTGAAGGGTTTCGTCGAGTACATCAACAAGACGAAGACCAACCTGCACCCGACCATTTTCCACGCCAACGGCGAGAAGGATGGCGTGGGCGTCGAAGTCGCGATGCAGTGGAACGACAGCTACAACGAGAACGTGCTGTGCTTCACGAACAACATTCCGCAGCGCGACGGCGGCACGCACCTGACCGGCCTGCGGGCCGCGATGACGCGCGTCATCAACAAGTACATCACCGATAACGAAATCGCGAAGAAGGCGAAGGTCGAGACGACCGGCGACGACATGCGCGAAGGGTTGTCGTGCGTGCTGTCGGTGAAGGTGCCGGAGCCGAAGTTCAGTTCGCAGACGAAGGACAAGCTGGTGTCGTCCGAAGTGCGGGCGCCGGTTGAAGAAGTCGTCGCGAAGGCGCTGGAAGAGTTCCTGCTCGAAACGCCGCTCGACGCGAAGATCATCTGCGGGAAGATCGTCGAAGCCGCGCGTGCGCGCGATGCGGCACGCAAGGCGCGCGAAATGACGCGCCGCAAGGGCGTGCTCGACGGCGTCGGCCTGCCGGGCAAGCTCGCGGACTGCCAGGAGAAAGACCCGGCGAAGTGCGAAATCTACATCGTCGAGGGCGACTCGGCAGGTGGTTCGGCCAAGCAAGGGCGTGACCGGAAGTTCCAGGCCATCCTGCCGCTGCGCGGCAAGGTGCTGAACGTCGAGAAGGCCCGCTACGACAAGCTGCTGTCGTCGGAGCAGATCGTCACTTTGGTCACTGCGCTCGGGTGCGGGATTGGCAAGGAGGATTACAACCTCGACAAGCTCCGCTATCACCGCATCATCATCATGACCGACGCGGACGTCGACGGTGCGCACATCCGGACGCTGCTGCTCACGTTCCTCTATCGCCAGATGCCGGACATGATCGAGCGCGGGTATGTGTATATCGCGCAGCCGCCGCTTTACAAGATCAAGGCGGGCAAGGACGAGCGGTATCTGAAGGACGATACGGAGCTGAACGCGCATATGCTGCGGTTGGCGCTGCAAGGGTCGGAACTGGTGCCCGGCGAGAATGCGGCGGCGATTTCCGGCGATGCGCTCGGGGAGCTGGCGCGGTCGTACCTGCTGTCGAAGAGCGTGATCGAGCGGTTGAGCCGGTTGTATGATCCGGCCGCGCTTGAAGCGGTCATGGACGGGGTGGCGATCGATCTTTCCAATGAGGCTTCGACTGAGGCTTCGGCGAAGGCTCTGCATGCCGCGCTGCATGATGATGCGCTGAAGAACGAAGTTCGTGTGGTGCCTTCGTATGACCCGGTTCGTGAACAACGGTCGCTGCATATCGAGCGGACGCATCACGGGAACGTGCGGGTTTCGGTCATCGACCAGGAATTCCAGCACACGGCGGATTATCAGCAGCTTGTGACCACCGCGGATACGTTCAAGGGGCTTATTGGCGAAGGTGCGGTCATCAAGCGTGGTGAGCGCAGTATGGCTGTGTCGGACTTCAAGAGCGCGATGAAGTGGCTACTTGCCGATGCCGAGCGGAACGTGTCGAAGCAGCGGTATAAGGGGCTGGGAGAGATGAACCCGGGGCAGCTGTGGGAAACGACTATGGATCCGGCTGTGCGGCGACTGCTGCGGGTGCAGATCGAAGACGCGATTGCGGCGGATGGGATCTTTACTACCCTCATGGGGGATGATGTCGAGCCGCGGCGGGCGTTTATTGAGAGCAATGCGTTGCGGGCGGGGAATATTGACGTTTAAGCGGTGTGTAGCGGGAGCCATAACCTGAGATTTTGGGAAGCATCCATTGAGATATTTATTGATGGATGTGCTCCGATAGATTCATGACGGCATCTAGTGACGTCACAGCCGCTGGAACAACGGCCACCGTGTTGAGGTGGCCGTTGTTTTTTGGATCTCGCCAATAGTTAGCGAGGCTTTCCTACCTCGACTCCCCTGCCTTTGTCCGCGGTTCTCGCGTGTGCTTCAGCCTAGTGTACTGAAAGCGATTCGGCCTGCGTAAGTAGCCTACGTCCTGTCCGCCGCGGTAGCGCCGTAGCCGATGAGGCCCACAGCTCGCAGACCGGCGAGGCCGCGGCCAAGCTCAAGCAGTTGCTGTCGGCCGAGGAATGGGCCGTGCTGCAGGACGGCGGTGAAATCGATACAGAAGCGCTGCTGGCGTCGCAGATGTACGTCGACAAGATGCTCGGCGGCATCCAGGCCGTGCAGACGCTGTCACGCCTCAACCGTGCACATCCGGGCAAGGACACCACCTACATCCTCGACTTCGTCAACGATGCGGGCGAAGTCCTGAACGCATTCAAGACGTATTACGAGACCGCCGAACTGGAGGCCACCACCGACCCGCATCACATCTACGACCTGCGCGCCAAGCTCGATGCGGCCGGCTATTACGACGACTTCGAGATTGACCGCGTCGCCCGGGTCGAGCTCGACCCGAAAGGTACTCAGGCGCAGCTGCAGGCTGCCATCGCGCCAGTGGCCGACCGGCTGCTCAAGCGCTACAAGGCCATGCAGCAGGACAAGGCCGCAGCGGAAGCGCAGCACGACGGCAAGGCCGCTCAGGCCGCCAAGGACACGCTCGATGCGTTGGTCCTATTCAAGAATGACATGGGGGCGTTCGTGCGTCTCTACTCGTTCCTGTCGCAGATTTTCGACTACGGCAATACCGATATCGAAAAGCGCTTCCTGTTCTACAAGCGGCTCATCCCGCTGCTGGAATTCGGCCGTGAGCGCGACACCGTGGACCTGTCCAAGGTCACGCTGACGCACCACAGTCTGAGAAACACTGGCCGCCAGCCCCTGAATCTCGGTCACGGTGAGGCGCCAAAGCTGCCGCCGATGGATGGGGTCGGCAGCGGTGCGGTCCAGGAGAAGGAAAAGGCGTTCCTCGATGAAATCATCCAGAAGGTCAACGGCCTGTTCGACGGCGAACTGACCGATGACGACCAGCTCATGTACGTGAACGGGGTGCTCAAAGGCAAGCTGCTGGAAAATGAAGTGCTGGTGCAGCAGGCCGCAATCAACAGCAAAGAGCAGTTTGCGAACTCCCCCGACCTGGCTAGCGCGCTGACGCGCGCCATCATCGACGCCTTCGATGCGCATACCACCATGAGTAAGCAGGCGCTCGATTCGGAACGCGTGCGCGACGGACTGAAGGACATCTTGCTGGGACCGGCCCAACTCTACGAGGCTCTGCGTGCCCGGTCAGGCGCATCGCCACGGCCGGGAGCATAAGCCGGAAACGATTGGGGCAGGTTGCCAGTATTGGCAACCTCACCGAGCCTGCCGCAGCGCTATTCTCGTGTTGTGCTGATTTGTGGACCAAAGTGCGGGAGTGAAGCAATCAGAGTTGCTCATACCCTGGGTAACAAATATTCAGTGATAGAGATGCCTTCCTGAGCGGTGGCGCAGGCCGCTCGGCCATTTTCGCGCGTCTAGGGGGTTGGCTCGCCCGCCTTGCCTAGCCGGATTGGGCTGTCCACCAGTGTATATTCGAAAGCCGCAGACTTGCGGCGATAACCGAGTGCTCACTTCAACGGAATCCCACTCAAGTGAAAGACAAAAATCGCGACCTGACTTCCGATACCGCGTTGACCGAAGCTGTCACAGTCTCTATATCCGCAGCAACCGCTGCTGCGAAATCATGGTATCCAGAACTCAAGGCTCACTTGGAGCAAGTGGCGGCAGCGACGCGTGCCGACTTTGAAAACCGCGAGTTTCTTGAAGAGTTGTGGAGCAATGAATCGGTGTCTTCCACGGGAATGGGCAGCGTGAAAGTGGGTCCGGCACTCGATGATCCAGAGTTCCGAAAGTGGTTCAGCGAAGCATTCACCGAGCCTTTGCCAGAGAACGCGGCGCAGGCGGAGGCGCAGCTAACTGGTCTCTATAAAGAACTTGTGCGTCGATTAGGGGAAAAGTGCGGGCGCGTCGCACGCCTGAAACTTAATCGAGTGATGTGTGCAAGATTCCCACAATATTTCACGACCCTGGCGGATGTTGGTAAGCTCAAGTTCCTCCATCGAGCGCTGGGAGGTATCGCAAGCGACCACCCTGTCCATGCGCATATCGCAATTAAGCGCCGCCTTGAAGCGCTTCTCGGACCCGTCGTCCCAGGGGGTTCAACTGGTGAGCTAGACAGACTCTCGTTGCCGTGGTTTTTGTATGAATACATCGCCGACGAATCCCCATCGGTCGCCGAGTCGTCCTCTACAAACGAGGCAGCCTCCTCCACGGACGGACTACATCCGTTACCGGCAGCTCTAAGACGGAAAGGGCTTACGGCCATCAAGGGCAACTTCGGAACGCTCCTGGAATTTGTGCAGGTACTGCAGGACGGTCTGACCCGAGAGGAGTTCGTCGATGAGGTGCGACGAAGCAACCCCGACCTATCGGAAAATAGCCTTGGTACGGTCATCAATACGGTCGCTAGGGAGTTCGACTTGTGCGTCCGAGACGGTGACATGTATCGCCTGAACGCTCGCGGCCTCAATCTCCTAGAGACTAGGGACCCGGACGAATTTGCCGATCATTTGCTAACCAAGATTCTCGGTGTCGACCATGTCATAAAGGCTCTCGAAGGTGGGCCACTCGCTCTCGTGGACTTGACAGAGAATCTGAAGGAGGTGAACCCGGGGTGGACGTCGGATTTTATGCCGCGCTCAATAATTGCATGGTTGACAAGTTTCGAGGTTATTCAGCAGAACCAAGCACGCAAATGTTCCCTTACTGACCGTGGAAGAACGTGGGCGAACAAGGTCATTTGGTCCCCTGAATCACTGAAAATCGTCGACGCGCCAGTACAACCACCGCTCGACGCAGTTATCGCAACGGCCGAAGCGCCTCGTTTTGTTGAGGTCTTACACAGACTCGAACTCATCAATCAAGGCAAACTTCTGTTGCCAACAGATTTGGTTCGGCAGCTGCACGTTGGATTGTGGTCACATCCCGTCCGCCACTTCGCTGTACTGACGGGCATATCGGGGTCCGGAAAGACTCAACTCGCCTGGCAATATGGCCTCGCTGCTTGCCAAGCCGAGAATGGCCAAACCGAACGTGTGCGCATCATTCCCGTACAACCAGGCTGGTTCGACCCAACGCCGCTTTTCGGATACGTCAGTCCGTTGAGCCAACAATACTGCTCTGCCCCGTTTCTTGAGCTTTTGCTGCGCGCGGCACGCGACCCTGAGCGCCCATACGTAATCATCCTCGACGAAATGAACCTGTCACATCCCGAGCAGTATCTGGCCCCGCTGTTGTCGGCAATGGAAACCCGCGGATGGATTGACCTGCACGAACTGCCAGAGGGCGTAACCGACGTTCCCCGTCGGGTCCAATACCCATCCAATCTCGCCATTATCGGAACACTTAATATGGATGAGACTACTCATGGGCTGTCGGACAAAGTACTCGACCGTGCATTTACTCTAGAATTCTGGAACGTTAGCGTCGACGAATTCCCCGGATGGGACAAGTTCGAGCTACCGGCCAGTTTGCAGACTTCCGTGAAGAATCTGCTCGGGGATTTGAGCACGGCGCTCGCACCGGTAAGGCTTCACTTTGGGTGGCGAACGATAGAGGATGTGTTGAGATTCCTGCGGCTGGCCATCGAAGCGGGCGACACAGAAATCAATGCACTCGATGCGGTTGTCTACGCGAAAATACTTCCTAAGCTGCGTGGCGAGAGCACAGAACGGTTTCATCTCGCCCTCAATTCTGCGCATGCAGTCCTGCTGAAACGTGACCTGAAGCGTTCTGCAGGAAAAATATCGACACTAGTTGCGGACCTGAAGGAAACGGGGGCAGCGAGATTCTGGCGATGACATTCGTCAAGCAAGGCGGAACCGGCCCAAGCTTAGTCGTGCATTCATCCTGCGGGGGCAACACGTCCGCAACGTACCGACCGGGCGACACTATCTATGGACTGCGGGAAAGCGAGAGGTGCATCTTGGAGGTTGACGGGGTCGATAATGCGCGAATATTTGTCGACGACGTGGAAGTTCGACAGGGCGACGATGGTCGATACGAGTGGACCGCAGCATTCTTTGCCGGCCGCGTCCAGATTGTCGTGGCATCGTCCGCCGCGAGCGACGCGACGTATTTCGCATTTGTAGGGCCATCAACTGAGAAGGTTGCCGACGAGCAGTTTGACGCAATGGTTGGTGAGATTCAAAAATTTCGCGCGTCTCTCCTTCTAGGAAGTTCAAGTGCAGCTATGGAGTTTGGCGACAGCGCGGGAAGCAACACGCTTGAAACTCTCGTCCGATTGGCCAGGCTCAGGCTTTATGCTCCGGAGTTCCTGCGCGAAGTCCGGAAAATATGCCGCGCCCCGCACCGGTCTCTCCTCCAGGCAGAGCGTCGAGTTTCACTCGCGCGTGTTAAGCGCCTTCATCCACTTGCTCTGCGTGAACCACTGATTGCCGCCGCTGTCGCCGGCCGCACGGCGGAGCCTATGTCACTCGATTTACTGCATGTCGGGACGTCGACGGCGACGCCAACCTTTGACACGCCGTCAAATCGCGCGCTAAAGGCACTCGTGACGCGATTGACAGCGCAAGCGTCTATGTTGCTCGACGCCGTGGCGCAAGGTCGGCTTGGCGGGGACCCAGAGGAACAGAAGTGCCGACGCCCAAGACGAGAGCATTTCCTTCGCAATCTTCTGACGGAGGCGAAGGCTCTGCTAACCAGAGAACCGTTCTGCAGTGTGTCCCGATTGGAGACGTCAGCAGCCAGCCTGACCCAGATTTCCGCACAACCGACCTACAGTAGTGCCTTCCGGCACGGCACGCGGGCACTGATTCGTGGCGTGGAAGGCTCGCGTTCACGAGACCATTTGCACGTCAGTCCGACGTGGGGTATCTACGAGACGTGGTGTTTCGTCCATATACTATCGAAGCTCGCCGAGAGGTTTGACCACTTCGACTGGAGGGCCATCGGGAGCGGCGTTGTAAGTGCCTCCGAATCCTACGAGCTGGAGTTGAGTAGCGGGATTCGAATCGAAGCACACTTCCAGGCGAACTTCACCGCTGGCGGGCCCCCCTCCAATCGGGTGGGTTGGAGCCTCTCGCGCCTCCGAATTCCGGATATCGTCATCGTTGTCCGAAGTGCGAGTAGATTGGATTTCCTCGTGCTCGATGCGAAATTTCGAAGTAAAAGGGACAACGTCCTTGAGGCCATGGCATCGGCTCACATTTACCACGATTCCTTGCGGGTCAGACAGCAGAAGCCGAACTTCTGTGCGCTTCTATTACCAGCGATGGCGGACGTTCCGCACTTAGAAGCAGACTCATTCCTTCTCGAGCACGGAGTCGGCACAATTTGTCACTTCTCGCCTGGAGGACCGGGCGTTGGGCGCTGCGTGGACTTAATCGCCAACTGGGCAGTGGGAAACGCCTTGTGATCTCTTCCCTGACGGCAAAGCTACGATAGCTCCGTCGAGCCTGACGGCGGCGACGTGTTGATTCGCCCCGATTTGCCATTAGCAATCGCACTCGCTTGCCCACAGTAGGTTGCGATTGCCATAGAGACCTACTGTTTGCATTCGTCGCAAGATCAACTTATACTTGACGCGTACACAGTAGAACTCTTCTGACATCATGAGCACATACCTCGCAGAACTCGCCAGCGTCCAAACCGCCGTGACGTTTCGGAATCAGGCGCCTCAAGTAGATCCGAATGGCAATGTGCGCGCCTTGGCTATCAAGGATCTGGTGTCGAGGCAGCCCTTGCGTTGGGATGACTTGCATCGTGTGGTCGTCGACGACAAATACCTTTCATATTGTTTGCAGCCAGGTGACGTGGTGATTCCATCGAGAGGTGACTATTACAGGGCGTGGCTATTCGAGGGAAGCGAGGAACCGGTGTTCCCCGTTGGGCAGTTGAACGTGATCCGGCCGGGCAACGGTTTGGATGCCCGCTACCTAGTTTGGTATCTGAATCAGAAATCAACGCAGGCAAAATTCTCGCTGTTGCTGACAGGCACCAGCATCAAGGCGATGACGAAGAACGCCTTGCTCAAGCTGGAATTGGAAGTTCCTCCTCTATCTAGGCAGCAGCGAATCGCAGAGTTGGACCATACCACCCAACAAATCGTGAGTATCCGACACCGCTTGAACGAGCTGGACACGATTGAGATCGCCTACTTGACGAAGCGGATGCTGGAAGAGGGAGATATTCGTCATGCTTGATCTGCAACGACAACACGCCATCCGGAGCGCCATTTGGCAAGCATGTGATTTGTTCCGTGGCGTCAGTGGTCCTGGAAAGGACCTCACGATGGCGATGCTTCTGCTGAAATACGTTTCGGACATTGGCCGGAGCCCCAACGATTTGGGCGATGTGGGGGGCGATGCTCAGCGCTTCGTCGTACCGAGTGCCTCGAGTTTCTATGCACTATCGTCGGCAAGGCTTGAATCGGGCAACGGTCGTCGCATAGATAAGGCTCTTGGCGAGATCGAACAAGCCAATGATGAATTGCGCGGAGCTTTTGACGTCATCAGTTTCGATGCAACCACCTTGGGCAACGTAGAGCAGAAAGACCGCTTGCTTTGTCAGTTGCTGGACGTCTTTCACGCGAACGCGCTGGACTTTCGCGCAAATCGCGAGAACGCGACGGAAGCAGTCGCTTATGCGTGTGATTCGATTATCAAGTACGTTGCCGGCGGCGGAAAATTTGGCACAGAGTTCTTTACTCCCTCCGAGATGTGCCAGTTGATAGCTCGCCTCGTGCAACCGGAGGACGGAGATGCCATTAGCGACCCTTGCTGCGGCTCCGGCTCACTCCTGATTGCTTGCAGCCAACTGGCGCATGAGCGGTCGGGCCGCGGAGCTTGTCACCTATACGGCCAGGAGAAGAATGGAAGCGCCTGGGCGTTAGCGAGGATGAATATGGTCTTGCACGGCGAGACCCAATACCAGCTCGAATGGGGCGACACCTTGCGTGATCCGAAGCTACTTGGGGCTGGTGGCCACTTGAGGAAGTTCGAGATCGTTGTGTCTAGCCCACCGTTCTCTCTAAAGGACTGGGGGCATGAAGGTGCCGGACGTGATGCTCACCAGCGCTACTGGCGCGGAGTGCCTCCCCGTATGTCTGGAGATTATGCGTTTATTAGTCACATGGTCGAAACTCTGCAGCCGGAGACGGGACGCATGGCTGTAGTCGTTTCCCATGGAGTGCTGTTCCGAGGGGCGGCTGAAGGCCAGATCCGAGAACGACTTCTTCAGGAAAATCTCATCGACGCCGTGATCGGACTCCCGCCGAAGATGTTCGCTAACACCAGCATACCGGTGGCGATCTTGGTGTTGCGCAAAAGCAGAGCGGACGACAGCGTGCTGTTCATCGATGCCAGCCGCTCTTACCAACCGGGCAAGATACAGAACGTTCTGCGGCCGACAGACTTGGATTTGATCGAGGACACCTACCTTGGCAGGAGGGATGTCAGCCAGTATGCGCGGCTGGTGACGCGGACTGAGATTGCCGCGAATGACTCCAATCTAAACGTCGCGCGCTATGTCGATACAACTGAAATCGAGTCGGAAATTGACCTAAGTGCTCTGCGTTTGGAGCGTGCGCGGCTTACGGTCGAGCTGGAAAATTTGGAAACAAAGTTGGCGGCGCTAATAGCGGGGGGCGGCCATGCGTAGCGGAAAGGAAAACGGCCGCTTGCGCGGCCGCCACCTCTTTTGCGTCTTGGAGCCTGATGTCCGTCCGAAGAGGGAGCTATCAAGCAATCTAACCCAAGCGCTTACAACTGGATCATAACACGCATGCTCAAACAGATCAAAGGCAATGCCTCGGGGAACTTGGCGCGTATCCAAGCTCTGTCACACGCGCGTCTGAGCAACTATCGGAGCTTTTTCGGCGCCGCAGACGATGCGCAGGCGCTCGGACTCTATCAGTGGAACGAGGATTTGAGCGCCGTGCTGTTCCGCACCATCTCCCAGGTCGAGGTTGTACTGCGTAATCGGTTCCACCACGCCATTAGTTTGCGTTACGGCACGGTGGGTGGCCACGGCTCCAGAGACTGGTACGCATACGTCGCGCTGGGTGCTCACTCGAGATCCAAGATCACGGACGTCACCCACTACAAACGAGGTCATCAGCTATTGCCCCGGGTGCCGGCTCCTTCACCCGATGACGTGGTATCGCGTCTGACGTTTGGATTCTGGCCCCATTTGCTGGACTTGCGAAAGGACGTTCACAACCGGACCGTCGACTGGGGACCTATCCTCGTCGACGTCTTGCCGGGTCATCGGCAACGCCAGGCCACGCATTGGGCAAAGCAAAAACACCGCGACGCCATGTTCGCCCGGCTTGATCTATGCAACGAGCTGCGCAATCGCATTGCTCATCATGAACCAGTCTGGAAGCTAGGCCCGCTGATGGACGAGGGACGCGCGCGGCCTGGCGTGCCCTTGACCATTCAGGCTCCCGCGCCATCAACGCCCGCTGAGGCGTTAGCTCGCCTGCAATTGCTGTACGGTCGCGTGATCGAGCTGCTGGCCTGGCTCTCACCGACCGTCGCGGCGCAGTACGCCGCGAGCGATATGCATCTGCGTTGTCTGAACTTGCTTCAACCTGAAGCGCTTGAAGCCTACAAGCGCACCCTTCCTCCCGCGGAAATCGATCTGTCCAATGTGGGGAACCTGCGCGCTCTGCGCAAGGCTTTGCGCTACGCCGCGCGCCGTAAGCAACCCGTGCTAGTCAAGGACGGTCGACGTTTGATTGGACACTTGACCGTGAGCTCGGAGTTACTCACGGCTGGCCTCGGCCCTTGATTCAGTCCACGGTTGGGTGGCAACGCACATCGATCCTACAGCGGCTTGAGCACTGTTGTCGAAGTTAATGACGAAAACTGTGCGGGACTCCGTAGTGGTCCGACCAGGAAACCGATTTTCGTACGCAGTGAATTACAGCCATATCGAGTGAAAGTGCTGTATGAAAACGCGACAGCATAGCTCAAAGCGTTGAAATTATTTTGTAATATTTGTGGGGCTATTTTCACTCGTGGCCGTTTCGCGCAGAGTGCTCCTGCAACAAAAACGAGAGACCAACATCGTGAGCCAGTCCGGGAACCTCAACTTTCTGTCCGAGCACTCTACGGTCTTGATATAAAACCTTACTATTCTTCGCGTTGTTTTACTGGGCATGCGAAGTCATATCATTCCCATCGTCATCGAACCACTGGACGAGTACGAAAGTCCTTCTCCGACCGAATTGCCCCCTCTCCTTGCGCATCCTCCATTTAGCTATCCGACAATTAAATTGATTTATGAGATGCCCCACGAACTAAACTGTCTGTAGCGCGCGCGATGGAGAAAATCGTTTCGCTAGAAATCCCGAATTAGAAGGAAGACTGAAGAGAGAGCAAAGCAGTAAGAGCGCGGGCCGCATGGGCTGCCACCCATACGACCCGCTGACCACAACCAACTCACACAAGGAGTCGGAAATGGCTGTCGCCAATATTAAAGCGCTGTTCCGTAAACGCAAGCAGCAAGACCCGAAAACCGTGCTTCAGATGATCCTCCGCAGCACGCCTGACAAACCAAAACGAGGTTAGCCATACCTGCCTTGGATGGCCGTCATCGACGCGCACTTCAAGCTGTTCGGATTCGAGCCTGGCGATCGCGTCTATCTCGAGATCAACCACAAGACCCGGCAAATCCACATCACGCCGCACTATGGCGATCTTGATTTCCGCGAGCAGCCCTACCATCAACCGGACTGTCGGCGGCCATTCGCACGCTAGAGGGGCAAGGGCCGCTTTACGCGGCCCTCACTGCCTCGGTAATGGCCAGCGTCCTGAAAGTCTCTCCATGCGCGAAAACCAGCGCAGTTCTCAACAGCTATCGTCAACAACCGTCACACCAACGGCCCACAGATCGATGGTGCTGATCTCTTGTAGCCGCATTTCCAGTGCCACAAATGCAAAAACCCCCGCCTTTACGGGCGGGGGTTTCTGGCTTAGGGAGCCTGACGATTACCTACTTTCACACGGGAATCCGCACTATCATCGGCGTAGAGTCGTTTCACGGTCCTGTTCGGGATGGGAAGG
>NZ_JBSRXO010000004.1:0-482833 GCF_054055695.1 Burkholderia sp. PvR073
CGCGCAACCCGTCGGAAATGGGCCGTCTGCTGAAGAAGGCGCTGTAATATTTCCACCTGGGTTCGTCCTGCAAAAAACGCCGGCTCCGCCGGCGTTTTTTGTTATGCTCGCGCAATGAATTTGTAAGCCCCGGGCATGCGCGACGCATGTACCGGCAATGAACCGGGCCGCCTGTCAAAGGGTCGTCGCCCCGCACCTATATCCACTCATGCTTGAATTCCTGACGTCGCTGCACTGGGGCGCCGTGTTCCAGATCGTCATCATCGACATCCTGCTCGGCGGTGACAACGCGGTCGTGATCGCGCTCGCATGCCGCAACCTGCCGGCCAACCAGCGGCTGCGCGGCGTCGTGTGGGGCACGGCCGGCGCGATCCTGCTGCGGGTCGTGCTGATCGCATTCGCGGTCGCGCTGCTCGACGTGCCGTTCCTGAAGTTCGGCGGTGGCCTGCTGCTGCTGTGGATCGGCATCAAGCTGATGGCGCCGGACGCCGACGCGCACGACAACGTGAAGCCGGCCGACCGGCTGTGGGACGCGGTGAAGACGATCGTGATCGCCGACGCCGTGATGAGCCTCGACAACGTGATCGCGATCGCCGGCGCGGCCGAGCAGGCCGATCCGTCGCAC
Source organism: Burkholderia sp. PvR073 (assembly GCF_054055695.1). Classification (NCBI taxonomy): domain Bacteria; kingdom Pseudomonadati; phylum Pseudomonadota; class Betaproteobacteria; order Burkholderiales; family Burkholderiaceae; genus Burkholderia; species Burkholderia sp. PvR073. The sequence goes on from NZ_JBSRXO010000004.1 coordinate 626, forward strand.
CGGCTGGCGCTCGTGATCTTCGGGCTCGTCGTCAGCGTGCCGATCATCGTGTGGGGCAGCACGCTGGTGCTGAAGCTGCTCGACCGGTTCCCGATCGTCGTCGCGTTGGGCGCGGGGCTGCTCGGCTGGATCGCCGGCGGGCTGATGGTGCACGACCCGGTCGGCGATCGTTGGCCGGTGCTCGATACGCAGGCCGCGATCTACGGCGCGAGCATCGCCGGCGCACTGTTCGTCGTTGGCGCCGGATACGCGCTCCGGCGCCGCCGCGGCGTTCCGCACCCGCAATAACGTTGGCCGTCCGGCCGACTGCCGGGGCCGCGGCCCGCTGGCTACGATCGAAACGCCTGCCTGATTCGGCAGGCGTTTTTCGTTTCCGGAGCCAGTCATGTTCGAAGCCTTTTCCGTTTCCCTGTTCCGTCGCATCGCCGCCGATCTGCGGCGCGCGCGCCGGCCGGTGCCGCGTTGGCGGCCGGCCGGCTTCACGCTGATCGAGCTGATGATCGTGCTCGCGATCGTCGGCGTGATCGCCGCCTATGCGATTCCCGCGTACCAGGATTACCTCGCGCGGTCGCGCGTCGGCGAGGGGCTCGCGCTCGCGTCGTCCGCGCGGCTCGCGGTCGCCGACAATGCCGCGAGTGGCGCGGGCCTCGATGGCGGCTACAGCCCGCCGGTCGCCACCCGGAACGTCGAATCCGTTCGGATCGACGCCGATACGGGCCAGATCACGGTGGCGTTCACCACCCGCGTCGCCGCGGCCGGCGCGAATACACTCGTCCTGGTGCCGTCCGCGCCGGACAAGGCCGACACCCCCACCGCACGGGTGCCGCTGAAAAAGGGCGCGATGCAGGCCGGCGCAATCGCCTGGGAGTGCTTTGCCGGGGGCAAGGCCGCGTCATCGCTGCCGGCGCCGGGCGCGGGCCCGTTGCCGGCGGAGGCGGCGACGTTGCCCGCGAAATACGCGCCGGCGGAATGCCGCGCATAGTGCAGGCGGCCCGCGGGCCGGTGCGCGGCCGCGCGCACGGCGCGGCGCATGCCGTGCCGGCCGGCCGAGCCGGTCCGCCCGTATCGGGTGACGGCGTGCCGGGGCCGCACAGAGGGGGGAAAGTTTTGTATAGTGCGCCGGTTGCTGACATCCGGTTCGCTCATGCCTTCTACTTTTTCCCGTTCGTTGCCGCTCGTTGCGCTGGCTGTCGCCCTGATCGTGCCGTACTCGATCACGAATCACACGTATCCGATCCCAACCTTCTATTCCGAGTTTGCCGCGCTGGTGCTGTATCTGCTGGTGGGGCTCTCCGTCGTCCTGCTCGCGCGCACGGGCCGCCCGGCCGAGCCGTTCGCCGCGCCGGCCGCGTTCGTCGCGCCGCTCGGGTTCGCGGCGGTGCTGCTCGCGCAGGTCGCGCTGATGCCGCTGAAAGTGCCGTCGATGAACTGGCTGGCGCTCGGCTATCTGGCCGCCGCGCTGGTCGCGATGCAGGCCGGCTACACGCTCGCGCGCGAGGGGCTCGCCGAAGCCACCGCGCGAATGATGGCCGGCGCGCTGCTCGTTGGCGGCGTGTTTGCGGTCGCGAGCCAGGTCGTGCAGTTGTTCCATCTCGAATCCGCGGTGTCGCCGTTCGTCGTCATATACAACATCGCGGTCGATCGCCGTCCGTACGGCAACATGGCGCAGGCGAACCACCTGGCGACCTACATCGCTTTTGCGCTGGCGGGCGCGCTGTATCTGGTGCAGACGCGCCGGCTCGCGGTATGGGCATGGTTCGCGCTGTCGATCGTGCTGTCGATCGGTCTCGCGCTGACGGTGTCGCGCGGCCCGTGGCTGCAGGTCGCGGTGATGGTCGTCGCGGGCTTCTGGATGGCATGGCTCGAGTCGCGCCGCACGCCGGGCACCCGCCGCGCATGGCTGATACCGGCCGCGCTCGCGGTGGCCTTCGTCGCGGTGAACGTCGCGGTGCGCTGGGCCAACCTGCACTTCCACCTGGGGCTTGCCGAGTCGGCCGCCGAACGGATGCGCGACGCAGGGCAGATCGCGCCGCGGCTCGCGCTGTGGAAGTACGGGCTTGCGATGTTCCGCGAGCATCCGTTGCTCGGCGTCGGCTGGGGCGAATTCCCGTCGCACCAGTTCGCCCTCGTGCGCACGCTCGGCGGTGTCGAGATCGCGAACAACTCGCACGACATTTTCATCGACCTGCTCGCGAAGTCCGGTCTGCTGGGTCTCGGCGTGCTCGTCGTTGCGCTCGTGACGTGGTTCGTGCGCGCGGTGCGCGCGCCGCAGTCGAGCACGCGCGTGTTCGGCCTCGCGCTGATCGGCATCCTGCTGATGCATGCGCTCGTCGAATATCCGCAGCAGTACATGTTCTTCCTGCTGCCGGCGATGTTCGTGATCGGCCTGCTCGACGTGAAGCCGCTGCGCCTCCTGCCGGGCCGCGCGGCGTTCGGGCTGTTCGCGGTGCTGTCGGTCGGCGGCGTGCTGGCGGCGGTGCCCGTGCTGCGCGACTACCAGCGCGCGGAAGTGCTGTATTACGGCAACGATCCGGCCGCGCAGTATCGCGATGCGCCGTCGCTGCTGTTCGGCGCGTGGGGCGATTACGGGGTGGCCACGCTGCTGACGATTTCGCCGGAGAGCCTGCCGCTCAAGCTCGTCGCGCACGAGCGCGCGATCGCGCTGCTGCCGGGCGAGACGGTGCTGCGTCGCTATGCGGCGCTGCAGGCGCTGGCCGGTCGGGAAGCCGATGCGCTCGATACGGTCGAGCGCCTGCATGTGTTTGCGAAGGAGTTGAAGGACTGGCCGCAGCAGTTGGCGTTGCTGTACAAGCTGTGCGACCAGCAACCGGCGCTGAAGGCGTTCAAGGCGGCCGTCGTCGCGAAGTACGGCGAAGTGCCGGCTGATGCGGACGATGACGACTCCGACGACGATTCCGAGTGACACCACGCTGAACACCGCGCTGACACCGCGCGGCGCCGGGCGGGGACTCCCGGCGCTGGCCGCATTGCGATGAGGCGGGTGGGCGGTGGCGGGCCGGGACGGTGCGGCGATTGCTTCCCGCAGGGAATGGATGCCTGCCGAATCCGGTGCGATTCGCGTCAACCATTGTCAAATCGCGGCCACGCGCAAGGCGGCGCGTGCACAATGCGCGAAAGCGTTCGCGTGCGCGGCCGCCCGATGCGGGCCGCTGCCGCGAACGCCGCCCCCGGATCTCCGGGAACCCGCCAAGCAGGATCGCGACCGGGCAGCCATCGGTCGTGCGGCCGTAACGGCGCGCCGGTCCGATGGCCGCGGCGCAGGGCGATGCGCGCGATGCGGCCGGGCGATGTCCGCCGGCGCGGCGTTCGTCCGGAACAGTACTGAAGAACGATATTCGACCATGGCCCTTCGCTCGACCCTCCTGATCCTGCCTGCCGTCGCCGTGCTGTTTTCCGGCTGCGCGATGCTGTCGTCGTCGCAGGAAAGCAAGCTGACCTGCCACATTCCGCGCGCCGTCTATCCGGATAGCGCGAAGCCGCTCACGCGTCCGGTCACCGTGCTCGTGCGCGCGCTGATGACGACCTCGGGCGAAGCGCAGAACGTCACCGTGACGACGAGCAGCCGCAATGCGGCGGCGGACCGCGCGGCCGTCGACGCGATGACGCACGCGACCTGTGCGCAGACCGGCGCCACCGCGAATCCGTTCCTGCTCACGCAACCGTTCGTGTTCGAGCCGCGACGCGCGCAATGATGGGCGGTCGGTTACGCCGCGTCTCGCCTGCCGCTTGCTGTCGTTTCCTGTCCGGCGCCGCCGAGGCGCCGATGTTCAGTGCTGCGGCATCAGGTTCGCGCCGTGGCACGCCGGCTCGGCTGCCTTGCGCAGCCCGAGCATCGTGAACCCGTTGCGCTCCTGGCGGATCAGCGCGTAGCGTCGCGCAACCGTGTTTCCGTCCTTGCCCGTCAGATCCAGTTCGACCTGGAAGCGATCCTTGCTGTCCGAGCAGCCGCGTACCGGTCCATAGGCGAACCCGGTATCGGGCGCCTTGCTTTCTGCAATGAACGCCTGCCGGGCTTGCAGCGCCGCCGCAGCGGCCGCAGGTTCGCTCCATGCGCGTGCGAGCGCATCGTCCACGCCCAGCCATTCATCGACGAAATCGCGGCCGTTAACCGCGACCGGCTGCACGCGTTGCACGGTGTCGCTGTCGACGCGATAGCGGAAGATGCCCGGCCGTGTCATCACATCGCTGTCGCGCGAGCCGACCGTCGTGCGCAGCTCGAAGCCGTCGGGGCGCACCTTGAAGCGGATCGCGTCGTCGTCGAGCACGTAGCCGTGATCCGTATGGAACAGCGTGCGTTGCGCGGCCGCGCCGTTTGCCGGCGCGACCACGTCCGCGCCGAACCGGCTCCAGCGCGACGAGCACCACGGCGTGCCGTGGACGACCGCCACCTGGCCGCCGGGCAATGCGCCGAACCAGAAGCCGCCGCCGTAGGCGCCGCCGATGTCCTTGTAGTCGTCGGCCTGCCAGCGCAGCACGCGCCGCCAGCCACCGTTTTCCCATGCGTAGGCCGTGAGCAGGTTGTCGTCGCCGCATGCGATGTCGAAGCCGGCGCGCACGAAGAGCAGCGAGCGGGACGTGCCGTCGCGCTCGACGTCGACGTCCGGGTTGCGGCCGAATGCCGATTCGCCGTTTTTCGGCTGGGCGGATTGGGCGGGTACGCCGAGCGCGGCCGCAAGCGTGCGTTTCAGCGCAGCCGGTTCGACGTGTTCGTCGCTGCACGCAAGCCGCGCGTCGATCGCGCCGACGAGCGCCTGCTTGTATGCGCGAAGCGCGTCGCGCAAAGGCGGCGAGACGTCGACGGTGCCGCCGCCGTCGCCTTGCGGATTCCGGACTTGCTGTACGCGGTGCTGCGCGTCGAGCGTCGCGCGTGCGGCGGTGTCGGCGGCGGGGCAGGGGCTGGCGGCGGAGGCGGTGGCCGGTGAAGTGCAGGCGATGGCGAGTGCGAGTGTTACGCGGTTCAGCAAGTTTTTCATCGAAACCTTTTTTCGTTCTTTTCTTCGTTCATCACGGGGAGCAGTCGGTCGGAGACCGAAGCGGAATCGACGCCCGGCGTCGTATGCGTCCGAGCGTAGGTCGAAGCCGCTGCCGAGATAGCTGCCGCGGTTGTTGCCCGTGTGGTCGATCAGGTAACCGAGATGCAGGTGCGCATTGGTCGGGCTGCTGTACAGGTGCACCCGGTTCTGCGATGTCGCGTCGTCGAGCATGAGCTGGTTGTAGCCGGCGCCCGCATACTCTTTCGACCGGTATCCGGACAGGATGCCGTTGCTGTGCCATTGCGGACTTGTCGCGCCGTTGTAGACCTTGCCGACGATGATCGGGCGATCGCAGTCGCCGCCGAGGAAATCGACCAGCACCTCCTCGCTGCTGCGGTGCAGGTGAACGGCGCCGTAACCATTGCCCGAATCCGACACGGTGGCACGGGCCGGTATCCTGGATTTGCCCGCCGACAGGGTTTCCGACCGGTCAGCCGGCGACATCCTCCGCCTTCCAGTCCCCCGACTTCCCACCCCGCTTCTCCCTGACGCTCACCTCGGTGATCACCATCCCGCGATCGACCGCCTTGCACATGTCGTACACGGTCAGCAGCCCGACCTGCACGGCGGTCAGCGCTTCCATCTCGACACCGGTGCGCCCGAACGTCTCGACTTGCGCGACGCAGTGCACGCCGGGCAGCGCGTCGTCGAGTTCGAAGTCGACGGCCACGCGCGTCAGCGCGAGCGGGTGACACAGCGGAATGAGGTCGGCGGTGCGCTTGGCACCCTGGATCGCGGCGATGCGCGCGACGCCGAGCACGTCGCCTTTCTTCGCCTTGCCGTCGCGGATCAGCGCGAACGTCGCCGGCAGCATCCGGATCGTGCCGCGCGCGATCGCGATGCGTTGCGTTTCCTGCTTGCCGCCGACGTCGACCATGTGCGCGTGGCCGGCGGCGTCGAAATGGGTAAGTCCTGACATGTCCTGCTCCGATCTCTTGTGTTGCGGCCGCTCGATCCACCGCATCGGGCACCGTGCCGCGAACACCTGCAACGTTTCAACGGGCGCCTATCATAGCAGCGGCCTGCGCGACGCCGGGCGTGCAGACGGCGCATCCGCCGCAGCGAACAGTCGCGATCCCGCCGGTACAATGACCGGGATCTTCAGACCAAACGCCGCGATGCGCGCCCGGCGCGCGGGACGCGTCGTCTTCATCCTGCCATGCGTGTCAAACAGTTGCTTGCCGTGTTGCTGTCGGCGGCGCTCGTGCTGCCGCCGAGCGGCTACGCACAGCGTCCGTCCGCGCTGCCGCTCGAGCCGGCGGCCGGCGCTTCGCCGTCGATTTCCACGGTGCCGTCCGGCATCGCGACCGGTGTATTCGGCACCTACGGCGGCGCGGAAAGCCGGTTCTCCGGCGCCGACGGCGCGTCCGCGCCCGTCGCGAGCCTGCGCGCACCGCTGCGCGCGCTGGAACTACCCGACCTCGGCGACGGCTCCGGCGGTTCGCTCACGCCGCAGGCCGAGCGCCGTCTCGGCGAGCGCGTGATGCGCGAGGTGCGGCGCGACCCGGACTACCTCGACGACTGGCTCGCGCGCGACTACCTGAATGCGATCGCAAAGCGGCTCGCGGCCGCGGCCGCGGCGCGCTACATCGGCGGCTACACGCCGGACTTCGAGCTGTTCCCGGTGCGCGATCCGCAGATCAACGCATTCTCGATGCCGGGCGGTTTCATCGGGATCAACAGCGGCCTGGTCGTCACGACGCAAACGGAATCCGAACTCGCATCGGTGGTCGGCCACGAGATGGGCCACGTGCTGCAGCGGCACATCGCGCGGATGATCGGCGCGAACGAGAAGACCGGCTACACCGCGCTCGCGACGATGCTGCTCGGCGTGCTGGCGGGCGTGCTCGCGCGCAGCGGCGATCTCGGCAGCGCGATCGCGATGGGCGGGCAGGCGTATGCGGTCGACAACCAGCTGCGCTTCTCGCGCTCGGCCGAGCGCGAGGCCGATCGCGTCGGTTTCCAGCTGCTCGCGGGCGCCGGCTACGACCCGTACGGGATGCCGGGCTTCTTCGAACGGCTCGAACGCGCGTCGATGGGCGACGCGGGCGTGCCGGCCTATGCGCGCACGCACCCGCTGACGGGTGAACGGATCGCCGACATGGAGGATCGCGCGCGCCGCGCGCCGTACCGGCAGCCGCGCCAGTCGGCCGAATACGGCTTCGTGCGCGCGCGGCTGCGCATTCTGCAGAACCGTGTGCCGAATGACATCGCGGCCGAGGCGCGCCGGATGCAGCTCGAGATCGACGATCGCACGGCGCCGAACGTCGCGGCGAACGAGTACGGGATCGCGCTCGCGAACACGCTGCTCGGCCAGTACGACGCGGCCGACAAGGCGCTCGCGTCGGCCCGCGCCGCATTCGACGCGCGCGAGCGGCGCGCGGACGATCCGGAGACGAGTTCGCCGAGCCTCGACGTGCTCTCCGCCGACCTCGCCCGCCGCGCGGGCCGGACCGACGACGCGGTGCGGCTCGCGGCGCTCGCGCAGCGGCGCTGGCCGGCGTCGCACGCGGCGATCGTCGCGCACCTGCAGGCGCTGATCGCCGCGCGCCGCTTCGACGAAGCGCAGTTGCTCGCCCGCAAGCAGGCGAAAGCGGACCCCGAGCAGCCGGACTGGTGGGACTACCTCGCGAAGGCGAGCGACGGCAAGGGCGACGTGCTCGCGCGGCGCCGTGCACTCGCGGAGAAGCTGGCGCTCGACGGCGCGTGGCCGTCGGCGATTCGCCAGCTGAAGGAGGCGCGCGACGCGAAGGACGTGTCGTTCTACGACCAGTCGATCATCGGCGCGCGGCTGCTGGAATTCGAGGCGCGCTACAAGGAAGAGCGCGAGGACGAGAAGAACGGCCGCGGATAGCGGCCGCCAGGCGGGCAGGGCGGGGGCGCTTCAGCTTGCGGCGCTGCCGTTGCCACCGTCCGGCGTGTCGCGCCGCGCGCGCTGCGCGGGACTCGCGACGAAGCCGAACGTTGCCGGCACATCGGCACCCGCCAGGTTGCCGAGCGCCAGCGTGCGCCCGTCACGCCAGCGCAGCACGGGCGGCGTCGCGTCGAAGTCGGCATGATCGGCGAACAGGCCGAGGTCGTGGTCGTGCAGCGCCGCGATGCGCGGCGGCGTGCCCGCCGCGCGGAACAGCACACCGCCCGCATCGTCAAGCCATGCGGCGTCGGGTTCGAACGGCGCACCGGTCTGGTCGGCCAGCGTGAGCTGCCCGTCGCGTTCGGCCAGGCGCACGACCCACGGCGTGTAGGCGAGCTCGACGTACACGCGCTGCGGCCCGTTCTGGAAGAACCACTGGCCGTGCGCGTCGCATTCGTAGTTGCGTCCGATGAACGCGTTGAGCGCCGCATGCCGGATCGGCGAGCCGAGCTCGCCGGCGGCCTGCGCGGCGTCGTCGCGCAGCCGCCACTCGCCGCGCCGGTCGAGCAGCAGCCAGCCGGTGCAATGCGGCACGTTCGGCCACTTGGCGAGGGCCTGCCTGACGATGTCATCCATGGTCGACGAATTTCGAGCAATAGCCGAACACCCGCGCCGACAGCCAGTCGAGGCGGCCGGGGAACGGTCCGGTCATGAATCCCGCATGGCCGCCGTCCGCGGGCTGGTCGAGCTCGACGGCCGGCGACACGTCGGCGGCGCTCGGCAGCGCGGATTCGGGCAGGAACGGATCGTTGCGGGCGTTGAGGATCAGCGTGGGCACGTCGATTGCGGGCAACAGCGGGCGCGTGGTGGCCTGGGTCCAGTAGTCGTCGGCGTCGGCGAAGCCGTGCAGCGGCGCGGTCACGACCTCGTCGAAGTCGCGCATCGTCACGGCTCGCAGCATCGCGTCGCGGTCGAACAGGCCCGGATACTGGTCGAGCTTCGCGAGCGCCTTGCGCTTCAGCGTCTTCAGGAAGCTGCGCGTATAGACCATCGCGAAGCCCTGCGACAGCGCGCGGCCGCCCGCATGCACGTCGATCGGCGTCGAGATCGCGGCGGCCGCGTGCACGATCGACGTGTCGCTGCGGTGCTCGCCGAGCCAGCGCAGCAGCACGTTGCCGCCGAGCGACACGCCGGCCGCGACGATCGGCCCGCGATGCTGCGTGGCGAGCCGCTGCAGGATCCAGTCGACTTCGGCGCTGTCGGCGAGATGGTAGAAGCGCGGCTGGCGGTTCAACTCGCCGCTGCAACTGCGAAAGTGCGGGACGACCGCATGCCAGCCCTTCGCGCGCGCGGCGGCCATCATCGCCAGCGCGTAGTGCGAGCCGGAACTGCCTTCGAGGCCGTGGAACAGCACGAACAGCGGCGCGTCGGGTGGCGGCGCGGCACTGTCGAGGTGCGCGACCCAGTCGAGATCGATGAAGTCGTGGTCGGGGGTTTCCCATCGCTCTCGTCGGTAGGCGACAGCCGGACGCCGTGCGAACAGCGCGGGCACGATGGTTTGCACATGGCTGTTCGGCAGCCAGCGCGGTGCGCGATAGCGCAGTGAATCGTCGTCGGGGGCCGGGGCCCCGGTCAGCGGCGAGGTGGGCGGAGAAGCCGTACTCATGATCGCCCCGCTAATGCGTTGCTTCGTTGTTCGTCAGTGCAGCGGACCCTGCCCGTGACGGATCTTCGCGGCGAATTGTCCGGCCGCTTGTTCAGGAATCGGGCTCGCGTGAATATGCGCGATGCGCCACTCGCCGCGTTCGTGGATCATCACGTACGTCGCGAAAACCATGTCGGGTTCGGCCGTCAGGTCGGCCTGCTGATGGGCTTCGGCGATCGTATAGACGACGGTGCCGAGACTGTCGTATACGCGGATGTCGAGCGGTTCGATCGTCACCGGGCGCGTCACGAGCCGGTTGGCCAGCCCGCTGCGGATCTGGTCGAGGCCGTGCAGATGCTCGCCGTCGGCCCAGACGCAGCTGGCGAAGTCCTCGTCGATCCACAACCCCAGCAGCGCGTCGAGATTGGCATCGGCGACGGCCTGGTAGTAGGCGTTCAGCGTATCGGCAGCGGCTTCGAAGAGGCGGGCAAAACGTGGCATCGGGGTTATCTCTCGCGCGCGTCGCGCGCCGTATTCAGCACGGCGGCCCGGGTGGGGCCGCCGTACACCGGTGAATCGGATTGCCCGGCACGTCGTGCGACGCTGCCGGTCAGGGTCAGCGCTGCCCGACGAGCATGCCGCGCAAATCGCCGAATACCTGCTCGGGACCGAGTTCGCGCAGGCATTTCAGATGGCCGAGCGGGCACTCGCGTTCGAAGCAGGGACTGCATTCGAGATGAAGCCATTGTACCTTCGCCAGGTCGGACAGCGGAGGGGTGTGGCGCGGATCAGTCGATCCGTACAACGCGACGAGCGGCCGTCGCAGCGCGGCGGCGACGTGCATCAGCCCGGAATCGTTGGTCACGACCGCGTTCGCGCGCGCGATCAGCGCGCACGCCTCGGACAGCGACGTCTGCCCGCACAGGTTGCGCACGTTCGGCGCGTGGTCGGCGATCGCCTGCGCGGCGGCGGCGTCCTTCTGCGAGCCGAGCGCGATGATCTGCGTGTACGGGAACGACTGGTGGACGATCGTCGCGAGCGTCGCGAAGTGCTCGGGCGGCCAGCGCTTGGCCGGGCCGTATTCCGCGCCGGGGCAGAACACGACGAGCGGCTTGCGCGTATCGAGATTGAAACGCGCGGAGACGCGCGCCGTCTCGTTCAGGTCGGCGTCGAGGCGCGGCGGGGGCAGCGTCTTCATCGACTCGGGCAGCTTCGCGCCCGGCGCATACGCGAGCGCCGCGTAGTGGGTCGTCATCGGCGGACGCTCGGCCGATTTGTCGGGGTTCGCGTGCCGCACGTTGAGCAGGCCGTAGCGGTGCTCGCCCGTGTAGCCAATCCGCAGCGGAATGTTCGCGAGCCACGGGATCACCGCGGACTTCAGCGAATTCGGCAGCACGTACGCCGCGTCGTAGCCGACGTCGCGCAGGTCGCTCGCGAGCTGCCAGCGGCGCAGCAGCTGCAGCTTGCCGTGCGCGAGGTCGGTCGCGTAGACATCGTGGATCTCGGGCATCCGCTCGAGCACGGGCGCGACCCAGGTGGGCGCGACGGCATCGATCGCGATGCGGGGATGGATTTTTTTCAGCAGCGCAAAAAGCGGCTGCGCCATCAATGCGTCACCGATCCAATTCGGTGCGATAACCAGCGCTCGACGCATCAGGTCGACTTCCGATGTCGTAATGAAGCACGGCGCGCATGCACCGCGTTCGGGTTGTCAGAACAGGAAAAGGGCGGCGCGCCGGCGTTCCGGCTGCGCCGCCTTGTGTGCGGCAGGCCCGCGGGCCCGGCCGGGCTCAATGGCCCTTGACCACCTCGCCGTCGCGCAGCTTGTAGCGCGTGCCGCAGTACGGGCAGCGCGCCTCGCCGTGCGAGACGTCGATGAACACGCGCGGGTGCGCGCTCCAGCGCGCCATGGCCGGGTTCGGGCAGTAGGCGGGGAGATCCTTGGCCGTCAGTTCGACCAGCGGCATTTCCTTGATTTCACTCATGAGACTTTCTCTTATCACTCTTTGATGGGGCGGTCGGTGGCGCGGCGCGCTCAGACCTTCGTCAGCCAGTGCGCGTACTTCGCGTTCTTGCCCGACACGATATCGAAAAACGCCGACTGGAGCTTTTCCGTCACGGGGCCGCGCGCGCCGCTGCCGATCGTGCGGTTGTCGAGTTCGCGGATCGGCGTGACTTCGGCGGCCGTGCCCGTGAAGAACGCTTCGTCGGCCGTGTAGACCTCGTCGCGCGTGATGCGCTTCTCGATCACCTGGATGCCTGCGTCCCGCGCGAGCGTGATGATCGTGTCGCGCGTGATGCCGTCGAGGCACGACGACAGGTCGGGCGTGTACAGCTTGCCGTTGTTCACCAGGAAGAAGTTCTCGCCGGAGCCTTCCGACACGTAGCCGTCGACGTCGAGCAGCAGCGCTTCGTCGTAGCCGTCGGCGGTCGCTTCCTGGTTCGCGAGGATCGAGTTCACGTACCAGCCCGACGCCTTCGCGCGCACCATCGACACGTTCACGTGGTGGCGCGTGAACGACGACGTCTTCACGCGGATGCCCTTCGCGAGACCTTCCTCGCCGAGGTACGCGCCCCACGGCCACGCGGCGATCGCGACGTGGATCGTGTTGCCCTTCGCGGACACGCCGAGCTTTTCCGAGCCGACCCAGATGATCGGGCGCAGGTAGCCCGACTCGAGCTTGTTCTCGCGCACGACTTCGAGCTGCGCGGCTTCGAGGGTTTCCCGGTCGAACGGCACGTCCATCTGGAAGATCTTCGCCGAATTCAGCAGACGTTTGGTGTGCTCGTGCAGGCGGAAGATCGCGGTGCTGCCGTCGGCCGTCCGGTACGCGCGCACGCCCTCGAAGACGCCCATGCCGTAGTGCAGCGTATGCGTCAGGACGTGGATCTTGGCGTCGCGCCAGTCGATCAGCTTGCCGTCCATCCAGATCTTGCCGTCGCGGTCGGCCATTGACATGGGGTTCTCCTGTGAAGCAATTGGGTACAGCGGCTTGTGTGCAGCATTGAGCCGGAAAGACGCTTATTTTAGCGTCATTTGGTGTCGAGCCGGTCGGTCGGCGCAGGGCCGAGGCTATAATCGTCCGGTACCGATTCCAATAACGACGGGCCGTGCCGGCAGGAGACGCCGGAGCCCGCACGAACCGCCCGCCGCGGCCCGCTTTCCGATGCTCGCTCGATTGTCCGCCACCGACCGCTTCGCGCTGATCCAGGGCGCGCGCGACTATTCCCCGACACTGATGGCAATCCTCTCGTGGGGGCTCGTCACGGGCGTCGCGATGAGCAAGTCGGTGATGACGCTCGGGCAGGCGAGCGCGATGTCGATCCTGGTCTACGCGGGCTCGTCGCAGCTCGCGGTGCTGCCGCTCCTCGTCGCGAAGCTGCCGATCTGGACGATCCTGCTCACGGCCGCGATGGTCAACCTGCGCTTCGTGATCTTCAGCGCCGGGCTTGCTCCCCATTTTTCCTACCTGCCGCTGTGGCGGCGCCTCGCGATCGGCTATTTCAACGGCGACGTGATCTACCTGCTGTTCCAGAAACAGGGCTTCGCGTACGGCCAGGTGCCGGGCAAGGAAGCCTACTTCTGGGGGATGGCGCTCGCGAGCTGGCTGTCGTGGCAGGTGTCGTCGCTCGCCGGCATCCTGCTCGCGAGCGTCTTTCCCGCGAGCTGGGGGCTGGAGCTGGCCGGCACGCTCGCGCTGATCCCGATCATGGTGTCGGCGGTCGCGAACCGCTCGACGCTCGCCGCCGTCGCGGTCGCGGGCATCGTGTCGCTGATCGCGTTCGACCTGCCGTACCGGCTCGCGCTGCCGATCGCGGTGCTGGCCGCGCTCGCGGCCGGCTGCACGGCCGATTTCTTCGTCGAACGCGCCGACTGGCGCCGCATCCGCACCGAAACCGTGCACGAGAAGGAAATCGAATGAGCGCGACGGAAATCTGGATCGTGATCGTCGGGATGACGATCGTCACGGCCGTCACGCGCGCGCTGTTCCTGCTCGGCGGCGAACGCACCGTGCTGCCCGAGCGTGCGCAGCGCGCGCTGCGCTACGCGCCGGCCGCCGCGCTCGTCGCGGTCGTGCTGCCCGACGTGCTCGAAACGCCGGCCGGGCTGTCGTTCGCGCTGTCCAACCATCCGTTCTACGCGGCGCTCGCCGGCCTCGGCTGGTTTTTGTGGCGGCGCAGCATGCTCGGCACGATCGTCATCGGAATGCTGGTCTTCACCGCGCTGCGCCTGATCTTCTGACGAATCGCCGCGCCGGCCAGCCGGGCCCCGGCCGCTTGCGCCTGCGCATTGCTGCATTGCGGCAAAGTGTCGGCGGCCGCGTGCGATCCCAAATAGGCGGAATTCGCCGCCGCACGGGTCAGTCTGCCGGATGGATCGGCTAGAATGCCCGTTCGAGATTTTTTACCCGTGCGCGTCATGCGAACCGCCAGCCACGGCCGCATCCGGCGCCCTTTCGCGGCTGCCCGCGCACGTCCAGCGTGAACCCCCTTTCCCCATCCACTACTTCAATCTGTTCAACATGAGCCAAGTCAAGCGTCTTACCGACCTGATCGCCGCCGGCCAGCTCGCCGGCAAGCGGGTGTTCATCCGCGCCGACCTGAACGTCCCGCAGGACGATCACGGCAACATCACCGAAGACACGCGCGTGCGCGCGTCCGTGCCGGCCATCCAGGCCGCGCTCGACGCCGGCGCGGCCGTGATGGTCACGTCGCACCTCGGTCGTCCGACCGAAGGCGAATTCAAGCCCGAAGACTCGCTCGCGCCGGTCGCGAAGCGCCTCGCCGAACTGCTCGGCCGCGACGTGCCGCTGGTCCCGAACTGGGTCGAGAACGGCGTGAACGTCGCGCCGGGCCAGGTCGTGCTGCTCGAGAACTGCCGCGTGAACAAGGGCGAGAAGAAGAATTCGGACGAGCTCGCGCAGAAGATGGCGAAGCTCTGCGACGTGTACGTGAACGACGCGTTCGGCACCGCGCATCGCGCAGAAGCGACCACCCACGGGATCGCGAAGTACGCGCCGGTCGCGTGCGCGGGCCCGCTGCTGGCCGCCGAACTCGACGCGCTCGGCAAGGCGCTCGGCAACCCGGCCCGCCCGCTGGTGGCGATCGTCGCCGGTTCGAAGGTGTCGACCAAGCTGACCATTCTCAAGTCGCTCGCCGGGAAGGTCGACCAGCTGATCGTCGGCGGCGGCATCGCGAACACGTTCATGCTCGCGGCCGGCCTGTCGATCGGCAAGTCGCTCGCGGAAGCCGATCTCGTCGCCGAAGCGAAGGCGATCATCGACGAAGCGCGCGAGCGCGGCGCGTCGGTGCCGATCCCGTCCGACGTCGTGACGGCCAAGGAATTCTCGCCGACGGCCGTGGCCACGGTGAAGCAGGTCGCCGACATCGAAGCGGACGACATGATCCTCGACATCGGCCCGGATACGGCCAAGGCGCTCGCGAGCCAGCTCGAGAAGGCCGGCACGATCGTGTGGAACGGTCCGGTCGGCGTGTTCGAGTTCGACCAGTTCGGCAACGGCACCAAGACGCTCGCCGAAGCGATCGCCAAATCGTCCGCGTTCTCGATCGCGGGCGGCGGCGACACGCTCGCGGCCATCGCGAAGTACGGCATCCACGACCAGGTCAGCTATATCTCGACCGGCGGCGGCGCCTTCCTCGAGTTCCTCGAGGGGAAGAAGCTGCCGGCGGTGGAAGTGCTCGAAACGCGGGCGGCCTGAGCGTGGCGGCGCGCGCAGGGGTGACCAGGGCCGCGCGCTCCGCGACAGCGGAGCAGCCGGCCGGCGCGGGCAAGCGCAAACGCGCGCCCGCGCGGGCGAACTCAGCCCCGCGCGCACCGGCGGCCGCCGGCGACGCGGCCGTGCAGCACCACGAGATTCAGAACAAAGCGATGCCGGGCGCAAGCACCGGCACGCCCCCCGGAACGGCGGCCGCTGGGCCTGCCGATTCCGGCTCTCGCAGCGTTTCACCCAGCGCATCCACCTTGATCCAGATGAGGAGTTTCATGCAGCGCGCCACCAAGATAGTCGCCACGATCGGCCCGGCTTCCAGTTCGCCGGAGATTCTGCTGCAGATGATGCAGGCGGGCCTCGACGTCGTGCGGCTCAATTTTTCGCACGGCACGGCCGACGATCACCGCCAGCGCGCCGAGATGGTGCGCGAGGCCGCCCGCAAGGTGGGCCGCGAGATCGCGATCATGGCCGACCTCCAGGGCCCGAAGATCCGCGTCGGCAAGTTCGAGAACGGCAAGACGACGCTCGAGCCGGGCCAGGCCTTCATCCTCGACGCGGGCTGCGAGCTCGGCAACGACGAGCGCGTCGGCCTCGACTACAAGGAACTGCCGCGTGACCTGAAGCCGGGCGACCTGCTGCTGCTGAACGATGGCCTGATCGTGCTGACCGTCGAGCGCGTGCTCGGCGACGAGATCCACACGGTCGTCAAGGTGGGCGGCGAGCTGTCGAACAACAAGGGGATCAACCGCCAGGGCGGCGGCCTGTCGGCGCCCGCGCTGACCGCGAAGGACATGGAGGACATCCGCACGGCGATGTCGCTCGGCGCGGATCTCGTCGCGGTGTCGTTCCCGAAGAACGCGACCGACATGGAAATGGCGCGCCAGCTCGCGAACATCGCGGGCGCGCCTTACGGCATCAAGCCGAAGATGATCGCGAAGATCGAGCGCGCGGAGGCGATTCCGGCGCTGCAGAGCATCCTCGACGCGTCCGACGGCATCATGGTCGCGCGCGGCGACCTCGCGGTGGAAGTCGGCAACGCGGCCGTGCCGGCGCTGCAGAAGCGGATGATCCGGATGGCGCGCGAGTCGAACAAGCTCGTGATCACCGCGACGCAGATGATGGAGTCGATGATCCTCGCGCCCGTGCCGACCCGCGCGGAAGTGTCGGACGTCGCGAACGCGGTGCTCGACGGCACCGACGCGGTGATGCTGTCGGCCGAGACGGCCGCCGGCAAGTACCCGGTCGTCACGATCGAGACGATGGCGGCCGTGTGCGTCGAGGCGGAAAAGTCCGAGCACGTCGAACTGGACAAGGATTTCCTCGACCGCACGTTCACGCGGATCGACCAGTCGATCGCGATGGGCGCGCTGTTCACCGCCTATCACCTGGGTGCCAAGGCGATCATCGCGCTGACCGAATCGGGCGCGACCGCGCTGTGGATGTCGCGTCACTACACGCACGTACCGATCTTCGCGCTGACGCCGCGCGTCGGCAGCGAGCGCACGATGGCGCTGTACCGCAACGTGACGCCGCTGCACGTCGACTTCAACAGCGACCGCGACTCGGCGCTGCAGGCGGCGCTCGAGATCGTCGTCAAGCAGGGCTATGTGCAGCACGGCGACATGGTCGTGCTGACCGTCGGCGAGCCGATGGGGCAGGCGGGCGGCACCAACACGCTGAAGATCGTGCGGGTCGGCGAGCATTACTGAGCTGAGCGCCCCCAAACCTGTCGCTTCGCGCCAAGCCCCCGAGGGGGCAGGAAAACCTGGGGGCGGCCCGGCGTTTTCTTGAGAGCGCCGGCCCGCCCGAGCTGATCGGGCACCGTTTATTGACGAAAGCCGCGCGGGGTCTGATACCCCGCGCGGCTTTTTTTCTGTTTTTTGCCCGCATTGTGCCGTGCGAAGGTAACAAATTGCGAGTACGCGCCACCGGGCGGTCGGAATCGGCGGCGCTTCGCGATAAAATGCCGCTATTCGACGCTCAGCCGCGCCGTGCCGCCCCGGTTCGAACGGGGAGCGAGCGCCGCGCCGGCGTCAGGGCGCACCGGTTTTCATTCCAAGGAGTTCCACAATGCCTCTCGTATCAATGCGTCAATTGCTGGACCACGCGGCAGAGCACGGTTACGGCCTGCCGGCCTTCAACGTGAACAACCTGGAGCAGGTCCAGGCGATCATGGCGGCGGCGGATCAGGTCGGCGCGCCCGTGATCATGCAGGCATCGGCCGGCGCGCGTAAGTACGCGGGCGAGCCGTTCCTGCGCCACCTGATCGAAGCGGCGGTCGAGTCGTATCCGCATATCCCGGTCGTGATGCACCAGGACCACGGCCAGTCGCCGGCAGTCTGCATGGGCGCGATCCGCAGCGGCTTCACCAGCGTGATGATGGACGGTTCGCTCGAAGCCGACGGCAAGACGGTCGCCTCGTACGAGTACAACGTCGACGTGTCGCGCAAGGTCGTCGAGATGGCGCACTCGATCGGCGTGACGGTCGAAGCCGAACTCGGCGTGCTCGGCTCGCTCGAGACGATGAAGGGCGACAAGGAAGACGGCCACGGCGCGGAAGGCACGATGACCCGCGAGCAGCTGCTGACCGATCCGGAGCAGGCGGCCGACTTCGTGAAGCTCACGCAGTGCGACGCGCTCGCGATCGCGATCGGCACGTCGCACGGCGCGTACAAGTTCTCGAAGAAGCCGACGGGCGACATCCTGTCGATCCAGCGCATCAAGGAAATCCACGCACGCATCCCGAACACGCACCTGGTGATGCACGGTTCGTCGTCGGTGCCGCAGGAGCTGCTGGAAGAAATCCGCCAGTTCGGCGGCGACATGAAGGAAACCTACGGCGTGCCGGTCGAGGAAATCCAGGAAGGCATCAAGCACGGCGTGCGCAAGATCAACATCGACACCGACCTGCGTCTCGCGATCACCGGCGCGATCCGCCGCTACCTGTTCGAGAACCCGGGCAAGTTCGATCCGCGCGACTACCTGAAGCCCGCGCGTGAAGCGGCGAAGAAGGTGTGCGTCGACCGCTACCTCGCGTTCGGCTGCGAAGGCCAGGCCGCGAAGATCAAGCCGGTGTCGCTCGACAAGATCGCCGAACAGTACAAGTCCGGCGCGCTCGCGCAGGTCGTGCGCTGAGACTGTAGTACGATTGCCCCGCCGAAAGGCTGGGGCCGGCTGCCCGCTGCCGGATCTGATCCGGCCCCGGCAGCCGTTCCGTCCGGCCGAACGAGGGCCGGCCGGCAACCGGTGGGCACGATCGCCCGCCGGTTCGCCGACGCATTGCAAGACCGCCGTTCCCGCCTGCCGCGGGGAACGGCGTTTCCCTTTTTGTTTGGCTCCTTATCTGCGAAAAGACGATGTCTACCCTTTACGAATCCACGCTCCGCTCGCTGCCGCTCCTCGGTCGCGGCAAGGTCCGCGATAACTACGCGGTCGGCAACGACAAGCTTCTGATCGTCACGACCGATCGCCTGTCGGCATTCGACGTGATCATGGGCGAGCCGATTCCGAACAAGGGCCGCGTGCTGAACCAGATGGCGAACTTCTGGTTCGACAAGCTCGCGCACATCGTGCCGAACCACCTGACGGGCGACGCGCCGGAAGCGGTCGTCGCGGCCGACGAGGTCGAGCAGGTCAAGGGCCGCGGCGTGGTCGTCAAGCGCCTCGAGCCGATCATGATCGAAGCGGTCGTGCGCGGCTATCTGGCCGGCAGCGGCTGGAAGGAATACCAGGCGTCGGGCGCCGTGTGCGGCGTGCAGTTGCCGGAAGGCCTGCAGAACGCGCAGAAGCTGCCCGAGCCGATCTTCACGCCAGCCGCGAAGGCCGAGCTGGGCGAGCACGACGAGAACATCACGTTCGAGGAAACCGAGCGCCGCATCGGCACCGAGCTGGCCGCGACGATTCGCGACATCTCGATCCGCCTGTACAAGGAAGCGGCCGACTACGCGGCGACGCGCGGCATCATCATCGCCGACACGAAGTTCGAATTCGGCCTCGACAATCACGGCAAGCTGTACCTGATGGACGAAGTGCTAACGGCCGATTCGTCGCGCTTCTGGCCGGCCGACCAGTACCAGGTCGGCACCAACCCGCCGTCGTTCGACAAGCAGTTCGTGCGCGACTGGCTCGAGACGCAGCCGTGGGGCAAGACCGCACCGGCGCCCGCGCTGCCGGCCGACGTCGTCGAGAAGACGGCCGCGAAGTACCAGGAAGCGCTCGAGCGCATCACCGGCCAGCCGCTCGCCTGAGCAAGGACAGACGAAAATGAGTGAAGTCCAGACCGCCCACACGCACAGCGCGCCGCTGATCGGCGTGCTGATGGGTTCGAGTTCCGACTGGGACGTGATGAAGAACGCGGTCGCGATCCTGCAGGAATTCGGCGTGCCGTACGAAGCGAAGGTCGTGTCCGCGCACCGGATGCCCGACGAGATGTTCGACTATGCGGAGAAGGCGCGCGAGCGCGGGCTGCGCGCGATCATCGCGGGCGCCGGCGGCGCCGCGCACCTGCCAGGCATGCTGGCCGCGAAAACCACGGTACCCGTGCTCGGCGTGCCGGTCGCGAGCAAGTACCTGAAGGGCGTCGATTCACTGCACTCGATCGTGCAGATGCCGAAAGGCGTGCCGGTCGCGACGTTCGCGATCGGCGAGGCCGGCGCCGCGAACGCCGCGCTGTTCGCGGTGTCGATCCTGTCCGGCACGTCGGTCGACTACGCGAACCGGCTTGCCGCGTTCCGCGTGCGCCAGAACGAAGCCGCGCACGCCATGGTGCTGCCGCCGCTGGCGTGACGGCGCACCGGCGGCCGCCCTGTCATTCCGGCGGCCGCCTGACCTTCTCCACTGCGGCGGGCAGCGCCCGCCGCGACCGACCACTGACATGACCGCAACTCCTGATTCCGTTTCCCCGATCCTGCCCGGCGCGTGGCTGGGCATGGTCGGCGGTGGCCAGCTCGGCCGCATGTTCTGCTTTGCCGCCCAGTCGATGGGCTATCGCGTCGCCGTGCTCGATCCCGATCCGGCGAGCCCCGCCGGCGCGGTCGCCGACCGCCACCTGCGCGCGGCCTACGACGACGAAGCCGCGCTCGCCGAGCTGGCCGGACTGTGCGACGCCGTGTCGACGGAATTCGAGAACGTGCCGGCCGCGAGCCTCGACTTCCTCGCGCGCACGACGTTTGTCGCGCCGGCCGGCCGCTGCGTCGCGGTCGCGCAGGACCGGATCGCAGAGAAGCGTTTCATCGAGGCCTCCGGCGTGCCGGTCGCGCCGCACGTCGTGATCGAATCGGCGGCGGCACTGGCCGCGCTCGACGATGCCGCGCTCGACGCGGTGCTGCCGGGCATCCTGAAGACGGCGCGTCTTGGCTATGACGGCAAGGGCCAGGTGCGCGTGAGCACCGCGCAGGAAGCGCGCGATGCGCATGCGGCGCTCGGCGGCGTGCCGTGCGTGCTCGAAAAGCGCCTGCCGTTGAAGTACGAAGTGTCCGCGCTGATCGCGCGCGGCGCGGACGGCCGCTCGGCTGCATTCCCGCTCGCGCAGAACGTGCATCACAACGGCATCCTCGCGCTGACCATCGTGCCGGCGCCGGCCGCCGATGCCGCGCGTGTCGAAGAGGCGCAGCAGGCGGCCGTCCGGATCGCCGATACGCTCGGCTACGTCGGCGTGCTGTGCGTCGAATTCTTCGTGCTGGAAGACGGCTCGTTCGTCGCGAACGAAATGGCGCCGCGCCCGCACAACTCCGGCCACTACACGGTCGATGCGTGCGCAACGAGCCAGTTCGAGCAGCAGGTGCGCGCGATGACGCGCATGCCGCTCGGCAACCCGCGCCAGCATTCGCCGGCCGCGATGCTGAACATCCTCGGCGACGTGTGGTTCCCGGATGGTGGGGCGGCCGAGGCCGTCACGCCGCCGTGGGACACGGTCGCCGCGATGCCGGCCGCGCACCTGCACCTGTACGGCAAGGAAGAAGCGCGCGTCGGCCGCAAGATGGGCCACGTCAACTTCACGGCCGAGACGTGCGACGCCGCCGTCGCCGCTGCCACCGCGTGTGCGCAGCTGCTGCGCGTGCCGCTCGACTGAGGCGCCAGCCGATGTCCATCGATCTCCCGAACTCCGTGACGCGCGCGCAGATCGACGCGGCCGCCGCGCTGCTCGACGCGGGGCAGCTCGTCGCATTCCCGACCGAAACCGTGTACGGACTCGGCGGCGACGCGGCGAATCCCGAAGCCGTCGCGCGCATCTACGCGGCGAAAGGGCGCCCGGCGAACCATCCGGTGATCGTGCATCTGCCGCCGGGCGGTGATCCGGGCTACTGGGCCGACGACCTGCCGGCCGATGCACAGGCGCTGATCGATGCATTCTGGCCGGGCCCGCTGACGCTGATCCTGAAGCGCCATGCGCGCATTCCGGACGCCGTGAGCGGCGGGCAGGATTCGGTCGGCCTGCGCTGCCCGTCGCATCCGGTCGCGCAGGCGCTGCTGGCCGCGTTCAGCGCGCGGCGCGGCGGCCATGGCGGCGTTGCCGCGCCGTCCGCGAACCGCTTCGGCCATGTGAGCCCGACTACCGCTCAGCACGTGCGCGACGAATTCGGCGACACGGTGCATGTGCTCGACGGCGGCGCGTCCGAAGTCGGCATCGAATCGACGATCCTCGACCTGTCGCGCGGCTTCCCGGCGCTGCTGCGCCCGGGCCACGTGACGCCGCGGCAGATCGCCGACGTGCTCGGCCGCGCGCCGCGCCTGCCCGACGGCGGCGACGCGACCGCGCCGCGCGCGTCCGGCACGCTGAAGGCCCATTACGCGCCGCGCACGCCGCTCTCGCTGCTGCCGTTCGATGCGCTCGAGCCGCTGCTCGCGGCCGCGCAGACCGATGGCGAACGCGTCGCGCTCGTCGCTCGCGCGTCGCGCGCGGGACGCTGGGCGCAGGCCGACGGCGTGCATTTCGTCGCGGCGCCGGAAGATCCGCAGGCGTATGCGCGCGACCTGTACGGCATGCTGCGCGCGCTCGATCGTGCGGACGTCGCGCGGATTCTCGTCGAGAAGCTGCCGGACACCGTCGAATGGATTGCGGTCAACGACCGGCTCGGCCGCGCGGCCGCGGCATTCGAAGCGCACGACTGACGCAGCGTCGCGCATCCGATCCGGAATAAAAAAACGCCCGACCGGCGAACCGGTCGGGCGTTTTCGTTTGAGCGCGTGGCGGGCGGCTTACTTGCCGACGCCCGACGCCGCGATCTGCTTCTCGACGTACTGCGCAAACAGCGCGTGCAGGTGCGTCGTCGGGTGGACCAGGTCGGCGAACATGTAGGTCTGGTCCGCGTTGGCGGTCGTGTAGGTCTGCGGCGAGCAGAACAGCGACGAGCCGAAGGCGGTCGCATCCGCGACGCCGTACTGGGTCGCCGCCGCTACCATCGCCTTCAGGTTGCAGCCGGTGTCGGTGTTCGACACGCTGAAGCCGTTCGCCTGGTAGTTGGCCGCGATGCCGTCCTGCCACTTGAACGAATCGACCACCATATACTTCGTCGTGTCGACCTTCAGTGCGGCGAGCGTGCCGACCAGCGTCTGGTTGAAGAGCCCCGACAGTTGCGTGAACGCGGCCTGCGTGCCGCCCTGCAGCGCGAGCGGCGTGCCGCCCATGTCCGGCACGTTCGCGACGAACACGTGTGACGCACCGGCCGCGACGATCTGCTGGACGATGCCGCCGAGCTGCTGCGCGGCCAGCCCGATCGCCTGCGCGGCCGCGAGTTGCGCGGCCGGTGTGTTGCCTTGCGCCTGCGCGACCTGCGCCTGATAGAAGATGTCGTTCGCGCCGCCGTTGATCAGCACGATCTGGCCGGCGTTGAAGCTGCCGTGCTGCGTCAGGTACTGCTTGACCTGATCGGCGATCGGCGTCGTCGTGGCCTGGGCGTAGTCGGCGTTCGGCACGCTCGAGGCCGCGTGGCCGATGCCCGGCTGCAGCGTCACGCGCGAGCCGCCCTGTGCGTAGCCGAGGGCGCCCGTGGCCTGCAGCGGAATGCCGAAGCCGCCCTGGTTCGCGGGCTGCAGCGTGTCGCCGTAGTACTGCGCGACGTCCTGCGTCCACACCTGCCCCGGGTTGGTCGTGAAGCGGCCGCCGCCGAAGCCGAGCTTGATCTGCGAGTAGGTGCCGGCGTCGGACAGGCTGTCGCCGAACGATACGATCTGCATCTTCACGCCCGACGGCGGCGTGTTCGACGCGCTGCTGTTGTTGTCGTCGCCGCCGCCGCAGGCGGCGAGCAGCGCGAGCGCGGCGCCGGCGATCGCGACCTGCGCGGTGCGCAGCATGCGCTGCCGGGTGCGGGAAGGTGCGTGTTGTTGTGATTGCATCGTTCGATCTCCTCGTAGATATGGCCTGATGTGTTTCTCATCTGCCGCGTGCCTGCCCGGTTCCGGGCTGCGCGGCGGCCGTTGGCTGAAACGGTTTATTGGTCACGCGCAGCCGCAAGCGGCACGGCGCGCGGATCCTGGTTCGCGGCCTCTGCAATCTGCGCATGATAAGCGCTCGCCCATTCGGGCGGGCCGAAAATCGCGCGCAGCTTGTTGCGCCATCCGTCGATGCGCAACGCGTCGGCCGCCATCGACACCCACTCGTGGAACGTCGCGACGAGCGGGTTGTTCGAGCCGAGCGGCTCGACGATCCCATAGCGCGGCGGATCGTCGGGCGACTCCTCGACGTAGCTGCCGAACAGGCGATCCCAGATCACGAGCACACCTGCGTAATTGCGGTCGATGTAGCGCGGGTTGCGGGCATGGTGCGCGCGATGGATCGACGGCGTGTTGAGCACGTATTCGAGCCAGCCGAGCTTGCCGATCGCCTGCGTGTGCACGAAGAACTGGAACGCGAGGTTGATCAGCACGACGCCGACGATCTGCTGCGGCGGAAAGCCGACGAACGCGAGCGGCAGCCAGAACGCCCACATGCCCGCGACGGGATACATCAGGCTCTGCCGGAACGCGGTCGAGAAATTCATCCGCTCGGACGAGTGGTGCACGACGTGCGCGGCCCACAGCCAGCGCACGCGATGGCTCGCGCGATGGAACACGTAGTAGAGGAAGTCCTGGCCGATGAACAGCACGGCGAACGACAGCCAGCCGTCGTGCCACGTGAACAGCCGGAAATGTGCGTAGCAGTACGCATAAACGGGGATCACGAACAGCCACGCGAGCTTGTCGGCGCCCTGGTGCATCAGCGCGAGCGCCGCGTTGCACAGCGTGTCGCGCCACGCATAGACAGGGTCCTGCGCGCGCGTGCGGGCGAGGTGCCAGGCCTCCCACGCGATGCAGAGCAGGAAGACGGGCGCCAGCGCGAGCAGAAGCAATTCGACGTCGAATCGCATGGACGTGTCTCCTCCTTTCCCCTGCAAGCCGTGAGGCCGGGCCCATGGCCCGTTGTAGATATCGGTCAGGCCAACAGCCTACGCAATCGCCACGCGCTAGGCGAGAGGGCAGCGTAGAGGGTTCCCTCTGAGGACAGGGTTTCTACGGAAACCATGTGCAACGGGGCCGCGCGGTGCGGCCCCGTTTTATGGCGCAGCGCGCGGGCGGTGCGCGGGTGCGCCGCGTCGCGCCGCGCGCGCCGTCAGTGCGCGCCCGCGTAGATCCATTCGAGCAGCGTGTCGTGCGCGGCGCGCGCGGCTTCCGCGTGATCGTCGTTGATGAAACTGACGACGACGTAGCTCTGGCCGTCCGCGCCCGCGACGTAGCCCGCGATCGCGCGCACGTCGCGCAGCGTGCCCGTCTTGATGTGCGCATTGCCGAGCACGCCGGCGTTGGTCAGGCGGTTCTTCATGGTGCCGTCGATGCCGGCGACGGGCAGCGAATCGACGAACGCCTGCGCGACTGGGCTCGCGTTCGCGGCCTGCAGCAGCGCGGCGAGCGACAGCGCGCTCACGTGCTCGTCGCGCGACAGGCCCGAGCCGTTCTCGAGCGCGAGGTCGGGCATCGCGATCCCGCTCTTCTGCAGGAACGCGTGAATCGCGCGGCTCGACTGCTCGGGTGTCGCGGGCGGCTTGCCGGCGACCGCGCCGATCGTCAGGAACAGGTTGCGCGCCATCACGTTGTTGCTGAACTTGTTGATGTCGTAGACGATGCTGCCGAGCACCGGGCTGTGATGGACGGCGAGCGGGCGCGCGGTGGTCGGCACCTTGCCTTCGCTGACCGGTCCTGCGATCGTGCCGCCGTCCTGCTGCCACAGCGCGAGGAAGCCGCGCGCGAAGAACGTCGTGTGATCGAGGATCGCGAGATTGGTCGTGCGCGCGCCGCAGTGCAGCGGATAGTCGCCGGCGAACGACGCGGTCATGATCCCGCTGCCGGCCGACAGGGTCGGACGCGCGGCCGCGGCAGCCGCGCCGCACGATCCGCTGCCTTCGTACAGCTGGTTGTCGATCGACAGGTTCGCGAGCGGCGGCAGCACATCGACGGCGACCTTGCCGTCGTCGCCCGGCGTCACCGTAAACGACACGGCCTTGAACGCGTACAGCAGCGGATCGGGGCCGACGTTGTACGGTGCGCTCACGTCGTCGTCGAACGACGGCAGGTCGCGCGTCGACGCGGCGAAATAGCTCTTGTCGAGCACGAGGCCGCCGGCCACGCGCTTGATGCCCGCCTTGCGGAGCTTGTCGACGAGGTCGATCAACTCCTCGGGCACGAGCTTCGGATCGCCGGTGCCCTTGATGTACAGATTGCCCTCCAGCGTGCCGTCCGGATCGACCTGGCCGTCCGCATACGCGGTGGTGCGCCAGCGGAAGTCGGGGCCGAGGATCGACAGGCCCGAGAAGGTCGTGACGAGCTTCATCGTCGACGCCGGCAGCATCGGCCGGTTCGCGTTCCATTCGATCAGCGGCTCGGGATTGCCGACGCGCTCGACGACGACGCTCATCGCCGATGCCGGCACCTTCGCGCGCTGCAGCGCGACGAGCACCGACGCGGGCAGGCCGGCCGCGCGCGCGGCGGGCGACACGACGACGGTCTTGCGCGCTTCCTTGTGGGGCTTCTTGCGGGCCTGCGCGGAAGGTGCGAACGCAAGGGCCGTGCAGGTGGCGACGACGGCGGCCGCACGCAGGCAGAGGCGGGCGCGGGGCGCGAACCGGGCGGAGAGATCGGAAATCGGCATGGGCGAATACGGGAAATGCAGGGGTTCGGGCAGGGCGCGCGGGGCGCCGGAGCGCACATTGTAGAGACAAGTGCGCACACGTCCCTTGCAATCCGCCTTTCTGTTGCATTGCAGGGGGCGCACGCGATTCGCGGCGCTACAATGGTCGCCATGTTGACTCGCCCCATGGGTTCCGGTTCCGATGCGGATTCTCCTTGTTGAAGACGATCGAATGATTGCCGAAGGCGTACGCAAGGCGTTGCGCGCCGACGGCTTCGCGGTCGACTGGGTGCAGGACGGCGACGCCGCGCTCACGGCGCTCGGCGGCGAGGCGTACGACCTGCTGCTGCTCGATCTCGGCTTGCCGAAGCGCGACGGCATCGACGTGCTGCGCACGCTGCGCTCGCGCGGGCAGTCGCTGCCGGTGCTGATCGTCACCGCGCGCGATGCGGTCGCCGATCGCGTGAAGGGGCTCGACGCGGGCGCCGACGACTACCTCGTCAAGCCGTTCGACCTCGACGAACTGGGCGCGCGGATGCGCGCGCTGATTCGCCGCCAGGCCGGGCGCAGCGAGTCGCTGATCCGCCACGGCGCGCTGACGCTCGATCCCGCGTCGCACCAGGTGACGCTCGACGGCGCGCCCGTCGCGCTGTCCGCGCGCGAGTTCGCGCTGCTCCAGGCGCTGCTGGCGCGGCCCGGCGCGGTGCTGTCGAAGAGCCAGCTCGAGGAGAAGATGTACGGCTGGGGCGAGGAGATCGGCAGCAACACGGTCGAGGTCTACATCCACGCGCTGCGCAAGAAGCTCGGTTCGGACCTGATCCGCAACGTGCGCGGGCTCGGCTACATGGTCGTCAAGGAAAGCTGACGCGTGAGGTCGATTCGTCATCAATTGCTGATCTGGCTGCTCGCGATCGTCGTCGCCGGCGTGGGCCTCGCGGGCTGGCTGATCTACCGGCAGGCGCTCGCCGAAGCGAACGAGCTGTTCGACTACCAGCTGCAGGAAATCGCCGCGGCGCTGCCGTCCGAGCCGTTCTCGCAGGTGTTCGGTTCGCGCACCAACGGCGACGAAGGCATCGTGATCCAGATCTGGAACCGCAACGGCGTGCTGATGTACTTCTCGCATCCACGCGCGCCGATCGCGCCGCGCGCGGAACTCGGCTTCTCGACCGAGCGCACCGATCGCGGCGAATGGCGCGTGTACGGCGCGATCGTCGGCGACAACGTCGTGCAGCTCGCGCAGCCGCTGTCGGTGCGCAACCGGCTCGCGGCGAACGTCGCGCTGCGTACGCTGTGGCCGCTGATCGTGCTGCTGCCGTTCCTCGGCGCGGCGGTCTGGGTGATCGTCGGGCGCGGGCTCGCGCCGCTCGCCCGCGTGACGCGCGCGGTCGAGGCGCGCCGCCCGGAAGCGCTCGATCCCTTGCACGATGCGGGCCTGCCGCTCGAGGTGCAGCCGCTCGTACGCGCGCTGAACGGGCTGCTCGCGCGGCTGTCGGCGGCGCTCGACACGCAGAAGGCCTTCGTCGCCGATGCCGCGCATGAACTGCGCACGCCGCTCGCGGCCGTGCAGATCCAGGCGCAGCTCGTCGCCCGCGCGAAGGACGATACATCGCGTCGCGAGGCGATTACGGATCTCCAGGACGGCGTGTCGCGCGCGACGCGTCTCACCGAGCAACTGCTCGCGCTCGCGCGCGCCGAACCGGACGGCGCGACGATGCGCGAGCCGATCGATCTGCAGACGCTGCTCGTCGAATGCGTGGCCGCGCATGCACCGCTCGCGCAGCGGCACCACATTGATCTCGGCTTCGAGGAGACCCGCGCGACGACCGTCGTCGCGGACGTCGGCGCGCTGCGCGTGATGTTCGGCAACCTGCTCGACAACGCGGTGAAGTACACCCCCGACGGCGGCCGCATCGACGTGTCGCTGACGCGCGACGCGGCCGGCCGCGCGTGCGTGCAGATCGGCGACAGCGGGCCCGGCATCCCGGCCGACGAGCGCGAGCGCGTGTTCGACCGCTTCTACCGCGACAGCTCCGCGCGGGCGCGCGCCGACGTGTCGGGCAGCGGGCTCGGGCTCGCGATCGTCAAGCGCGTGGCGGCGCAGCAGGGCGCGACGGTGTCGCTCGGCGACGCGGCCGCGGGCGGCCTGCTCGTGAGCGTCGTGTTCCGCGACGCCGAGATGCCGGCACAGGCTTCCGAATCCGCATGATGCGCGGCGCCGCGCGGGCGCCGGCGCCAGCCCGTCATCAGCGTGAACAGGGTCCAGGCCTCGCTTGAGGTCGATTAAGCCTCCTTTAAGTCAGGGTCGTTACGCTGCGTCCTAACAAAGAGGAGGTCCTACGATGAACACCCGATTCCTTGCGCGCGGCGCCGTCGCGGTCGCCGTGGCGGCCGCCCTGTCCGCCGGCTATGTCGCGGGCACCCGCCGCGCCGATCCGCAGATCATCACGCCCGCGCAGGCCGCTGCGCTGATGCCGGCCGAGGCCGCGGCGAAGACCGGCATTCCCGATTTCTCCGGGCTGGTCGAAACCTACGGCCCGGCGGTCGTGAACATCAGCGCGAAGCACGTCGTGAAGCAGGTGTCGCGACGGGTGCAGCAGCCGCAGCTGCCGATGGATCCGAGCGATCCGTTCTACCAGTTCTTCAAGCACTTCTACGGCCAGGTGCCGGGCATGGGCGGCGACGCGCAGCCGGACGACCAGCCGAGCGCGAGCCTCGGTTCGGGATTCATCGTCAGCGCCGACGGGTACATCCTCACCAATGCGCACGTGATCGACGGCGCGAACGTCGTCACGGTCAAGCTGACCGACAAGCGCGAGTACAAGGCGAAGGTCGTCGGCTCCGACAAGCAGTCCGACGTCGCGGTGCTGAAGATCGACGCGAGCGGCCTGCCGACCGTGAAGATCGGCGACCCGGGCCAGAGCAAGGTCGGCCAGTGGGTTGTCGCGATCGGCTCGCCGTACGGCTTCGACAACACGGTCACGTCCGGCATCATCAGCGCGAAATCGCGCGCGCTGCCCGACGAGAACTACACGCCGTTCATCCAGACCGACGTGCCGGTGAACCCCGGCAACTCGGGCGGCCCGCTGTTCAACCTGCAGGGCGAGGTGATCGGCATCAACTCGATGATCTACTCGCAGACGGGCGGCTTCCAGGGCCTGTCGTTCGCGATCCCGATCAACGAGGCGATCAAGGTCAAGGACGAGCTCGTGAAGACGGGCCACGTGAGCCGCGGCCGCCTCGGCGTCGCCGTGCAGGGGCTGAACCAGACGCTCGCGAGCTCGTTCGGGCTGCAGAAGCCGGACGGCGCGCTCGTCAGCTCGGTCGACCCGAACGGCCCGGCCGCGAAGGCCGGCCTGCAGCCGGGCGACGTGATCCTGGGGGTGAACGGCTCGCCGGTGGCCGACTCGACGTCGCTGCCCGCGCAGATCGCGAACCTGAAGCCGGGCTCGAAGGCCGACCTGCAGGTGTGGCGCGACAAGTCGAAGAAGTCGATCAGCGTGACGCTCGGCGCGATGACCGACGCGAAGCTCGCGTCGAACGACGGCGGCCCGGTCGAGCAGGGGCGCCTCGGCGTCGCGGTGCGGCCGCTCACGCCGCAGGAGCGCAGCGCCGCCAACCTGTCGCACGGGCTGATCGTGCAGCAGGCCGGCGGGCCGGCCGCGACCGCGGGCATCCAGCCCGGCGACGTGATCCTGGCGGTCAACGGCCGCCCGGTCACGAGCGCCGAGCAATTGCGCGATGCGGTCAAGGGAGCGGGCAACAGTCTTGCTCTCCTGATTCAGCGCGATAATGCACAGATCTTCGTGCCGGTCGACCTGAGCTGACCGGCGGCCGTTGCGGGCCGGCCTCGCCGGCCCTCGCGGGCGCTGCCGGCGTTCGGCCCCGTGGTGCTGTGTTCCGACCCGAAAGGAGAGAGCCATGCAATATCTACGCAACGTGTCCCGAATTGCCGCCGCCGCGGCACTGGCCGCCGGCCTTGTCGGCGCCGCGCCCGGCGCCTACGCGCAATCGGACGGCTTGCCCGCGGCGAGCCAGCAGGGCGATGTCAGCTATGTATCAGGCGGCATCGGCAAGGATCAATCGACGGCATTCGAGCAAAGCGAAGCGGCGTGGCCGCTGGCGCTGCGTTTCACCGGCGCGGGCGGCGAATTCCTGGCCGACGTCCATGTGCGGATCGTCGATGCCAAGGGCACCGAATTGCTGAAGACGGACGCGCGCGGGCCATACATGCTCGTGAAGCTGCCGCCGGGGCGCTACACCGTTCACGCGTCGTACCAGGGCAGCGACGAATCGCGCGCGGTCACGGTCGGTGCGAAGGGCGGCGCGAAGGCCGCGTTCCGGTGGAATACGCAATAGCGGATCGCGCGGGCCCGGCCTGGTCGCGCAATCGGGTGCAGTTTCGCCCATAATGAGAGCCACGGCACCTGTGCCGTGGCTTTTTCGTTTCCTGTACCCGGCTTGCCCGCCGGGGCCGCCGCCCGGAGAAGAAACGATGTCCGATGCCGCCGACCCTCGCCTAGAAATCGTGCCGAACCGCCATCGCGTGCGCGTGATTCATCGCGGCATCACGTACGCCGACTCGCAGGGCGCACTGACCGTGCGCGAAACGGGCCTGCCGGACATCCATTACCTGCCGCGCGGCGACGTCAACATGCAGCGGCTCGTGAAGTCGAGCGTCACGACGGCGTGTCCGCTGAGGGGCCTGGCCGTGTATTTTCACCTGCAGACCGAAGACGGCGTGATCGAGAACGCCGCGTGGAGTTACGAGGAACCGGGGGAGACCGCGTCCGTGCTCGCGCACTACGTCGCCTTCGATGTCGCACGGGTCGACAATCTCATCGAGACGTCCTGAGACGGCGTCGGTTCATCGGGGGAGGCATCATGGAACTGACCGACACGTTACGCGTACCGCTCGCGCCGGCTGTCGTGCGTGAGGCACTCGAGGATCTCGCGTTGCTGCGGGCCAGCTTCGACCATTGCGAATCGTTCGTGAAGCTCGCGCACGGCGAGTTCGCGCTGACGATCACGGTCCCGCTCGGCCCGCTGCGTGCGCGCTACGACGTGCGGGCGCATTCGGCGAGCGAACAGGGCGACGCGGAAGGGCAGCCGCGCCGCGTGCTCAACTTCAAGGCGCGGGCCGACGGCCTCGGCGCGCTGCGCGGGCAGGTCGAGCTCGTGCTGCTGCCGGACGACGACGAGGCCACGACGCGCATCGAATACGTGGTGTGGGCGACCGCGAGCGGGCCGCTCGCCGAGCTGCCGGCGCGGCAGATCGAGAATGCGCTGCACGAGTGGACCGACGATTTCTTCCGCGAATTCTGCGCGGTCGTGCAGGCGAAGCACGGTCTCGTGCCGAACCGCGCGCGTTCGAGCACGCAACGTCGCCAGCATGTGTTCCTGCGGCCCGCGTCGCTGATGGCCGCGGCGAAGCGTCCGCTGCCGTCGCACCTCGGCAGCGCGCTGAGCGGCCGTGCCGCGAGCGCCGTTCATCATCGCGAATCCGGCCCGCTGCCCGTCTGGGCATGGGCGGCGATCATCGTGTTCGTCGCGTTGCTGCTGTATGCGGCGCGCTGGATCAACGGCGCCTGAGCGGCCGCGCCCGCTGGCGCGTTGCCCGGCCGATCCTCGGCGGCGCGGCGCCCACTAGCGCCGCGCGTCGGGCCCGGCGCCGCGAAATTCCCTCCGATATGCCGACGGCGACGTGCCGAGCGCGCCCGCGAAATGCTGGCGCAGCGACACGCTCGAGCCATAGCCGGCCGCCTGCGCGATCGCGTCGATCGATTGTCCGGTGGTTTCCAGCAGATGCTGCGCACGCGTGAGCCGCTCGGCCTGCAGCCACGCGGTGACGGTCGTGCCCGTCGCCTGGCGGAAGTGGCGCGTGAACGTGCGCCGGCTCATCAGTACGCGTTCGGCGAGCGAATCCACACTGTGTGCGACGTCGAGATGCGCGCGCACCCAGTCGAGCAGGCCCGCGAGCCGCGCGTCGCGCGGATGCGCGGCGACCGGCTGCGGCACGTACTGCGCCTGCCCGCCCTGGCGGTGCGGCGGGATCACGAGACGGCGCGCGATCTGGTTCGCGGCGTCCGAGCCGAAGCGCCGCCGCACCACGTGCAGGCAGCAGTCGAGCCCCGCGGCCGTGCCGGCCGACGTCATCAGGTTGCCGTCGTCGACGTACAGCACGTCGGGGTCGAGCTTCACGCGCGGAAAGCGCTGCGCGAAGTCGTCGGCCCACGCCCAGTGCGTCGTGGCCGGGCGCCCGTCGAGCAGCCCGGCCGCGGCGAGCACGTACGCGCCGAGGCACAGGCCGACGACCTGCGCGCCGTGCGCGGCCGCCGCGCGTACCGCGTCGACCAGCACGTCCGGCGGCGCTTCGGCCGGATCGCGCCATGCCGGCACGATGACGATGTCCGCGTCGTCGAGCGCGTCGAGCCCGTGCGGCGCGATGATCGTGAAGCCGCCCGTCGTCGACAGCGGGCCGCGCTCGGCCGAGCACACGCGGAACTCGAACGCGGGCGTCGCGGCCGCATCGCGCTCCTGGCCGAACACGACGGACGGCACCGACAGGTGGAACGGGCTGATGCCGTCGTACGCGATCACGGCGACGACGGTCGGGGCGGGGGCAACGGACGACGCAGCGGCGCGCATGACGGGCTCCGGAATGGCGATGGCCCGATTCTATCGAAGAATGGCTATCGGGCCACTGTCGTCAAGCGCGATGCGATCCGACAATGCATCCCATCGCGCTGCTGTCCGCCCCGTTCCGGAGCGGGGCGGCGCGGCCGAACCCGGAGCCTGCCATGTCGAACGCCGTATCGCCTTCCGCTTCCCGCCGTGCCCTGATCGTGATCGATGTCCAGAACGAATACGTGACGGGCAACCTGCCGATCGAGTATCCGAGCGTCGACACATCGCTCGCGAACATCGGCCGCGCGATCGACGCCGCGCATGCGGCCGGCGTGCCCGTGATCGTCGTCCAGCACGTCGCGCCGGCGGGTGCGCCGATCTTCGCGCCCGGCACGGACGGCGTCGCGCTGCATCCGGTCGTCGCCGACCGGCCGTATGCGCACCTGATCGTGAAGGCGCAGGCCAGCGCGTTCGCCGGCACCGATCTCGCCGCGTGGCTCGACGCGCACGGCATCGACACGCTCTCGGTCGCCGGCTACATGACGCACAACTGCAATGCGGCGACGGTCTATCACGCGGCGCATGCGGGGCTCGCCGTCGAGTACCTGACGGACGCAACCGGTGCGTTGCCGTACGAGAACGAAGCGGGCGCGGCGAGCGCCGAGGAGATTCACCGCGCGTACACGGTGGTGTTCCAGTCGAATTTCGCGGCCGTGATGTCGACCGATGCATGGATCGCGGGACTCGGCGGCGCGGCGATGCCGACGCGCGATTCGGTGGCCGCGTCGAACCGGCGGGCCCGCGCGCAACGCGCGAAGGCGGCCTGAGCGAACCGGGGAAAGTAGAGGAATCGATCGGGCGGCACGGCGCTGCCCGCCCGCGCATGGCCGGATTGACCGACCAATGACGATGAAACGGCGCATGTCGCGCCGTCGGCGGGGCGCCCGTCAGTCGCCCGTCTTCAGCATCGCCGGGCTGTAGCGCATCATGTCGAAGCAGCCGTCGACGAGTTGTTCCGCATGCTGCTCGGCGTCGATTTCGTCGGGCAGCATCAGCATGTCGCGCACGAAACCGCTGACGAGCGTGTGCAGCATCAGCGTCGCGCGCCACGTGTCGAGCCGCTCGGGCAGCAGCTTGAGCCGGACGGCGCCCGCGAGATCGGCATCGATCGCGTGCAGCGCCTCGCTCATCCCCGCGCGGTTGCGCTGCAGCAGCGGCTCCATGTCCGCGACGTATTCGCACTTCATGAACAGGATGCTGAACACGCGTCGCAACTGCGAGTCGCGCTGCACGCCGAGCAGGCACCAGATCAGGATCTTGCGGATCTTGTCGAGCGGATTGCCGCCGGGCGCGTCGAGCGGCATCCGCTTGAGCTCGTCGATCGGCAGGAACACGCGGTCGAACATCGCGTCGAACAGCTCGCTCTTGTTCGCGAAATGCCAGTAGATCGCGCCGCGCGTCACGCCGGCATGCTGGGCGATGTCCGCGAGCGAAGTGTGCGACACGCCCTTCTCGAAGAATACGTGTTCGGCGGCATCGAGAATGCGATTGCGCGTCTCGAGCGCCTCCTCCTTGGTACGTCTGACCATGTGCAGGCCTGAATGGATCGATCGTAGGTGAATATAGGGTCTGCAACCCTCGTCGCCGTCTCCGGGAGCCGCTATGCTCTCGATTGGAAATAATTCGTAAGATTGGGCGGGTCGCGACGGGCGATCGGGCTTTTTACATACATTCGTGAATGTATATACAATACCACCCTACGATCGAATGGCCCAAGTGGCAATCAGTTAATATCCCACTCTGCTGATTCCCGCCAAAGTACCAGTCCGCAGTTCGCGGCATCTCGTCGGCATGGAGGTCTCGTGCCGACTTGCTGTATCCAGCAGTCCAGTAATTCAGGTGTTCGATCTGCGCCGCGAGGCGCATCCGTGTTGCGCTCCCGCGGGGCGCCGCACTCATTCCATTGGTTACAAACAGAGGTCGCTCCATGCGCGTCGAACGGGTTCCATACCGCTTGATCACTGTCGCGGCAGCCGCGGTTTTCCTGGCTGCCTGCGGAAAAAAAGAATCGGCACCGCCGCCGCAAACGCCGGAAGTCGGTGTCGTCACCGTCCAGCCGCAAGCCGTCCCGGTCTTCACCGAACTGCCGGGCCGCACCAGCGCCTTCCTCGTCGCGCAAGTGCGCGCACGGGTCGACGGCATCGTGCTGCGCCGTGAATTCACCGAAGGCGGCGACGTCAAGGCCGGCCAGCGCCTCTACAAGATCGACCCGGCACCGTACATCGCTCAGCTGAACAGCGCGAAGGCGACGCTCGCGAAGGCGCAGGCGAACCTCGTCACGCAGAACGCGCTGGTCGCGCGCTACAAGGTGCTGGTGGCCGCGAACGCGGTCAGCAAGCAGGAATACGACAACGCGGTGGCCACGCAAGGCCAGGCCGCGGCGGACGTCGCGGCCGGCAAGGCAGCGGTCGATACCGCGCAGATCAACCTCGGCTATACGGACGTCGTGTCGCCGATCACCGGCCGCGTCGGCATTTCGCAAGTCACGCCGGGCGCTTACGTGCAGGCGAGCCAGGCGACGCTGATGTCGACGGTGCAGCAGCTCGATCCGGTCTATGTCGACCTGACGCAGTCGAGCCTCGAGGGGCTGAAGCTGCGCCAGGACGTGCAGAGCGGCCGCCTGAAGACGAGCGGCCCGGGCGCGGCGAAGGTGTCGCTGATCCTGGAGGACGGCAAGACCTATTCCGACGCCGGCAAGCTGCAGTTCTCGGACGTGACGGTCGACCAGACGACGGGCTCGGTGACGATTCGCGCGGTGTTCCCGAACCCGGGCCGCGTGCTGCTGCCGGGGATGTTCGTGCGCGCACGGATCGAGGAAGGCGTGAACGAGAACGCGTACCTGGTGCCGCAGATCGGCGTCACGCATGACGCGAAGGGCCAGGCGGTCGCGCTGGTCGTGAACGCGAGCAACAAGGTCGAGCCGCGTCCGCTCAAGACGACCGGCATGCAAGGTCAGAACTGGATCGTCGAAAGCGGCCTGCAAGCGGGCGACCGCGTGATCGTGCAGGGCGTCGAGAAGGTTCGTCCGGGCGCGACGGTGAAGTCGGTCGCCGCGCAGTTGCCGGCCGCCGATGCCGCATCGGGTGCCGCCGCATCCGCCGCGCCGGCCGCCGCCGCTGCCTCGGGTGCCGCCGCTTCGGGTGCCTCCGCATCGGATGCCGCCGCATCGGGCGCAGCGCCGGCGAGCGCCGCCGCTGCTTCGAGCGCGAAATAACAGGGAGCCTGTTTCATGGCAAAGTTTTTTATCGATCGCCCGATCTTTGCGTGGGTGATCGCCATCATCCTGATGCTGGCCGGGGTTGCGGCGATCTTCACGCTGCCGATCTCGCAGTATCCGACGATCGCGCCGCCATCGATCCAGATCACCGCGAACTACCCGGGCGCTTCCGCGAAGACCGTGGAAGACACGGTGACGCAGGTGATCGAGCAGCAGATGAGCGGTCTCGACAACTTCCTGTACATGTCGTCGACGAGTGACGACTCGGGCAACGCGACGATCACGCTGACCTTCGCACCGGGCACCAACGCCGACATCGCGCAGGTCCAGGTGCAGAACAAGCTGTCGCTCGCGACGCCGGTTCTGCCGCAGGTCGTGCAGCAGCTCGGTCTGTCGGTGACGAAGTCGAGCAGCAGCTTCCTGCTGGTGCTCGCCTTCAACTCCGAAGACGGCAGCATGAACAAGTACGACCTCGCGAACTTCGTGGCGTCGCACGTGAAGGATCCGATCAGCCGGTTGAACGGCGTCGGTACCGTCACGCTGTTCGGCTCGCAGTACGCGATGCGGATCTGGCTCGACCCGACCCGCCTGACGAACTACGGCCTCACGCCGGTCGACGTGTCGAGCGCGATCGCCGCGCAGAACGTGCAGATCGCGGGCGGCCAGATCGGCGGCACGCCGGCCAAGCCGGGCACCGTGCTGCAGGCGACGATCACCGAATCGACGCTGCTGCAGACGCCCGAGCAGTTCGGCAACATCCTGCTGAAGGTCAACCAGGATGGCTCGCAGGTTCGCCTGAAGGACGTCTCGAAGATCGAACTCGGCGGCGAAAACTACAACTTCGACACGAAGTACAACGGTCAGCCGACCGCGGCACTCGGTATCCAGCTCGCGACCAACGCGAACGCGCTGGCGACCGCGAAGGCCGTGCGCGCGAAGATCGACGAGCTCGCACCGTTCTTCCCGCACGGCCTCGTCGTGAAGTATCCGTACGACACGACGCCGTTCGTGAAGCTGTCGATCGAGGAAGTGGTCAAGACGCTGCTCGAAGGCATCGTGCTCGTGTTCCTCGTGATGTATCTGTTCCTGCAGAACCTGCGGGCGACGATCATCCCGACGATCGCGGTTCCGGTGGTGCTGCTCGGCACGTTCGCGATCATGTCGATGGTGGGCTTCTCGATCAACACGCTGTCGATGTTCGGCCTCGTGCTCGCGATCGGCCTGCTGGTGGACGATGCGATCGTGGTGGTGGAGAACGTCGAGCGCGTGATGGCGGAAGAGGGGCTGTCACCGAAGGAGGCGACCCGCAAGGCGATGGACCAAATCACCGGCGCCCTCGTCGGCGTGGCGCTCGTGCTGTCGGCGGTGTTCGTGCCGGTCGCGTTCTCCGGCGGTTCGGTCGGCGCGATCTATCGTCAGTTCTCGCTGACGATCGTGTCGGCGATGGTGCTGTCGGTGCTGGTCGCGTTGATTCTGACGCCCGCACTGTGCGCGACGATCCTCAAGCCGATCCCGCAGGGCCATCACGAAGAGAAGAAGGGCTTCTTCGGCTGGTTCAACCGCACGTTCAACAACAGCCGCGAGAAGTACCACGTCGGCGTGCACCACGTGATCAAGCGCTCGGGCCGCTGGCTCATCATCTATCTGGTCGTGATCGTCGCGGTCGGGCTGCTGTTCGTGCGCCTGCCGAAGTCGTTCCTGCCCGATGAAGACCAGGGCCTGATGTTCGTGATCGTGCAGACGCCGTCGGGTTCGACGCAGGAAACGACCGCGCGAACGCTCGCGAACATTTCCGACTACCTGCTGAAGGACGAGAAGGAAATCGTCGAATCG
The DNA here is from genome assembly GCF_054055695.1 of Burkholderia sp. PvR073. Classification (NCBI taxonomy): domain Bacteria; kingdom Pseudomonadati; phylum Pseudomonadota; class Betaproteobacteria; order Burkholderiales; family Burkholderiaceae; genus Burkholderia; species Burkholderia sp. PvR073. The sequence goes on from NZ_JBSRXO010000004.1 coordinate 38,743, forward strand.
GCGTTCACGGTCAACGGCTTCAGCTTCGCCGGCCGCGGCCAGAACTCCGGTCTGGTGTTCGTGCGCCTGAAGGACTACTCGCAGCGTCAGCACGCGAACCAGAAGGTCCAGGCGCTGATCGGCCGGATGTTCGGCCGCTACGCGGGCTACAAGGACGCGATGGTGATCCCGTTCAACCCGCCGTCGATTCCGGAACTCGGCACGGCCGCCGGCTTCGACTTCGAGCTGACGGACAACGCCGGTCTCGGCCACAACGCGCTGATGGCCGCGCGTAACCAGCTGCTCGGGATGGCCGCGAAGGATCCGACGCTGCAGGGCGTGCGTCCGAACGGGCTGAACGATACGCCGCAGTACAAGGTCGACATCGATCGCGAGAAGGCGAACGCGCTCGGCGTGACGGCGGACGCGATCGACCAGACGTTCTCGATCGCATGGGCGTCGAAGTACGTGAACAACTTCCTCGACACCGACGGCCGGATCAAGAAGGTGTATGTGCAGTCGGACGCGCCGTTCCGGATGACGCCGGACGACCTGAACATCTGGTACGTGCGCAACGGGGCGGGCGGGATGGTGCCGTTCGGCGCGTTCGCGAGCGGTCACTGGACGTACGGTTCGCCGAAGCTCGAGCGCTACAACGGCGTGTCGGCGATGGAAATCCAGGGTCAGGCCGCACCGGGCAAGTCGACCGGTCAGGCGATGACCGCGATGGAAGGGCTCGCGAAGAAGCTGCCGGTCGGTATCGGCTATTCGTGGACCGGCCTGTCGTTCCAGGAAATCCAGTCCGGCTCGCAGGCGCCGGTGCTGTACGCGATCTCGATCCTGGTCGTGTTCCTGTGTCTCGCGGCGCTGTATGAAAGCTGGTCGATCCCGTTCTCGGTGATCATGGTGGTGCCGCTCGGCGTCGTGGGCGCACTGCTCGCGGCGACGATGCGCGGCCTCGAGAACGACGTGTTCTTCCAGGTCGGCCTGTTGACCACCGTGGGCTTGTCCGCGAAGAACGCGATTCTGATCGTCGAGTTCGCGCGCGAACTGCAGATGACGGAGAAGATGGGGCCGATCGAGGCCGCGCTGGAAGCAGCGCGCCTGCGGCTGCGTCCGATCCTGATGACGTCGCTCGCGTTCATTCTCGGTGTGATGCCGCTCGCGATCAGTAACGGCGCGGGTTCGGCAAGCCAGCACGCGATCGGTACCGGCGTGATCGGCGGGATGATCACGGCGACGTTCCTCGCGATCTTCATGATCCCGATGTTCTTCGTGAAGATTCGTGCGATCTTCAGCGGCGAGAAGGAAGACGTCGACGACGCGCTGCGCCTGGCTCAGGAGCACTCGCACCACGAAGAGAAGCCGGGCAACGGCGACGAAGGCAACAAGGGACAGTGATGATGCAAAAACACGCTTTGACTGCAATCGCGGTCGCGCTCCTTGCCACGGGCTGCACGATGGCGCCGCATTACAAGCGGCCCGACGCACCCGTCGCGCAGGCGTACCCGGCCGACGGCGTCTATGCGACGCAGCCGGGTGCTGCCGGCGCGCGCAGCGCGAACGGCCAGGCGGCGACCGCCATCGGCTGGCGCGAATTCTTCGTCGATCCGCGCCTGCAGCGGCTGATCGAGATCGCGCTGAAGAACAACCGCGACCTGCGCGTCGCGGTGCTGAACATCGAGGCGGCGCGCGCGCAGTACCAGATCACGCGCGCCGGCCTGTTCCCGACGCTCGACGGCACGGGCACCGGCAATATCCAGCGCGTGCCGCAGGGCCTTTCGCAGACCGGTGCGCCGTACATCTCGCGCGCCTACAACGTCGGCCTGTCCGCGTCGTGGGAGCTCGACCTGTTCGGCCGCGTGCAGAGCCTGAAGGACCAGGCGCTCGCGCAGTACCTGTCGACGTCGTATGCACGGCAGGCCACCGAGATCTCGCTGGTGTCGCAGGTTGCGGATCAGTACCTGACGCTGCTGTCGACCGACGACCTGCTGAAGGTCACGGAAGACACGCTGAAGACCGCGCAGGCGTCGTACGACCTGACCAAGCTGCAGTTCGACAACGGCACGGGCTCCGAGCTCGAGCTGCGTCAGGCGCAGACGGTGGTCGAGCAGGCGCTGTCGAACCAGCAGGCGCAGGCGCGCGCGCGCGCGCAGGCATTGAATGCACTGGTGCTGCTGGTCGGCGAGCCGCTGCCGGACGATCTGCCCGCAGGCATGCCGCTCGACGCGCAGAACCTGCTGACGGACGTGCCGGCCGGCCTGCCGTCGGACCTGCTGACGCGTCGCCCCGACGTGATGCAGGCCGAGCAGACGCTGCTGGCCGCGAACGCGAACATCGGCGCGGCACGCGCGGCGTTCTTCCCGCGCATCTCGCTGACGGGCGCGTTCGGCACCGGGAGCCCCACGCTCGGCGGGCTGTTCAAGGCCGGCACGGCGGCGTGGTCGTTCGCGCCGCAGATCACGATGCCGATCTTCGAAGGCGGGCAGAACATCGCGAACCTGAACCTCGCGAACGTGCAGAAGCGCATCGAGATCGCCAACTACGAGAAGGCGATCCAGTCGGCATTCCGCGAAGTGTCGGACGGGCTGGCGGCACGCGGCACGTACGACCAGCAGATCGCCGCGCTCGAGCGCAACGAGCACGCGCAGCAGCGTCGTTTCGATCTGTCGGACCTGCGCTACAAGAACGGGGTCGACAGCTACCTGTCGGTGCTGACCGCGCAAACCGATCTGTACACCGCGCAGCAGTCGCTGATCAACGCGCGTCTGGCCCGCTGGACGAACCTGGTCACGCTGTACCGCGCACTGGGCGGCGGCTGGATCCAGCAAGCCGGCGAGACGCCGCGCGCGCCGGACCAGACGGTCGACTACGACAAGCCGGCCGCACCGGCGCCTGCGTCGGCCACGGCGACGAACGGGTAAGCACGACGGCGGGCAGGGGCGGGCGACCGCACCGGCTCGCTGAAGTCGCGGTCCCCGGGATGCGACAACGCCACGGACGAAAGTCCGTGGCGTTTTCTTTTGGGCGGCCGGTTTGTCGCGACTGCGTATCGCCATCACCGCCGTCGCCGGTATCCCCGCTGTCACCGGTATCCCCGCCGTCACCGCCGTCACCGCCGTCACCGCCGTCACCGCCGTCACCGGCATCCCCGCTGCCGTCCTCCACCGCAAAGCAAAACGCCACGGCTTGCCGTGGCGTTTTTCGCTTGCCGTCTCGCGCCGTGCGTCCGGCGCGGACCGATCAGTGATGCACGTCGGCCGGGCGCCCGTCGAAGTCATGTCCCGCGCGACGGATCTCGCACTTCGCGTCCTTCTCGCCCTTCACGCCGTTGAACACGATGTTCAGGATCACGGCGGAGGCCGACGCGAGCAGGATGCCGCTGTGCAGGATCGGTGCGAGCGCGGGCGGCAGCTTCGAGAAGAAGTGCGGCGACACGACCGGCACGAGGCCCATGCCGACGCTCACGGCGACGATGAACAGGTTGTGCGTGTTGTTCACGAAGTCGACCTTCGACAGCACCTTGATGCCGTTTGCCGCCACCATCCCGAACATCACGATGCCCGCGCCGCCGAGCACGAACGGCGGCACCGACGCGACGACCTGCGCCATCTTCGGGAACAGGCCGAGCAGCACCAGGATCACGCCGCCCGTCGCGCAGACGTACCGGCTCTTCACGCCCGTCACGCCGATCAGGCCGACGTTCTGCGAGAACGACGTGTGCGGGAACGAGTTGAAGATGCCGCCGATCAGCGTGCCCAGGCCGTCGACGCGCAGGCCGCGCACGAGGCGATCCTGGTTGACCGGACGATCGACCATGTCGCCGACCGCGAGGAACATGCCGGTCGATTCGATGAACGTGACGAACATCACCGTGACCATCGTCGCGATCGACAGCGGGTCGAAGTGCGGCAGGCCGAAGTGGAACGGCATCACAAAGCCGACCCACGGGGCGAGCGCCACGCCGTCCGTATTCACGCGGCCGACCGCAAACGCGATCACGAAGCCGGCGACGATGCCGAGCAGCACCGAGATGTTCGCGAGAAAGCCGCGGCCGAACTTGTTGATCAGCAGGATCAGCGTGAGCACGAGCAGCGACAGGCCGAGATAGACCGGGCTGCCGTATTCGGGATTGCCGACACCGCCGGCGGCCCAGTTGATCCCGACTTCCATCAGCGACAGCCCGATCACCGCGATCACGGTGCCGACCACGACCGGCGGGAAGAACCGCAGCAGCTTGCCGATCATCGGCGCGAGCACGATGCCGATGATGCCGGCCGCGATGGTCGAGCCGAAGATGTCGAGAATGCCGAGGCCGGGGTTGGTGCCGATCGCGATCATCGGGCCGACCGCGGCGAACGTGCAGCCCATGATGACCGGCAGGCGGATCCCGAAGATCCACAGGCCGAGCGTCTGGATCAGCGTGGCGATGCCGCACGAAAACAGATCGGCGCTGATCAGGAACGCGATCTGGTCTTTCGGCAGCTTCAGCGCGCCGCCGACGATAAGCGGCACGGCGACAGCGCCGGCGTACATGACGAGGACGTGCTGGAGACCAAGCGTTACAAGCTTGCCGGTCGGCAGCACCTCATCGCACGGATGGACCGTGTTCGATTGCATCTGTCTCACTCCATGATCTTGTTTTCGGGGTGGTACGAAGTTATGCGGAATGCACCATCGCAACAAGAGCACTGGGTACTATTCCGCTCTTTGCTGGTTCGATATGCCGTTTCGGCATGCAACAGGGGGAAGATCATCGGGAAACGCCGCTGGAGTGAGGTTCCCCGGTTTTATAGCCCTTCAAAATAGTGCGGACCCCCATGTCAAATATCGCCGGCTTTATGGTGTGTATCGGGACGGCGGCATAGTGGCAAAAACGACCTGCGAAAAATCGTGCCGGGTTAACCCGTGAGCGGCCGTTTTGACCTGCAAGATGCAGCCTCGTGAAGGCCGCCGCGCGCGGCCGCGTTTTCGCGGTGCCGCGGCGGCAAAAGCGCCGCGCAAATCGGGGCGCGTGTCGCGATCCCGCTATCATCGATATCCGTTTACTCGACTACACCATTCAGCCATGCGCCTGCTCGGAATCGACCTCGGTACCGGCTCCATCAAACTCGTCACACTCGATGCCGACGGCGTCGAGCGCGCGGTTGCGAGCGAACCCTATGCGTTGTCTTCGCCGCAGCCCGGCTGGGCCGAAATCGCGCCCGACGTGTGGTGGCAGGCACTCGTGCGCGCCGCTGCGCGGCTGCCGGCCGCCGAGCGCGAGCAGGTCGCCGCGATCGGCTTCTCCGGCCAGATGCATGGCGTCGTGCTGATCGACGCGGCCGGGCAGCCGGTGCGGCCCGCACTGTTGTGGCCCGACACGCGCGCGGTGCGTGAAGCGGACGCGGCCGACTGGCCCGGCGCCGGTTTGCCCGTCGCACCGAATCCCGTCGCGCCCGGCATGGCGGGCCCGCTGTTGCGCTGGCTGGCCGCACACGAACCGCAGGCGCTGCGGGCCGCGCGCCGTGCCGTGCAGCCGAAGGACTGGCTGCGCATCGCACTGGGCGGCGAGATCGCGGCCGATCCGAGCGATGCGTGCGCGACCGCGCTCGCGACGCCGGACGGCGCGTGGGATACGGCATTGATCGACTCGCTGGGCCTGTCGGCCGACCGCTTCGCGCCGGTGCAGGCGTCGAGCGCGCGCTGCGGCGTGCTCGCTGCGACGGCTGCGGCGGCACTCGGGCTGCCGGCCGGCGTGCCGCTTGCGACCGGGGCGGCCGATACCGCGTGCGCGGCGCTCGGCAGCGGGCTCGTCGCGGCCGGCGACGCGCTGCTGACCACCGGCAGCGGCGGCCAGATCGTCGTGCTCGCGGATCGCTTGCCGCCCGCGCGGCGCGGGCTGCATCGCTATCGCACGGCGGCCGGCGGCGGCTATTACACGATGGCCGCGATGCAGAACGTCGGGATCGCGCTCGAAGCGGTGCGCGGCTGGCTCGGCTATGCCGGCTGGCCGGCGGCGTACGACGACGCGTTCGCGCAGCCGCCGTCCGAGCGGCTCTGCTTCCTGCCGTACCTGACGGGCGAGCGCTCGCCGTGGATGAATCCCGATGCGCGCGGCGGCTGGCTCGGTCTGGGGCTCGGTGACACGCGCGGCGCGATGATGCGCGCCGCATTCGAAGGCGTCGCGTTCGCGTTGCGCGCGGGGCTCGATGCGATCCGCGACGCGAACCCGGCCGATCCGGTGACGACGCTGCGCCTCGCCGGCGGCGGCTCGGTCGATCCGCGCTGGCGCCAGTTGCTCGCGGATGCGCTCGGCGCCTCGCTCGACGCGGTCGATTGCCCGAACGCCGCGACCCGGGGCGCCGCGCTGCTCGCGGGCGTCGCGATCGGGCACTGGCATGAAGACGCGCTGCGCACGCTGGCGCCGGCTGCATCGCCGGTCGCCGCGCCGCGCGACGATCGCGCGCTGGCCGCACGCCATGCGCGTTTCGTCGATCTGTATGCGCGAACGGATGCGTGGTTCACGACCGCCGTTTAAACTCGGGCACTTGTCCTGTTGCGACGGCGGTGACGCATCGCGGCAAGCCGACGACTGTTTCGCGCACGCGACGGGCGGCGGGATCGGGGATCATGCCGGGCACGGTTTCGCCGTGTCGCGCGGCACGGCCTGGCCTGACACGCACGCGCTGGCGCTCGGGAAGCTCGGCGACGGCTTCGACTCGACGAAGACGGGCGAATCGATTCGCCCGATCGTGCTGTATTGAACGGAAGGGAACCCCATGCTCGAACTCGTTTCTTCGCATGCTTGCCACGGTGGCGAGCAACGCTTCTATCGCCACGATTCGAAGGCGATCGGCCTGCCGATGAAGTTCTCGGTGTACCTGCCGCCGCAGGCGGCGCACGGCCGCGTGCCGGCGCTGTTCTACCTCGCGGGGCTCACGTGCACCGAGGAGACGTTCGCGATCAAGGGCGGCGCGCAGCAGTACGCGGCGCAGCACGGCCTCGCGCTCGTGATGCCCGATACGAGCCCGCGCGGCGCGGACGTGCCGGGCGAGACCGATGCGTGGGATTTCGGCGTCGGCGCGGGCTTCTATGTCGACGCGACGCAAGCGCCGTGGTCGACGCATTACCGGATGGAGTCGTACGTGACGGGCGAGCTGCGCGAACTCGTCGCGGCCGAGCTGCCGATCGACGGCGCGCGGCTCGGGATCTTCGGCCACTCGATGGGCGGGCACGGTGCGCTGACGCTCGCGCTGCGCCATCCCGACCTGTACCGCTCGGTGTCGGCGTTCGCGCCGATCGCCGCGCCGACGCGCTGCCCGTGGGGCGAGAAGGCGTTCTCGGGCTACCTGGGCGCGGACCGCGACGCGTGGAAGCAGCACGACGCGAGCGAGCTCGTCGCACGTGCGGATGCGCCGAAGTTCGCGGACGGCATCCTCGTCGACCAGGGCCTCGCCGACTCGTTCCTCGCGAACCAGCTGAACCCCGACGTGTTCGAAGCCGCGTGCGCGAAGGCCGGCCAGCCGCTGACGCTGCGCCGACACGCGGGCTACGACCACGGCTACTACTTCATCTCGACGTTCATCGCCGATCACGTCGCGCATCATGCGCGCGTGCTGGCACGTTAGTGCGACAAACTGGCCGCGCCATTTCGCGCGTCATCGGGTGGCGTGGTGCTTCGCCTTTCGCAGCATGCGCAAGGCGAGCCATGTCACCGACATCACGACCGCCAGTGCTATCAGCAAATGCACGACGATCACAAGATCGTCGCCGGCCTCGCCGTCCCAGAACCCGGGAGTGTGCGTGACGAGCCAAGCCCACGCATGCTCAGGTATCGGTAGTGCGAACGACTCGTGAGTAAGGCACAGCCTTGCAAGCAGTACTGACGCTACAAGTACCCATGCAGTTACTGTGGCTCGGTACACGACTCGCCTCATCTGACTGTAACCGTGCCGTATACCCGCAGCGAGGAGCCGGGGATCGAAAAGGGCTTCTGCGAGATCAACAAGTCTCTCAGTCGCGCGTATTCGATCGTCGATTCGATTGTTACGCACCCCCTGCTGATTCCCTGTACGCCTTTGGGGTGAAGCCGGAAATTGCCACGTCTGACGTCGTCGCAAAGTACGTAATCGTCAATGTTGCTGTCGGCGGCATACAGGGCAAACCAGTCCCGTTTGTCGCTGAAGAACTCTCGCAGCGGGCCCAGCATGCCGCCGGTTGGCCGATCGACAATGTAGTACCGGCCCGGCGGAATGGCACCTTCGCCAGCGAGGCATGACGACGACCGGCGATTACGGTGACGCGCGCTGCCTGAAAAGGCTGGAAAGGACATGGCACCGCATTGCAGAACGCTCATGTTCTGATCGTTCAGTTCGAATTTGCATTCGAGCATGGCAGGTATCGCTCAGCATGATTGAGTGCCGAGAATGCTGCCATGGTCAATGCAGTGCGCACAATCTGACCGATACGAAATATATCGGGTGCGTCGACAAGCGCGGCGACGCGTTTGCCGAGAGTCGGCTGAATGTCATGTGTGACGCCGCAACAGGCTCGCGCCATACACGAGCGCGGACAGCGCGGTGATCCAGAAGCTCGTCGGCCAGTCGGTGTGATACGCGAGCGTGATCCCGAGCCACGCTTCGAACAGCGCGAACAACGCGGCGAGCAGCACGCCGGTCGACAGCCGCGTCGACACGTTCTGGGCGGCCGCGGCCGGCCCGACCAGCAGCGTGAACACCAGCAGCACGCCGACGATCTGCGTCGCCGCGGCCACCGCGAGCGCGCATACCGCGAGGAACAGCATCGACACCGTGCGCAGCGACACGCCCTTGGCTTCGGCCAGCTCGGGCTGCAGCGACGCAAACAGCAGCGGCCGCGCGATCAGGGCGAGCGCGACGAGGCTCACCGCGCCGATGCCGGCCAGCACCGCGAGCGTGTCGCGGCTGACCGCGAGCACGTTGCCGAACAACAGCGCGGTGACCTGCGTCGCGAACGACGTGTAGAAGTGCAGGAACAGCAGCCCGAAGCCGAGCGCCCCCGACAGCACCACGCCGATCGCGACGTCGCGGCCCGCGAGCCGTTCGCCGAGCGCGCCCATCCCGATTCCGGCCGCGAGCGTGAAGCCGACCATCCCCCAGATCGGCGAGATGCCGAGCAGCACCGCGCCGGTCGCGCCGGTGAAGCCGACGTGCGACAGCGCGTGGCCGGCGAAGGTTTGTCCGCGCAGCACCAGGAAGTAGCCGACGATGCCCGCGAGCACCGCGACGATCCCCGACGCGGCGAACGCGTTGATCATGAAGTCGTATTCAAACATCGTGCGAATGCCCGGGATGAGCGTGTCCGTGGTGGTGATGGCCGTGGCCGCCGCCACCGCCGTGCGAGTGGCCGTCGTCGTCCTCGTGTTCGTGATCGTGCTTCTCGACTTCGACGTCGCCCGACATCACGAAGATCTTGCCGTTCACGCGCATCACGTCGATCGGCGAACCGTAGAGTCGCGACAGCACCGGCTTGGTGATCACCTCGTCGACGGTGCCGAGCGCCGCGACGCCGTTGCCGAGATACAGCACGCGGTCGAGCGCGTTCAACAGCGGATTCAGTTCGTGCGCGGAAAACAGCACGGTGATGCCGAGCTCGCGCTGCACGTTGCGCACGAGCTCGACGACGCCGCGCTGGTGGTTCGGGTCGAGGCTGATCAGCGGCTCGTCGAGCAGCAGCAGCTTCGGGCTGCCGAGCAGGCACTGCGCGAGCAGCAGCCGCTGCCGCTCGCCGCCCGACAGTTCCGACAGCGGCCGGCGCGCGAGCGCCGCGCCGCCGACGAGCTCGAGCACGCGCTCGACGTCGCGCCGCGTCGCGGCGTTCGGGTGCGGCAGCCCCCAGCGATGGCCGTCGGCGGCCATCGCGACGAAGTCGTAGCCGCGCATCCGGCGATTCGCGAGGCCGCTCCTGATCTGCGGCATATAGCCGATCGACGCGTTGCCGCGCACGACCGGCACGCCGCCGACCGACAGCGTGCCGCTCGAGACGGGCACGAGACCGAGCACCGCGCGCATCAGCGTCGTCTTGCCCGCGCCGTTCGGCCCGAGCACGCCGACGAATTCGCCGGGTTCGATCGAGAAGCTGACGTCGCGCAGAATCGTGCGGCCGCCCAGTTCGAGCGTGACGCGATCGAGTGCGAGTGCGTGGGGAGTAGCGGTCATTTCGTTGCGTCGATCATTTCTTGCTGGCGGAAAGCGCGGCCGCGAGCGCGTCGAGCTGGCCGGCCATCCATTGCTGGAAGGTCTTGCCGGCCGGCTGCGTCTCGGTGACGCTCACGCTCGGCACGCCGCCGTCGCGCGCGATCTTCAGCAGGCGCTTGGTCATCGGCGCTTCGGCCTGGCTGTTGTAGATCAGCACGCGCACCTGCTTGTTGCGCAGGTCGTTCTCGAACGCGGCGACGTCCTGCGCGCTGGCTTCGGTGTCGTTCATCGTCGCGAGCTGGAAGCGCTGGTTGCGCATGTCGAGGCCGATCGCGTCGGACATGTAGCCGAACACAGGCTCCGTGGCCGTCACCGGCACGCCCTTGTACTGCGCGCGCAGCGCGGCGACCTTGTCGTCGACGGGTTTCAGCGACGCGACGAACGTCTGCAGGTTCGCGTCGTAGTCGGCCTTGTTCGCCGGATCGGCACGGCCGAGCTCGGCCGCGATCGCGCGCGCGGCGGCCGGCATGGTCGCCGGGTCATACCAGACGTGCGGATTGTCGCCGGCCTTCTTGCCGACGAGATCCGCGACGACGATCGTCGCGCGCTTCGCCTGCTTCGACGCGCCGAGCAGCTTGCCCATCCACGGATCGTAGTTCGCGCCGTTGTAGATCACGACCTGCGCATGCTGCAGCGCGCGCGCGGTCTTCGGGCTCGCTTCGAACAGGTGCGGATCCTGGTCGGGATTGCTGAGGATGCTGGTCACCGCGACATGGCGGCCGCCGATCTGCGATGCGACGTCGCCATAGAAATTCTCGGCGGCGACGACGTTGACGGTCGCGGCCTGCGCGAAGGAGGGCGCCGCGATCGACAGCGCGGCAGCCGAGGCGGCCAGCAGGCGAACAAGCGGCAGGGCGCGTCGTGGCGCGCGCTTCAGGGCAATGGACATGGAACTCCTCGTTGGAAGGGGGCGGCGCCGAGCGCCGCGCGGGGCGTCAGCGGTGCGCGGGCTTGCCCTTGCAGTGCCCGCACAGGCCGTTCAGCTCGACGACCTGGTGATGGACTTCGAACCCGTGCGCGGGCGCGCTCGCGGACAGCTGCTTCGCGAGGTCGCTGCCCGGGATCTCGACGGTCTCGCCGCACGAATCGCAGATCAGGAACTGGCCTTCGTGCGGCACGCCGATCTCGCAGCACGCGAAGAACGCGTTCTTCGATTCGATCCGGTGGATGAAGCCGTGCTCGACGAGGAAATCCAGCGCGCGATAGACGGTCGTGGGCGGCACGCGGCCGCGCTGCGGCTCGAGCTCGGCGAGCAGGTCGTACGCGCCGATCGGGCGCTGCGCGGCCAGCACGCGTTCGTAGACCTGGCGGCGCAGCGGCGTCCACGCGAGCCCGTGCTCGGCGGCAAATGCGTCGGCCCGGGACAGCCGGGCGTCGATGGGCGATGAGGTGGCCATGGCGTGAAGCAGGCAAGAAACGAAGTATGGCGATGATATAACGTATCTCCCCACCGTGCAGCCCGAATTCCTTCCCGCGCATCCGCTCCGTCCCCTTCATCGCGGTTTCAGCCGCGCCGCACCCGGTGCGCCGCGCCTTGCCGGACGCGGGTCACGAGCCGGCGCTGCGCTGCGCCGTGCCGCAGCGCATCATCGAAAGCCGCCGCGTCGCCTTGACAGCGCGAATCGCGTATCCGATCATTCGATCACCAACAGAGCAATTGATCGGTCGGCGAGCGTTCGCTCACCTCGCGACCTTCGAGCAGCAGAACGAACCGGAGACAACCAGTGAGACTGGAACAGAAGGTCGCGATCCTGACGGGCGCGGCAAGCGGTATCGGCGAGGCGGTCGCGCAACGCTATCTGGACGAAGGCGCGCGCTGCGTGCTGGTCGACGTGAAGCCGGCGGGCGGCTCGCTCGCACGATTGATCGAGGCCAGTCCCGGCCGCGCGGTGGCCGTCACCGCGGACGTCACGCGCCGCGACGACATCGAGCGGATCGTCGCCACCGCGGTCGAGCGCTTCGGCGGCGTCGACATCCTGTTCAACAACGCGGCGCTGTTCGACATGCGCCCGATCCTCGACGAATCCTGGGACGTGTTCGACCGGCTGTTCGCGGTCAACGTGAAAGGGCTGTTCTTCCTGATGCAGGCCGTGGCGCAGCGGATGGTCGAGCAGGGCCGCGGCGGCAAGATCGTCAACATGTCGTCGCAGGCAGGGCGTCGCGGCGAGGCACTCGTTTCGCACTACTGCGCGACCAAGGCCGCGGTGATCAGCTACACGCAGTCGGCCGCGCTCGCGCTTGCGCCTCACCGGATCAACGTGAACGGCATCGCGCCGGGCGTGGTCGACACGCCGATGTGGGAGCAGGTCGATGCGCTGTTCGCGCGCTACGAGCAGCGTCCGCCCGGCGAGAAGAAGCGGCTCGTCGGCGAGGCCGTGCCGCTCGGCCGGATGGGCGTGCCGGGCGACCTGACGGGCGCCGCGCTGTTCCTCGCGTCAGCCGACGCCGACTACATCACCGCCCAGACGCTGAACGTCGACGGCGGCAACTGGATGAGCTGACTTGACGATGCTCGCACGCGCAACTCAGGCGGGGTCGCTAAACGCGGCCGCCGCCGCACGAGGGCCCGCATGATGGCCGAGATCGTGGTCGCCGGCGAACTGCTGGCCGAATTCGTCGCCGCCGAGCGCGGCCAGGGTTTCGACACGCCGGGCCTGTTCGCGGGCCCGTTTCCGAGCGGCGCGCCGGCGATCTTCGCCGACCAGGCCGCGCGGCTCGGCGCGCGCGTCGCGTATGCGGGCTGCGTCGGCCGCGATGCGTTCGGCGACGCGATCGTCGCGCGGCTCGAGCGCGACGGCGTCGACGTCGCGCGCATCCGCCGCGTTGCACGCCCGACCGGCACCGCATTCGTCGCGTATCGCGACGACGGCTCGCGCAGCTTCGTCTTCAGCCTGTCCACCAGCGCGGCCGCGTGCGTGGACGCATCCGACGTCGACACCGCGATATTCGACGGCTGCCGCTACTTCCACGTGATGGGCTCGTCGCTGACGAGCGAATCGGCGATCGCGGCGGTGCAGCGCGGCGTGATCGAAGCGGCGCGCGTCGGCGCGAAGGTGTCGTTCGACCCGAACGTTCGGCCGGAGATGCTGAGCTTCCGGCCGATGCGCGCGGCACTCGACGCGATGCTCGCCGCGTGTCACCTGTTCCTGCCGAGCGAGGCCGACCTGCCGTTCTTCTGCGGGCCGCAGCCGGCCGAGCGTGCGATCGCGGGGCTGCTCGCGACGCATCCGCTGCTCGAGCGCGTCGTGCTCAAGCGCGGTGCGGCCGGCAGCGCCGCATTCGATCGTGCGAGCCGCGTCGACGTGCCGGCCTGGCCGGTCGACGAACTCGATCCGACCGGCGCCGGCGATTGTTTCGGCGGCACGCTGGTCGCGAGCCTCGTCGCGGGCCTGCCGATCGACGTCGCGCTGCGCCGTGCGAATGCGGCCGGTGCGATCGCCGTCACGCGGCGCGGCCCGATGGAGGGCAACAGCAGCGCGGCCGAGATCGATGGCTTCCTGACCGAACGAGGTGTCGCATGTCCGGCCTGACCTTCACCGCCGAACGCCCGCGCAACGCGCACGCCGACGCCGTGCTGCGAATGATCTTCGACGCGAATCGCGCGGATGCGCAGCGCGGCATCTATTCGATCTGCAGCGCGCACCGGCTCGTGCTGGAGGCCGCTTGCGAGGCCGCCCGCGCGGACGGCTCGCCGCTCCTGATCGAGGCGACCTGCAACCAGGTGAACCATCTCGGCGGCTATACGGGCATGACGCCGGCCGATTTCCGGCGCGACGTCGATGCGATCGCGCAGCGCTGCGGGCTTGCGCCATCGGCGCTCGTGCTCGGCGGCGACCACCTCGGCCCGAACCCGTGGCGGCACCGCCGTGCGGCCGACGCGATGCGCGAAGCGGCCGCGATGGTCGCCGCGTATGTCGAAGCCGGGTTCGAGAAGATCCACCTCGATGCGAGCATGGCGTGCGCGGACGATCCGCCGCGGCTCGACGACCGGACGATCGCCGCGCGCGCGGCCGAGCTGTGTCGCGCGGCCGAAGACGCGGCGTCGCGCGCCGGCGTCGCGCCCGTCTACGTGATCGGCACCGAGGTGCCGACGCCGGGCGGCGAAGTGGCCGGCGACGCCGATGGCGATGCGATCGCGCGGATCGCGGTCACGCGCGGCGACAGCATCGCCGCGACGCTCGATGCGCACCGCGGCGCATTCGCGGCGGCCGGGCTCGACGATGCGTGGACCCGCGTGGTCGCGATCGTCGCGCAGCCGGGCGTCGACTTCGACGATCGCCACGTGCTCGACTACGACAGCGCGAAGGCCGCGTCGCTCGGCGCGAGCATCCTGCGCACGCCGCGCCTCGTGTTCGAAGCGCATTCGACCGACTACCAGACCGAAGGCGCGCTCGCCGCGCTCGTGCGCGACCACTTCGCGGTGTTGAAGGTCGGCCCCGCGCTGACCTTCGCGCTGCGCGAGGCGTTGTTCGCGCTCACCTTCATCGAGGACGCGCTGATCGGCGACGTCGCGCAGCGCTCGCGCTTGCGCGACGTCGTCGACGCCGCGATGCGCGCGCAGCCCGAGCATTGGGCGCCGTACTACCGCGGCGACGAAACCGAGCAGCGGCTCGCGCGCCAGTTCAGCTACAGCGACCGGATCCGCTACTACTGGCTGCAGCCGGCCGTCGCGGCGGCGGTCGAGCAACTGTTCGACAACCTCGCGCGGCAGCCGGTGCCCGAGACGCTCGTCGCGCAGTGGCTGCCGGACGTGTACGCGGCGTGCCGCGCGGGCGGCCTCGCGAAGGAGCCGCGCGCGTGGGTGCGCCACCGGATCCGCGAGGTGATCGCGCACTATGCGCGCGCGTGCGGCATGCAGCCGGCGTGACGGGCCGAGAAGGAAACGCAGCAACGCGACACACGCAATACGTAATCGGTAATACGCAACACACGATACGCAACACCGACGACAGTTCGAACAATCACAGGAGACATGCCATGCAACGAAAGATGCTCGATGCCGCCGCACGCTGCTTCGCCGGAGCCGCGCTCGCGACGGCCGCGTGCGCGGCGTCCGCCGGCACGCTGACGATCGCGACGCTGAACAACCCGGACATGATCGAGTTGAAGAAGCTGTCGCCGGCGTTCGAGAAGGCGAACCCCGACATCAAGCTGAACTGGGTGATCCTCGAGGAGAACGTGCTGCGCCAGCGCGCGACCACCGACATCACGACCGGCAGCGGCCAGTTCGACGTGATGGCGATCGGCACCTACGAGACGCCGCAGTGGGGCAAGCGCGGCTGGCTCGCGCCGATGACGGGGCTGCCCGCCGACTACGACCTGAACGACATCGTGAAGACCGCGCGCGACAGCCTGTCGTACAACGGCCAGCTGTATGCGCTACCGTTCTACGTCGAGAGTTCGATGACGTTCTACCGCAAGGACCTGTTCTCGGCGAAGGGGCTCAAGATGCCCGACCAGCCGACCTACGACCAGATCGCCGAGTTCGCGGACAAGCTCACCGACAAGGCGAAGGGCACCTACGGGATCTGCCTGCGCGGCAAGGCCGGGTGGGGCGAGAACATGGCGTACGTGTCGACGGTCGTGAACACGTTCGGCGGGCGCTGGTTCGACGAGAACTGGAACGCGCAGCTGACGTCGCCGGAATGGAAGAAGGCGATCGGCTTCTACGTGAACCTGCTGAAGAAGGACGGGCCGCCGGGAGCCAGCTCGAACGGCTTCAACGAGAACCTGACGCTGACCGCCTCGGGCAAGTGCGCGATGTGGATCGACGCGACGGTCGCGGCCGGGATGCTCTATAACAAACAGCAGTCGCAGGTCGCCGACAAGATCGGTTTCGCGGCCGCGCCTGTGGCCGCCACGCCGAAGGGCTCGCACTGGCTGTGGGCGTGGGCGCTGGCCGTGCCGAAGACGTCGAAGCAGCAGGACGCCGCGCGCAAGTTCATCGCGTGGGCGACGTCCAGGCAGTACATCGAGATGGCCGGCAAGGACGAAGGCTGGGCGTCGGTGCCGCCGGGCACCCGCACGTCGACCTACCAGCGTCCCGAGTACAAGGCCGCCGCGCCGTTCTCGGATTTCGTGCTGAAGGCGATCGAGACGGCCGACCCGAACGATCCGTCGCTGAAGAAGGTGCCGTACACGGGCGTGCAGTACGTCGGGATTCCTGAATTCCAGTCGTTCGGCACGGTGGTCGGCCAGGCGATCGCGGGTGCGGTCGCCGGCCAGACGACGGTCGACCAGGCGCTGGCCGCCGGGCAGGCCGCCGCCGACCGCGCGGTCCGGCAGGCCGGCTACAAGAAGTAACGCGGCCCGCACCGTGCGCGCCACCGCGCACGGTGCACGTGGCCGAAGCAACAACGCGGGACGGCCGTTCGCGCCCGCGCCTCAACCGGAGGGACTCCGATCATGCGTCACTTGCGTCTTCCCCTGAGCCACGCGCCGTCGGTCGGCGACGCGTCGTCGCCGCCGGGCGCGCCGCGCCGCGCGCGCGGCGGCCCCAGCTGGCTCGTGTCGCCGTCCGTCGCCGTGCTGCTGCTGTGGATGTCGATTCCGCTCGCGATGACGATCTGGTATTCGTTCTCGCGCTACAACCTGCTGAACCCGGACGTGAAGGGCTTCGCCGGGCTCGACAACTACCGCTTCCTCGCGACCGATCCGTCGTTCCTGCCCGCGATCTGGCACACGCTCGTGCTGATCGGCGCGGTGCTCGCGATCACGGTGGTCGGCGGCGTGCTGATGGCCGTGCTGTTCGACCGCAAGTTCTACGGGCAGGGTATCGCGCGGCTGCTCGCGATCGCGCCGTTCTTCGTGATGCCGACGGTCGCCGCGCTGATCTGGAAGAACATGATCCTGCATCCGGTGTACGGGCTCGTCGCGAACGCGATGCGCGCGCTCGGGATGACGCCGGTCGACTGGTTCGCCGATTACCCGCTCACCGCCGTGATCATGATCGTCGCGTGGCAGTGGCTGCCGTTCGCGTTCCTGATCCTGTTCACCGCGATCCAGTCGCTCGACCAGGAGCAAAAGGAAGCCGCCCGCATCGACGGCGCGGGCCCGATCGCGATGTTCTTCTACATCACGCTGCCGCACCTGAAGCGCGCGATCGCCGTGGTCGTGATGATGGAGACGATCTTCCTGCTGTCGATCTTCGCGGAGATCTACACGACGACGGGCGGCGGCCCGGGCAATGCGACGACCAACCTGTCGTACCTGATCTACGCGCTCGGCCTGCAGCAGTTCGACGTCGGCCTCGCGTCCGCGGGCGGGATCATCGCCGTCGTGGTCGCGAACGTCGTGTCGTTCTTCCTGGTGCGGATGCTCGCGCGCAACCTGAAGGGGGAGTACGAAAAATGAGCGACCTGACTCTGGAAGGCCGGCGCGCGCC
Organism: Burkholderia sp. PvR073; assembly: GCF_054055695.1. Classification (NCBI taxonomy): domain Bacteria; kingdom Pseudomonadati; phylum Pseudomonadota; class Betaproteobacteria; order Burkholderiales; family Burkholderiaceae; genus Burkholderia; species Burkholderia sp. PvR073. The sequence continues at coordinate 56,323 of NZ_JBSRXO010000004.1, forward strand.
GGCCGCATTCGACCTCGTGCGGCGCGCGCTGCCCGGCGCGCTGGCGTGGCTGATCGCGCTGCTGCTGTTCTTCCCGATCTTCTGGATGGCGATCACCGCGTTCAAGACCGAGCAGCAGGCCTACGCGTCGACGCTGTTCTTCGTGCCGACGTTCGACAGCTTCCGCGAGGTGTTCGCGCGCAGCAACTACTTCGGCTTCGCGTGGAACTCGGTGCTGATCTCGGCGGGCGTCACGGTGATCTCGCTGCTGCTCGCGGTGCCGGCGGCCTACGCGATGGCGTTCTTCCCGAACCGCCGCACGCAGAAGGTGCTGCTGTGGATGCTGTCGACCAAGATGATGCCGTCGGTCGGCGTGCTCGTGCCGATCTACCTGCTGTGGAAGAACGCGGGGCTGCTCGATACCGTGTCGGGCCTCGTGATCGTGTACACGCTGATCAACCTGCCGATCGCGGTATGGATGACCTTCACGTACTTCAACGAGATTCCGAAGGACATCCTCGAAGCGGGGCGCATCGACGGCGCGTCGACGTGGCAGGAGATCGTCTACCTGCTGATGCCGATGGCGCTGCCGGGCCTCGCGTCCACCGCGCTCCTGCTCGTGATCCTGTCGTGGAACGAGGCGTTCTGGAGCATCAACCTGTCGAGCTCGAACGCCGCGCCGCTCACCGTGTTCATCGCGTCGTACTCGAGCCCCGAGGGTTTGTTCTGGGCGAAGCTGTCCGCCGCTTCCCTGCTCGCGGTCGCGCCGATCCTGATCGTCGGCTGGCTGTCGCAGAAGCAGCTCGTGCGCGGGCTCACGTTCGGGGCGGTTAAATGAGCGCGGCCGGCAAAGGTGCGGCCGGCGAAGGCATGGTCGGCCATGGGTTGAACGTGCTGATCTGCGATTGCGACGGCGTGCTGATCGACAGCGAGGCCGTCGCCGCCGACGTGATCGTGCGCGAGCTCGACGCGCGCTGGCCGGGTGTCGATGCGCGGCCAGCCGTGATGCCGCTGCTGGGGCTGCGCATCGAGCGCGTGCTGGCGGGCGCAAGCGAGGCCGTCGGCCGCACGCTGTCGGCCGATGACGTCGACGCGATCCGCCGCGCGGTCGAGGCGGCGGCCGTCAACGCGCCGATGGTCGACGGCATCGAGACGGCACTCGCGGCGATCAGCCTGCCGACGGCGTGCGCGAGCAACAGCTACCGCGCGTATGTCGAGGCGGCGCTCGCGCGCACCGGCCTCGCGCGCTTCTTCGGCGACCGGCTGTTCTGCGCGGACGCCGTCGCGCGGCCGAAGCCCGCGCCCGACGTGTATCTCGCGGCCGCGCGCGCGCTCGGCGCGGTGCCCGCGCAATGCCTCGTCGTCGAGGACAGCGTGACGGGCATCACCGCGGCCGCCGCGGCCGGCATGACCGTGCTCGGCTTCGTCGGCGGCGGGCATGCGTCGGCCGCGCAGGTCGATGCGCTGCGCGGGATCGGCGCGCGTCACGTATTCGACGACATGCACGAGCTGCCCGGCTACGTCGCGCGCTGGCAGGCGACGGGCGCGGTGCTGCCGGGCTAGGGCACGTCAGCTGAAACAGACCCTCACCACGAACGATTGCGCGCCGCGTCGAACGCGGCGCATCACGAACGAACGGAGACAGACCATGGCAAGCGTGCTCCTGCGCAACATCGCGAAGCGCTACGACGACACCGAAGTGCTGCGCAACGTGAACCTCGACATCGCCGACGGCGAATTCGTCGTGTTCGTCGGCCCGAGCGGCTGCGGCAAATCCACGCTGATGCGGATGATCGCCGGGCTCGAGGACATCTCGAGCGGCGAGCTGCTGATCGACGGCGCGAAGGTCAACGACGTGCCGAGCGCGAAGCGCGGCATCGCGATGGTGTTCCAGTCGTATGCGCTGTATCCGCACATGACGCTGTACGACAACATGGCGTTCGGCCTGAAGCTCGCTGGCGCGAAGAAGCCCGAGATCGATCAGGCGGTGAAGCAGGCCGCGAAGATCCTGCACATCGATCACCTGCTCGAGCGCAAGCCGAAGCAGCTGTCGGGCGGCCAGCGGCAGCGCGTCGCGATCGGCCGCGCGATCACGCGCAAGCCGAAGGTATTCCTGTTCGACGAGCCGCTGTCGAACCTCGATGCGGCGCTGCGCGTGAAGATGCGGCTGGAATTCGCGCGGCTGCACGACGAGCTGAAGACGACGATGATCTACGTGACGCACGACCAGGTCGAGGCGATGACGCTCGCCGACAAGATCGTCGTGCTGTCGGGCGGCGCGGTGCAGCAGGTCGGCACGCCGAACACGCTGTATCACGCGCCGGCGAACCAGTTCGTCGCGGGCTTCATCGGCTCGCCGAAGATGAACTTCCTGAAGGGCACGGCCGAGTCGGCCGATGCGACCGGCGTGCTGGTGCGCTTCGACAGCGGCGAGACGCAGCGCGTGGCGGTCGATGCGGCGGGGCTGCAGCCCGGCGCGGCCGTGACCGTCGGCGTGCGGCCCGAGCATCTGCTGGTGTGCGCGACGGGCACCGGTGTCGCCGCGCGGACGATGGCCGTCGAATCGCTCGGCGATGCCGCGTATCTGTATGCGGAGTCGGCGGTCGCGCCGGACGGGTTGATCGCGCGGATTCCGCCGCTCGACACGTACCGCACCGGCGCAGCGCTGCACGTGTACGCGCAGGCCGAGCATTGCCACCTGTTCGACGAGAACGGGCAGGCGTTCCGGCGGCTCAGCGTACACGCGAAGGCCGCGTGACGGGCGGCGCCTGCGCCGCTCAGATGCGCAGGTGTTCGGCCATGTGGTCGACGAACGCGCGCAGCTTCGGCGTCGGATGGCGGCCCGACGGCCACAGCACGTAGACCGGCGTGCGGCTCGCGACGTGTTCGTCGAGCACCGCGTGCAGCGTGCCGTCGGCGAGCGCGTCGCGCACGAAGAACTCGGGCAGGCACGCGATGCCGAGCCCGCGCAGCGCGAAGCACACGCGTGTTTCCGCGTTGTTGCTGACCATCGAGACCGGCACCTCCGGTGGCGTGCTGGCGCGCGGTGCGCGCAACGGCCAGATCTCGAGCTTGCCGCTGCTCGGGAAGCGGAAGTGCAGGCAGCGGTGCTGCGCGAGATCGGCCGGCGTGCGCGGCGTGCCGTGCCGCTCGAGGTAGTCGGGCGACGCGACGAGGTGTTGCCGGAAGTGGCCGAGCAGCCGCGATGACAGCCGCGAATCGGCCGGCCGGCCGGTGCGCAGCACCACGTCGAAGCCTTCGTCGACCACGTCGACGATCCGGTCGTTGAAGTCGATGTCGAGCTCGATCTCCGGATACACGGTCATGAAATCGGCGAGCACCGGCAGCAGCAGCGTGCCGATCGTCGGCAGGCTCACGCGCAAGCGCCCGCGCGGCGCTTCGGCGCTGTGCGTCAGTTCCTGTTCGGCCGCGTCGATCTCGGCGATCACGCGCCGGCACCGTTCGAGAAAGCGTGCGCCTTCGGCCGTCAGCGTGATGCTGCGCGTGCTGCGGTGAAAGAGCCGCACGTTCAGGCGCGCCTCGAGCCGCGCGATGCGCTTGCCGATCGCGGACGCCGACAGCCCGAGCGCGCGGCCCGCCGCGACGAAACTGCGCGTTTCCGCGACCTGAACGAACACGACGAAGCCGCCGAGGTTTTCCATGCGAGTTTCCGATTGCGGACGCCAGCGTCCGGATTGTCCGGAACTCTACCCCGGTTTTTCTTCTCGCGCCGGCTCCCTACGATGGGCGTTCCTTCACTGTTCGAGGTCGCACCATGTCATTCCTGCCTGTCATCGCTCGTCGCGTCGAAGCCGGGAGCGCATCATGAGCGATTGCCCGTCGATGGACGGCCGTGTTGCCGGCCGGCCGGCGCAGGCGGCCGAACGCCTGCCGGTCGCGAACCTGCTGGCGCTCGCCACCGCCGGTTTCATCACGATCCTCACCGAAGCATTGCCGGCCGGCTTGCTGCCGCTGATGAGCGTCGACCTGCATGTGACCGAGGCGCTGATCGGCCAGCTCGTGACCGTCTATGCGCTCGGCTCGATCGTCGCGGCGATTCCGCTCGTCGCCGCGACACGCGCGATGCGCCGGCGCGGCCTGCTGCTCGTGGCGCTGGCCGGCTTCGTCGTGTCGAACGCGGTGACGGCCGTGTCGCCGTACTACGCGCTCACGCTCGTCGCGCGTTTCGTCGCCGGGATGGCGGCCGGGCTGCTGTGGGCGCTGCTAGCCGGTTACGCGAGCCGGATGGTCGATGTGTCGCTGCGCGGCCGCGCGATCGCGGTCGCGATGCTCGGCGCGCCGGTCGCGATGTCGATCGGTATTCCGGCCGGCACTTCGCTCGGCGCAGCGTTCGGGTGGCGCGTCGCGTTCGCGGGCATCACGCTCGCGGCGCTGGCACTGATCGGCTTGATCCGCCTGCGCGTGCCCGATTATCCGGGGCAGCCTGCCGGCGCGCGCGAACCGGTGTTCGGCGTGATGACGCTGCCTGGCGTGCGGCCGGTGCTGACGGTGATGTTCGCCTACGTGCTCGCGCACAACATGCTGTACACGTACGTCGCGCCGTTCCTCGCGGGCATGCGGATGGGCGCGCAGGTCGATGTGGTGTTGCTCGTGTTCGGCATCGCGTCGCTGGTCGGCATCGCGCTGACGGGCGCCTGGATCGGTGCGGCGCAGCGGCGCCTGACGCTTGCGAGCATCGCGTTGTTCGCGCTCGCGGCGGCGATACTCGGCGCCGGCTCCGGGATGACGATCGTCTATGCGGGCGTAGTGCTGTGGGGGCTCGCGTTCGGCGGTGCGCCGACGCTGTTCCAGACGGCCACCGCGAACGCGGCCGGGGAGTCGGCCGATGTCGCGCAGTCGATGCTCGTGACGGTGTGGAATCTCGCGGTCGCGGGCGGCGGCATCGCGGGCGGGATGCTGCTCGGCGCAACGGGCGCCGGCGCGATTCCGTGGGTGCTCGTCGCGCTGCTGGCGGCCGCGTGGGCCGTCGCGTGGCGTGCGCGCCGGCATGCGTTCCCGGCGCCGCGCGCGGCCTGAGCCGGGGTGGTCGACGGCGGTGTCAGGCCGCCTTCGCCTCGAGTGCCGCACGCGCGCAGGTCTCGTCGGTGACGAGCCCCGACAGCCAGCCGCCGCGCAGCGCGGCGATCACCGCGTCGCGCTTTTTCGGGCCGCCCGCGAACGCGATCGTCGGACGTTTCGGCGGCGCGTCGAGCGCGACGCTCGTCACGCGCGCGCTCGTCGACACGTCGACCAGCCTGCCCCGCGCATCGATCGGCACGCCGAGCAGCTCGGCGACCGCGCCGAGCGCGGTCATCTCGTCGCGTTCCTGTTCGGTGATGAAGCCGTCCTCGTAGAGCGGGCAGTGCGGGCCGATGTTGCCAATCCCGACGAACGCGACGTCGGCCTGCGCCGACAGCGCATCGACGATCCGGTACAGACGGTGATTGCACCATTGCGCGCGCTCGGCGTCGCTGTCGGCGAACAGCGGCGCGGGCAGCAGGAAGTGCTTGCTGCCGGTCTTCTCGGAGATGTACTGCGCGACGTCGTAGCGGTTCGACGAGCCGTCGGCCGCGATCGCGCCGACCATCGACACGAGCCGGTGCTGCGGCCGCTCGATCTGCGCGATCTGCGCGACCGCCGCCTTCAGCGTGCGGCCGCTGCTGATCGCGATCACCATCGGCCGCGTTTCGTTCAGATAGCGCTCCATCACCTGCGCGCCGGCGACGGCGAGCTTGCGGTCGATTGCTTCGGGCGCGTCGGCATCGACCGGCACGACTTCGCACATCGCGAGCCCGTAGCGTTTCGACAGTTGCGCGCCGAGATCGAGACAGTCGGCGAGCTGGTGATCGACGCGCACGCGGATCAGGTTCTTCTCGACCGCGAACGCGACGAGGCGCTGCGCGACCGGGCGCGACACCTGCAGCTTCTCGGCGATTTCATTCTGCGTGTCGCCCGCGACGTAGTAGAGCCACGCGGCGCGTGTGGCGAGATCGAGTTTTTCTGAGGACTTGGACACGATAGCGGTTCGGTTTGGATCTGGGGGCCGCCCCCGCGGGCCGGCCGTCAGGCGGCGCCGACGGCATCCACTGTAACGCATGCCGGGCGCACAGCCGACGGCCGCTGCGCGTCGCCGCGGCGGCGCTTATGCGAGCCGCGCGCGCGACGGTTCGTAAAGCGGGCGCACGTGGCGATACAGCGCGCGGAATGCGTCGAGGCGCTCGCGCAGCAGCGCATGGCGCGCGGCGTCGGGCGTGTATTCGGCGCGCACCGGCGGCTTGGTCAGCACCACCTGCGGATCGCCGCCGACGGCGAGCCAGCCCAGGCGCGCCGCACCGAGCGCCGCACCGGTTTCGCCGCCGCCGTGCTGGCGCGTGTGCACGTTCAGCGCATCGGCGATCAGCTGCGCCCAGTACGCGCTGCGCGCGCCGCCCCCGATCAGCGACAGCCGGTCGGTTTCGACGCCGGCCGTGTGCAGCGCGTCGAGGCCGTCCGCGAGGCCGAGCGTCACGCCTTCGAGCACCGCGTAGCCGAGATGCGCGCGTTCGGTCGCGTGCGTCATCCCGAAGAACACGCCCTGCGCATACGGATCGTTGTGCGGCGTGCGTTCGCCGGACAGGTAGGGCAGGAACAGCGGCGCCGTGGCGAGCGCGTCCGCGTCGAGCGCCTCGATTTCGGCGAGCAGCGCCGGCTCGTCGGTGCCCGTCAGCTTGCAGACCCAGCGCAGGCAGCTCGCGGCCGACAGCACGACGCTCATCAGCTGCCAGCGATCGGGAATCGCGTGACAGAACGCATGCACGGCCGAGGCGGGATTCGGCATGAAGCGGTCGCCGACCACGCTCAGCACGCCCGACGTGCCGAGCGACACGAAGCCGTCGCCCGCGTGGATCGCGCCGATGCCGAGCGCGCTCGTCGCGTTGTCGCCGCCGCCGCCCGCCACCACGACGGCCTCCGACAGCCCGAGCTCGCGCGCGACGTCCGCACGCAGCGTGCCGGACGGCGCGTTGCCTTCGACGATGCGCGGCATCTGCTCGCGCGTCATGTCGCACGCGGCGAGCAGCGCGTCGGACCAGTCGCGGCGCGCGACGTCGAGCCACAGCGTGCCGGCCGCGTCGGACGGGTCGGACACCTTCGCGCCGGTGAGCCGGAAGCGCAGGTAGTCCTTCGGCATCAACACGCACGCGGTCGCGGCGAACACGTCGGGTTCGTGCTTCGCGACCCACAGCAGTTTCGGCGCGGTGAAGCCGGGCATCGCGAGGTTGCCGGCCAGCGCGTGCAGATCGGGCGCGCGTTCGGTGAGCAGCGCGCATTCGTCGGCGCTGCGCATGTCGTTCCACAGGATCGCGGGGCGCAGCACGCGATCGTCGCGGCCGAGCAGCACGGCGCCGTGCATCTGGCCCGACAGGCCGATCCCGCGCACCTGCGCGAACGCCTGGGGGTGCCGTTCGCGCAGCGCCGCGAGCGCGGCGAGCGTGCCTTGCCACCAGTCGTCCGGATGCTGTTCAGCCCAGCGCGGATGCGGCCGCGACACGCCGAACGGCGTGCCCGCGGTGCCGACCACGGTGCCGTCCGGGGCCAGCAGCAGCACCTTCACTTCCGAGGTGCCGAGGTCGATGCCGAGATACATGAGCGATCCGTTCCGTCAGTGAGGAGCCGCTACTTTAGCCGCACGCACGCGCGCATGCCAACGCAGGTTCGCCCGGATGCGCGGCCGCTTGGCGCGCCGGCCGCCGGGCGAGGGCCAAGGGGCCGTGAATCAGCGCTGCGCGAGCCAGGCGTCGACACGTGCGAGCCCGGCGCGCAGCGCGTCGAACAGCGCGGCGTTGCCGGCGAGCGAGCCCCACAGCGCGCGGCTCGCGCACAGCGCGACGACCGGGTCGTCGGCTTCCACGATCGCCCGCGCGGTGCCGTCATCCATCACGCCGTCCTGGTATTCATACGGCAGCAGCCCGCGCGCCCAGCGTTCGAGAAAGCGCAGGAACAGCGCCGGCAGCACCGCGGTGGCGACCGGCGCCGCGCCGCGCGCGAACGATTCGACGAGGGTCGGCGCGATGAAGCCGGGAATCTTCGAGAAGCCGTCGGCCGCGACGCGCTGGTTCGTGTCGAGCACGTACGGGTTGCCGAAGCGTTCGAGCACGACGTCGCGATAGCGTTCGAGGTCGAGCGGGCTCGGGCTGAGGCACGGGATCACGTCCTGCGTCACGTAGTCGTGCGCGAAGCGGCGGATCGCCGCGTCGTGCGTGCCTTCGTGGATGTACGTGCAGCCCGCGAGCGTGCCGGCCCAGGCGATGCAGCTGTGCGTCGCATTGAGGATGCGGATCTTTGCTTCCTCGTACGGGTGCACGTCGTCGACCAGTTCCGCGCCGGCCAGCTCCCAGCGCGGCCGGCCGGCCGCGAAGCGGTCCTCGATCACCCACTGGATGAACGATTCGCCCATCACCGGGCACGCGTCGTCGACGCCGGTGGCCGCGCGCACGCGTTCGCGCACGTCGTCGGTCGGGCGCGGCGTGATGCGGTCGACCATCGCGCTCGGCGTCGCGACGTTCGCATCGAACCACGCGAGCAGGCCGGCCTCGCCGCGCCGTTCGAGGAATTCGCGCATGCCCGCGCGAAAGCGCGCGCCGTTGTTGCGCAGGTTGTCGCAGCTCTGCAGCGTGAGCGGGCCCGCGCCGCGCGCCACGCGTTCGGCGAGCAGCGCCGCGAGCGCGCCGTACAACGTCGTGCGCGCGCCCTGCAGGTCGGCCGCGAGATCGGCGTTCGCGATATCGAGCCGGTTGTGTTCGTCGAGGTAGTAGCCGCCTTCGGTGACGGTGAACGACACGATGCGGCACGCCGGGTCGGCGCCGGCGTCGATCAGCGCGGCGAGGTCGATCGACCACGGCAGCACGCGCGAGATCGCGCGGATCGTCTCGTATGCGCGCTCGCCTTGCGGCGTGACGGTTTCGAGCGTGTACGCGCCGTGCTGCGCGGCGAGCGCATCCATCGTCGCGCGCATGTCGTCGCGGATGTTGCCGACGGTCAGCGACCAGCGCTCGCCGGCCGGCACGGCCGCATTCACGCGATGCAGATACCACGCCTGGTGCGCGCGGTGGAACGAGCCTGCGCCGATGTGCAGCAGCACGGGCGTGCGGGCGGAGGGCGATTCGGTCATCCGGTGTCTCCTGTCGCGATCGGATCCCGGCCGGCCTGGCGGCAGCACCCGCGAGCCGCGCCGTCGAATACGATCATTTGCTCATCATGTGAGCGAATGATCGTATTCGGGCGAACGAAAGTCAAGGCGACGACACGGCATTTCGATGGTGCGCTGCGGGGCGGGAGGGCGGGCGTCAGCGTGTGTCGCGTGCATTGCGGGTGAGCGCGACGAGTTCGTCGAGCAGCTTGCCGGCCGGCCCCGGCAGGATCCCGTGGCGGCGGCGGAACGCGGTGAGCGTGCGCACCGCGACCACTTCGCGCACCGGTAGCGTGTCGATCGTGCCGGCGCGCTGTTCGGCGCCGTACATCGGTTCGGCCATCCAGCTCAGGAAGCCCGCGTGCGCGACGAGACTCTTCAGCGTCGTGACCGAGCGCGTCTCGACCGCGATGTCGGGCAGCGCGAGCCCGTGCGCGTCGAAGGTCGCGCGCATGTGGTCGAACGGCGCGGTGCCGCGCGGCGGAATCGCCCAGCGCGCGTGCAGCGTGTCGGCGAGCGTCGGCGCGCGTCCGAGCGCACGCAGCGGATGGTGCGGCGCCGCAACGATATGGCTGCGATCCTCCCAGCGGCACTCCGGAATCGCGACGATCTCGTCGGTGTCGGGCCCGTGCGCGGACAGCGCGAGGTCGATCTCGTGCTTGTTCAGCCCGTCCGCGAGCCGGTCCCACACGCCTTCGAGAATCTCGACGCGCAGGTTCGGCCAGCGGTCGAGCACGCGGCCGACCGCGACCGGCAGCACGAGGCTCGCGATGCTGCCCACCGTGCCGACCTTGATCGTGCCCTTCGCGAACCCGCGCATCGCATCGAGCTCCTCGCGCGCGTGCTCGGCCTCGTGCTGCAGCAGCGTCGCGTGCGGCAGTAGTGCCTCGCCGAACGCGGTCAGCTGCACGCCTTTCGAGTGGCGCTCGAACAGCGGCGCGCCGACCTGATCCTCGAGCCGCTTCAGGATCCGGCTCAGCGCCGGCTGGGTCACGTGCAGCGCGTCGGCCGCGCGGCCCAGGCTGCCGCACGTGACGATGGTCGTGAATGCACGCAATTGCCGGAGATCGAAAGTCATGCCGAATCGTAATGGCTTTTCGCAGAAAATACAGTATCCGAGAATGACTCGCGCTTCGATACTGTGGAAACCGCCAAGCCACCGAGGAGACGCCCGAGCATGTCCGGCACCCCGTCCCAATCCGCCGCCCCGATCACCGTCCGCGACGCGGTCATCGACCTGTTTCGCCAGTTCGGCATCGATCGCGTGTTCGGCAACCCCGGCTCGACCGAGCTGCCGATGTTCCGCGATTTCCCCGCCGATTTCCGCTACGTGCTCGGCCTGCAGGAGGCCGTCGTGGTCGGGATGGCGGACGGTCACGCGCAGGCCACGGGCAATGCCGCGGTGGTCAATCTGCATTCGGCGGCCGGCGTCGGCAACGCGATGGGCAACCTGTTCACCGCGTTCAGGAACCGCACGCCGCTGATCGTCACCGCCGGCCAGCAGGCACGCGCGATCCTGCCGTTCGATCCGTTCCTCGGCGCGACGCAGGCCGCCGAGATGCCGAAGCCGTACGTGAAGTGGAGCATCGAGCCCGCGCGTGCGCAGGACGTGCCGGCCGCGATCGCGCGCGCCTACCGGATCGCGATGCAGGAGCCGCGCGGGCCGGTGTTCGTGTCGATCCCGGTGGACGACTGGGACCAGCCGGCCGAGCTGCTGCCGCGCCGCGACGTGAGCGGCGTCGTGCGGCCCGATCCCGACGCGCTCGCCCGGCTCGGCGACGCGCTCGATGCCGCGCGGCGTCCCGCGCTGGTGGTCGGCGCGGCCGTCGATCGGGCCGGTGCGTGGGACGACGTGGTGCGGCTTGCCGAGCGGCACCGCGCAAGCGTGTACGCCGCGCCGATGTCGGGGCGCTGCAGCTTTCCCGAGGACCATCCGCTGTTCGCCGGCTTCCTGCCCGCGATCCGCGAGAAGATCGTCGCGCGGCTCGACGGGCACGACCTCGTGTTCGCGTTCGGGGCGCCCGCGTTCACCTATCACGTCGAAGGCTTCGGCCCGCATGTGCCGCCGGGCGCCACGCTCGTGCAGCTCGTCGACGATCCGGGCATCGCCGCATGGACGCCGTCGGGCGACGCGGTCGTCGGCAACCTGCGACTCGCGGCGCGCGACCTGCTGGCCCGGCCGGCGCCGCCCGAGCGGCCGATGCCCGCGCCGCGGCCGCCGCGCCCGCGCGCCGAAGCACCGGCCGCCGGCGAGCGGATGTCGGTGGCGTTCGCGCTGCAGACGCTCGCCGACCTGCGCGACGCGCACGACATCGTCGTCGAGGAAGCGCCGAGCGCGCGGCCGGTGATGCAGACGCACCTGCCGTTCACGCGCAGCGGCACGTTCTACACGATGGACAGCGGCGGCCTCGGCTACGGGATGCCGGCCGCGGTCGGCGTCGCGCTCGCGCAGCCGGGGCGGCGCGTGATCGGGCTGATCGGCGACGGGTCGAGCCTCTATTCGGTCCAGGCGTTGTGGAGCGCCGCGCAGCAGAAGTTGCCGATCACGTTCGTGATCCTGAACAATCGCCGCTACGCGGCGCTGCAGGACTTCGCGCCCGTGTTCGGTTTCGGTCCCGACGATCCGGTGCAGGGCACCGATCTGCCCGATCTGGATTTCGTCGCGCTCGCGCAAGGGATGGGATGCCGCGGCATCCGCGTCACCGATGCCGCACGCCTGTGCGACACGCTGACGGATGCGCTGCGGGCCGATACGCCCGTCGTCGTCGACGTCGAGGTGGCCTGACGCGCAGCGCGTGTCGTTCCGGAGAATTCATGCAAACCGTATCGATGCTGATCGGCGGTCAACGCCGCCATTCGTCCAGCGGCGCGACCTTCGTGCGCCGCAATCCGCTCGACGGCGAAGTCGCGTCGGCCGCGCCGGCGTGCACGGTCGACGATGCGCGCGCGGCGGCCGACGCGGCCGCGCGCGCGTTTCCCGAATGGGCGGCGCTCGGCCCCGGCGCGCGCCGCGCGCTGTTGCTGAAGGCGGCCGCCGCGCTCGAAGCGAAGCACGAGCAGTTCGTCGCCGCGATGGCGGCCGAAACCGGCGCGTCGGCGCTGTGGGCCGGCTTCAACGTGCACCTTGCCGCGAGCGGGCTCGTCGAGGCCGCGTCGCTGACCACGCAGGTCGGCGGCGAGCTGATCCCGTCCGACGTGCCCGGTTCGCTCGCGATGGGCGTGCGGCAGCCGGCCGGCGTCGTGCTCGGCATCGCGCCGTGGAACGCGCCGGTGATCCTTGCGACGCGCGCGCTCGCGCTGCCGCTCGCGTGCGGCAACACGATCGTGCTCAAGGGCTCCGAACTGTGCCCGGTCACGCACGGGCTGGTCGTCGAGGCGCTGCAGGAGGCCGGGCTGCCGCCGGGCGTCGTCAACTTCGTGACGAACGCGCCCGAGGACGCGGGCGCCGTCGTCGACGCACTGATCGCGCATCCGGCCGTGCGCCGCGTGAATTTCACCGGATCGACGCGCGTCGGGCGGATCATCGCCGAAGCGTGCGCGCGTCATCTGAAACCGTCGGTGCTCGAGCTCGGCGGCAAGGCGCCGTTCGTCGTGCTCGACGATGCGGATCTCGACGCGGCGGTCGCGGCGGCCGCGTTCGGCGCGTTCGCGAATTCCGGGCAGATCTGCATGTCGACCGAGCGGATCATCGTTGACGCATCGATCGCCGACGCGTTCGTCGCGAAGCTCGCCGCCCGGGCCGCGTCGCTGCCGCTGGGCGACCCGCGCCACGGGCCCGTCGTGCTCGGCTCGCTGATCGACATGAAGGCCGTCGAGCGCTGCAACACGCTGATCGACGATGCGCTCGCGCACGGCGCGACGCTGCTGTGCGGCGGCAAGTCCGACACCACGCTGTTCCCGGCGACGCTGCTCGATCACGTGACGCCCGCGATGCGGATCTACGCGGAGGAGTCGTTCGGGCCGGTGAAGGGCATCGTGCGGGTCGACGGCGAGGCGGCCGCGATCGACTGCGCGAACGACAACGCGTTCGGGCTGTCGTCGGCGGTGTTCAGCCGCGACGTCGCGCGCGCGATGCGCGTCGCGGCGCGCATCGAATCGGGCATCTGCCACGTGAACGGTCCGACCGTGCACGACGAGGCGCAGATGCCGTTCGGCGGCGTGAAGGACAGCGGCTTCGGGCATTTCGGCGGCAAGGCCGGCATCGCCGCGTTCACGGACCTGCGCTGGATCACCGTGCAGACCACACCGCGCCACTATCCGTTCTGAGAGGCGACCGACGATGAGGATTGCGATTCTGGGTGCCGGCGCGATGGGCTCGCTGTTCGGCGCGCGGCTGGCCGAGCACGGCGAAGCCGTGACGCTGATCGACGTGAACGACGCGCATCTCGATGCGATCCGTCGCGACGGGCTGCGCATCGACGACGATCGCGGCGAACGCCGCATCCGCACGCTGCAGGCCGTCCGGCCGGAAGCCGCGAATGCGGCGGCAGGCGACGCGCCCGACGCCCCGTTCGACTTGCTGATCGTGTTCACGAAATCGCTGCACACGTGCGCGGCACTCGAAGGCGTGCACGCATTGCTGACGCCGCGGACATACGTACTGACGCTGCAGAACGGTCTCGGCAACGTCGAGGCGCTGAATACGTTCGTGCCGCTCGAGCGCATTCTGGTCGGCGTCACGACGTGGCCGGCCGACTTCGCGGGCGCCGGGCACGTGCGCTCGCACGGTGCCGGCACGATCCGCATGATGACGGCGGACGGCGCGCCGCGCCCGTTCGCGGCGGCCGTGGCCGACGCGCTGTCGCGCGCCGGGCTCGCGTGTTCGCTCGATGCGGACGTCTGGGCCGCGATCTGGGAGAAGGTCGCGTTCAATGCGGCGCTCAACACGCTGTGCGCGGCGACGGGCTGCACGGTCGACCAGCTCGGCCGCGATCCCGAAGGGCCGCGGCTCGCGCTCGCGATCGCGGCGGAGACGGCTGCCGTCGCGCGCGCCAAAGGCGTCGCCGTGGACGGCGAGCGAATCGCGCGCAATGTCGAGCACGCGATCCGCGAGCATCGCGGCCACCGGCCATCGATGCTGCAGGACGTGCTCGCGGGCCGCCGCACCGAGATCGGCGCGATCAACGGTCAGGTCGTCGCGGCCGCGCGCGAGACGGGCGTCGCGGTGCCGCACGTCGAGACGCTGCTCGCGCTGGTCCGGCTGATCGACGCGCAGCTCGACTGAGCATCAGGCCGGCGGCCGGCTTGCGCCGCACGACGATACGGGCGCGCCGCGTGAGGCGATGCCGCCGGATCGGGACGGGTTGGACAGGATGCCGGGGCCGGCGCCGATGCATTGACGTCGACCGGCCGCGCAGCACGAGATCCGGGCACGCGCCAGCGTCAGCCCGGGCAACAGGAGACGCCATGAAACTCATCGAATACCGTTGTCTTGCCGCGCGCCGTTCGCGCACCTTGCCGCCGATGCGCGGCAGCCGGGAGGTCGCATGAGCACGCACGACGGAGTGCAGCCGCTGTCGGTCGACATCGGCGCGACGCTCGACGACGGGCCGTTCACGACGATGCAGCGTTGCGTGGTGCTGCTCGCCGCGCTCGCGATCGTGCTCGACGGCTTCGACGGCCAGTTGATCGGCTTCGCGATTCCGGTGCTGATCCGCGAATGGGGAATCACGCGCGGCGCATTCGCGCCGGCGGTGGCCGCCGGGCTGATCGGCATGGGCATCGGCAGCGCGTGCGCGGGGATCGTCGCGGATCGTTTCGGCCGCCGCCAGGCCGTGATCGGCAGCGTGTTCCTGTTCGGCGTCGCGACCTGCGCGATCGGCTTCGCGCCGGATGTCGCGGCGATCGCGATGCTGCGCTTCTGCGCGGGGCTCGGGATCGGCGGCGCGCTGCCGACCGCCACGACGATGACGGCCGAATACACGCCCGCGCGGCGCCGCACGATGATGGTGACGGCGACGATCGTCTGCGTACCGCTCGGCGGCATGCTGGCCGGACTGTTCGCGCACGAGGTGCTGCCGCGCTATGGCTGGCGCGGGCTGTTCTTCGCCGGCGGCGCGCTGCCGCTCGTGCTCGGTTTCGTGCTGGTGCGCGCGCTGCCCGAATCGCCGCGCTATCTGGCGCGCCGCCCCGCGCGCTGGCCGGAACTCGGCGCGCTGCTCGCGCGCATGCAGCGGCCGGTCGCGCCGGGCACCGTGTTCACCGATCTGCGCGATGCGCGCGCACCCGGCGCACGCGGCGGGTTCGGCGCATTGTTCGCCGGCCACCAGGCGCGCGACACGATCGCGCTGTGGTGCGCATTTTTCATGTGCCTGCTCGCCGTGTATGCGGCATTCAGCTGGCTGCCGACGATGCTGGCCGCGAGCGGGCTGAGCGTGTCGGTCGCGGGCTCGGGGTTGACCGCCTACAACCTCGGCGGCGTGATCGGCGCGCTGCTGTGCGCATGGGCGATCACGCATGCCGGTTCGCGCTGGCCGCTCGCGCTGTGCAGCATCGGCGGCGTGGCGAGCGCGATATGGCTGATGGGTATCGATGCGGGACGCCACACGGGCTGGCTGATCATCGGGCTCGGCCTGCACGGTTTGTTCGTCAACGCGGTGCAGTCGACGATGTATGCGCTCTGCGCGTACATCTATCCGACGGCGGTGCGTGCGACCGGCACCGCGAGCGCGCTCGCATTCGGCCGGCTCGGCGCGATCCTCAGCGCGTTCGCGGGCGCGATCGTGATCACCGCGGGCGGCGCGACGGCGTACCTGGCGATGCTGGCCGCCGCGATGGGCGTGGTGTGCGTCGCACTGCTCGCGATGCGGCGCCACATTCCGCGGTTCGCGCGTGAACGGGCGTTGCCGCGCGAAGGAGAGGAGCTGGCCCGCACGTCGTCGTGACGCGCGGGCGCGTGCCATGCGTTACAGCGTGGTGCGCACGTGCCAGAGCTCGGGGAACAGCACGACGTCGAGCATCTTGCGCAGATACGGCGCGCCGCTCGTGCCGCCGGTGCCCTGCTTGAAGCCGATGATGCGCTCGACGGTCGTCACGTGACGGAAGCGCCATTGGCGGAACGCATCCTCGAGATCGACGAGTTCCTCGGCCATCTCGTACAGCTCCCAGTGCTGCTGCGGGTGACGGTAGACCTCGAGCCACGCGGCCTCGACCGTTTCGTCGTGACGCATCGGCTGCGTCCAGTCGCGCTCGAGCCGCTCGGGCGCGATCGGGAAACCGCGCCGCGCGAGCAGGCGCACGACCTCGTCGTAGAACGACGGCGCCTCGAGCGTCGCGCGCACCTGCTCGAGGATGTCGGGCCGGTGCGCATGCGGCTGCAGCATCTGCACGTTCTTGTTGCCGAGCAGGAATTCGAGCTGCCGGTACTGGTACGACTGGAAGCCCGACGACTGGCCGAGATACGGCCGCATCGCCGAATACTCGGACGGCGTCATCGTCGACAGCACGTTCCACGCCTGCACGAGCTGCTCGAGGATCCGCGACACGCGCGCGAGCATCTTGAACGCGGGCGGCAGCGCGTCGCCGCGCACCGCGTCGAGCGCACCGCGCAGCTCGAACAGCGCGAGCTTCATCCACAGCTCGCTCGTCTGATGCTGGATGATGAACAGCATCTCGTTGTGATCGGGCGACAGCGGATGCTGCGCGTCGAGGATCGAATTCAGCGACAGATAGTCGCCGTAGCTCATCGACTTCGAGAAATCGAGCTGCGCGTCGTGCCAGCCGGCTTCGCCTGCCGCATCGCCGGGCACGTGCGACGCTTCATGAGCGGGTTGGGCCGCGCGTGCGCCCGAGAACGGGCAGCCCGCCGGCGCATTGTCGCCGGGTGGCTGCATATGACCAGAATTCACGACTCTCTCCAGATTTGAATGACGGGGGGCGCGGCGCGCGGCCTGCGCGCGCCGATCGACGCCGATCAGGTCACCGCGCCGCGCTCGGCGAACTCGGGTGCCTTCCACGCATCGGTGGCCAGGATGTCGCGCAGCGTCTCGACGGCATCCCACACGTCGACGAAGCGCGTATA
Source organism: Burkholderia sp. PvR073 (assembly GCF_054055695.1). Lineage (NCBI taxonomy): Bacteria > Pseudomonadati > Pseudomonadota > Betaproteobacteria > Burkholderiales > Burkholderiaceae > Burkholderia > Burkholderia sp. PvR073. The sequence goes on from NZ_JBSRXO010000004.1 coordinate 73,488, forward strand.
GAGCGGCGTGAAGCCGAAGCGCAGCACGTACGGCTCGCGGTAGTCGCCGATCACGCCGCGCGCGATCAGCGCCTGCATCACCTCGTAGCCGTGCGGATGCTCGAAGCTCGCCTGCGAGCCGCGCTGGTGATGCGCGCGCGGCGTGACGAGTTTCAGCGACAGGCCCGCGCAGCGTGCTTCGACGAGTGCGATGAACGCATCGGTGAGCGCGAGCGACTTGCGGCGGATCGCGTGCATGTCGGTCTGCAGGAACACGTCGAGCCCGCATTCGACCATCGACATCGACACGATCGGCTGCGTGCCGCACAGGAAGCGCGCGATGCCCGGATCGGGCGCGAAGCCCGGCTGCATCGCGAACGGTGCGCGATGGCCCCACCAGCCCGACAGCGGCTGCGAGAAATGCGCGTGATGGCGCTGCGGCACCCACACGAACGCCGGCGAACCGGGGCCGCCGTTCAGGTACTTGTACGTGCAACCGACCGCGCCGTCCGCGTGCGCGCCGTTCAGGTCGACCGGCACCGCGCCGGCCGAGTGCGCGAGATCCCACAGCATCAGCGCGCCCGCGTCGTGCACGAGCTGCGTGACGGCCGGCATGTCGTGCATGTAGCCGGTGCGGTAGTTCACGTGCGTGATCATCGCGACGGCCGTGTCCGCGCCGAGCGCGTCGGGCAGGTCGGCCGGATCGTCGATCAGGCGCAGCTCGTAGCCGCCGCCGAGCTGCTCGATCAGCCCTTGCGCGATGTACAGGTCGGTCGGGAAGTTCGAGCGCTCCGACACGATCACGCGGCGCTCCGGCGCGCGCTCGGCCTGGTGACGCAGCATCGCCGACAGCAGCTTGAACAGGTTGATCGAGATGGTGTCGGTCACGACGGTCTCGCCCGCTGCGCCGCCGATCAGCGTCGCGAGCTTGTCGCCGAGGCGGCGCGGCAGCGCGAACCAGCCGGCGGTGTTCCAGCTGCGGATCAGGCCTTCGCCCCATTCGGCGCCGATCACCTGTTGTGCGCGGGCGGCCGACGCGCGCGGCTGTGCGCCGAGCGAGTTGCCGTCGAGATAGATCACGCCGTCGGGCAGCGCGAACTGGTCGCGCAGCGCGGCGAGCGGGTCGTCGCGGTCGAGGATGAGCGCGTCTTCACGGGTCTTGATCATGATGTCGGGTCAGTGGGTCGGGTAATCAGGAGGCGTGGCCGGGCAGCGCGCGCAGCACCGCACGCACGGGGCTTGCGTCGAGCGTCGCGAACTTCAGCGGCAGCGCGATCAGCTCGTAGTCGCCGGGCGGCACGTCGTCGAGCACGATCCCTTCGAGGATCGCCATCCGGTGTGCGCGCACGCGATGATGCGCATCCATGGTCTTGGATTCCTGCGGGTCGAGCGACGGCGTGTCGATGCCGATCAGTTTCACGCCGCGCGCGGCGAGCAGGTCGACGGTCTCGGGCGCGACCGCGCAGAAGCCGCTGTCCCATTGCTCGACGCTGGCGCGCGCATAGGTGCGCAGCAGCACGCGCGGCGGCACGCCGTCGAGCGCGGCCTCGATGTCGGCCGCGCGCACGACCGGCGCTGCGCCGATGCAGTGGATCACGCGGCACGGGCCGAGATAGGTATGGAGCGGCACCGCGCCGATCGGCGCGCCGTCGGCGTCATAGTGGAGCGGCGCGTCGCAGTGCGCGCCCGTATGCGGCGACAGCGTCAGCCGCGCGACGTTGACCGGCGAGCCGGCCTCCATCCGCCACACGCGTTCGACGGAAACGGGCGTATCGCCCGGCCACACGGGGGTGGCGGGGCTGACGGGCGGCGAGATGTCCCAGAGTGTGTCCATGGCATGACGAATCGGTGAATCGATCCTTCGAATGATAGGTGGACGCTCGCAGAAAGTGCTTGCGAAATAAACATGGACAATCCGCCGAATTGGCAGATAATTCGAATGAGAGGGAAAAGGGGGACCAAAAATGCATGCGATCACGCTCGATGCCACCGACTGCAGGATTCTGGCGGTACTGCAGGAGGAAGGCAGAATCAGCAATCTCGACCTGGCCGAACGCATCTCGCTTTCGCCGTCGGCCTGTCTGCGCCGGATGCGCCTGCTCGAGGAGCAGGGCGTCATCGAACACTATCGCGCGTGCCTGAGCCGCGAGAAGCTCGGCTTCGAGCTCGAGGCGTTCGTGCAGGTGTCGATGCGCAACGAAGAGAATCAATGGCACGAGCGCTTCGCGGAAGCGCTGCGCGAATGGCCGGAGGTGGTCGGCGCGTTCGTCGTGACGGGCGAGAGCCACTATCTGCTGCGCGTGCTCGCGCACAACCTCAAGCACTATTCGGATTTCGTGCTGAACCGGCTCTACAAGGCGCCGGGCGTGATGGACATCCGTTCGAACATCGTGCTGCAGACGCTGAAGGACGAAGCGGGCGCGCCGGTCGGATTGGCGCGCACCGGGGCGATCAAAGCGGTGTGAGGCCGTGGAAGCCGCCGCCGTGGAACACGAGCGGCGGCGTGGTATCCGATACCGCGCGCACGCCGCAGCGTTCCACTTCGCCGACGAAGATCACGTGATCGCCTTCGTCGTAGCGGCTGCGGTTGTGGCATTCGAACCACGCGAGCGCACCGTCGAGCACCGGCATGCCCGAGTTGCCGGCCACGTGCGCGATGCCTTCGAAGCGGTCGCCCTTGTAGGTCGAGAAGCGCTTGCACAGGTCGATCTGCGATGCCGCGAGCACATTCACCACGTAATGGCTGTTGCTGCGGAACACCGGCGTCGACGCCGATTTGTGCGCGAGGCTCCACAGCACGAGCGGCGGATTGAGCGACACCGAGTTGAACGAGCTCGCGGTGATGCCGATCAACTGCCCGGACGGCGCCTGCGTCGTGATGACGGTGACGCCCGTCGCGAACTGGCCGAGCGCCTGGCGGAATGCGGCCGAATCGAAATCCGGCGGGTTGGCATGGTTCATCGGGCGGCCATCCGGAACGAAACGGACGGGCGCGGCGCGCGGCGGATGCAACGGGCGCGGCGGACGAAAGGCGACAAGGCCGGGGCGATCGGTTGGGAAGGGGTGCGCATGCTCAGATTTTAGCGGAATCGCGACCGCCGGGCCCGTGCGGACGGCGCATTGCGGGGTGAGCGTGAGGTAGCGAACACTGTCGCGCGGCGCCGCGATCGAGGCGGAACGGCCGTTCTGTCGCGTTTTGCCGCGCGCTACACGCGGCCGCGCCGTGCGTCAGGCGCTAGCGCGCCGCCGCCAGCCCGAGCGACAGCGCGCCCGTCAGGATCAGGCTCGACGCCCACACCGCGTCGAGGTTGAACCAGCTCCGCGCGACGAACTTCAGCCCGAGATAGCGGTACACGAGCCACGCGAGCACGCCGCCCGCGCCGATCATCGCGGCTGCGTGCACGGCCGCGACGACGAGGGCCATCCCGAGATGCGAGTCGACGAGCGCGGCCGCCGCGCGATGGCCGGCATCCCGGTCGAGCCCGCAGAGCCCGAGATAGATCGGCACCAGCATCAGTCCCGCGCCGTGCGCGAGCGCGACCGCGAACGACCACAGCCCGAGCCGCGCGGGCGCAATCCGCGCAAGCGCGCGCGGGTGGCGACGCCGGATCAGCAGCACCGCGCCGAAGCCGATCACGAGCGCGCTCGCGCCGATCCGGATCGCCGACTGCCACGCGAGCAACGCGGCGAGCAGCCCGAACGGCAGCATCACCATGAAGACAGCGAGCGCATGGCCGAGCGCGAGATAGCCGAGCGCCGCGACCAGCGCGCCGCCGCGGCGCGTCATCAGCGCGTTCGATACCGCGAGCGGCCAGCCCATCGCCGGATTGAGTCCGTGATAGACGCCGCTCGCGAGCACGGCCGCCCACAGCGCGAGCGGCGCGGAGAGGCCGGTGCTCAACGCTTGACCGACGGATAGCAGAACGAGTCGGTCGAGCAGTCGCCGCCCTCGAGCCGGATCTGGTGCGCGCGATAGCCGTCGGGGAACTCGACCCAGTAGTCGTCGGCGAGCGTCAGGCCGCCCTCCGGCCCCACATGCGCGAGCACCTGCGCGGCCGGCACGCCGTCCGGATAGAACTGGTCGTCCCACGTCGAGTAGAGCGAGTTGGTCCAGTACACGCGCCGGCCGTCACGGCTGATCTCGACCATCTGCGGGCCGCCCGCGAACGCGCGGCCGTTCGTGTGCGGCGCGCGGCGCACGATGCCGCCGATGCGCACCGACCCCGCGAGCACCGGGTGATGCGGATCCGACACGTCGTACTGGCGCATTTCGCCCGTGCCCCAGCACGACACGTACAGGAAGCGGTCGTCGAGCGACAGGTCGATGTCGGTCACGAGCGGCGGCACCGCGCCGAACCCTTGCAGCAGCGGCGGCAACTCGTCGGCCGCGGCCGGCTCGGGCGGAATCGTCGCGGTCTTCTTCACATGGAACTGGCCGTCCTCGCGCCACCAGGTCCAGATCGACCCTTCCAGGTTGGTCGTATCGACCACGACGCCGACGAACCCGTATTCGCGCACCGGATCGTGCGCGGGCCGCACTTCGAGCGCCATCTGGTGCTGCGCGCCGAGATCGATCGTCTGCACGTTGCGCCGCGCGCGCAGGTCCCAGAAATGCAGCCGGTGGCCGTAACGGTTCGCGAGCAGGTCTTCCGGCACGATGCCGTTCTCGAACTGCGGCGGCAGCGCCCATTCGCTCGACACCATGTAGTCGCGCGGCAGGTTCCACCAGAAGTCGTAATGCTTGTCCTGCGGGCCGCGGTCGATTTCCCAGCGGCCGAGCACGTCGAAGGTCTCGCAGTCCATGATGAAGATGCCGGGCGCGCCGTCGGTGCCGTCCTTGCCCGCGCCGCCGAGCGTGCTCACGTAGATGCCCTCGGGGCCGCAGTGGACCGTATGCGGCCGCGAATAGCCGGTCTTCGCGAAGATCTCGTCGGGTTCGATGATCTTGTGGATGCGCGCCTGCGTCGGGTGCGGCTTCGTGTCGATCACGTAGATCCGCGACGAGCGCAGGCCGGGGATGATCAGGAAGCGGCGCTCGAGAAACGCGTGGCCGGTCAGCGGCGACAGCGACGACGAACACGCATTCCAGCCGAAGTGGTGAAACTCGTCGCCGGTGTTCGGCATCGTCACCGTGTGCACGATCTTGCCGTAGGTCGAGGAGTCGGGCTTCACGTCGATCACGGCGAGCGCGTCGGGTCTGGAAAAATCGGGGCTCAGCAGCAATGTATAGGCGAACTCTTCCGCCGGCGCCTGCATCGCGAGTTCCGGCGAAGCGTGAAATGTCGGGTCAGGCCGCATGCTCATCGTAGTGCCTCTCTCGGTTGTATCAGATCACGGGCGCACGGCCGTTCGTTGCGGACGTGCGGGTCGAACAGTTGCGTGATGCGCATGCACCGGCGGCCGCACGCGTGGCAGGACGCGCGGTGCGGTGCATCAGATCGGGACAGCGGGGAAACGCGGTGCACTGGATCGCCGCGCATGCGGCGCAACGGATGCATGGCGGCGCAATGGTGCGATGGAAGTGCCGGCGCGCGGGGCACCGGCGGGCGGAGCTGCAATCCGGACGATTTCTGTCGGGGCGTGCATAGCGATGTTCCGGCGGATGATGTTGGCATCGGGGCGGGCATGCATCGGACGCTGCGTGCAGCCGGACGGTGTGCCGTCGCGGGCAAGCGTGCCTAAGTGTAGTCGAGAAACGCACCGCGGGTGGTGCGCGGCACGCGCGCGTTTCTGCCTGATTCGCGCGCGAGTGAGATACTTGAACGCGTGCCGCTTCGCGCCGGGCAACCGGGCAGCGGCGATACGGACCGGCGGCGCCGGCGCGCGCTTGCGTGCCGGTCGCCGTCATCAACGAGGTGATGATTTCATGGTGAACGAGATGCTTGAAACCGCGACCGTGGGCGGCGGGTGCTTCTGGTGCACGGAGGCCGTGTTTCTCGATGTCGACGGCGTGACGGCCGTCCAGTCGGGCTATGCGGGCGGCCATATGCGCAATCCCGGCTATCGCGACGTGTGCGACGGCGACACCGGTCACGCGGAGGTCGTGAACGTGACGTTCGACCCGGCGCGCATCGGTTATCGCGAGATCCTCGAGATCTTCTTCGCGACGCACGATCCGACCCAGCTGAACCGGCAGGGCAACGACGTCGGCACGCAGTACCGTTCGGTCGTGTTCACGCATTCGGATGAGCAGCGCGACGTCGCGCTGGACGTGATCCGCGAACTGGAGCGCGAGCAGGTGTTCGGGCAGCCGATCGTCACGCAGGTCGTGCCGCTCAACGACAACTACTGGCCGGCCGAGGACTATCACCAGAACTATTACGCGCGCAATCCGGGGCAGGGCTACTGCTCGGTCGTGATCGGGCCGAAGCTCGCGAAATTCCGCCAGAAGTTCTCGCACCGGCTGAAGTCGCTGCGCGGCGCGTAATCGGGCGACAAGCCCGCAGGCGGTGCCGCTACACGGCCGCCGACCCTACGCCGCCTCGCTGCGCCACTGCGCGCACGCGGCGGCGATCTCGCGCGCGAGCGCGAGGCACGACAGCGGCGCGGAGCCTTCCGCCTTGTTGTTGATCGTGATGATCACCGGCTGTCCGGCCAGCGCGTAGCGCGCGGCCAATTCGGCGAGCGCCGAGCGCGTGGCCGGATCCTCGTCGACGAGCTTGTCGAACGGCTCGTACTTCGCCTTGGCCTGTTCGTACTTGAATCCGCCATGCAGGCTCCAGCGCACGATCAGCGGGCCCGGCGCGTCGCCGTCGAGCAGCGCGAGCGCGGCCGCCTGGCGCAGCGGGTCGGGCATCCGCGCATGCAGGCCGACGCAGTAGCGCACACCGAGCGCCGCGAGCGCGCGGATGAAGCGCGGCGTGAGCAGGCACGCGTCACGAATCTCGATCGCGTAGCGCGTGCCGTCGGCGTCTGGCGGCAGCGGCGGCAGCGCCGCGAAGAACGCCGACAGCCGGTCGATCAGCGCGGCCGGTTCGACGAGCAGTTGATCGGGCATCGGCGAAAACTGGAACACCAGCACGCCGGCCTTCTTGCCGAGCCCTTCGATGCACGGCTGCACGAATTCCCGGGTGGCGAGCTGCGCGTCGAGAAAGGTCGGGTTCGGGCCCGACGGCTCGCCGCGCCGGCCGCGCACGACCGCGTCGGTGACGGACGCCGGCGCCTTCACGACGAAGCGGAAGTCGTCCGGCACCTGCTGGGCGTAGCGCAGGTAGTCGGCCACCGACAGCGGGCCGTAGAACGACCGGTCGAGGCTCACGCTCTTCAGCAGCGGATGCGCGCCGTACGCTTCGAGCCCCTCGCGCGACAGCTTCGTCTGCGCGAAATCGCCGTCGTAGACGATGCCGTCCCAGCCGGGGAAATACCACGACGACGTGCCGAGCCGCACATTCGGCGGCAAGGCGGCCGCCACCTCGGCGACTTCCGCGGAAACCGGTGCGGGCGGCACGCCGCGCTGGCGCCGGCTCTTCTTCGGCGGCGTGGCAGGCGGGGACGGTTCGTCCCACAGCAGGCCTGAGGCGGGGGAGGGTTCCGGCTCCTGGTCGGAGGAAGGGCGGGGCGACGCACGGCCCGCGCGCGCAGGCGACTTTGCCGGTTGCGCAGCGTTGTGCGCGTCCGGCGTCACGCGATCGCCGGCGCCGGCAGAGGGGTCGTCGTCCGAGGGCGCAGCCGCTGCGCGTGCGTCGTCGGGCGGCGCGCCGAACAGGTCGAACTGCCCGTCGGCGTGCGACCCGTCCGGTTCGTCGCGCTGCTGTCGTTGCGGCGGCGTGTTGCGCCGCGTCCTGCCGTCACCCATGCGTGCCCAGCGTGAAGTGCCGCCTAGCGCGGCAGCGTGTGTTCGTACATATAGCGCCGCGACCACGGCAGCGTTTTCGCGCTGCGTCCGGCCTTGCGGCACACGATCTGGAAGATCGACACGTCGTCGTGCTCGAATGCATACGCGCAACCGGCGAGGTACACGCGCCAGATGCGGAATTTTTCGTCGTCGACGAGCGCGCGCGCCTCGTCCGCCTTCGCCTCGAAGTTCTCGGTCCAGATCTCGAGCGTGCGCGCATAGTGCCGCCGCAGGCTTTCGACGTCAATCGCCTCGAGCCCGCCGCGCTGCGCCGCTTCGAGCGCGAGGCTGATGTGCGGCAGCTCGCCGTCCGGAAACACGTAGCGGTCGATGAATTCGCCGCCGCCGAGCGCCGTCTCGCCGCTTTCGGCGTCGGTCGACGTGATGCCGTGGTTCATCGCGATGCCGTCGTCGGTCAGCAGGTCATGCACGCGCGAGAAATAGAGCGGCAGATTCTTGCGGCCGACGTGCTCGAACATCCCGACGCTCGTGATGCGGTCGAACTGCCCGTCGATCTCGCGGTAGTCCTGCAGGCGGATCTCGATCTTGTCCTCGAGCCCGGCAGCCTTCACACGTGCGGTCGCGAGATCGAACTGGTTCTGCGACAGCGTCACGCCCAGACAGGTCGCGCCGAACTTCTGCGCGGCGCGCAGCACGAGCGCGCCCCAGCCGCAGCCGATGTCGAGCAAGCGCTGGCCGGGCTCGAGCTGGATCTTGGTCAGGATGTGGTCGATCTTCTTGATCTGCGCGGTGGCAAGATCCTCGTCGCCGTTCTCGAAGTACGCGCACGAGTACACCATGTTCTCGTCGAGCCACAGCTGGTAGAACTCGTTCGAGACGTCGTAGTGATACTGGATCGCCTTCCTGTCCGTGTTCTTCGTATGATTGAAGTAGCGCTTCACGCGCGCGAGCTTGCTGGCGCTGGTGACCGTGCTGCGCGCGAGCGAGTAGCTGATGTTGATGATGTCCGACAGCCTGCCCTCGATGTCGATCTTGCCCTTCACGTACGCCTCGCCGAGATTGTCGAGGCTCGGTTCGAGCAGGAGCGGCAACGCGGACGCGCTGTTGACCTTCAGCGTGACCTGCGGCGCGCTGAAGGTGCCGAAATCGAGTTGATCGCCGTTCCACAGCACGAGGCGCGCCGGTATGTTCGCCTTCGCCCGTACTTCGTCCGCCCACTGTGCCAGCTTCTTTTCCCAGAACATTTGGATTCTCCGTTTGTTCGTTGAATCGAATACAGCCAAGTATCTTGACCGGCGCCCGCTCCTCGCGAGGCGGGCGCCCGGATGCAACACGAGACACGACCGGCGTGCGCCGGCGCCGCTGCCGCAGCCTTGCTTACGGCGACAGGCGCGAGAGGGTCCAGCCTGGCGCCGCCGCGGCGTCGCGCGTGTAGAGCAGGCGATCGTGCAGCCGCGACGGGCGGCCCTGCCAGAATTCGATCGCGTCGGGTACGACGCGATAGCCGCCCCACTGCGGCGGGCGCGGCGGATTCTCGCCGTAGCGTTCGGCCACAGCCTTCTCGCGCGCTTCGAGCGTCGCGCGGCTGTCGATCACGGCGCTCTGCTCGGATGCCCACGCACCGATGCGCGAGCCGAGCGGGCGTGACGCGAAATAACGGTCGCTTTCGTCAGTGCTGGTTTTCTCGATCCGGCCTTCGATGCGCACCTGGCGCTCGAGTTCGATCCAGTAGAACAGCAGCGCCGCGTACGGATGGGCGGCGAGATCGCGGCCCTTGCGGCTTTCGTAATTGGTAAAGAAGACAAACCCGCGTTCGTCGACACCCTTGATGAGCACGATGCGGGCCGACGGCCGGCCGTTGTCGCCGACGGTGGCGAGCGTCATCGTGTTCGGCTCCGGAAGCTTGGCGGCGAGCGCCTCCTTGAACCAGCGATCGAACTGGGCGAAAGGGTCGGGGGCGGCATCGGCTTCGTCGAGCGAAGCACGCGAATAGTTGATGCGAAGATCGGCGAGAGTTGTCATGTTATGCAAACGCTTCAATCCGGGGCCAGTATAGCGAACGCGCGAGAATCGTGCGTGCACAGTGGCGCGTGTAGGCGGCGAGTTCAGGCAAAATAGAGGGCTGTACGCTTACGTTTTCCTTGCTGCCATGTCCGCCCCCGACGCTGCCCCGCCCAGTTCTTCTGATCTTACCCCGAGCCCGACAATCCAGCTTGACGTGGATCGCGAACGCCGTTTCGGCGGCATCGCGCGGTTGTACGGCGCCCCCGTGCTTGCCGCGTTCCAGCGCGCGCATGTCGCCGTGATCGGCATCGGCGGCGTCGGTTCGTGGACGGCCGAGGCGCTCGCGCGCAGCGCGATCGGCACGCTGACGCTGATCGATCTCGACAACGTCGCGGAAAGCAACACGAACCGGCAGATCCACGCGCTCGACGGCAATTACGGCAAGCCGAAGGTCGATGCGATGGCCGAGCGGATCGCGCTGATCGATCCCGCGTGCCGCGTGAACCGGATCGAGGATTTCGCGGAACCCGACAACTTCGACGCGCTGCTCGGCGGCGGCTTCGACTACGTGATCGACGCGATCGACAGCGTGCGTACGAAGGTCGCGCTGATCGCGTGGTGCGTCACGAAAGGGCAGCCGCTCGTCACGGTCGGCGGCGCGGGCGGGCAGCTCGACCCGACGCGCATCCGGATCGACGATCTCGCGCTGACGATCCAGGATCCGCTGCTGTCGAAGGTGCGCGCGCAGTTGCGCAAGCAGCACGGCTTTCCGCGCGGGCCGAAGGCGCGCTTCAAGGTCAGCGCCGTGTATTCGGACGAGCCGCTGATCTATCCGGAAGCGGCCGCTTGCGACATCGAGGATGGCGCGGAGCCGTCCGCGGCCGCGCATGTCGCGGGGCTCAACTGTGCGGGATTCGGTTCCAGCGTGTGCGTGACCGCGAGCTTCGGTTTCGCGGCCGCCGCGCATGCGCTGCGCGCGCTCGCGGCGCGGGCCGCGGGCTGATCCGGAAATCGCTCGACGCGCAGCAGCATGCTGCGATGCCGCGGCGCGACGGCCGGCCCATTGCGGGCCATTGCGGCCCGGCCGGCCGTTCGTCAGTTGAGCGCCATGCTCAGCTTGCGCCGCCACGCGGCGACGAGCTCGGGGCTGTCGCCCGCCAGCTCGAACACCGACAGCATCGTGCGGCGGCCGAGGTCGTCGCCATACGCGCGGTCGCGCAACACGATTTCCAGCAGCTGCTCGAGCGCGCCTTCGTAGGCGCGTCGCGCGATCAGGCTCTGCGCGAGATCGAAGCGTGCATCGAGATCGGCGGGGTTCGCCGCGATACGCGCTTCGAGCGCGTCGGTCGGCGGCAGGTCGGCCGTCGCGTCGAGCGCATCGAAACGGGTCTTGATCGCCTGGTAGCGCGGGTCGGCGCCCTGCACGGTCTGCGGCGACAGGCGCTCGGCCTCGGTGCGCGCGGCATCGACCTGGTTGTTCGCGAGCAGCAGTTCGATCAGGTCGAGCCGTGCATCGTCGAAACCGGGGTTCAGCGCGAGCGCTGCCTCGAGGTGGGTGAGCGCATCGTCGTAGCGTGACTCGGCGATCGCGTATTGCGCGGCGCGGCGTTCGGCTTCCTCGGGCGCCGGCAGCAGCCGGTCGAGGAACGCGCGCAACTGGCCTTCCGGCAGCACGCCGATGAACTGGTCGACCGGGCGCCCGTCGGCGAACGCGATCACGTGCGGGATGCTGCGCGTCTGGAAGTGCGCGGCGAGCTCCTGGTTCTCGTCGACGTTCACCTTCACGAGCTTCCAGCGGCCCTGATAGTCGGCTTCGAGCTTTTCGAGCAGCGGACCGAGCGTCTTGCAGGGGCCGCACCACGGCGCCCAGAAGTCGACCAGCACGGGGGCGTCCAGCGACGCCTCGATGACGTCTTTCTCGAAAGTGGCAAGCGTGGTGTCCATGTCGTTCTCTTCCAGTCGAATGTCGTCAGGATGGGGGCGGCGCGCGCCTTTTTCAACGCGGCTTCGATTCGGGCAGCGGAATCCACTCGGTTTCGCCGGGCACCTTGCCCATTTCCTGGTTCGTCCACGCCGCTTTCGCGCGCTCGATCGCGTCGCGGCTGCTGGCGACGAAATTCCATTCGATGAAGCGCTCGCCGTCGATCTTGTCGCCGCCCAGCAACATCGCGCGCGTGCCGTTGCCGCTCGCGAGCGTGACGGTCGCGCCCGGCGTGAGCACGGCCATCTGCTCGGCCGGCACCGGCGTGCCGTCGATCGTCAGGTCGCCGTCGACCACGTAGACCGCACGCTCCTCGTGCGACGCGTCGAGTTCGAGGCGGCTGCCGGCCGCGAATTCGGCGGCGACGTACAGCGTGCGCGAGAACGTCGTGACGGGCGAGCGCAGGCCGAACGCGTCGCCGGCGATCACCGTCAGCGTCACGCCGTTTTCGTGGCGCTTGGGCAGCGTGTCGGCCGCATGGTGCTCGAACGACGGCTCGGTGGTCTCGTGGGCGACGGGCAGCGCGACCCAGGTCTGGATCCCGTGCACCGTATGGCCGCTCGCGCGTTGCGCGTCGGGCGTGCGCTCCGAGTGGACGATGCCGCGGCCGGCCGTCATCCAGTTCACGTCGCCCGGCACGATCTCCTGCCGCGAGCCGAGGCTGTCGCGGTGCAGGATCGCGCCGTCGAACAGGTAGGTGACGGTGGCGAGCCCGATATGCGGGTGCGGGCGCACGTCGAGCCCGGTGCCGGCCGGCAGCGCCGCGGGCCCCATGTGATCGAAGAAGATGAACGGGCCGACGAGGCGTGCGGCGAGTGCGGGCAGTGTGCGGCGCACCTGCAGGTTGCCGATGTCGCGAATGTGCGGCTTCAGCAAGGCTTTGATCGGTTCGGTCATGGCTGGCCTCGTGGCGAACGGCGGGGATGCCGGTCATTGTACTGGCGGCGCGGCGGCGACGCGCGCACCGGGCATGGCGAACGCGCTGGCCCACGGTACCGGCCGCAGCGGGCACGCGCGATGCGGCTTTCCTGTCGACGCGCGGCTGTGCCCGCGGCCGATTCCATGCGCGCCGCGCGGGTATCGGGCCGGGCGGCGGAACCCGGTAGACTGAGCCGCTTCGGAACAATCATTCGAAACGAGGAGACGCCGATGATGGCCCCGAAGGACTTGCTGCTCGCGCTGGTCGTGATCCTGGCGTGGGGCGTGAACTTCGTCGTGATCAAGGTCGGGCTGCACGGCATGCCGCCGATGCTGCTCGGCGCGCTGCGCTTCACGCTCGCGGCCGTGCCCGCGGTGTTTTTCGTCCGCCGGCCGCAGATTCCGTGGCGCATGCTGATCCTGTACGGCGCGACGATCCAGCTCGGTCAGTTCGTGTTCCTGTTCACCGGCATGTACGTCGGCATGCCGGCTGGTCTCGCGTCGCTCGTGCTGCAGTCGCAGGCGTTCTTCACGCTCGTGTTCGCGATGCTGTTCCTCGGCGAGCGGCTGCGCATGCAGAACCTGATCGGGCTCGCGATCGCCGCGGCCGGGCTCGTCGTGATCGCGGCGCAGGGCGGCCGCGCGATGACGCTCGCCGGCTTCCTGCTGACCATCTGCTCGGCCGCGATGTGGGCGATCGGCAATATCGTCACGAAGAAGGTTGGCCGTGCGAACCTCGTGTCGCTGGTCGTGTGGGCGAGCCTCGTGCCGCCCGTGCCGTTCTTCCTGCTGTCGCTGTGGTTCGAGGGGCCGCAGCGGATCGGCGCCGCGCTGGCCGGACTGAACGGCGCGTCGATCTTCGCGGTCGTCTATCTCGCGTTCGTCGCGACGCTGCTCGGCTACGGCTTGTGGAGCCGCCTGATGTCGCGCTATCCGGCCGCGCAGGTCGCGCAGTTCTCGCTGCTGGTGCCGATCGTCGGGCTCGCGTCGTCGGCGCTGCTGCTCGACGAACACCTGACGCGGGCGCAGCTGGCGGGCGCCGCGCTCGTGATGGGCGGGCTCGCGGTGAACGTATTCGGCGGGAAGCTGGTGCGCCGCTTCGCGGCGTCGTGACGGGCCGGCACGCAGCGCGTGCCGGCGGTGGGGAAGAGCGGGCGGCCGTGCGTCAGGCCATCCGGTTCTTCGCGAGCGGTGGGTTCGCGGCGAAGTAACGCTTGATGCCGCGGAAGATCGCGTCGGCCATCTGGTCGCGATAGCTCTCGTCGTTCAGCCGGCTCTCCTCTTCCGGGTTGCTGATGAACGCGGTCTCGACGAGGATCGACGGAATGTCGGGCGCCTTCAGCACCGCGAATCCGGCCTGCTCGACCGAGCCCTTGTGCAGCTTGTTGATGCCGCCGACTTCCTTCAGCACGTAGCCGCCGTAGCGCAGCGAATCACGGATCTGCGCGGTCGTCGACATGTCGAACAGCGCGCGGCTCACGGCCGCGTCCTGCGTCTTGATGTTGATGCCGCCGATCAGGTCCGACGAATTCTCCTTGTTCGCCATCCAGCGTGCCGCGGCGCTCGTCGCGCCGTGGTCGGACAGCGCGAACACCGACGAGCCGCGCGCGGACGGCGTCGTGAACGCATCCGCGTGGATCGACACGAACAGGTCGGCGCCGACGCGGCGCGCCTTCTGCACGCGCACGTTCAGCGGCACGAAGAAGTCGGCGTCGCGCGTCATCATCGCGCGCATGTTCGGCGCGCCGTCGATCTTCGCGCGCAGCTTCTTCGCGATGTCGAGCGCGATATGCTTCTCGTACGTGCCGCCGCCGCCGATCGCGCCCGGATCCTCGCCGCCGTGGCCCGGATCGATCGCGACCGTCAGCAGGCGCATGGTGCCGCCCTTGCCGGATTTCGGTGCGGTGAACTTGTAGGTGTCGCCGTCGTCGTCGCTGTCGTCGCGGCGCGCGATGACGGGCGGCGGCTTGACGGCCGGCTTCGCGGGCGTGGAAGGCGTCGCGGCGGCCGGGGGCGTGCGCGGCGTGGCCGGCGTGTTCTGCGCGAAGCGCTGGAAGAACGCGTCGGTGTTGTCGCCCGCGGCGGGCGCCGACGGCGCGGCCGGGCCCGCGAGCGAGGTCGGCGGCTGCATCTGCTGCGCGCGCGCGGTGTCGTTGAGGGCCTGTTCCTTGCGTTCCGTCTGCGCGATCAGGTCGGACAGCGGATCGGGCGCGACGGCCGGATACAGGTCGAACACGAGCCGGTACTTGTAGGTGCCCACCGGCGGCAGCGTGAACACCTGCGGCTTCACCGAGCCTTTCAGGTCGAACACCATCCGCACGACGTGCGGCTGATACTGGCCGACGCGCACCGACTGGATCTGCGGATCGTTCGGCGCGATCTTCGACACGAGGTCGCGCAGGGCCTGATCGAGATCGAGCCCGCTCAGGTCGACGACGAGCCGGTCGGGGCCCTGCAACAGCTGTTGGCTATTCTGCAGCGGCTGGTCGGATTCGATCGTGACGCGCGTGTAATCGCGCGCGGGCCACACGCGCACGCCGAGCACCGACGACGCGTGCGCGAGCCGCGGCGCGGCGAGACCGAGCACCAGCGTCGACGCGCCCGCGCACAGGATCTGGCGGCGCCGCCAATTGTGCGTCGCGGTGGCCGCCGATTCGATCGAGCGGAACGGTTTGATCAACATCTTTCGAGACATGCCTTTCCTGAAGCGCTGAACGCCCGGACGGTGAGGGCGCGACCGTCGCCATCCACGTCGAGCGAGAAAACCAGATCGGGCACGCCGAGCAGGGTGCCCGCCTGTTGCGGCCATTCGACGAGGCAGATCGCGCTGGAATTGAAATATTCGCGAAAGCCCGCGTCGGACCATTCGGCCGGATCGTTGAATCGATACAGATCGAAGTGATAGACCTCAAGTTCCCCATCGTCGCGTGCGAATGCATACGGCTCGACGAGCGTATAGGTCGGGCTGCGCACGCGTCCCGGGTGGCCGAGGCCGCGCAGGATCGCGCGCACGAGGGTCGTCTTGCCCGCGCCGAGGTCGCCGATCAGCTGGATCTGCAGCCCGTCGAACGCGTGCGCGCGGGCGAGTTCGCCGCGCGCCGCGTCGAGCGCGTGCGCGAAGCGGGCGCCGAAGGCCTCGGTCGCCGCTTCGTCGGCGAGTGCGATCACGCGCTCCGCGAGCGGGGCGGGCAGCGTGTCGGCATGAGGCGTATGGGACGTGGCTGGCATTCTCGTAAAATAGTGCGATGAACCGCTTACCGGAACTCGCCGCATCCGACAGGCCTTCGACTCGTACCGAAGGCGTGGCGCCGTGCGCGCTCGATGATGCGACGTTGACTGCGCTCGCCACTCGCATCAAGGCGTGGGGGCGCGAATTGGGTTTCGGGGCGATCGGCATCAGCGATACCGATCTCTCGGATGCCGAAGCAGGCCTCGCCGCCTGGCTGGAAGCCGGGTACCACGGCGAAATGGATTATATGGCGAAACACGGGACGAAACGCGCGCGGCCGGCCGAACTTGTGGCCGGTACGCGACGTGTGATCTCCGCGCGGCTCGCCTATCTGCCGGCCCAAACGCTCGCGGCCGACGCGCCCGATGCAGCCTCCGGCGCACTCGTTCCGCACGACTGGCGCGCCCGTGAGCGCGCGCGCCTGGACGATCCGCAGGCGGCGGTCGTGTCGATCTACGCACGCGGCCGCGACTATCACAAGGTGCTGCGCAACCGGCTGCAGACGCTCGCGGAGCGCATCGAGCACGAGATCGGCGCATTCGGCTACCGCGTGTTCACCGATTCTGCGCCGGTGCTCGAGGTCGAGCTCGCGCAGAAGGCCGGTGTCGGCTGGCGCGGCAAGCACACGCTGTTGCTGCAGCGCGACGCGGGTTCGCTGTTCTTCCTCGGCGAAATCTACGTCGACGTTCCGCTGCCGACCGACGCGCAAACGGCGCCCGACATCGCGCCCGAGACGCCCGGCGCGCACTGCGGCAGCTGCACGCGCTGCATCGATGCATGCCCGACCGGCGCGATCGTCGAGCCGTATCGCGTCGACGCGCGCCGCTGCATCTCGTACCTGACGATCGAACTGAAAGGCAGCATTCCGGAGCCGCTGAGGCCGATGATCGGCAACCGCGTGTACGGCTGCGACGACTGCCAGCTCGTATGTCCGTGGAACAAGTTCGCGCAGGCCGCGCCCGTCGCCGATTTCGACGTGCGGCACGGGCTCGACCGCGCGACGCTCGTCGAGCTGTTCGGCTGGGATGCCGACACGTTCGATACGCGGATGCAGGGCAGTGCGATCCGGCGCATCGGCCATGAAAGCTGGCTGCGCAATCTCGCGGTCGGGCTCGGCAATGCATTGCGCGCGCCGGCCGACCGGCTCGCGCCCGATGCGCGCGCCGCGATCGTCGCCGCGTTGCGCGCCCGGGCCGACGATCCGTCGCCGATCGTGCGCGAGCATGTCGAATGGGCGCTGCGTGCCGCATGAACGCGGCGTAAAGTATCGTCGGCGCGCGGCGGCGGCGCGCGTTTCATCGGGGAGGAGAAGCTCATGTTCAACGCTGTCATCGACGCACCGTTCGGCAAGGTCGGCATCCGCACCGACGCCGCGGTGGTGCGCGAGATCGTCTATCTGCCCGAGTCGGTCAAGTCGGTCGAGCCGGATTCGCCGCTCGCGCGGCGCGCGGTCGAGCAGATCGAACGCTATTTCGAGCGTGCATCGGCGCGCTTCGACCTGCCGCTCGCCGACGTCGGCAGCGCATTCCAGCATCGCGTATGGAACGTGATCAGCGACATTGCGCCGGGCACCGTGCTGACCTACGGGCAGGTCGCGAAGCGGATCGGCAGCGCGCCGCGCGCGGTCGGCCAGGCGTGCGGCGCGAACTATTTCCCGCTCGTGATTCCGTGCCATCGCGTCGTCGCGGCAGGTGGCCTCGGCGGCTTCGCGAATCACGACGACAATGGCTATTACCAGAAAGTAAAGCGCTGGCTGCTGGCGCATGAGGGCGTGCCGTACCGATGAGTGAATCGCTGCTTTCCCCCGACTCCGCGTCCGACACCGACACCGACGGCGACGCGGCGGCCGCATCGCCCGCGCTGCTCGCGAGCCGCGCGTCGATCGACGTGTTCTGCGATGCGCTGTGGCTCGAGCACGGGCTCGCGCGCAATACGCTCGATGCGTACCGGCGCGATCTGGTGCTGTTTTCGCAATGGCTGGCCGCGACGCACGACGCGCCGCTCGACTCGGCCGACGAAGCGATGTTGACCGGCTACATCGCCGCGCGCAGCGACGGCAAGGCGACGTCGTCGAACCGGCGCTTGTCGGTGTTCCGTCGCTATTACGGCTGGGCCGTGCGCGAGCATCACGCGAGCGCGGACCCGACGCTGCGGATCACGTCGGCGAAGCAGGCCGCGCGGTTTCCGTCGACGCTGTCCGAGGCGCAGGTCGAGGCGCTGCTCGGTGCGCCCGACGTCGGCACGCCGCTCGGCCTGCGCGATCGCACGATGCTGGAGCTGATGTACGCGAGCGGGCTGCGCGTGAGCGAACTCGTCACGCTGAAGACCGTCGAGGTCGGGCTCAACGAGGGCGTCGTGCGCGTGATGGGCAAGGGCTCGAAGGAACGGCTCGTGCCGTTCGGCGAAGTCGCGCACGGCTGGATCGAGCGCTACCTGCGCAACGCGCGGCCGGCGCTGCTCGGCGCACGCGCGGCCGACGCGCTGTTCGTGACCGCGCGCGGCGACGGAATGACGCGCCAGCAGTTCTGGAACATCATCAAGCGCCACGCGCAGCAGGCCGACGTGCGCGCGCACCTGTCGCCGCATACGCTGCGACACGCGTTCGCGACGCACCTGCTGAACCACGGCGCCGACCTGCGCGTCGTGCAGCTGCTGCTTGGCCACAGCGATATCTCGACCACGCAGATCTACACGCACGTCGCGCGCGAGCGGCTCAAGACGCTGCACGCGCAGCACCATCCGCGCGGCTAGCACGGTGCGTGCGCCGGCCCCTGCGCGGCATGCGACCGGCGCCGCGCGTTACGCGAGTTCGCGCAGCTTGTGCTTCAGCACCTTGCCCGTCGAAGCGGCCGGCAGCGCATCGAGCACGCGAATCCGCGCAGGGCGCTTGTAAGGCGCGAGCCGTTGCGCGCACCACGCCTGCAGCGCGGCCTCGGTCGCGCTCGTGCCGGGCACCAGCTCGACGAACGCGAGCACTTCCTCGTTGCCCTCGACCGCGCGGCCCACCACGGCCGCCTGCACGACGTCCGGGTGCGCGTTCAGCACCTGTTCGACCTCGACCGGATACACGTTGAAGCCCGAGCGGATGATCAACTCCTTGCTGCGGCCCGCGATCGTCACCGAGCCGTCCGCTTCCTGGCGCGCGAGATCGCCGGTGCCGAGCCAGCCGTCGGGCGACACGGCCGCGCGTGTCGCATCCGCGTTGCGGTAGTAGCCGAGCATCACGTTCGGCCCGCGCACGCGGATTTCGCCCACTTCGCCCTGCGGCACGTCGGTGCCGTCCGGTGCGACGATCCGCATTTCCACGCCCGGGATCGGCACGCCGACCGAGCAGTCGGTACGCGGTGCGTCGAGCGGCGTCTGCGTGATCGTCGGGCTGCTCTCGGTCATCCCGTAGCCGTTGTGCAGCGGCACGCCGTACACGCGCTCGACGCGCGCCTTCAGGTCGGCGTCGAGCGGCGAGCCGCCCGAATACGCGAAGCGCAGCCGCGGCGCGCGCCATGCGTGTGCGTGCGTGTGCAGGTGCTCGAGCAGCTTCGCGTGCATCGCGGGCACGCCCTGGAAGATCGTCACGCCTTCGTCGGCGAGCGCGACGCGCACGGCCTCCGGCGAGAAGCGCGGCGCGAGCCGCAGCGTCGCGCCCGCGTACAGGCTGCCGAGGCAGACCGACGCGAGCCCGTACACGTGCGACACGGGCAGCACCGTATAGACGACGTCGTCGGGCGACACGCGGCGCAGCGTGCTCGACATCGCGGCGATGAACAACAGGTTGCGATGCGACAGCATCACGCCTTTCGGCGTGCCCGTCGTGCCGGTCGTGTAGATCAGCGCCGCGCATTGGGCGGCGCCGTCGGCCGCCACCGGTTCGCTGGGCGCGCTCGGGTCGACGCGGTACGACCACGCGCCGATGTCGACTGGCAGCGCGTCGGCGGGCGTCGCGTCGTGGCGCGCCGCGTGCGTGCGCGCGTCGGGCGACGCTTCCGTTGCGAACGCGATCAGCTTCGGGCGCGCGTGCGCGGCGATCGCATCGAGTTCGCTGGCCGACAGCCGCGCGTTCGACACGAGCGCCCATGCGTCGACGCGCGCGACCGCGAACAGCAGCACGATCTGCGCGACGCTGTTTTCCGCGACGATCATCACGCGATCGCCGCCGCGCACGCCCAGGCGCGCGAGCCGCTCGGCGGCAGCATCGACGGCTTGCGCCAGCTCGCCGTACGACAGGCGGCGCGCGTCCTCGATCAGCGCCGGATGCGCGGGCGCGTGCGCGGCCCAGCGGGCGGGCACGTCGGCGATGCGGCCGGGCAACGCGGCGAGCAGTGCCGCGACGTCGAGCGGCGCGGATGAGCGTGCAGGCGAGGACATGGCGTCTCCAGAAGATGGGCCGGGCGGTGGCGCGGCGAGTTTTACGAACGATCGTGCCATGACGGCGGGCGCGCCACAATCGGCCATTCGGTCAATGGCACTTCGCGAAGTCCGCAATGATGATGGACGGGCGCGCTGCGGCGACCGGCGCGCCCGTCCGGAACAAAAGGGCCGCGAGTATACCGTCGGCGCGCCGCAACCCACCGCGAGCACGCGCAGGGGCGATGGCGCGCGCGCCCGCTGGTCGTTCGCCATTAAAATGCCGCCATGAGCAAATCCAGACACGTGTCCGAGACACCCGCGACCCAGCTGCTGCGTCGCCACGGCGTCGCATTCGGCGAGCATCCGTACGATTACGTCGAGCACGGCGGCACCGGCGAGTCGGCGCGCCAGCTCGGCGTCGACGAACACAGCGTCGTGAAGACGCTCGTGATGGAGGACGAGCATGCGAAGCCGCTGATCGTGCTGATGCACGGCGACCGCACGGTGTCGACCAAGAACCTCGCGCGGCAGATCGGCGCGAAGCGCGTCGAGCCGTGCAAGCCCGACGTCGCGAACCGCCATTCCGGCTATCTGGTGGGCGGCACGTCGCCGTTCGGCACGCGCAAGCCGATGCCCGTGTACGTCGAGTCGACCATCCTCGAATTGCCGACGATCTACCTGAACGGCGGCCGCCGCGGCTATCTCGTCAGCCTCGCGCCGGCGGTGCTCACGACGCTGCTCGGCGCGATGTCCGTGCAGTGCGCGAGCGTCGACTGAGGGTTTCACCTTCGTGGCAGGCCGTGCGCGTTCGGTAGAATGGGCGCCGTTTCGGCCGGTCGGCCCGCACGGCCGGCCGCCATGGCCTGCCGGCGGTTCGCCGCGACGGCACCTGCCGCAACCGGCCGGCATGCCGCGCCCGGCCGCCCCTTCACCGATACGTTGAAAGAAGAGTTCTCCGCATGCAGATCCTGCTCGCCGCACTTGTTGCCTACCTGATCGGTTCGGTGTCGTTCGCCGTCGTCGTCAGCGCCGCGATGGGCCTGGCCGATCCCCGTTCGTACGGGTCGAAGAATCCCGGCGCGACCAACGTGCTGCGCAGCGGCAACAAGAAGGCCGCGATCCTGACGCTCGTCGGCGACGCGTTCAAGGGCTGGCTCGCCGTCTGGCTCGCGCGGCACTTCGGGCTGCCCGACGTCGCCGTCGCGTGGGTCGCGATCGCCGTGTTCCTTGGCCACCTGTATCCGGTGTTCTTCCGCTTCCAGGGCGGCAAGGGCGTCGCGACCGCGGCCGGCGTGCTGCTCGCGGTGCACCCGGTGCTCGGGCTCGCGACCGCGCTGACCTGGCTGATCGTCGCGTTCTTCTTCCGCTATTCGTCGCTCGCGGCGCTGGTGGCGGCCGTGTTCGCACCGCTGTTCGACGTGTTCCTGTTCGGCACGAGCCACAACCCGGTCGCGTGGGCCGTGCTCGCGATGAGCGTGCTGCTCGTGTGGCGTCACCGCGGCAACATCTCGAAGCTGCTGGCGGGGCAGGAAAGCCGGATCGGCGACAAGAAGAAGGCCGCGGCCGACGGCGGCGCGCAGGACGGCGGGAAGCTCTGAGGAAGGGGTTGCTGCTGTCGCCGCCCGCCGGGGCATCCCGCATGCGGGGCCCGGCGGCGCGGAGTGACCGGTCGACGGCGTCGATCAGTCGCGGAAGTTGTTGAAGTCGAGCGGGGTGTCGGTCACGTCCTTGCGCAGCATCGCGATCACGCTCTGCAGGTCGTCGCGCTTCGTGCCGGTCACGCGTACCGCGTCGCCCTGGATGCTCGCCTGCACCTTGATCTTGCTGTCTTTCACGAGCCTGACGATCTTCTTCGCGAGGTCGCCCGTCACGCCTTTCTTCACGGTGACGATCTGCTTGACCTTGTCGCCGCCGATCTTCTCGACCTTGCCGTAGTCGAGGAAGCGCACGTCGACGTTGCGCTTCGCGAGCTTGTTGATCAGCACGTCCTTGACCTGACCGAGCTTGAAATCGTCGTCGGCGAACAGCGTCAGCTCGCGCTCCTTCTGCTCGACACGCGCGTCGGAGCCCTTGAAGTCGAAGCGCGTCGAAATTTCCTTGTTCGACTGCTCGATGGCGTTCTTCACTTCGATCATGTTCGCTTCGGAAACGACGTCGAACGATGGCATGGCATTCTCCCTTGAGATGCAAGCGCCCGGCTTGCGCGCGGGCACTCGCTATAATTGCGGACTGTTTGCCATTTTACCGATGCCCCTCCGTTTGCCCAAGGCCGGCCTTATGCCGCCCCGGCGGACGTGACCGCGAATGCCGATGCCACCTGACGATTCCGCCCTGTCGCTGCTCCCCGACCATCCGCTCGCCGCGCACAATACGTTCGGCATCGACGCGACCGCGCGCTTTGCCGCCCGCATCACGCATGCGGCGCAGTTCGCGGCGCTGCATCGCGATTCGCGCGTCGCGCACCTGCCGCAACTCGTGCTGGGCGGCGGCAGCAACGTCGTGTTCACGCGCGATTTCGACGGCGTCGTGCTGCTCGACGAGATCGCCGGGCGCCGCGTCGTGCGCGAGGACGACGACGCGTGGTACGTCGAGGCCGGCGGCGGCGAGACCTGGCACGCATTCGTCGCGTGGACGCTCGAGCACGGCATGCCGGGCCTCGAGAATCTGGCGCTGATTCCGGGCACCGTCGGCGCCGCGCCGATCCAGAACATCGGCGCGTACGGCCTCGAGATGAAGACGTATTTCGACTCGCTGGTCGCCGTCGAACTTGCGACGGGGCGCAGCGAGCGCTTCGATGCCGCGCGCTGCGCGTTCGGCTATCGCGACAGCTTCTTCAAGCGGGAAGGGCGCGGCCGCTTCGCGATCGTCGCTGTGACGTTCCGGCTGCCCAAGCGCTGGACGCCGCGGCTCGGCTACGCGGATGTCACGCGCGAGCTCGACGCGCGCGGCATCGCGCCCGGCGCGGCGACGCCGCGCGACGTGTTCGACGCGGTCGTCGCGATCCGCCGCGCAAAGCTGCCCGATCCGCTCGAGCTCGGCAACGCGGGCAGTTTCTTCAAGAATCCGGTGATCGACGCCGCGCGGTTCGATGCGCTGCGCGCGCGCGTGCCGGACGTCGTGTCGTATCCGCAGCCGGGCGGGCAGGTGAAACTCGCGGCCGGCTGGCTGATCGACCGCTGCGGCTGGAAAGGGCGCACGCTCGGCGCGGCGGCCGTGCACGACCGTCAGGCGCTCGTGCTGGTCAATCGCGGCGGCGCGACGGGCGCCGACGTGCTCGCACTGGCGCGGGCGATCCAGGACGACGTGCGCAAGCAGTTCGGCGTCGAGCTCGAACCCGAGCCGGTGTGCGTGTAACGCGGGCGTTCGACCCGCACCTTTCATGCGCTTTCGCCCGCGCAAACAAAAAAGCGCCGATCATCGATCGGCGCTTTTTTTCGCATGCCGCCGGATTCCGGTGGCGCGCGAGGGCTGCGTTCAGTGCTTGAGGCGGCCGAGCAGCAGGAACTCCATCAGCGCCTTCTGCACGTGCAGGCGGTTTTCCGCCTCGTCCCACACGACGCTCTGCGGGCCGTCGATCACGCCGGCCGTCACTTCCTCGCCGCGGTGCGCGGGCAGGCAGTGCATGAAGAGCGCGTCCGCGTTCGCGTGGCCCATCATTTCCTCGTCGACGCACCAGTCGGCAAACGCCTGCTTGCGCGCTTCGTTCTCGGCTTCGAAACCCATGCTCGTCCATACGTCGGTCGTCACGAGATCGGCACCCTTGCACGCTTCGTTCGGATCCTCGAACACTTCGTAGAACGGCGCGCTGTCCGGCGACACGAGCTTCATGTCGAGCGCATAGCCCGGCGGCGTCGACAGGCGCAGCTTGAAGCCGAGGATCTGCGCGGCTTCGATCCACGTGTACAGCATGTTGTTCGCATCACCGACCCACGCGACCGTCTTGCCGGCGATCGGGCCGCGGTGCTCGTAGTACGTGAAGATGTCGGCGAGCACCTGGCACGGGTGGTAATCGTTGGTCAGGCCGTTGATCACGGGCACGCGGGAGTTCTGCGCGAAGCGCGTGATCACATCCTGCTCGAACGTGCGGATCATGATGATGTCGACCATTCGCGAGATGACCTGCGCGGAATCCTCGACGGGCTCGCCGCGGCCGAGCTGCGTGTCGCGCGTGCTCATGAACACCGCGTGGCCGCCCAGCTGGAAGATACCGGCTTCGAACGACAGCCGCGTGCGCGTCGAGCTCTTCTCGAAGATCATCGCGAGCGTGCGGTCGTGCAGCGGATGATAGGTCTCGTAGTTCTTGAACTTGCGCTTCAGGATACCCGTGCGTTCGAGCACGTACTCGTAGTCTTCCAGCGAGAAATCCTTGAACTGCAGGTAGTGACGAATGGTTTTGGCGGTCATGAAACGAAATACGGCGGGTTGGAGCCGGCTGCGGAGCCGGACGCCGCCGCCGTCGGGTGTGGATAACTTCAAAGCAGCATAAAGGATTTTCTGTGCTTTGACGAGCCGCGGCACAAACCGGGGCGGCATCGTCGCGCACTCTGGAGAACGCCGGAACAAGGGCGGCGAGACGACGCGCGATGGCGCGCTGCGGTATAATCCAAAAGTTTTCTCCAGCCCGGCAGGCAAGGCTTTTCGCGCTCTGCCGGACACAAGCCATGCGCTG
This sequence comes from Burkholderia sp. PvR073, assembly GCF_054055695.1. Classification (NCBI taxonomy): domain Bacteria; kingdom Pseudomonadati; phylum Pseudomonadota; class Betaproteobacteria; order Burkholderiales; family Burkholderiaceae; genus Burkholderia; species Burkholderia sp. PvR073. Next base: position 98,407 of record NZ_JBSRXO010000004.1, read on the forward strand.
CACACATCCGGTGCGGCGCGCCGGCGGCACGCATCGACGGCCTGTTTTCGGGATATCGAAGCGCGTGTGTCGTCCACTCCAGCTTTGTGTTCGCGTATCCAGGCGCCGTCGCCTGGACATCGCCGGGCCGTCACTTGGGTAACCACATGGCTGAAACCCCTCCGACCGAATTCTTCATCCAGGGCATTACGAAAGACGGGAAAAAGTTTCGCCCGAGCGACTGGTCGGAGCGTCTGGCCGGCGTGATGGCCTGCTTCGGGCCCGGCGCGAGCGGGCCGAATGCGCGCCTGAAATATTCGCTGTACGTGCGCCCGACGATGCTCGGCGACCTGAAATGCGTGATCCTCGATTCCCGGCTGCGCGACATCGAGCCGATGGCGTTCGATTTCGTGCTGAATTTCGCGAAGGACAACAACCTCGTCGTCACCGAGGCGTGCGAGCTGCCGGACTACAACGAGAAGAAGTGAGATCGACGGGCGGGGGCGCATGCCGCGCCCGCGTCTGGTGGTCGTCCGGCGCGATGCGCGGACGACACGCAAAAAAGCCCGCCTAGGCGGGCTTTTTTGCGATCGCAGGAAACAGGAACGCCCGCCGAAGCGGGCGCGCCAGATTTACGCTGCTGCCTGCAGGCCCTTGACGGCCGCGGCGAGGCGGCTCTTGCTGCGAGCGGCCTTGTTCTTGTGAACGATCTTCTTGTCGGCGATCGTGTCGATCGTCTTCACGGCAGCCTTGAACAGCTCGGCAGCCTTTGCCTGGTCGCCGGCTTCAACAGCCTTGCGAACCGACTTGATCGCGGTACGGAATTTCGAGCGCAGCGCCGAGTTGTGCGAATTTGCCTTCGCGGCTTGGCGGGCGCGCTTGCGTGCTTGTGCGGAGTTAGCCATGACGGTTCCTTATCCTGTCCTGTTTCCAGAGCTTGGAGCCTGACGGCCAAGCGCTGCTTTTCGATCCGTCCCCTGAGAACGATTGCCCAGGGGCGCATAAAAAACGGTGAGTTTAACCGAGGCCGAGACATGAAAACGACAGGTGCCGTGCATGTAACAGGCTCAGAAACCGGCAATTATAGCAACAAAATCAAGCGCGTGGCAAGTTCAACGTAACGCCCGCCAGGCGAGGGCGCCGGCGACGCATGTCCTTTTCGGCATCCGTCCGTGCCGGGACACGCAACGTCCGTATAATAAGCGCCCCATGAATCTATTCCGAGCCCTGCTGACGGTCAGCGGCTTCACGCTGCTGTCGCGCGTGACCGGACTGGCCCGCGAGACGCTGATCGCCCGTGCGTTCGGCGCCAGTCAATACACCGACGCGTTCTACGTCGCCTTCCGTATTCCGAACCTGCTGCGCCGCCTGTCTGCCGAAGGCGCGTTCTCGCAGGCGTTCGTGCCGATCCTGGCCGAGTTCAAGAACCAGCAGGGGCACGATGCGACCAAGGCGCTCGTCGACGCGATGTCGACCGTCCTCGCGTGGGCGCTTGCCGTGCTGTCGGTCCTCGGGATCGCCGGCGCGTCATGGGTCGTGTTCGCGGTCGCCTCCGGCCTGCATACCGACGGGCAGGCATTCCCGCTCGCGGTCACGATGACGCGGATCATGTTCCCGTACATCGTGTTCATCTCACTGACCACGCTCGCGTCCGGCGTGCTCAACACCTACAAGAGCTTCTCGCTGCCCGCGTTCGCGCCGGTGCTGCTCAACGTCGCGTTCATCGCCGCGGCCGTGTTCGTCGCGCCCCATCTGAAGGTGCCGGTGTATGCGCTCGCGTGGGCCGTCATCGTGGGCGGCGTGCTGCAGTTCCTCGTGCAACTGCCGGGGCTGAAGAAGATCGACATGGTGCCGCTGATCGGCATCAACCCGCTGCGCGCGCTGCGACACCCGGGCGTGAAGCGCGTGCTCGCGAAGATGGTGCCCGCGACATTCGCGGTGTCGGTCGCGCAGCTGTCGCTGATCATCAACACCAACATCGCGTCGCGGCTCGGGCAGGGCGCGGTGTCGTGGATCAACTACGCCGATCGCCTGATGGAGTTCCCGACGGCGCTGCTCGGCGTCGCGCTCGGCACGATCCTGCTGCCGAGCCTGTCGAAGGCGCACGTCGACGCCGATGCGAACGAGTATTCGTCGCTGCTCGACTGGGGGCTGCGCGTCACGTTCCTGCTCGCGGCGCCGAGCGCGCTCGCGCTGTTCTTCTTCGCGACGCCGCTCACCGCGACGCTGTTCAACTACGGCAAGTTCGACGCGCATACCGTCACGATGGTCGCCCGCGCGCTCGCGACCTACGGGATCGGCCTCGTCGGCATCATCCTGATCAAGATCCTCGCGCCGGGCTTCTATGCGAAGCAGGACATCAAGACGCCGGTGAAGATCGCGATCGGCGTGCTGATCGTCACACAGCTGTCGAACTACGTGTTCGTGCCGCTGATCGGTCATGCGGGCCTCACACTGAGCATCGGCGTCGGCGCGTGCCTGAACTCGCTGCTGCTGTTCCTCGGGCTGCGCAAGCGCGGCATCTACCAGCCGTCGCCGGGCTGGCCGCGCTTCTTCGTGCAGCTCATTGGCGCGACGCTCGTACTCGCGGGCCTGATGCATTGGTGCGCGATCAGCTTCGACTGGACCGGCATGCGCGCGCAGCCGCTCGATCGCATTGCGCTGATGGCCGCGTGCCTCGTGCTGTTCGCTGCACTATATTTCGGTATGTTGTGGGTGATGGGCTTCAAATACGCTTACTTCAGAAGGCGCGCCAAGTGACGACCGCAATGACCCGCGTCCTCGACTACTTCAGCACGCTCGTGGCGGACGACGACAGCCTGCCCGTCACGGAGACCGCGCTGTCGCTCGCACAGGACGCCTATCCCGACCTCGACCTGCAGGGCACGCTGGCCGAACTCGACATGCTGGCCGCGCGGCTGCGCCGCCGGCTCGCCGACGATGCGAACCTGAAGGACCGCGTCGCCGCGCTCAACGAATTCTTCTTTCGCGAACTCGGCTTCGCCTGCAATCACAACGATTACTACGACCCCGATAACAGCCACCTGAACGCGGTGCTGAAGCGGCGGCGCGGGATTCCGATCTCGCTGTCGGTGCTGTATCTCGAGCTCGCCGAACAGATCGGCGTGCCGGCGCGCGGCGTGTCGTTTCCCGGCCATTTCCTGCTGCGCGTGACGCTGCCGGACGGCGACCTGATCATCGATCCGACCAATGGCCATTCGCTGTCCGAAGCCGAGATGGTCGAGATGCTCGAGCCGTACGTCGCGCGTGCGGCGGGCGCGGTCGACAGCGCGTTGCGCGCGTTGCTGCAGCCGGCCACGAGCCGCGAGATCATCGCGCGGATGCTGCGCAACCTGAAGACGATCTATCTGCAGACGGAACGCTGGCAGCGGCTGCTCGCGGTGCAGCAGCGGCTCGTGATCCTGCTGCCGGAGCACCTCGACGAGGTGCGCGACCGCGGCTTCGCGTATGCACGGCTCGACTACCTGCGCCCCGCGCTCGAGGATCTCGAGCAGTATCTCGGCGAGCGGCCCGATGCGGACGATGCAACCGTCGTCGAATCGCAGGTGACGGAATTGCGGCAGCGGATGCAGCGCGACGACGAGGACTGAGCCGCTGGCGCGGCGCCGGGCGCCTCGAACGAAAAACGCCCGCATAGCGGGCGTTTTTTGTTTGCAGTCGTTTGCACTTACTTCGGCTGCATCCGGATCGCGCCGTCGAGACGGATCACTTCGCCGTTGAGCATTGGGTTCTCGACGATCTGGCGCACCAGCATCGCGTATTCGTCCGGTTTGCCGAGCCGCGGCGGGAACGGGACCATCGCGCCGAGCGCGTCCTGCACGTCCTTCGGCATGCCGAGCAGCATCGGCGTCTCGAACAGCCCCGGCGCGATCGTCATCACGCGGATGCCTTGGCGCGCCAGGTCGCGTGCGATCGGCAGCGTCATGCCCGCGACGCCGGCCTTCGACGCCGCGTACGCGGCCTGGCCGATCTGGCCGTCGTAGGCGGCGACCGATGCGGTGCTGACGATCACGCCGCGCTCGCCGCCGTCGTTCGGCGTGGTCGCGGCCATCGCGGCGGCCGCGAGCCGGATCATGTTGAAGGTGCCGATCAGGTTCACGTTGATCGTCTTCGCGAACACGTCGAGCGGATGCGCGCCGTCCTTGCCGACGGTTTTCGCGGCGGGCGCGATGCCCGCGCAGTTCACGAGGCCGCGCAGCGTGCCCGCGCGCGTCGCGGCATCGACGGCCGCCTGCGCATCGGCCTCGCTCGACACGTCGCAGCGCACGAATGTGCCGCCCAGTTCGTTCGCGAGCGCCGTGCCGGCCGCCTCGTTCAGGTCGGCGAGCACGACCTTGCCGCCGGCCTGCGCGAGCATGCGGGCCGTTCCGGCGCCGAGGCCCGATGCGCCGCCCGTGATCAGAAAGACGTTGCCGCGAATCTCCATCACTGTCTCCTTGGTTGGGTCCGATGCCGGTCGGCACCTGCGTCCGATCGATTGTACGGGGCGCCGCCAGGCGGCGGAGAGACCGGCACGATCGTGCGAATCCCCGTCAGCCGAAGCGGATCAAGCAGACGAAAAAAAACCGCCCGGAAAGGGCGGCTTGCGGGTGCACGACGCGGTGCTTACTTCAGTGCGTCAAACGCACGCTCGCGGATTTCGTCGACGCTGCCGAGGCCCGAGATCTTGCGATATTGCGGGGCCTTCAGGCCGTTTTCCTCGCCGCGCTTCGCCCAGTCGCCGTAGTACGTGATCAGCGGCTTGGTCTGCGCTTCGTACACCTCGAGACGCTTCTTGACGGTTTCTTCCTTGTCGTCGTCGCGCTGGATCAGCGGTTCGCCCGTCACGTCGTCCTTGCCCTCGACCTTCGGCGGGTTGAACTTCACGTGGTACGTGCGGCCCGATGCCGGATGCGTGCGGCGGCCGCTCATGCGCTCGACGATTTCCGAGAACGGGACGTCGATTTCGAGCACGTAGTCGATCGCGACGCCGGCGTCCTTCATCGCGTCAGCCTGCGCGATCGTGCGCGGGAAGCCGTCGAACAGGTAGCCGTTCGCGCAGTCGGCGTCTTTCAGGCGCTCCTTCACGAGGCCGATGATCAGCGCGTCCGGCACGAGCTTGCCGGCGTCCATGTAGCCCTTCGCCTCGACGCCGAGCGGCGAGCCGGCCTTGACGGCCGCGCGCAGCATGTCGCCCGTCGAGATTTGCGGGATGCCGAACTTTTCCTTGATGAAGTTTGCCTGGGTGCCCTTTCCCGCGCCGGGCGCGCCCAACAGGATCAAACGCATGGTGATATCTCCAGTATGTAGATTCGTCTGGCGAGACGCAAAAGTGTCGGCGACAGCGTGCGCGGGGCTTGCCTGGCGCGCGGCGAACCGGTCTGATGCTGCGCGTCAGCGAAAAGCGACGCGCGGCTGCCGGGACGGGCCGTGGCGGGGTCAAGCAAGAACGCGCGGGTCGCGGACGGCTCGCACAATCGCCTGATTATGCCACGGGTTATTTTGAACCCGGACGAAAAAGGGCCTGCACGCGTGCGAGATCGGCCGGCGTGTCGATGCCGGCTTCGGGCGCGTGCTCGGTAATCAGCACGGCAATGCGCTCACCGTGCCACATCGCGCGCAGCTGTTCGAGCTGCTCCGCCTGCTCGACCGGCGCCTGCGCGAGCGACGGATAGGTGCGCAGGAAGCGCGTGCGATACGCGTAGAGGCCGATGTGGCGATGGACCGGAAAGGCCGGCGCAGGCATGGCTGCGACGTCGGGCCAGTGCGGCAGATAGGCGTCGCGGCTCCACGGAATCGGTGCGCGCGAGAAGTACATCGCGACGTTGCGCGCGTCGAGCGCGACCTTGACGATGTTCGGGTTGAACACGTCGGCCGCGTCGTGGATCGGGTGCGCGGCGGTCGCGATCGCGCAGTCCGGATGCGCGGCGAGGTGCGACGCTACGTCGCGCACGAGCACCGGGTCGATCAGCGGTTCGTCGCCCTGCACGTTGACGACGACGGTGTCGTCGCTCCATCCGAACGTCGCGGCGACTTCCGCGAGCCGGTCGGTGCCGGACGGATGGTCGGCGCGCGTCAGCACCGCTTCGAAACCGTGATCGCGTGCCGCGTCGAGCACGCTCTGCGCGTCGGACGCGATGAGCACCTGCTGCGCGCCCGCTTCGCGCGCGCGCTCGGCGACGCGGACGACCATCGGCTTGCCGCCGAGATCGGCGAGCGGCTTGTTCGGCAGGCGCGTCGACGCGAGCCGGGCAGGAATGACGGCGATGAAGGGCTGCTGATGAGTCATCGGGGCTGGGCGGTGAGAAGGGCTGGGGTGGGCGACGCGTCGAAAGCAGGCCGCCCGGCAGGGTTCGGCACGCGGCCGCGTGCCGGTGCCGCAGGGCGGCGTTCAGCTGCCGGCCGGGCCTGCGGGGTCGACCGGCGTGCCTTCGACGGTCTGGCGTGCTTCGTCGACGAGCATCACGGGGATGCCGTCGCGGATCGGGTAGGCGAGCTTGTCCGCGTTGCAGATCAGCTCCTGCGCGGCGCGGTCATAGTGGAGCGGGCCTTTGCAGATAGGGCACACAAGGATTTCAAGCAGGCGAGCGTCCACGGAGTTTCTCCACAACGAGGGCAATGAGGCGAGGATCGAGCGCGGCTTCGACGGGGACGACCCACAGCCGAGCGTCGCGCCAGGAAGCGCCCAATTTTACTGCATCCTTCTCGGTGATCAGGATGGCGTCGACTGCGTCGTCGACGAACGGATTGTCGGCGAACGCGTAATGGTCGGGCAGCGCGCGCGTCGCCGGCGCGAGGCCGGCCGCGCGCAGCGTCGCGAAGAAGCGTTCCGGCGCGCCGATGCCGGCCGCGGCGAGCACGCGCTCGTGCGCGAACTGCGACAGCGGGCGGCGCAGCGCCGGCTGGTCGAGGTGCCACGCGGCGCCCGGCGTCAGTGCGAGCGCATAAGTGTCGGGCCACGGCGGCAGCGCGCCGCTGTACGGATCGTTGACGAGCGTCGCGTCGCGGTGGCGCGACAGCGGCTCGCGCAGCGGGCCGGCCGGCAGCAGGAAACCGTTGCCGCCGAGCCGGTGGTCGAACACGACGAGTTCGACCGTGCGCGCGAGGCGGTAGTGCTGCAGACCGTCGTCGCTGACGATCACGTCGACGTCCGGGTGCGCGGCGCGCAGCGCCTGGGCGGCCGCGACGCGGTCGGGACACACCCACACGGGCGCATCGGTGCGGCGCGCGATCAGCAGCGGTTCGTCGCCGGCCGCGCTCGCGCGCGACGCGGGCGTGACCGCGGTGGGCGCCTTCACGTTCGCGCCGTAACCGCGCGACACGACGCCCGGCGTGAACCCGGCCGCGCGCAGCGCATCGACGAGCGCGATCACGGTCGGCGTCTTGCCGGTGCCGCCGACGGTCACGTTGCCGACCACGACGACGGGCACGCCGACGTCGACCGGTTGTTTCCAGCCCTGTGCGTAGGCGGTACGGCGCAGCGCCGCGCACAGGCCGAACACGCACGCGAACGGCGTGAGCACCCAGGCGAGTGCGCCGCGTCGCTGCCATTCGCGCGTGAGGCGCGCTTCGAGCCGCGCGAGCGGGCCGCCGGGCGCGCTCATCGGGCCGGGCGCGGCGTGTCGTGCGCCGCGGCGTGGGACGGATTCGTCAAGACGGATTCTCCGTTGCGCGGCGCATGCCGCAAGGTCTTCGGAAGGCGGCACTCTAGCGCGCCGCACGCGGGCGCGGCAAGCGCGGCCGGGCGACGCACCCGACGGGGCCGGATCGGGGCGGACTGTGGATAAGTCTGTGAAGAACTCCCCGCCTGTTCGCGCCAAACGCCCGCCGGGCGGACATCGAATCGGTCCAGAATGAGTTCGTAAGGTTTAAAAATATATAAAAATCAAGGTGTTGCAAGCAATTGTCTGGATTTTTCCGCGGTTTTCCAGCGTTTTTGGCGGACGATTGCCAGAGTGTGGACACATTTCGCGCATCGCGGCGCGCGCGGTCGGCGCTGGACGTCGGGCGCGTGTCGGACTATCGTGTCGCCGCCAGCATTCATTCGATCGCCCATGCTTTCCGACTCTCCTTTTTCCGTTCCCGGCGCCACCCGCGGCGGCGACGAAGTGATTCCCGTTTCGGCGCTCAATCGCGCGATTTCGACGATGCTCGAGCGCTCGTTTCCGCTGCTGTGGATTTCGGGCGAAGTTTCGAATTTCACGCGCGCCGCGAGCGGCCACTGGTATTTCTCGATCAAGGACCAGCAGGCGCAGATGCGCTGCGTGATGTTTCGCGGTCGCGCGCAGTATGCGGAGTTCACGCCGCGCGAAGGCGACCGGATCGAGGTGCGCGCGGTCGTCACAATGTATGAGCCGCGCGGCGAAGTGCAGCTCAATGTCGAGGCCGTGCGGCGCACCGGGCAAGGGCGCCTGTACGAGGCGTTCCTGCGGCTGAAGGCGCAGCTCGAGGCCGAAGGCTTGTTCGCACCCGAGCGCAAGCGGCCGCTGCCGGCGCACCCGCGCGCGATCGGCATCGTCACGTCGCTGCAGGCCGCCGCGCTGCGTGACGTGCTGACCACGCTCGCGCGCCGCGCGCCGCACATCCCGGTGATCGTCTATCCGGCGCCCGTGCAGGGCGCGGGCTCGGCCGAGAAGCTCGTCGCGGCCGTGCAGGCCGCCAACGCGCGGCGTGAGGTCGACGTGCTGCTGGTGTGTCGCGGCGGCGGGTCGATCGAGGATCTGTGGTCGTTTAACGATGAAGCGCTCGCGCGCGCGATCGCCGCGAGCGAACTGCCGGTCGTCAGCGGCGTCGGCCACGAAACCGATTTCACGATCGCGGACTTCGCGGCCGACCTGCGCGCGCCGACGCCGACCGGCGCGGCCGAGCTCGCAAGTCCGCAGCGCGCGTTGTTGTTGCGCGAGGTCGCCGACCGGCAGCGCGCGCTCGCGCGCAGCCTGGAGCGCGGGCTCGAGCAGCGCGCGCAGCAGCTCGACTGGCTCGCACGCCGGCTCGTCAGCCCGGCCGAACGGCTGCAGCGGCAGCGCACCCACGTCGAGCAACTGGCGGTGCGGCTCGCGTCGGCGGCGTCGCGGCCGGTGCGCGACGCGCGTGCGCGTTTCGCGCTCGCGCAACTGCGCTGGCAGCGCGCGCGGCCCGATCCGACGCAGGCGCGCCATGCGCTCGCAGGACTGTCGCAGCGTCTCACCGTGGCGTTGCAGCGCCGTCACGAGCGCGACACCGCGCGGGTCTCGGCCTGCGCGGCGCGGCTCGAGGTGCTGAGCCCGCAGCGCACGCTCGAGCGCGGCTACGCGGCGCTGATCGACGCGCAGACCGGCCGTGCGGTGCGTGCGCCGAGCGCGCTGAAGCCGCAGCGCCGCCTGACCGTGCATCTCGCCGAAGGCTCGGCCGACGTGTCGCTTGCCGACGTGCAGCCGCGGCTGACCGATTCGATCTGACGAGGGCGGCGTACGCGAAACGGAGGTCGCGCGCCCGGCGTCCCGGATCGACCGGTTGCGCCGCGCGCGGGAACGGATGCTGCGCATCGTCGTCTCGTCGTGCCGGATGAAGCGCCAACGCCGATTTTCTGCATACCGCGGATAAATGCCCGTGAGTTTGCGGGGATATTCGGACTCGCCTACAATCGGACGCTCGGCAGCATCCAACACAGCCTCCCTACATACTCAACGAAGGAATCGCCATGGCTCATACGCTCCCGCCGCTCCCGTACGCTGAAGACGCACTCGCGCCGACCATCTCGAAAGAGACGATCGAGTACCACTACGGCAAGCATCACCAGGCTTATGTGACGAACCTGAACAATCTGATCCCCGGCACGGAATTCGAAAACCTGTCGCTGGAAGAGATCGTGAAGAAGTCGTCGGGCGGCATCTTCAACAACGCCGCGCAAATCTGGAACCACACGTTCTTCTGGAACAGCCTGTCGCCGAACGGCGGCGGCGCACCGTCGGGCGCGCTGGGCGACGCGATCAACGCGAAGTGGGGTTCGTACGACGCGTTCAAGGAAGCGTTCTCGAAGGCAGCGGTCGGCACGTTCGGTTCGGGCTGGGCATGGCTCGTGAAGAAGGCCGACGGTTCGCTCGACATCGTGTCGACGAGCAACGCCGCAACGCCGCTGACGACGGCCGACAAGGCGCTGCTGACGATCGACGTGTGGGAACACGCGTACTACATCGACTACCGCAACGCACGTCCGAAGTTCGTCGAAGCGTTCTGGAACATCGTGAACTGGGACTTCGCAGCGAAGAACTTCGCGTAAGTCCACGTGTCCTGCGCGCCTATGCGGCGCGCGGCACCCAAAAAAAGCCCTCGTGACGAGGGCTTTTTTGTTTTTGTCGGACGTGAATCGACACCCGACATTCGCCGGCTCAGGCGATCATCCCCGCCAACCACCCGAGCGCCGCGCTTGCGATCACGACCGCCCACGGCGGCACGCGCCAGAACACGAGCGCGACGAACGCGACGAGTGCGGCCGCGAAATCGCGTGGCGACGCGATCGTCTCGCTCCATACCGGGTGATAGAGCGCGGCGAGCAGCAGCCCGACGACGGCCGCGTTCACGCCCGCAAGCGCGGCCTGCATGCGCGTGCTGCGGCGCAGGCGTTCCCAGAACGGCGCGGTGCCGGCCACGAGCAGGAACGACGGCGCGAAGATCGACACGAGCGCGATCGTCCCGCCGAGCCAGCCGTTCGGCGCATCGCGCAGCGACGCACCGAGGAAGGCCGAGAATGTGAAGAGCGGCCCCGGCACGGCCTGCGCGACACCGTAGCCGGCCAGGAACGCCGAATCGCCGACCCAGCTCGGCGCGACGACGGCGGCCTGCAGCAGCGGCAGCACCACGTGCCCGCCGCCGAACACCAGCGCGCCGGTGCGAAAGAACGCGTCGACGACGGCGAGCGTGTTCGAATGGAACGCGCGGGCCGCGAACGGCAACACGACGATCAGCGCGGCGAACAGCGCGAGCCACAGCACGCCCGCGCGGTGCGACACATGCAGCGGCAACGGATCGTGCGCGCCGCGCTCGGGCTGCGGCAACAGCACGAGACCGGCGATACCCGCCGCGACGATCACGGCAACCTGCAGCCACGCGGCCGGCACGAGCAGCGCGATGGAGGCCGCGATCGCCATCAGCGTGACGCGGCGCGCATCCGGGCACAGCGTGCGCGCCATGCCCCACACCGCCTGCGCGATCACCGCGACCGACACGATGCGCAGCCCGTGCAGCGCGCCGGCGGCGACCGGCATGCCCGTCGCGCGCACGCCGAGCGCGAACAGCATCATCAGCAGCGCCGACGGCAGCGTGAAGCCGAGCCACGCGGCGAACATCCCTGCATAGCCCGCGCGCGACAGTCCGATCGCCATCCCGACCTGGCTGCTCGCCGGCCCCGGCAGGAACTGGCACAGCCCGACGAGATCCGCATAGGCGCGCTCGGTCAGCCAGCCGCGCCGCGTGACGAACGTATCGCGGAAGTAGCCGAGATGCGCGACGGGGCCGCCGAACGACGTGAGGCCGAGCCGCAGGAACGCGACGAACACGGGCCAGGCATGGCGGGAGGGGGCGGTGACGGTCGACGTGTTCAAGCGCGGATCGGGGAGGGTGAGCGAGCCGCCACGATAGCGCAATGCCATGACGGCGGGAATGCGAGGTTGCGGCGCTTGCGGTATTGCTGCGCTTGCGCGGCGGTGTCAGTCCGTGCTGCCGGGCAGTCCGCTCGCGCGGCGCAGCGCGTCGACGTCGACGAGTTCGATCTCGCCGACGTGCAGCCGCACGACGCCGTCGGCCTGCAGCGCCTTCAGCAGCTGGTTGGTGGTCTGCCGCGTCAGCGACAGCATCGCCGCAAGCTTTTCCTGCGACAGCCGGATGTGCGTGCGCCCGGCGCTGATCCCGCCGTAGCCGTCGGCAATCATCAGCAGCCGCGCGGCGAGCCGCTGCGCGGCCGGCATCACGCTCATCGATTCGACGGTCAGGAAGCTCAGCCGAAGCTTTTGCGCCATCAGCAGCGCGAACTGCCGCCAGTACTGGGGCGTCGTGTCGAGAATCGCGAGCAGCGCGGCCTGCGGGACGTGCAGCAGCAGCGTGTCGTCGAGCGCGATCGCATCGTGGGTGCGCGGCTGGCCGTCGAACAACGCGATTTCGCCGAACCACGTGACGGGTTCGGCGACCATCAGCAGCGCTTCCTTGCCCTGCGGATCCACCGCGCCTATGGTGAGGGAGCCGGCCAGCACCGCATACAGCCCGCATGGCGGGTCGCCGCGGCGGAACAGCGCGTGGCCGGCCGGCAGGCGCCGCACCGCGGCGCGGGCGAGCAGATCTTCGCGCAACGCGGGTGGCAGCGCGGCGAACCACGGGTGCGCTTCGATCTGCGGCAGGTAGGGGGCGAGCGACGAGGGCATGGGCACGCGATGTCGGGTAGCTGACAGAGGTTCTCGGGCGTGACGCGCATCATAGCGCTCAATGATCGTTCAGGAGACACCATGAAGACCCTCGAGGACCACCTTTCCCAGTATGCGGCCTACCATCGCGACGCGCGCAACATCGCGACGCACCTGGTCGGTATTCCGATGATCGTGTTCGCGGTCGAGGTGCTGCTGTCGCGGCCGGCGCTCGGCACGCTGGCCGGCGTCGCGCTATCGCCCGCGCTGTTGCTCGCCGTGGCGTCCGTGGTGTTCTACCTGCGCCTCGACCTGCGCTTCGGCGTGGTGATGACCGCGCTGTTCGCGCTCGGCCTGTGGGCCGCGCAGACGCTCGCGTTGCTGCCCACCGCGCAGTGGCTCGGGATCGGCATCGGCGCGTTCGTGGTCGGCTGGATCGTGCAGTTCGTCGGGCACTGGTTCGAGGGGCGCAAGCCCGCGTTCGTCGACGACCTGGTCGGCCTGATCGTCGGGCCGCTGTTCGTCGTCGCCGAAGTCGCGTTCTTCGCGGGCCTGCGCGGCGACGTGCGCCGCGAAGTCGAGCGGCGCTCGGGGCCTGTCCACGGCGGCGCGCATTCGCATGTCTGACCCGTCGGCCGCGCCCGTCTGCGTGTTCGGCGCGGGCGTGGTCGGCTGCTATCTCGGCGGCCGGCTCGCGGCGGCCGGTACGCCGGTGGCGCTCGTCGGCCGAGCCCGAATTGGCGACGCGATTCGGGCGAACGGGCTGACCTTGACCGACTCGCGCGGCTATCGCGCGACGCTCGAGCCGGCCGAGGTCGCGTTCTCGACCGATCCGGCCGCCGCGGCCACCGCGCGGCTGGTACTCGTCACGGTGAAGTCGGCCGCGACGCATGACGCCGCGGCGCAGCTCTCCGACGTGCTGCGGCCCGGCACGGTCGTCGTCAGTTTCCAGAATGGCCTCTCCAACGCCGACGTGTTGCGCGATGCGCTGCCGCAGGCGACCGTGCTGGCCGGCATGGTGCCGTTCAACGTGATCGAGCGCGGGCCCGGCGCGTTTCACCAGGGTTCGACCGGCGCGCTCGCGGCCGATGCGTCGCCCGCGCTGCGGCCGTTCACCGGCGCGTTCGCGCGTGCCGGGCTGCCGCTCGCGCTGCACCGCGACATGCGCGCCGTGCAATGGGCGAAGCTGCTGCTGAACCTGAACAACGCGGTCAATGCGCTCGCGAACCTGCCGCTGCGCGACGAACTCTCGCAACGCGCATACCGGCGCTGCGTTGCGCTGGCGCAGCGCGAAGCGCTGCACGTGTTGTCCCGCGCCGCGATCCGGCCCGCGCGGCTCACGCCGTTGCCGGCCGCATGGATTCCCGCGGTGCTGGAACTCCCCGATCCCGCGTTTCGCGCGCTGGGCGGCCGGATGCTCGCGATTGATCCGCTCGCGCGTTCGTCGATGTCCGACGATCTCGCCGCGCGCCAGGCGACCGAAGTCGAATGGATCAACGGCGAGATCGTCCGGCTGGCCGCGCGCTTCGGCGCGCCGGCGCCGGTCAACGCGCGGCTCTGCGCACTCGTTCACGACGCGGAAACGGCGGCATCGCGGCCGGCCTGGCGTGGCGACGCGCTGTGGGCCGAACTGACTGCCGAGGTGACCCGCGCGGGCGGCATGCGAGCGGCGTAGGGCCGCGCGCCTCGCGCCATACCACGCGCGATCCGCAACGGCTAAGATGCGGGATGCGTCGCACGATCAGACGCGTACGCGGAGCAATCGCCATGGTGGATCGCCCGACTCTCGACGCCTACGAAGCCCATGCCGCGCAATACGCGCAGGACTGGCTCGACCAGGCCGCCCCCGACGACATGTATGCGCTGCTCGAGCAGCATTTCTCGCCCGGGCCGACGGCTGATGTCGGCTGCGGCGCGGGGCGCGACACCGCCTGGCTCGCTTCGCAAGGATTCGACGTGCGCGGCTACGACGCGAGCGCCGCGCTGCTCGCCGAGGCGCGCTTGCGCCACCCGTCGCTGACGTTCGAGCTGGCCACGCTGCCGGCGCTCGCCGGCGTGCCGTCCGGCGCGTTCCGGAACGTACTGTGCGAGACGGTCGTGATGCACCTCGACCAGGCCGATGCGGCCGCGGCGGCCGCACGGCTCGCCGCGCTGCTGATGCCCGGCGGCACGCTGTACCTGAGCTGGCGGGTGGCCGGCAACGGTGGGTTGCGCGACGAGCGCGGCCGCTTGTACACGCCGCTCGATTCTGCGCGCATGCGTGCGGCACTCGGCGCCGGCATGCAGGTGATCGACGAGCATGAAGTCGTCAGCGCGTCGTCCGGCAAGCGCGTGCATCGTCTGATCGCGCGCCGGGCCGACGATGTCAACGGCGCCGCATGAGCGCGGCGCGCATCTTCATTCGCGATTGAGCGCCGCTTCCCAGTTGATGTCGACGCACAGCACCTGCATGCCAGTCGCGACCGGCGCGGCGATCGATGCGGTCACGCACAGGTGCGCCTCGTTGATCGACAGGTACGGCGGCGTCAGATGCACGCGGCCCGGCGCGCGCATCGCGTGGCTGAAGTAGGGGCGGCGCTCCCAGCTCGCGCCTTCCGAATGCAGCAGCGGCCGGAAGCGTTTCGCCCGCTGCGATACGCTGCCGCGCGCGAGCACGTTGTCGCCGATCTGGCGGCCCGATGCATCGAGCAGGAAGCAGCGCGCGGTTTCCGGCAACCCGAGCACGGCGCCGGCGGCGTCGATCAGCGGCTCGCCGGCGGCGAGCTTCTGGCTCGCTTCCTCCAGCGCGGCGACATACGGCGCGAGGCGTTCGGCCTGCGTGCGCTCGCGTTGGGCGACGCGCAGCCGCAACGCGGCCGACAGCGTGTCCATGCAGCCGGCGGCGGCCTGCGGTTGGACGGGATCGACGCTCGGCCCCGCGAAGTACTGCCCTTGCACGAAATCGACGTCGCATTCGAGCGCGATCAGCGCGTCGCGCTCGGTCGCGAGCCCGCCCATCAGCACGAGCTGGCCGGATTCGTGCAGCAGCGACACGAGCCCCGGCAGCACGCGTTCGAGATGCGAGTGCTCGCTCGCCTGCGCGAGGATGCCGCGATCGAGCGTGACGATGTCGGGGTGCAGGTGCCACACGCGGTCGATGTTCGAATGCTTCGCGCCGAAGCCGCCGAGCGCGATCAGGAAGCCGGCCTTGCGCAACCCGTCGACGATCGCCGCATAGCGCGGCGTCTCGCCGCCCGCCTGTTCGGGCACCTCGAGCACCACGCGATGCGGCGGCAGGCCGAGCGCCTTCAGGTTCGCGAGCAGCGCGTCCCCGTAGACGGTGTCCATCAGCGCGGCCGGATGCAGGCTCAGGAAGAGCCATTCGTCGTGACTGTCGAACGCGTGGAAGTTGCCGAGGTGCAGCGATTCGGCGAGCCGGCCGAGCTCGAGCAGGTCGCCGCGCCGCGCCGCCTGCGTGAATACCTCGTGCGACGCGACCTGGCGGCTTTCCTCGTCGTGCGCGCGCAGCGACGCGTGATAGCCGATCGCGCGGCGGTGCGACACCGAGAAAACAGGCTGGAACACGCTGAACACGGTGTACGCGCCGTACAGCACGGTGCGCCGCTTTCCGTCGTCACCGGCGACGGGGCGGGGCGGCTGGAAGCCGGGGGGATCGATGTCGATCATGCTCATGATGTCGGCCGAAGGAAGACTGCCAGTTTACCTACAGAATAGGCGAGCAAGAAGCATGCACGGCGTCGTGCCCCGTGCGGCGGCCCACCGCGGGAGCCGGCTGCCGCGCGGTGCAGCACGGCCGCACCGACATGGTGCGCGCCGCGCCGTCGTGGCGATCGCGGCGATCTCGACGGCGTGCGCCGGGCGTCACGCGCGTTGCGCCGGGTGTCACGCGCGTTCGGACGGGTCGGTCTTCTGCGCGCGGCCGCGGATTTCGGGTGCGAGCTGCGCGAAGATCCACGCCGACGCGGCCGTGATGATCCCGACGCAGATGAAGGTTGCATGGAACGCGGGCAGCGTATTGCTCGGCGTCACCGTGCGCAGCATCCCGGTGAAGGTTGCCAGCAGCGCACCGGCGACCGTGACGCCGAGGCTCATCGACAGCATCTGCACGAGCGAGAACAGGCTGTTGCCGCTGCTTGCGCCGCCGGTGCCGAGATCCTTCAGCGTCAGCGTGTTCATCGCGGTGAACTGCATCGAGTTGAAGCCGCCGAACAGCGCAAGGTGCACGACCTTCACCCATACGGGCACCGTGTCGCGCATCAGCGCGAAGCTCGCCATCATCACGCCGACCATGATCGTGTTCGCGAGCAGCACCTTGCGGTAGCCGTGCCGCGTGATCAGGTGCGTGATGATCCGCTTCGAGAACATCCCTGCCGCCGCGACCGGCAGCATCATCAGCCCGGCCTCGAACGCCGAATAGCCGAGGCTCACCTGCAGCAGCAGCGGGATCAGGTACGGCATCGCGCCGCTGCCGATGCGCGCGAACAGGTTGCCGAGCAGGCCGACGCTGAACGTATGAATCTTGAACAGTTCGAGCGAGAAGATCGGCTGTGGCGCGCGCACCGCGTACAGTCCGTACGCGACGAAGCACGCGAGGCTCAGGATCAGCAGCACCAGCACGGCCGCGTGCTGCATGCCGAGATCGGCGAGCCCGTCGAGCGACAGCGAGATCGCGACCATCCCGATCGTGAGCAGCAGATAGCCCTTCAGGTCGAAGCGGCCGACGGCCGGGTTGCGCGAGTCGGGCATCGAGTAGAAGGTCGCGACGCAGCCGGCGACGCCGACCGGCACGTTGATCAGGAAGATCCAGTGCCACGACGCGATCTTCACGAGCCAGCCGCCGAGCGTCGGCCCGATCAGCGGACCGATCAGCCCGGGAATCGCGACGAACGACAGCGCGGACAGGTAGCGTTCGGCCGGGAACGTGCGCAGCACGGCGAGCCGCCCGACCGGCAGCAGCATCGCGCCGCCCACCCCCTGCACGACGCGGAACACGACGAGCTGCTGCAGCGTATGCGCATTCGCGCACAGCAGCGAGCCGAGCGAGAACACCAGGATCGCGCTGAAGAACACGCGCCGCGTGCCGAACGTGTCCGCGAGCCAGCCGGAAACGGGGATCATCACCGCCATCGTCAGCGAGTAAGCGATCACGACCGACTGCATCCGTAGCGGCGATTCGCCGAGACTCACGGCCATCGACGGCAGCGCCGTATTGACGATCGTTGCATCGAGCGTCTGCATGAAGAAGCCCGTCGCGACGAGCCACAGCATCACGGTGAGGTTCTTTTCGCCGGGAGCGGCGGCGGGAGGGCGTTGGAACATGGGGGCGGACCGGGGGCGCGGGACAGCCGCCATTGTAGGCAAAGCCACCGGAACACGCAGAATGGGGCCGGGCGTGCCAGCCGTCCGGACCCGATACCGGGCGGACGCCCGTCCGCCGGCGGACCGGTACAGTTCAGCCGAAAGTGTCTGCAGGCGTATCTGTCCGTGTGTTGCCGCTGTCCGGAATACTGGTGTCATCGAACCCACGCGACCCGGAGGCCGCCATGCGCGAACTGCGACTCTACGAGATGGACGGCAACGAGCCGGCCGCGCGGTGGCGGATCGTCGATCGCACCGCGCTGCAGGTCGCGGACGGCGACCTGTGGGTGACGGTCGAGGGCCGACCCGACGATCACTGGCTGCGCGCCGGCGAGTCGCTGGCGCTGCTGCCCGGCATGCGCGTATGGATCAGCGCGGCGGCGGGCGGTGCGGTGTTCGCGTTCGGCCCGCAGGCGGCGCCGGCCGTGCACGCCACGCCGATCGCGTGGCGACGGTTTGCCGCATGGCGCGCCGGCCGCGCTCAGGCCGTCGCATCGCTGCCGACGTAGCGTGCGCGGGGCCGGATCAGCTTGCCGTCCGCATACTGTTCGAGCGCATGCGCGATCCAGCCCGCGGTGCGGCCGGCCGCGAACAGCGTGAACGCGGCGCCGTCGGGCAGCGCCAACGTGCGCTCCAGCACCGCGAGCGCGAAATCGATCGACGGGCGCAGGCCGGTCGCCGCTTCCACGCGCGCGGCGAGCGCGCGAGCCACCTGTAGCGGGGCCCGGTCGGGCAGCGTCGCGTGCAGTGCGTCGAGCAACGCGCGTGCACGCGGATCGCCGTCGGGATAGAGCGGGTGCGCGAAGCCGGACAGCACCGTGCGTGCGCCGTCCGCGCGTTCGTCGTGCGCGACGCGCAGCGCGAGATAGCGATCGAGGTCGGCGGCACGCGCCGCTTCATCGAGCAGGGCGCCCGCACGGAACGTCTCGCCGCCGTGGCGCGGGCCCGACAGCGCGGCGAGCCCGCCCGCGATCGCGCCGAACAGGTGGGTGCCGGTCGATGCGATGCAGCGCACCGCAAAGGTCGACGGATTCAGCTCGTGATCGGCGCACAGCACGAGCGCGCGGCGCAGCAGGTCGGCTTCGTCGCGCCGCCGGATGCGCCACGCGGCGGCGAGCTGCCGATGCACGGGCGCGTCATTCGGCGTGCTGCCGGCCAGCGCGGCCGCCGTCACGCGCAGCAGCAGCGTGGCCGCGTCGAACTGCGCGTCGCGCCCCTGCGCCCACAGGCGCGGCAGCGACGCGGCCGCGGCGGGGAGCAGCACCAGCGTGCGCTCGAGCGGCGCCAGATGCGCCCAGCGGCGAGCCCAGTCGTCCCACTGCGCGGCGTCGAAACCGGTCGACGCCAGCGATGCGGCGGCGAGCCGCGCGGGCGGACAATCCCACAACCGTGCGGCCGCTTCCTCGAGCGTCGCGTCGTTCGCGAGCGCGATCGCATCGGCGCCGCAGTAGTGCAGGCGGCCGTCGGCGATCTGCGTGATCCGCGATTCGAGCACGGGCACGCCCCAGTCGAGCGAGCGTTCGGCGACGCCGCCCGCGCGTTTTGCATCGGCGCGACGGCGCGCGAGCAGGCGCACCTCGTCCGCGTCGTAGCGGCGGCGCTTGCTCGCGCCGTCGGGCAGCGAGCGCAGCAGGCCGCGGCTCACATATGCATAAAGGGTGCTCACGCTGACACCGAGAATGCCGGCGGCTTCCGGCGCGCTGAGGGACGTCATGCGGATCGCTCCTGTCGGGGCGCATGAAACGCAGCCCGGCTACAACTAATCGTTATGCATTGATTCGCGCAATCAAGATTGATCGCACCCGTCGCGAATTCTAGACTCGATTCAGTCTCCTCAACGGCGCGCTTTCACCATGACCCCCGAACTCGCATTGACCCGTTTGTGGCAACTCGCGCACGGCGCGCCTGACGCGCTGGTCCGCGCGGCCGTGACGGGGCAGGACCCGACGCTGCCGTCGACGTTCCACGTCGGCACGCTGGCCGCGGCGACGATCGCGGCAGCCGGCCTCGCCGCGGCCGAATGTCACTGGCTGCGCACGGGTGTCGCGCAGCGCGTCGACGTGTCGATGCGCGACGCGCTCGTCGCGTTCCGCAGCGAACGCTACCTGCGCGTGGACGATGGCCCACCGCCGGAGCCGCGTCATCCGGTGACGGGCTTCTACGACACGCGCGACGGACGCTGGATCCAGCTGCATGCGAACTTTCCGCATCACCTGCACGGGATTCTCGACGTGCTCGGCTGCGGCCCGCGGCGCGACGACGTTGCCGCGGCGATCCGCACATGGGACGGCACGGCGCTCGATACCGCGCTGGCCGAGGCCGGCCTGTGCGCGGCATTGATCAGAACCCCTGACGAATGGGCTTCGCACGACCAGGCGCGCGCGCTCGCGTCGCTGCCGCTGTTCGAGATCGAGCGGATCGGCGATGCACCCGTCGAGGCGATCGGTCGCGGCGAGCCCGACCAGCCGCTCGCGGGCGTGCGCGTGCTCGATCTCACGCGCATCATCGCGGGGCCGGTCGCGGGCCGCACGCTCGCGTCGCACGGCGCGCAAACGCTGCTCGTCAACGGCCCGCATCTGCCGAACATCGCGTCGCTCGTGATCGACAACGGGCGCGGCAAGCGCTCGACGTGGATCGACCTGCGCGAGGCGGCGGGCGTCGCCGCGTTGCGCGATCTCGCACGCCACGCCGACGTATTCCTGCAGGCCTATCGCCCGGGCGCGCTCGCGGCGCGCGGGTTTTCGCCGCAGGCGCTCGCGGAACTGCGGCCCGGCATCGTCTGCGTGTCGGTATCCGCGTACGGGCACGCGGGGCCATGGTCGATGCGGCGCGGCTTCGACAGCCTCGTGCAGTCGGCGAGCGGCATCGCATGGAGCGAGCAGCACGCCGCGCACGCGGACGGCCCGCGCCATCTGCCGTGCCAGGCGCTCGATCATGCGACAGGTTATCTGGCGGCGTTCGGCGCGATGATCGCGCTCGCGCGCCGGGCGACGGAAGGGGGAAGCTGGCACGTGCGGTTGTCGCTCGCGCAGACGGGGCGCTGGCTGCAATCGTTCGGCGTGGTGCCGGACGGTCTGCACGCACCGGAGTTCACGCCTGACGACGTGCGCGACCGGATCGACCGGAGCGCGTCGCCGTTCGGCACGATCGATGCGGTGCGTCCGGCCGAACACCTGTCGGCGACGCCGCCGCGCTTCGCTCGGCCCCCCGTCCCGCTCGGCACCGACGACGCGCGCTGGCTGTGAGCGCCGGCGGCGCCGTGCCCGTTACTTGCGCAGCTCGACGACGAAGTCGTAGTAGTCGTTGCGGCAGTAGGTATCGGTGAGCTCGATCGCGCGCTGGTCGGCCGTATAGCCGATCCGCGTGATCAGCAGCAGCGCGTCGTGCGGCGCGATGCCCATCTGTTGCGCGATCTCATCGGTCGCATTGACGGCGCGGAAATGCTGCAGCGCGCGCACGATCGGCGTGCCGCGCGCTTCGAGATAGCTGTACAGCGAACCGCCGATCGCCTGCGGATCGGGAATCAGCGTGGCGGGGAACGTCGAGTTCTCGACGGCCATCACGATGCCGTCGGCGAGGCGCAGGCGCTTCAGCCGCGTGACCGATGCGGCGGGGGACAGGCCGAGCTGAATCACTTCGTCGCGGTTCGCCGGCTGGATTTCGCGCTCGAGCCATTGCGAGCTCGGCTTGAAGCCGCGGCGCTCGAGCATCTCGCTGAAGCTCGACAGCCGCGACAGCGGATCCTCGTAGCGCGGCTGGATGAAATTGCCGGCGCCCTGCGTGCGGCGGATCAGGCCCTGCTCGACGAGCAGCGCGATCGCCTTGCGCGCGGTGATGCGCGACACGCCGAGCGCTTCGGACAGCACGCGCTCGGACGGTAGCGCCTCGCCGGCCGCCCAGCGATTGTCGTGGATCGCGTCGCCGAGCTTGCGGGCGAGCTGCAGATAGAGCGGCGTGTCGTGGTCGGGGTCGGGGCGCAGGTCCTGCCAGCGGTCGTCCGTGGGTGACTTCATGGAATGGGTATCGATCAGGTTGCCGGCCATTCTAAGTCATCATGCGGCGCCGTTATAGCCGGTTTTTGCCGTGTAATAGGTGAACGCCGCACCGATTGACTACACTGATGCGTCGTATTTGATGCTTCGGCCGCTGTGCGCGGCCACGAATCCGCAGCGAGGAATGCATGACAGACACGATCGCCACGGTCGTCCTGCCGGACGGCGAGACGATTCCGAAGCTCGGCCTGGGCACCTGGGAAATGGGCGAGCGGCCCGCGCGCCGCGCCGACGAGATTGCCGCATTGCGCGAGGGTATCGCGCTCGGGATGACGCTGGTCGACACCGCCGAGATGTACGGTGACGGCGCGACCGAGGAACTCGTCGGCGAGGCGCTGGCCGGCCTGCGCGACGACGTGTTCCTCGTCAGCAAGGTGTACCCGCATCATGCGAGCTGGCGCGGCGTCGTCGCCGCATGCGAGGCGAGCCTCCAGCGTTTGCGTACCGATCATCTCGACCTGTACCTGCTGCATTGGCGCGGTTCGGTGCCGCTCGAGGAGACGGTCGAGGGGTTCGAGGCGTTGCGGCGCGCGGGCAAGATCCGGCACTGGGGCGTCAGCAACTTCGATACGGCCGACATGGCCGAGCTCGTCGACGAGGCGGGCGGCGGCGCGTGCGCGACCAACCAGATCCTCTACAACATCGCGCGGCGCGGTCCGGAATTCGACCTGCTGCCGTGGCTCGCCGACCACCGGATGCCGGCGATGGCCTACAGCCCGGTCGATCACGGGCGGCTGCCGAAGCGCTCGCCGCTCGACGACATCGCGCGGCAGCGCGGCGTGTCGGTGACGCGTGTCGCGCTTGCCTGGGTGCTCGCGCAACCGAGTGTGTTCGCGATTCCGAAGGCGTCGCGGATCGAGCACGTGCGCGACAATCGTGCGGCGCTCGATCTCGTGTTGAGCGATGACGAGCGCGCGCAGATCGACGGTTATTTCCGTCCGCCGCGCAGCAAGCGCGCGCTCGAAATGCTCTGACGGCACCTGCTCAGGCGATGCGTCGGTCAGTGGCCATGGCCACCGGCCGATCCGCCGCTGCTGCCATTGCCGTTGCCGACACCGTTGGCACCGCCGCTGCCGGCGCCACCATTGCCGTTGCCATTACCGTTGCCGCCGCCGTTGCCGTGCCCACCGGTTCCATGACCGCCGGCGCCGCTGCCGCTGCCATTGCCGCCATTACCTTGGCCACCGTTGCCACCAGCGCTACCGCCGCCATTGCCGGCACCGCCGCTGCCATTGCCATTCCCGTTGCCATGACCGCCGCTGCCGCTGCCACCGCTGCCACCGCTGCCACCGCTGCCACCGCTGCCACCGCTGCCGCCGCTGCCACCGCTGCCACCGCTGCCACCGCTGCCACCGCTGCCACCGCTGCCACCGCTGCCGCCGCTGCCGCCGCTGCCACCGCTGCCGCCGCTGCCACCGCTGCCACCGCCACCGCCACCGCCACCGCCACCGCCACCGCCACCGCCGCCGTTGCCATGACCGCCGTTGCCGCCGCCATTGCCGCCACCGTTGCCGCTGCCGTGACCGCCGCCGTTGCCGCCGTTGCCACCGCCGTTGCCGCTGCCGTGACCGCCACCGTTGCCGCCGCCGTTACCTACGCCATTCCCCCCACCATTGCCGGCACCACCACTGCCGTTGCCATTGCCATTGCCGCCACCGTTGCCATGACCACCGCCGCCGTGACCACCATGACCACCCGAAGTGCCGCCGCCCGAGGTACCGCCGCCCGAGGTACCGCCGCCCGAGGTACCGCCACCCGAGGTACCGCCACCCGAAGTGCCGCCACCCGAGGTACCGCCGCCCGAGGTACCGCCACCCGAAGTGCCGCCACCCGAAGTGCCGCCACCAGAAGTACCACCACCAGAAGTACCACCGCCAGAAGTACCACCAGAAGTACCGCCACCCGAAGTGCCGTTACCCGAAGTGCCACCACCCGAAGTCCCATTACCGTTACCTCCGTTGCCGGATGCATTGCCGCCACGGCCCGTGCCATTCATACCGCCGGATGTCGCTCCCGTGGCTCCGCCGACACCAGCGGGACCGACAGCGCCGCTTCCGCCATTGCTGCCGTTACCCGGGCTGCCACCGCCAGTGGTATTGCCGGCACCGCTGCCTGCCGCGCCACGGCCGGCATAGACGTGTACCGCGCATGCAGCCGGATTGGCAGCGCAGGGTGCCGCGTTCTCGACCAGCGTCATGACGGGGTCCGCGCCGGCAATCGCGTCGGGCGAGGCGGCGGCCGTCGCGTCCTGCGCACTGGCGTACGAGCAGCAGCATGCAAACGCGGCCGCGGCCAGCAGGGTCGTGTGAAAGCACCGGTCCGCCGTGCGGGATAATTGTTTCGTTCTGCTCATCATTGATCTCCCCGATGGGCGCGATGCCTCGTCACGCGCGACCGTCAACGTGTGATGCAGGGGACCAGCAACGATGCAATGTCGTTTCGGCGGCCGATGCGTGTCGCACTGGCGCCGGAGGCCAGCCGCGAACTCGGATCGGCACGCGGGCCCGCCGTGCGAATCCCTAACTGCGAGATTCGTGCCACCGGCCGGCTATGCCCGTGGCGCAAGGCGTGCACATATCGCAGACAGCGCGTGAAACGCTGTTGTGAGCATTTTGTTTCTGGAATGAAACGTCTGACCAGATCAGCGCGCCGTCGTATCGGCAGCGCGCGGCCAGCGATGGCACAGGATCGACGCGATCCAGCCGACGAGAAACAGCGCGACGATGCCATAGCCGATCGCGCCGAAGTGCTCGCCGAGCGTATCGAGTGCATCGCGTACGGGGCCCGTCAGCGACAGTTTGTCGGCGAGCAGGCCGGCGGCCTCGATCCCGCCGACGGCCAGCGCGACGACCGCGGACAGCAGCGTGATGCTCGCGTTATAGAGCAGCTTGCGCTGCGGGTCGTCCATCGCCCAACCGTACGCGTGAATCATCAGCACATTGTCGGTCGAGTCGATCAGCGTCATGCCCGCCGCGAACAGCGCGGGAAACAGCATCACCGTATAGAGCGGCAGCGCGTGGCTTGCCTGCGCGGCCGCGATCGCGAGCAGCGCGATTTCTGTTGCAGTATCGAAACCGAGGCCGAACAGCACGCCGACCGGATACATGTGCCAGCTTTTCGACACGAACCGGAACAACGGCCGCAGCAGCCGCGATACGAGGCCGCCCGCCCGATGCGTGTGCGCGCCGCCGTGAGCATGGTCCGGCGCGCCGCGATAGCGCCGCCACACGCCGCGCAGGATCACGAGGTTCATGCATGCGAGCACGAGCAGGAAAGTCGCGGACACCGCCGTGCCGATCGTGCCGCCGATCTCGCGGAATGCGTCGAAGCGGTCGCGCAGCGCGAACGCGGTCAGCGCGATGCCGAGTGTCGCGGCAATCACGATCGTCGAGTGGCCGAGCGAGAAGCACAGGCCGACAGTCACCGGACGCTGGCCGTCCTGCATCAGCTTGCGCGTCGCGACGTCGATCGCGGCGATGTGATCGGCGTCGACCGCGTGACGCAGCCCGAGCCCGTACGCGATCGCCGCGGTGCCGAGCAGCAGCGGATGGTCGCGCAGCACCGCGAGCGCCCACAGCCAGACGGCGATGTTGGCGGCGATCAGGCCCGCATACAGCGTCAACAGGCGGCGCAGGGCAGGGGTGGGCGGCATGGCGAAGGTTCCGTCGGACGAATCGCGATCCATTGTGACATGTGAAAAAAATGCCTGGCGTGCCGATCGCAAACGTCGGCGGCCGCCCGCATCGGCGCGTGCGACGGATGAAAAAAGGCCCGTCCGGAACCGGACGGGCCTGCGGCTTGCCACCGGGCGCACGCGCCCGGCGCTTACTTCACTTTCGCGTTGATCACGCCTTCCGACACGTTCGCCGGCGTTTCAGCGTACTGCTTGAACTCCATCGTGTACGTCGCACGGCCTTGCGTTGCCGAGCGCAGCGACGTCGAATAGCCGAACATCTCGGCAAGCGGCACTTCGGCGCGTACCAGCTTGCCGCCACCGCCCGCGATGTCCTCCATCCCCTGCACGATGCCGCGCCGGCTCGACAGGTCGCCCATCACGTTGCCCATGAAATCCTCGGGCGTCTCGACCTCGACGGCCATCATCGGCTCGAGCAGCACGGGCTTCGCGCGGCGCATCGCTTCCTTGAACGCCATCGAGCCGGCCATCCGGAACGCGTTTTCGTTCGAGTCGACGTCGTGGTACGAGCCGAACGTCAGGTGCACCTTCACGTCGACGACCGGATACCCGGCGAGCACGCCGCTCTTCAGCGTTTCGGTGATGCCCTTGTCGACGGCCGGGATGAATTCGCGCGGAATCACGCCGCCCTTGATCTCGTCGAGGAACTCGTAGCCCTTGCCGGGGTTCGGCTCGAGCGTGATCACCGCATGCCCGTACTGGCCGCGCCCGCCCGACTGCTTGACGAACTTGCCTTCGACGTCGGACGCTGTCGTGCGCACCGTTTCGCGATACGCGACCTGCGGCTTGCCGACCGTCGCCTCGACGCCGAACTCGCGCTTCATCCGGTCGACCAGGATTTCGAGGTGCAGCTCGCCCATCCCCGAGATGATGGTCTGGCCGGACTCCTCGTCGGTCTGCACGCGGAACGACGGATCCTCCTGCGCGAGACGGTTCAGCGCCAGGCCCATCTTCTCCTGGTCGGCCTTCGTCTTCGGCTCGACGGCCTGCGAGATCACCGGCTCCGGGAATTCCATCTTCTCGAGGATGATCGGCTTGGTCGGATCGCACAGCGTGTCGCCCGTCGTCGCTTCCTTCAGGCCGACCGCCGCCGCGATGTCGCCGGCGCGCACTTCCTTGATTTCCTTGCGCTCGTTCGCGTGCATCTGCAGGATCCGGCCGAGCCGCTCCTTCTTGTCCTTCGTCGCGTTCAGCACCGTGTCGCCCGATTCCACGACACCCGAATACACGCGGAAGAAGATCAGCTGGCCGACGAACGGATCGGTCATGATCTTGAACGCGAGCGACGAGAACGGCTCGTCGTCGCTCGGGTGGCGTTCCGCCGGTTTTTCCGGATCGGCGTAGTCGTGGCCGAGGATGGCCGGCACGTCGACCGGCGACGGCAGGTAGTCGATCACCGCGTCGAGCATCGCCTGCACACCCTTGTTCTTGAACGCGCTGCCGCACAGCATCGGCACGATCTCGTTCGCGATCGTGCGCTGGCGCAGCGCGGCCTTGATCTCGTCCTCGGTCAGCGACTCATGGTCGTGCAGGTACTTCTCGAGCAATTCCTCGCTGGCTTCCGCGGCGGCCTCGACCATCTTCCCGCGCCATTCGTGCGCGAGCTCGACGAGATTCGCCGGGATCTCCTCGTAGGAGAACTTCACGCCCTGGCTTTCGTCGTCCCACACGATCGCCTTCATCTTGACGAGATCGACGACGCCCTGGAAATGATCTTCCGCGCCGATCGGAATCTGGATCGGCACCGCGACGCCCTTCAGGCGCTCGCCGATCTGGCGCTGCACGCGGAAGAAGTCCGCGCCGACGCGGTCCATCTTGTTGACGAACGCGATGCGCGGCACCTTGTACTTGTTCGCCTGGCGCCACACGGTTTCGGACTGCGGCTGCACGCCGCCGACCGAGTCGTAGACCATGCACGCGCCGTCGAGCACGCGCATCGAGCGTTCGACCTCGATCGTGAAGTCGACGTGCCCGGGGGTATCGATGATGTTGATCCGATGTTCCGGATAGTTGCCGGCCATGCCCTTCCAGAAGGCCGTGGTCGCGGCCGACGTGATCGTGATGCCGCGTTCCTGCTCCTGCTCCATCCAGTCCATCGTGGCCGCGCCGTCGTGCACTTCGCCGATCTTGTGGCTCACGCCGGTGTAAAACAGGATGCGCTCGGTCGTGGTGGTCTTGCCGGCATCGATGTGAGCGCTGATCCCGATGTTGCGATAGCGCTCGATGGGGGTTTTGCGGGGCACGTGAACCTCCTGGTGGTTCGGATCGTAAGCGGGCCGGCTGGGCCGGTCCGGATTGGAACAAGCGAGATTTAAAGGATAGCGCTTGTCCGTGGCTTTTGCAGATGCGGCCAGCGTTTGCCGAATCAAGGCGGGCGCCGCCGGCACGCGAAAAAAAAGCCGGCGCGCAACGGGCGGCCGGCTTCGGTCGATGCGCGGCGCCGCCGCGGCATTCGCCGTTACTGGGGCTTGGGCAACCCGTCGAGCTTCATGCCCGGCTTGATGCCCTTCGCGGCGAACCAGCCCTTGCTCATTTCGAGCGCATAGACGCCGTTGTTGCGCGGGCAGTGATTGTCGGTCGTCTCGGCCCGCATCTCGTCGATGTCGGTGATCGTGCCGTCCGCGCGGATGAACGCGATCGACAGCGGGATCAGTGTGTTCTTCATCCAGAAGCAGTGCACGGCGTTCTCGTTGAACACGAACAGCATGCCTTCGTTCGGAGCGAGCTGCGACCGATACATCAGCCCCTGTTCGCGGTCGGCGTCGTTCGCGGCGACGGCCGCGTCGATCACGTACATGCCGGCGCGCAGCTTCACGTGCGGGAACTCGCTCGGCTGCTTGGCGCCGGGCGGCATCTGCGCGTGGGCGGTGTGCACGCCGAGTGCGAGGACGGCGAGCGCGGCGGGAAACACGGCGGCGCGCGCAAGGCGGCCGAGCGACGAGCGCAGGGAGAATCGCACAGCAAGGCTCCTATCGGGAAAACGAGACCCGCATGGTACGCGAAGCGCGCCGGCGGGCACAAAAAGAAAAAGGCAGATCGCCTCGCGGTGATCTGCCTTTCAACGCCGTAAGAACGGCAAGACTGCGTGTTCTTGACTGCGTTATTACAACCAGCTTGCTTAGTTCGAAGCAGCTGCCGGGGCTTCGGCTTCGCTAGCAGCCTTCTTCGCTGCGTGGTGCTTCTTAGCGTGATGCTTCTTGGCGTGGGCCTTCTTTGCCGGTGCCGAAGCAGCTGCCGGAGCAGCAGCCGAAGCAGCTTCCGGAGCCGAAGCTTGTGCGAAAGCAGCCGTTGCGAAGAGACCAGCGACCAGAGCGGCGATCAGTTTGTTCATGTTGTGTTCCTCAGCTTTAGTTAATTAACCAAATGACCCGGCATAGGAGTCATGTCGTCTAACGGTGCCATCCACCTTTCGGTTGACAGACGCTTCGAGAAATTTCTCATTGCGCTGCGGGCGCCGAATCGTATTCGAAGAAAACGTCGCTTTCGTGACGCAAACACGGAAATACCGGTTCGGCTGCCAATGCCGGATAGCTCAGGATGGCATCTGCGTGGTTTAACGCGCGATCTTCGCCGGCGGTTGACGAAAAAGATGACGAAAAAAATCGAAAGTTGCCGACGCGCTCATGCGCCGCGTGCAAAACCGTCCCACGGGGCGCGTGGCGGCAGCGCGATTGTTTCGCCCGGTGCAATGCCGAGCGCAAATATGTCCAGCGCGCCAATGCCGACGCGCACGAGACGCAACGTCGGGAAGCCGATCGCGGCCGTCATCCGGCGCACCTGCCGATTCTTGCCTTCGGTGATCGCCAGTTCGATCCACGTGGTCGGGATCGCGGCGCGGTAGCGGATCGGCGGGTTGCGCGGCCACAGCGCGGCGGGCGGCTCGATGAATTCGGCGCGGCACGGGCGCGTCACGTAGTCGCCGAGATCGACGCCGCGCGCGAGCGTCTTCAGGTCGGCCGGGCCCGGCGCGCCGTCGACCTGCGCCCAGTAGCGCTTGACGAGCTTGTGACGCGGCTCCGCGATGCGCGCCTGCAGCGCGCCGTCGTCGGTGAGCAGCAGCAGGCCCTCGCTGTCCGCGTCGAGCCGGCCAGCCGGGTAGACGCCGGGCGTTTTTACCCAGTCGCCGAGCGACGGCCGCGTCTCGTGCGCGGAAAACTGGCAAATCGTGCCGAACGGCTTGTTGAGGGCGATCAGGGTCATGGCGGGGCGCCCGCGCGGCGTGCCGCGGGAAGGCGGGACCGGCGGTCTATGGCAAATGGCGGAATCTTAATGCATAATACGGAACGGCAAGTCATCTGTCTTATATAAGACATAAGGGAAGACTTGATACGCAGCGTCGCGCTTCGTGCCGCCGGCCCCGATTGGGGCGCTAGAATAGCGGCTCGCTGTTGCCGTCACGAAGGTGGCAAGGCCACCTCGCCACGCGCGCAGTTTCGACCAGCAATACCTGCTCAGCCACGTCACTGGAGTCGATCATGCCGTATCAGCACATCAAGGTTCCGGAGGGCGGTGACAAGATCACCGTCAACAAGGACTACTCGCTCAACGTATCCGATCAGCCGATCATTCCCTATATCGAAGGCGACGGTACGGGCTTCGATATCACGCCGGTCATGATCAAGGTCGTCGACGCGGCGGTCGCCCATGCCTACAAGGGCAAGCGCAAGATCCACTGGATGGAGATCTTCGCGGGCGAGAAGGCGACGAAGGTGTACGGTCCGGACGTGTGGCTGCCGGACGAAACGCTGCAGGTGCTGAAGGAATACGTGGTGTCGATCAAGGGGCCGCTCACGACCCCGGTCGGCGGCGGCATCCGTTCGCTGAACGTCGCGCTGCGCCAGGAACTCGATCTGTATGTGTGCCTGCGCCCGGTCCAGTATTTCAAGGGCGTGCCCTCGCCGGTGCGCGAGCCGCAAAAGATCGACATGGTGATCTTCCGCGAGAACTCGGAAGACATCTACGCGGGCATCGAATGGGCCGCGGGCTCCGAGCAGGCGAAGAAGGTGATCAAGTTCCTGCAGGACGAGATGGGCGTGAAGAAGATTCGCTTCCCGGAAACCTCGGGGATCGGCGTCAAGCCCGTGTCGACCGAAGGCACCGAGCGTCTCGTGCGCAAGGCAATCCAGTACGCGATCGACAACGATCGCAAGTCGGTCACGCTGGTGCACAAGGGCAACATCATGAAGTTCACGGAAGGCCTGTTCCGTGACGCCGGCTACGCGCTCGCGCAGAAGGAATTCGGCGGCGAGCTGATCGACGGCGGCCCGTGGATGCGCGTGAAGAACCCGAGGACGGGCAACGAGATCGTCATCAAGGATTCGATCGCCGACGCGTTCCTGCAGCAGATCCTGCTGCGTCCGGCCGAATACGACGTGATCGCGACGCTGAACCTGAACGGCGACTACATCTCCGACGCACTGGCCGCGCAGGTCGGCGGCATCGGGATCGCGCCGGGCGCGAACCTGTCGGATTCGGTCGCGATGTTCGAGGCGACGCACGGCACGGCGCCGAAGTATGCGGGCAAGGATTACGTGAACCCCGGTTCCGAGATCCTGTCGGCGGAAATGATGCTGCGCCACCTCGGCTGGACGGAAGCGGCCGACACGATCATCGCCGCGATGGAAAAGTCGATCCTGCAGAAGCGCGTCACGTACGACTTCGCGCGCCTGATGGAAGGCGCGACGCAGGTGTCGTGCTCCGGCTTCGGCGAAGTGCTGATCGAGAACATGTAAGACCCCTTCCGGGGTGGGCCGGCGGATCGCCGGCCGCTCCGGCGCCTACTGCCGGCGCCGGAGCGTTTCGTGGATGGCAGGTTTGTTGGCAGGGCGGTCCGGCGTGCGGGCCGCGGCGCCGCGATGCGGCCCGCATGCCCTGCAAGGTAGAACATGACGGCCCTCGCAACACCACCGCCCGGCTGAGCCGGCGCGCCCCTTTCGCGACCCACCCGGTCGCTCCCCGCCGGTTACCGCCGGCGCTTCTCAGTCCAACATTCACGTAGCAATGCTTTGACCACCATGTCCACTTCGCCCAAGATCATCTACACCCTCACCGACGAAGCGCCCGCGCTCGCGACCTATTCGCTGCTGCCGATCGTCAAGGCCTTCACGCGCTCGTCCGGCGTCGCCGTCGAAACGCGCGACATCTCGCTCGCCGGCCGTATCATCGCGGCATTCGCCGACGTCCTGCCGCCGGAGCAGAAGGGTTCCGACGATCTGGCCGAACTGGGCCAGCTCACGCTGAAGCCGGAAGCGAACATCATCAAGCTGCCGAACATCAGCGCATCGGTGCCGCAGCTCAAGGCCGCGATCGCGGAACTGCAGGCGCAGGGCTACACGCTGCCGGCGTATCCGGAAGATCCGTCGACCGACGAAGAGAAGGCGGTCAAGGCCCGCTACGACAAGATCAAGGGCAGCGCGGTGAACCCGGTGCTGCGCGAGGGCAACTCGGATCGCCGCGCGCCGCTGTCGGTGAAGAACTACGCACGCAAGCACCCGCACAAGATGGGCGCATGGAAGGCCACGTCGAAGGCGCACGTTGCGCACATGAGCGAAGGCGACTTCTACGGCAGCGAAAAGTCGGCGCTGATCGCCGCGGCCGGCAGCGTGAAGATCGAACTCACGACGACCGACGGCGTGAAGAAGGTGCTGAAGGAAAAGACGGCGGTGAAGGCCGATGAAATCATCGACGCATCGGTGATGAGCCGCAAGGCGCTGCGCAGCTTCATCGAAGCGCAGATCGCCGACGCGAAGGCGCAGGACGTGCTGTTCTCGGTGCACCTGAAGGCGACCATGATGAAGGTCTCGGACCCGATCCTGTTCGGTCACTTCGTGTCGGTGTTCTACAGCGACGCGCTCGCGAAGCACGCGGACGTGCTCGCGCAACTCGGTTTCAACCCGAACAACGGGATCGGCGACCTGTACGCGCGCCTGAAGGACCTGCCGGCCGACACGCGCGAAGTGATCGAAGCCGACGTCAAGGCTGAGTACGCGGTGCGCCCGCGTCTCGCGATGGTCAACTCGGACAAGGGCATCACGAACCTGCACGTGCCGAGCGACGTGATCGTCGACGCATCGATGCCGGCGATGATCCGCGACTCGGGCGGCATGTGGGGCCCGGACGGCGAACTGTCCGACGCGAAGGCCGTGATTCCGGACCGCTGCTACGCGGGCGTCTACCAGGCCGTGATCGAAGACTGCAAGCAGCACGGCGCATTCGACCCGGTCACGATGGGCAGCGTGCCGAACGTCGGCCTGATGGCGCAGGCGGCAGAGGAATACGGTTCGCACGACAAGACGTTCCTGATCCCGGCCGATGGCGTCGTGCGCGTCACGGACGAAGCCGGCAACGTGCTGCTCGAGCACGCGGTCGAGTCGGGCGACATCTGGCGCATGTGCCAGACGAAGGACGCACCGGTGCAGGACTGGGTCAAGCTCGCGGTGAACCGTGCCCGCGCGACCGGCGCGCCGGCCGTGTTCTGGCTCGATCCGGCACGTGCACACGACGCGCAGATCATCGCGAAGGTCGAACGCTACCTGAAGGATCACGACACGAACGGCCTCGACATCCGCATCATGACGCCGGTGGACGCGACGCGTTTCTCGCTCGAGCGCATCCGTGCGGGCAAGGACACGATCTCGGTCACGGGCAACGTGCTGCGCGACTACCTGACCGACCTGTTCCCGATCATGGAACTCGGCACGAGCGCGAAGATGCTGTCGATCGTGCCGCTGATGGCCGGCGGCGGGATGTTCGAAACGGGCGCGGGCGGCTCGGCACCGAAGCACGTGCAGCAGTTCGTCGAGGAAGGCTTCCTGCGCTGGGATTCGCTGGGCGAATTCCTCGCGCTGGCCGCGTCGCTCGAACACCTCGGCCACGCTTACCAGAACCCGAAGGCCCTCGTGCTCGCGAAGACGCTCGACCAGGCGACCGGCAAGTTCCTGGACGAGAACAAGTCGCCTGCACGCAAGGTCGGCGGCCTCGACAACCGCGGCAGCCACTTCTACCTGTGCCTGTACTGGGCGCAGGCGCTGGCCGAGCAGACCGACGATGCCGCGCTGAAGGCGCAGTTCGAAGGCGTCGCGAAGGCGCTGTCCGACAGCGAAGCGCGCATCCTGGAAGAACTGTCGGCCGCGCAGGGCACCGCGCAGGCGATCGGCGGCTACTACCGTCCGAACGTCGAGCTGACGAGCCAGGCGATGCGTCCGAGCGCAACGCTGAACGCCATCGTCGACGCAGTCGCCTGACGTCGGCCGCGCCAACGCGCGCGCCACGGCAACGGCAACGGCAGCCGCCGACGCGGCGGGCCTCACGGCTCGCCGCTGCGCCGACAATAAAAACGCCCCGGTCGCCCGGGGCGTTTTTCGTTGCAGGCGTGCCATTCAGACGTGCACGATTTCCCATTCGCTGATTTCGGGCGGCACTTCGAGCGTGGCCGTATCCAGTTCGGACGGTTGCTCGCAGTCGCCGCGGGAGATGTGGTCGGCGGCGACTTCCGGGCACGAGAACGCGCCGAGCAGAGCGTTGCCGAACGTCGCTTCCCAGCCGCCGTTACCCGGCAGGATGTAGAACGACCCGAGCGCTGAACCAAAGCGAAATCCCTTCATTTCCGTTCTCCCTTTCTGATTACAAGCGATTCTGTTGTGCCGCCCGCCGGTTGGCTTTTCGTATCGAACGTCGTGGCGAAGCGTCGGTGCATGGAACCCAGTCTACGTCCATGGTCGCGATCGATGGTGCGCGTAGAACGCTTGCTCGAAACAAAAATTCCCATTTAAAAACATTGGGTTATTTCGAGCGTTTTGTATTGCGGAACGATTTTTGGCATCGCGAAACAGCGAATTTGTGCCGTGCACCACGAATTTTTATAACGCAGAGACTTGTTCCGCATCGTGAAAAATCAACGGATCCGTGCATCGAAGGTGTGTGGCGTGCCGCTGGCGGGATGAACGGGGGTGCGAATTGCCCTGATCGGGCGGGGCGAACGCCAGGAGCGAATGCCGTCGACCAGGCGGCCGGTATGAATGTGGTAGGGCGTCGCGGCGTCGGGCGATGGTTGAAAACGCCGCGCGAACGGCGCCCGGGCCGTCGGGCCCGGCAGTGCACTGCGGCGTATCGCCGCTTGCGCGGTGCCGCGCTGCTTCGGCCACGGCCCGCGGTTATGATGACGCGGGCATCAGGTTTCGCGTCGCGCGTGGGCGCTTGCGCACCGGCCGGCGCGGGTGTCGCGACGGCCGCGCGACGCAGCACGAATAACGAGGAATGATTGATGATACGGAGAACCTTCCTGTCGCATGCCATCGGCGTTGCGGCCGCATCGCTGTTTGCGCGCACCGCCTGGGCGCAGCATGCCGCACACGCGGGCATGGCCGGCATGGATCAGATGGATGACATGCCCGGCATGTCGGGCATGTCAGGGATGGCGGGCCACACGCAGCACGCGAAGCCGGCGCCGGCCGCGCTCGCGGCGGCCGATGCGCTGCCGGCCGGCGCGCCGCTCGCGTCGCTGCGCACGCTCGCGAACGAAAGCCGCGAGCCCGGCACGTTCCGCGCGACGCTGGTCGCGCAGCCGGTCGCGCGTCCGCTGCTGCACGGGGCGCGTCCGACGACGTTCTGGCAGTTCGGCACGGGCATGCAGGGGCCGGTGGTCGGCCCGCTGATCGACGTACGCGAGGGCGATACGGTCGAAATCCGCTTCGTGAACAAGCTGCCGCAACCGTCGACGATCCACTGGCATGGCCTGCCGGTGCCACCCGACCAGGACGGCAACCCGTCCGACCCCGTCGCGCCGGGTGCGTCGCACGTGTACCGCTTCACGCTGCCGAAGGGCAGTGCCGGCACCTACTGGTATCACCCGCATCCGCACATGATGACCGCTGAGCAGGTGTTCCGCGGGCTGGCCGGCCCGTTCGTCGTGCGCGCCGCCGACGATCCGCTCGCCGGCTGGCCCGAGCGCAACCTGTTCGTGTCCGACCTGAAGCTCGCGCGCGACGGCACGATTGCGCCGAACGACATGATGGACTGGATGAACGGCCGCGAAGGTCAGTTCGTGCTGGTCAACGGTGCGCGCCGGCCGCGGATCGACGTCGCGAGTGACGAGCGCTGGCGCGTGTGGAACGCGTGCAGCGCGCGCTACCTGCGCGTGGCGTTCGACGACGGCCGCGCGTTCGAGCATGCGGGCACGGACGGCGGGCTCTTCGATGCGCCGCGCCGCGTGACGTCGCTGCTGCTCGCGCCGGGCGAGCGCGCGGAACTGCTGGTGCGCGCCGGCGAGCGCGCGTCACGCGCCGTGCTGCAGGCGGCCGAATACGACCGCCGCAAGATGGCGATGTCCCACGACGACGGCCACGGTAGCCTGCCGCCCGATCCGGCGCTGCCGCTGGCCGACGTCGCGTTCGCACCGGCCGCCGCCCGTGCGCTGCCCGCGACGCTGCGCGCGGTGCCGGCGCTCGGCGAGCCGGTCGCGCACAAGGAGGTCGCGTTCGGCGAAGAGATGGACATGGACGCGATGATGAACGGCCCGATGCATGGCCGCCCGGCCGGGATGCGCTTCACGATCAACGGCGCGACCTATGCACCGCATCGCGCGACGTTGACGAGCCGCCGCGGCGACATCGAGCGCTGGACGATCCGCAATGCCACCGACATGGATCACCCGTTCCATTTGCACGGCACGCAATTCCAGGTGATCGAGCGTGCATCGGACGGCACGCGCACGAGCGAACCGTTCCGCGCGTGGCGCGATACCGTGAACGTGCGCAGCGGCGAGACCGTGACGATTCTCGTTACGCAAGACATGCCCGGCGAGCGCATGTTCCACTGCCATATTCTCGAACACGAGGATCTCGGCATGATGGGCACGCTGAAGGTCGTGTAACGCGTATCGATTATGTTTCACATGTATGACGGCATTCGATCTGCATGTGCAACAAGACAATACGTGTTCAATAATCCGGATTGAACGAAAAGGCCGGCCAATCGAATTAACGAATGGCCGGCCTGAAAAAAAGAAACCCGGCGCAATGCCGGGTTTCTTCGTCCAATATCCGGTGCCTTACGCGGCCTGGATGTTCGACGCTTGCTTGCCCTTCGGCCCTTGAACGACCTCGAAGCTCACCTTCTGGCCTTCCTTCAGGGTCTTGAAGCCCTGCATGTTGATGGCCGAGAAGTGCGCAAACAGATCCTCACCGCCCTCGTCGGGGGTGATGAAACCGAAGCCCTTCGCGTCGTTGAACCACTTAACGATACCAGTTGCCATTTTCCTACTTCCCCTGTCACACAGTCGCTGCTACTTACCACGAGCACGCTCGAAAAGCTAAACGACCGGAAAATACAGCCGTTCCCCCCTCACAAGCTCACCTTCGGCCTCTTTCATTTCGCCAACTGGCAAATTGAAAAAAGTGCCAGCTTGATTGTTGGCGCTCTTTATTTGAGTGTCAAGTGGAATTTTTAGACGGTTAGAGGGCCGTTGTAAAGAACCCATTTTCAGGGTTTTTCCGGCTTTGCTTCGCAGCATGCCGCCGAGCGCGCGGACTTGAAAAGTCGCATAATCGGCTCATATACCAGGCTCGAGTGACACGCGATCGAGTCGGCCCGGCTTGTGGGATACTGGATGCGGATGCGACGGTCCGGTGCAGTCTCCCCCTGACGGTTCGTGTTCCGCGCCACGCGTGAAAGCCGGCACCGCAGCCGGCTTTCGTATGGCGCGAAGACGATCGCATGTCGTCGGGAACCAGGGAGGGCGCCGGCCGGTCGGTCGGGTAATGGCAGGATTGCGGGCCTGTCCGAGTTGTTTAGAATGGGTGTATGGCGATTATCCCGGACAAGCAGGACAGTACCGTCCTGGAACGCAAGCAGCAGAAGCTCAAGCCGCCTTCGATGTACAAGGTGGTGCTGCTGAACGACGACTTCACGCCGATGGAGTTCGTCGTGATGGTCGTACAGGAGTATTTCAAGAAGGATCGCGAGACGGCCACGCAGATCATGCTGAAGGTCCATCGCGAAGGGCGAGGGGTATGTGGGGTCTATACGCGGGACATCGCGTCGACCAAGGTTGAGCAAGTCGTTACCCATGCGCGGCAGGCCGGGCATCCGCTGCAGTGCGTGATGGAGGAAGCATGATTGCCCAGGAATTGGAAGTCAGCCTGCACATGGCGTTCATGGAAGCACGCCAGGCGCGCCATGAGTTCATTACGGTCGAGCATCTGCTGCTGGCTCTGCTGGATAATCCGACGGCAGCCGAGGTGTTGCGCGCGTGTGCGGCCAACATTGAGGACTTGCGTCAGAACCTGCGCAATTTCATCCACGACAACACACCGACCGTCCCGGGTACCGACGATGTCGATACCCAGCCGACGCTTGGGTTCCAGCGCGTGATCCAGCGCGCGATCATGCACGTCCAGTCGACGTCGAACGGCAAGAAGGAAGTCACCGGCGCGAACGTGCTGGTCGCGATCTTCGGCGAGAAGGATTCGCACGCCGTCTATTACCTGCAGCAGCAGGGCGTCACGCGCCTGGACGTCGTGAACTTCATTTCGCACGGCATCGCGAAGACGAACGGCGGCGAAGCCGCGAAGTCGACCGACGCGAACGCGGAAAGCGAAGACGCGAACGCGCAGAAGGAAACGCCGCTCGCGCAGTTCACGCAGAACCTGAACCAGATGGCGAAGGACGGCCGCATCGATCCGCTGATCGGCCGCGAGCCGGAGGTCGAGCGTGTCGTGCAGGTGCTGTGCCGCCGCCGCAAGAACAATCCGCTGCTCGTGGGCGAAGCGGGCGTGGGCAAGACCGCGATCGCGGAAGGGCTCGCCTATCGCATCACGCGCGGCGAAGTGCCGGACATCCTGGCGAACGCACAGGTGTATTCGCTCGACATGGGCGCGCTCCTCGCGGGCACCAAGTATCGCGGCGACTTCGAGCAACGTCTGAAGACGGTGCTGAAGGAGCTGAAAGAGCGTCCGCACGCGATCCTGTTCATCGACGAGATCCACACGCTGATCGGCGCGGGCGCCGCATCGGGCGGCACGCTCGACGCGTCGAACCTGCTGAAGCCGGCGTTGTCGTCGGGCACGCTCAAGTGCATCGGCGCGACCACGTTCACCGAGTATCGCGGCATCTTCGAGAAGGATGCGGCGCTGTCGCGGCGCTTCCAGAAGGTCGACGTGACGGAGCCGACCGTCGAGCAGACGGTCGCGATCCTGCGCGGGCTGAAGTCGCGCTTCGAGGAGCATCACGGCGTCAAGTACTCGTCGGGCGCACTGTCGGCCGCGGCCGAACTGTCGGCGCGCTTCATCACCGACCGGCACCTGCCGGACAAGGCGATCGACGTGATCGACGAAGCGGGCGCCGCGCAGCGCATCCTGCCGAAGTCGAAGCAGAAGAAGACGATCGGCAAGAGCGAGATCGAGGAAATCATCTCGAAGATCGCGCGCGTGCCGGCGCAAAGCGTGTCGCAGGACGATCGCAGCAAGCTGCAGACGCTCGATCGCGACCTGAAGAGCGTCGTGTTCGGCCAGGATCCGGCGATCGACGCGCTCGCCGCATCGATCAAGATGGCGCGCGCGGGCCTCGGCAAGATGGACAAGCCGATCGGCTCGTTCCTGTTCTCCGGCCCGACGGGCGTCGGCAAGACCGAAGTGGCGCGCCAGCTCGCGTTCACGCTCGGCATCGAGCTGATCCGCTTCGACATGTCGGAATACATGGAGCGTCACGCGGTGAGCCGCCTGATCGGCGCGCCGCCGGGCTACGTCGGGTTCGACCAGGGCGGCCTGCTGACCGAAGCCGTCACGAAGAAGCCGCATTGCGTGCTGTTGCTCGACGAAATCGAGAAGGCGCATCCGGACATCTTCAACGTGCTGCTGCAGGTGATGGACCACGGCACGCTGACGGACAACAACGGCCGCAAGGCGGATTTCCGCAACGTCATCATCATCATGACGACGAACGCGGGCGCCGAGTCGATGCAGAAGGCGACGATCGGTTTCACGACGCGCCGCGAGACGGGCGACGAGATGACCGACATCAAGCGTCTGTTCACGCCGGAGTTCCGCAACCGCCTGGATTCGATCATCAGCTTCCGCTCGCTCGATGAGGAAATCATCATGCGCGTGGTCGACAAGTTCCTGATCCAGCTCGAGGAGCAGCTGCACGAGAAGAAGGTCGACGCGCTGTTCACCGACGCGTTGCGCAAGCATCTCGCGAAGCACGGCTTCGACCCGTTGATGGGCGCGCGGCCGATGCAGCGGCTGATCCAGGACACGATCCGTCGTGCGCTGGCCGACGAACTGCTGTTCGGCAAGCTCGTCAACGGTGGGCACGTGACGGTCGACGTCGACGAAAGCGACAAGGTTCAGTTGTCGTTCGACAAGCTGGCGAATCCGCCGCACAAGCCGAACGAAGAGACGGTCGAAGTCGAGTAAGCGATAATTCGTTGTTCATGCGAACGGCGCGGGAAGTTCTCCGCGCCGTTTCGTTTTATCTGGCGCCGGTGGCGCAATGGTGGGGCAGGGAGTAGCAACGCAGTGACACAACAACAACGGTCGTTCGACAATATCGTCGCGCGCGAACAAGGGTTGCGCCACGCGCTGACGTCGGGGCAGATGGCGATGATCGCGATCGGCGGCGCGATCGGCACGGGGCTGTTCCTCGGCAGCGGGTTCGCGATCGGGCTCGCCGGTCCGAGCGTGCTGGTCTCGTATGCGATCGGCGCGCTGATTGCGCTGCTGCTGATGGGCGCGCTCGCGGAAATGACGGTCGCGCATCCGACGGCCGGTTCGTTCGGTGCATACGCCGAGCACTACGTCGGCCCGCTCGCGGGCTTTCTCGTGCGCTATGCGTACTGGTTCGCGGTGGTGTTCGCGATCGGCACCGAGATCAGCGCGATCGCCGTCTTCATGAAGTACTGGTTCCCGGCCGTGCCCGGTTGGTACTGGGTGATCGGCTTCTCCGCGCTGCTGATCGCGGTGAACCTCGCGAGCGTCACGCTGTACGGATCGGTCGAATACGCGTTTTCGTTGCTGAAGATCGCGGCGATCGTCGTGTTCATCGTGCTCGGCGCGTATCTCGTGTGGTCGGCGCCGGCGGCTTCTGGCATCGGCTTCGCGAACTACACCGCGCACGACGGCTTCATGCCGAAAGGGCCGTGGGGCACCTGGGTCGCGGTGATCGTCGCGATCTTCAGCTACATGAGCATCGAGGCGGTCGCGATCGCGGCCGGCGAGGCGCGCGATCCGCAGCATGCGGTCACGCGCGCGTTCCGCTCGACGGTGTTCCGGCTCGTGCTGTTCTACCTGCTGACGCTGTCGCTGATGCTCGCGATCGTGCCCTGGACGCAGGCCGGCACCGACGAAAGCCCGTTCGTGAAGGTGATGGCGGCGACACACGTGCCCTATGCGGCCGGCGTGATCAACTTCGTGCTGCTGATCGCGGCGCTGTCGGCGATGAACAGCCAGCTCTACGTGACGACGCGGATGATGTTCAGCCTGTCGCGTGCGCGGCTCGCGCCGGCGGTGTTCGGCCGGCTCGGCAACAACGGCGTGCCGCGCGCGGCGCTGTGGATCTCGACCAGCGGCGTCGCGGTCGCGGCCGTGCTGGTCGCGCTGTCGCCCGACACCGCGTTTACCGTGATGATGGCGATCGCGATGTTCGGCGCGTTGTTCACGTGGCTGATGATCTTCGTCACGCATCTGCGCTTTCGCGCGCGGTATCGTGGCCCGGCGCTCGCATTCCGGATGTGGGGCCACCCGTTCGGCAGCCTGCTCGGTGCGGCGCTCGTCGGTGCGGTCCTGCTCACGACCGCGTTCACGCGCGAATTCCGGATGACGATGGTGGTCGGCGTCGTGTTCGTCGTGCTGCTGACGCTCGCGTATGCGCTGCACTACCGGCACCAGCACGCGCGTTGACGCGTGAGCGCACGCCACGGGCGGTGGCCCGCGCGGCGAGGCGAGGCCGCTAAGGTTGCGTTAAGCCGGCGGCGATAACATTCGAACCTGTCTGCATGGCGGGCCGGCCCACGTCGGCTCGCTGCGTTCCTGTCAAAAGGGGTTCGAATGAACAAACTTCCCGAAATCACGCTCGCGTTCTGGATCATGAAGATCTGCGCGACGACGCTCGGCGAAACCGGCGGCGACCTGCTGTCGATGACGCTGAACGTCGGCTACGCGGTGAGCTCGATCCTGCTGTTCGGTTTCTTTCTCGTCACGCTCGGTGCGCAGCTCAGGACGACCGGCTATCGCCCGGCCATTTACTGGGCCGTGATCGTTGCGACGAGCACCGCGGGCACGACGATGTCCGATTTCATGGACCGCACGCTCGGCCTCGGCTATGCGGCAGGCTCGTCGATTCTCGTCGCGATCCTGCTGGCGATCTTCGCGGTGTGGCGCCTGAGCGGCGAGTCGCTGTCGGTGGACCTGATCCGCACGCGCAAGGTCGAGCTGCTGTACTGGATCGCGATCCTGTTCTCGAACACGCTCGGCACCGCGCTCGGCGATTTCCTCGCGGACAGCTCGGGGCTCGGCTTCGGCGGCGGCGCGCTGCTGATCGGCGCGCTGCTCGCGGCGATCGTGCTCGCGCATTACTTCACGCGGATCTCTGGCGTGCTGCTGTTCTGGGCCGCGTTCGTGCTCACGCGTCCGTTCGGCGCGACGGTCGGCGACCTGCTGACGAAACCGGTCGCCAAGGGCGGGCTCGCGCTCGGCACGGTCGGCTCGTCGGCGGTGCTGCTCGGTGTGCTGGCCGCGCTGGTGATCTATGCGAGCATCGCGCAGGCACGGCGACGCGAACTCGCGCCCGCGCGGATCGCGCAGACGGCCGATCGGTGAGGGGAAACGGAAAAAGGAAAGGGGGCCGCGAGGCCCCCTTTTCGTATCACGCCGTTCAGTGACGGCCGGTGCTGCCGAAGCCGCCTTCGCCGCGATCGCTTTGCGCGAAATCGTCGACGATATTGAACTGCGCCTGCACGACCGGCACGATCACGAGCTGCGCGAGCCGTTCGAACGGGTTCAGCACGAATTCGGTCTGGCCGCGGTTCCACGTCGACACCATCAGCTGGCCCTGGTAGTCGGAATCGATCAGGCCGACGAGGTTGCCGAGCACGATCCCGTGCTTGTGGCCGAGGCCCGAGCGCGGCAGGATCAGCGCCGCATAGCCGGGATCCGCGAGATGAATCGCGAGGCCCGTCGGCACCAGCGTCGTTTCGCCCGGCTGCAGCGTGACGGGTGCGTCGAGGCACGCGCGCAGGTCAAGGCCCGCGCTGCCGGTGGTGGCGTAGGCGGGCATGTAGTCGCGCATGCGCGCGTCGAGAATCTTCAGGTCGAGTTTCATGCGGTCGTCGAATCGGTCGGGAAGGGCGCGGCGGCGCGTGCCGCCGCGCAATGGATCAGATCAGGTGATTGTCGGGCAGGCGCTTCGCGATTTCGGCGACGAGCGCGTGCGCGAGCTCGTCCTTCGGCGCGCGCGGCAGGCGCGTGAGCCCGGCTGCCTCGAACAGCACGACTTCGTTGTCGTCGCGGCCGAACGTCAGCGGGCCGAGGTTGCCGACCAGCAGCGGCACGTTCTTGCGCTTGCGCTTTTCGTCGCCATGCACGTCGAGGTCGCCGCTTTCGGCGGCGAAACCGACGCAGAACGGCGGATCGGGCAGCGCCGCGACCGATGCGAGGATGTCGGGGTTCTCGACGAACGCGAGCGCCGGCATCTTGCGATCGGCCGTCTTCTTCATCTTGTGCTCGGCCGGCTGGTCGACGCGCCAGTCGGCGACCGCGGCCACCGCGATGAAGATGTCCGCGTCGGATACCGCGTGCATGACCGCGTCGTACATCTGCTGCGCGGTCTGCACGTCCTGGCGCGTCACGCC
This sequence comes from Burkholderia sp. PvR073, assembly GCF_054055695.1. Lineage (NCBI taxonomy): Bacteria > Pseudomonadati > Pseudomonadota > Betaproteobacteria > Burkholderiales > Burkholderiaceae > Burkholderia > Burkholderia sp. PvR073. The sequence goes on from NZ_JBSRXO010000004.1 coordinate 141,703, forward strand.
CCACGGCGTGTCGAGCGCGACCGGCCCCGCGACGAGATGCACGTCGGCACCGGCCTGCTGCGCGGCGCGCGCGAGCGCGAAGCCCATCTTGCCGCTCGAGCGGTTCGTGAGGCCGCGCACCGGGTCGAGCGGCTCGAACGTCGGGCCGGCCGTGATCAGCACGCGACGGTGCGCGAGCACCTTTGGTGCGAAGTGCGCGACGATGGCTTCATAGATCGCCTCGGGTTCGAGCATGCGGCCGTCGCCGACTTCGCCGCAGGCCTGCGCGCCCGAATCGGGGCCGAGCACCGACACGCCGTCGGTGCGCAGTTGCGCGGCATTGCGTTGCGTGGCCGGGTTCTGCCACATCTGGCGGTTCATCGCGGGCACGACGAGCAGCGGACAGTCGCGCGCGACGCACAGCGTCGACAGCAGGTCGTCCGCGAATCCGTGCGCGAGCTTCGCGAGGAAATCCGTCGACGCGGGCGCGATCACGATCGCGTCGGCTTCGCGCGACAGGTCGATGTGCGCCATGTTGTTGTCGATGCGCGCGTCCCACTGGCTCGTGTAGACAGGCCGGCCGGACAGCGCCTGCATCGTGACGGGCGTGATGAACTGCGCGGCGGCTTCGGTCATCACGACCTGCACGGTCGCGCCTGCCTTCGTCAGCAGCCGGGTGAGCTCGGCGATCTTGTAGCAGGCGATGCCGCCCGTCAGGCCGAGAACGAGGTGTTTTCCAGCGAGTTCTGCGTGTGCCAACTCAGGCCTCCAAGGGTCAAACGGAACGGCCGGCGCGAAGCCGGCCGTCGACACCGAGTATGCGCGCTCAGCGCGAGCCGCGCACCCGACGCAGTTCGTCGTAGACCAGCAGCACCGCGCCGATCGTGATCGCGGAATCGGCGAGGTTGAACGCCGGGAAGTGCCAGCCGCCGACGTGGAAATCGAGAAAGTCGATCACGTGGCCGTAGACCAGCCGGTCGATCACGTTGCCGAGCGCGCCGCCGAGGATCAGCGCGAGCGACAGGCTGAACAGCCGCTGCTGGCCATGGCGGCGCAGCAGGAAGCAGATCACGAGCGTCGCGCCGATGCCGAGCGCGGTGAACGCCCAGCGCTGCCAGCCGCTCGCGGTCGACAGGAAGCCGAACGCGGCGCCGCGGTTGTACACCAGCACGAGGCTGAAGAACGACGTCAGCGCATGCTGCGCGCCGTACGCGAACGTTTTCAGGATCGCGATTTTCGACAGCTGGTCGAACAGGATCACGATCAGCGAAATGCCGAGCCAGGGCGCGAGCGCGCCGCTGGCCGGTTTCGACAGGGTTTTTGCCATAGTTAAGCCGCGCTCCGGATTTCGCCGTTTTCAAACAGGTTCGAGAAGCAGCGTCCGCACAGCGTCGGGTGGTCGGCGTGCGCGCCGACGTCCTCGCGGTAGTGCCAGCAGCGTTCGCACTTCTGGTACTTCGACGCCGCGACGTCGACGCTTTCCTGCGCTTCGTCGTCGACCTTCACGACTGTCGCCGCCGACGTGATCAGCACGAACTTCAGGTCGTCGCCGAGGCTCGTCAGCGCATCGTAGCGCGCGCCGCTCGCATGCACGGCCACTTCGGCCTGCAGCGACGAACCGATGCGGTTCGCGGTGCGTGCTTCCTCGAGCGCCTTCGTCACGTTGCCGCGCACGTCGCGCAGCAGCGCCCACTTCTCGATCAGTGCGGCCGAGCCGGCCACTTCCGGATACGCGTAGTAGGTTTCCGTGAACACGGTGTCGCTGGCCGGCTGGAACACCTTCCACGCTTCTTCCGCGGTGAACGACAGGAACGGTGCGAGCACGCGCAGCAGCCCGTGCGTCAGGTGGTACAGCGCGGTCTGCGCGGAGCGGCGCGCGCGCGAATCGGCCGCGCTGGTGTACAGGCGGTCCTTCAGCACGTCGAGGTAGAAGCCGCCGAGATCTTCCGAGCAGTACGTCTGCAGCTTCGCGACGACCGGGTGGAACTCGTACTTCTCGTAGTGGCCGAGCAATTCCGTCTGCAGTTGCGCGGAGAACGCGACGGCATAACGGTCGATCTCGAGCCATTCGTCGACCGGCACCGCGTGCTGCGCGAAGTCGAAGTCCGACAGGTTCGCGAGCAGGAAGCGCAGCGTGTTGCGGATGCGGCGATAGCCTTCCGTCACACGCTTCAGGATTTCCTCGGAGATGGCGAGCTCGCCCGAATAGTCGGTCGACGCGATCCACAGGCGGATGATTTCCGCGCCGAGGCGGTTCGCGACTTCATGCGGGTCGACACCGTTGCCGAGCGACTTGCTCATCTTGCGGCCTTCGCCGTCGACCGTGAAGCCGTGCGTGAGCAGGCCCTTGTACGGCGCGCGGCCGTCGATCATCGACGCGGTCAGCAGCGACGAGTGGAACCAGCCGCGGTGCTGGTCGGAGCCTTCGAGGTACAGGTCCGCCGGGAACTGCAGCTGATCCTTGTGCGAGCCGCGCAGCACGTGCCAGTGCGTCGTGCCCGAGTCGAACCACACGTCGAGCGTGTCGCGGTTCTTTTCGTACATATTTGCGTCGTCGCCGATCAGCTCGCGCGGATCGAGCGACTGCCACGCCTCGATGCCCGCCTGCTCGACGCGCTTGGCGACTTCCTCGAGCAGCTCGAGCGTGCGCGGGTGCAGCTCGCCGGTTTCCTTGTGCACGAAGAACGCCATCGGCACGCCCCATTGGCGCTGGCGCGACAGCGTCCAGTCGGGACGGTTCGCGATCATGCTGAACAGGCGCTGCTTGCCCCACGACGGGTAGAACGCGGTCGCGTCGACGCCTTCGAGCGCCGCTTCGCGCAGCGTCTTGCTGCCGTCGCGCGGCGTCACGTCCATGCCGGCGAACCATTGCGACGTCGCGCGGTAGATGATCGGCGTCTTGTGGCGCCAGCAGTGCATGTAGCTGTGCGTGTACTTCTCGCTGCGCAGCAGCGAGCCGGCCGCGTTCAGCGCGTCGACGATCTTCGGGTTCGCGTCCCAGATCGACAGGCCGCCGAACAGCGGCAGCGATTCGATGTAGCGGCCGTCGCCCATCACCGGGTTGATGAAGTCCGAATCGGTCATCCCGTGCGCCTTGCACGAGATGAAGTCTTCGATGCCGTAGGCGGGCGACGAGTGCACGACGCCGGTACCCGTGTCGGTCGTCACGTAGTCGCCGAGGTAGACGGGCGCGGTGCGCTTGTAGCCGGGGTGGGCCGACGCGAGCGGGTGGTGGAAGCGCAGGTTCGCGAGCTTCACGCCGGGCGCGGTCGCGACGACGCGGCCGGTCAGCTTGAAGTCGGCCATGCAGGCGGCGACGCGTTCTTCCGCGATGATCAGCAGCCCGCGCTCGGTGTCGACCAGCGCGTAGACGATTTCCGGATGGAGGTTCAGCGCCTGGTTGGCCGGGATCGTCCACGGCGTGGTGGTCCAGATCACGATGCCGCCCTCGGCGCGCGGCAGCGCCGGCAGGCCGAACGCCTGGGCGGTCTTTTCCGGCTCGGCGAACGCGAACATCACGTCGATCGTCGGGTCGGTGCGGTCCTTGTACTCGACTTCCGCCTCGGCGAGCGCCGAGCCGCAGTCGAAGCACCAGTTCACCGGCTTCAGCCCGCGGTACACGTAGCCCTTCTCGATGATCTTGCCGAGCGCGCGGATCTCTTCCGCCTCGTTGACGAAGTTCATCGTCTTGTACGGATTCGCCCAGTCGCCGAGCACGCCGAGGCGCTTGAAGCCGACCTTCTGCTTCTCGATCTGCTCGGTCGCGTACGCGCGCGCCTTGCTCATCACTTCGGCCGCCGGCAGCGACTTGCCGAACTGCTTCTCGATCTGGATCTCGATCGGCATCCCGTGGCAATCCCAGCCCGGCACGTACGGTGCGTCGAAGCCGGCCATGTTGCGCGACTTGACGACGATGTCCTTCAGGATCTTGTTGACCGCGTGCCCGAGGTGGATGTCGCCGTTCGCATACGGGGGGCCGTCGTGCAGGATGAACTTCGGGCGGCCCTTGCTGGCCGCGCGGATCTTTTCGTAGATGCCGCGCTCTTCCCATTCCTTGACCCACTGCGGCTCGCGCTTGGGCAGGTCGCCGCGCATCGGGAACGGCGTGTCGAGCAGGTTGACCGGATACTTGGCCTGCGGTTTCGAATCGGCTTTCTTGTTGCTCATGATGGGATCGCTATCTAAATCGAGGGACGCTCGTGCGTCGTGAATCGGGGATGCGCGCGGGTGGGCGGCGCGAGGGCGCGGCGCGTGGCGCCGCTGGCCGGATCAGCTAATTCGGTCGGTCGCCGACGTCGAGAAGCCGGTCGCGCGGCTGCCCGGCGCGCGGGCGCGCTCGACGAAGTACGCGCGCGCATTCGCGACGTCCAGTGCGATCGCGCGCGACAGCGCCTCGAGATCGTCGAACTTCGCCTCGTCGCGCAGCTTCTTCAGGAATTCGACGCGGATCAGCTTGCCGTACGCATCGCCGTGCCAGTCGAGCAGGTGGACTTCGAGCAGCACGCGGCCGGAATCGTCGACGGTCGGGCGCAGCCCGAGGCTCGCGACGCCCGGCAGCGGGGCGGGGCCCAGGCCGTGCACCTGCACGACGAAGATGCCCGCGAGCGCCGGCCGCTTGTGCGCGATCGGCAGGTTCAGGGTCGGGAAGCCGAGGTCGCGGCCGAGCTTCAGCCCGTGCGCGACGTGGCCGCTGATCGCATAGCCGTGGCCGAGCGCCTGCGCGGCCGCGTCGAGATCGCCCGCGGCGAGCGCGGCGCGCACGCCGGAGCTGGAGATGCGCGTGCCGTCGCTGCCGGAGACCGTGCCCATCTGCTCGACTTCGAAACCGTACTGTTCGCCGGCCGCCTTCAGCGTGTCGAAGGTGCCCGCGCGCTTCGCGCCGTAGCAGAAATCGTCGCCGACCATCATCCAGCGCGTGTGCAGCCCGCCGACCAGCGTGCGTTCGACGAACGCCTGCGGCGACTGGCTCGCGAACGTGTGGTTGAAGTGCTCGACGACGACGCGGTCGACCCCGTGGTCGCGCAGCGCTTCCAGCTTGTCGCGCAGCATCGCGATGCGCGGCGGCGCGCCGGCCGGATTGAAGAATTCGCGCGGATGCGGCTCGAAGGTCATCACGCACACGGGCAGGCCGCGCGCGTCCGCTGCCGCGCGCACGCGCGCGAGCAGGGCCTGGTGGCCGCGATGGACACCGTCGAAGTTGCCGATCGTCAGCGCGCACGGCGCGCGGCTCTCGGCGTTGGGCAGGCCGCGGAAGACTTTCACGATAGCGGATGCAGCGTCGGGGGAATGGGCGGTGGGATGCCGCAAAGCAGAAGATTATAAACGTTCGGGCGGCCCGGCGGCCGAGAAGGGGGGAAACGCGGGGGCGAATGGTAAAATTCGCGGATGAAAAAACTCGTGATCCTGATTTCCGGTCGCGGCAGCAACATGGAGGCCATCGTCCGCGCGTGCGCGCAGGAACGCTGGCCGGCCCAGGTCGCCGCCGTGATCGCCAACCGGCCCGACGCGGCCGGCCTGGTTTTTGCCGCGTCGCACGGGGTGGCGACCGCGGTGGTCGACCACCGGTCGTTCGACGGCCGTGACAGCTTCGACGCGGCGCTCGCCGCCGAAATCGACCGTTTCGCGCCCGATCTCGTCGTGCTCGCCGGCTTCATGCGCATCCTGACGCCCGATTTCGTCAGACGATATGAAGGCCGGCTGCTGAACATCCATCCGTCGCTGCTGCCGAGCTTCAAGGGCATCCACACGCACCAGCAGGCGCTGGATGCCGGCGTCGCGCTGCATGGCGCGAGCGTGCATTTCGTGATTCCCGAGCTCGACAGCGGCGCAATCGTCGCGCAGGGCGCGGTGCCCGTGCGTGCGGGCGACGACGCGGCCGCGCTCGCGCGGCGCGTGCTGACGGTCGAGCACGTGCTGTATCCGCGTGCGGTGCGCTGGTTCGTCGAGGGGCGCCTGCGCCTCGAGAACGGCCGGGCAGTGGTGGCGCCGGAAGAGGCGCGCTGGATTTTCGCGGATCAACCGCATACCGAAACGAGCGAGGGCGTATGAAGCTGCACGGATTCCTGATTGGCCAGACCGAGACCTTGCTGGCGGAGGTGCTGAAGTTCACCGGCCCCGCCGACGCGACGACGAGCCGGTTCTTCCGCGCGCACCCGAAGCTCGGCCACGCCGAGCGCGGCGTGATCGCCGAGGCGGTGTTCGCGGTGCTGCGCCGGAAGATGGAGTTTTCTCACCTTGCCGAGAGCGGCACGGGCAGCCCCGCACGGCGCCTCACGCTGCTGGGCCTGATGCAGACGCTCGGCCGCAATGCGCTGAAGCCGTTCGTGTCCGACACCGAGGCCGCGTGGCTCGAGCACGTGTCGAAGATCGATCCGGCGAGCCTGCCGGTGCGCGTGCGCACGAACCTGCCGGACTGGATCTACCAGGCGCTGTCGGCCCGTTTCGACGCCGACGAACTCGCGCAGCTCGCCGCCGCGCTGAACTACCCGGCGCCGCTCGACCTGCGTGCCAACGCGCAGAAGGCGACGCGCGACCAGGTGATCGACGCGCTGCGCGCGAACGGCATCGACGCGGGCGAGACGCCGTTCGCGCCGCAGGGCGTGCGCGTCGTCGGCAAGCCGGCGCTCACGCGCCTGCAACTGTTCCAGGAAGGGCAGATCGAGGTGCAGGATGAGGGTAGCCAGCTGCTGTGCTCGCTGGTCGCGCCGCGCCGCGGCGAGATGATCGTCGATTTCTGCGCGGGCGCCGGCGGCAAGACGCTCGCGCTCGGCGCGATGATGCGCTCGACCGGGCGCCTTTACGCGTTCGACGTGTCGGAAAAGCGCCTGACCAAGCTCAAGCCGCGCCTCGCGCGCAGCGGGCTGTCGAACGTGAACCCGGTACTGATCGACAGCGAGCACGATGCGAAGATCAAGCGGCTCGCCGGCAAGATCGACCGCGTGCTGGTCGACGCGCCGTGCAGTGGCCTCGGCACGCTGCGCCGCAATCCCGACCTGAAGTGGCGCCAGACGCGCACGTCGATCGAGGAGCTCGCGCCGAAGCAGGCGTCGATCCTCGCGAGCGCCGCGCGTCTCGTGAAGAAGGGCGGCCGGCTCGTGTACGCGACCTGCAGCGTGCTCCACGCGGAGAACGAAGCGATCGTCGAGCAGTTCCTGGCCGATCATCCGGAGTTCGTGCTGGTGCCCGCGCAGCAGGTGCTGGCCGACCAGCGCATCGAGATCGAGACCGGCGACTACCTGTCGCTGTGGCCGCACCGCCACGCGACCGACGGCTTCTTCGCCGCGGTGCTCGAACGGCGCGCGCAGTAACGGCGGCGCGGACGGACGATGGAGAGTCTGCAAAGCCGCCTGCTGTCGCGCCGGCTGGCCTCGGTGATTCGCGATTTCCACCAGCCGGTGATGATCTGGCAGGCGGCGATCCTCGTCGGCGCACTGTGTTTCGCATGGCTGGCCGCGCGCTTCGTGCACGGCCGGATCGATGCGCGCCGCAGGGCGGCCGGACGCGCGCCCGGTGCGGGCGCCGATAGCCTGAAACGTGCGCTGTTCCCGTTGTTCGGCGGCATTTTCGTCGGCGTCGCGCAGCTCGCGTTCGACCCGTTCATGTCGACGTCGCTGCTGTCGCTCGCGCTCGTGCCGCTGTTCGGCATCGGGCTGATCTACGTGCTGTTCTTCTTCGCGCGGCGCGTGTTTGCGCGCGACGGCCACACGCATGCGTGGCTGTCGATCGTCGAGAAGATCGTATCGACCGTCGTGTGGGCCGCGATGGTGCTGACCGTGCTCGGCATCCAGCGCGACGTGCTCGGCTGGCTCGACAGCGTGCAGTTCCGCGTGGCCAATGCGCATCTCACGCTGCTGTCGGTGATCTCCGGCGCGCTGTGGGTGTGCGTGACGCTGATGGTCGCGATGTGGCTGGGCTCGGTGCTCGAGGATCGCCTCGCGCGCGCGAGCACGCTCGACGCGAACCTGAAGGTCGTGCTGTCGCGGGTCGGCCGCGCGCTGCTCGTGTTCGCGGCGATCCTGATCGGGCTGTCGCTCGTCGGCATCGACGTGACGGTGCTCGGCGTGTTCGGCGGCGCGTTGGGCGTCGGCCTCGGCTTCGGCTTGCAGAAGGTCGCCAGCAATTACGTGTCGGGCTTCATCATCCTGCTCGATCGCTCGCTGCGGCTCGGGGACGCGATCAGCGTCGGCGGCCTGCAGGGCGTCGTCACGCAGATCCGCACGCGCTATACGGTCGTGCGCGGCCTCGACGGCAACGAGACGCTGATCCCGAACGAGAAGCTGATCACGGACGTCGTGCAGAACCAGTCGTCGTACCTGACGCGCGGCTACGCGAAGGTCGCCGTGCAGGTCGCCTATACGAACGACGTCGAGCAGGCGTTGTCGGTGCTGGCGGAAGCCGCGAAGGGCGTGCCGCGCGTGCTCGCGGAGCCGGCGCCGGCTCCGTACCTGGTCGGCTTCGGCGCGGACGGGATCGATCTGGAGCTTGGTTTCTGGATCGAGGATGCGGCGAAGGGCACGTCGGGCGTGCGTTCGGCCGTGAACCGCAACATCTGGCGGCTGTTCGGCGAGCACGGGATCTCGATCCCGTTCCCGCAGCGCGAAGTGCGCGTGGTCGGCCTGCCCGACGGTCTTGCGGCGACAGGCGTGGTAGCGCAGGGTGTGCCCGTGGCCGGTGTCGGCCCGGTGGACGGGCAGGCGTCGGCGGCCTAAGGCGCGGCACGCCGGCCAGAATCGGTAAATTCGACGGCCAGAATGGGATCGCGAGGCTTTCCGGGTCCGGAGATGGACTGTCCGCGTTGCGTCAAGACAAGAAAATATTCATTTTTTACAAAGACTTGGAACGGTTGAAGTAAAATTCCGGTCTACACGCGGTATGCTTTCATTTTTATGACGTCGGCCCGCGTCGGCGTCGCTCTCACCACAGGTAACTGCCTTGTTGAATTCCCTGCTCGATTTTCTTTCCCACGGGCTCCTGCGTTTTTCGTGGTGGCAGGTCGCGCTGTTCGCGCTCGCCGTCACGCACGTCACGATCATCGGCGTGACGGTCTACCTGCATCGCTGCCAGGCGCACCGCGCGCTGGAGCTGCATCCGATCGCGAGCCACTTCTTCCGCATGTGGCTGTGGATGACGACCGGCATGCTGACGGGCCAGTGGGCCGCGATCCATCGCAAGCACCACGCGAAGTGTGAAACCGAGGAAGATCCGCACAGCCCGCAGACGCGCGGGATCTGGAAGGTGTTCCTCGAGGGCGCCGAGCTGTATCGCGCGGAAGCGAAGAACGAAGAAACGATGCGCAAGTTCAGCCACGGCACGCCGAACGACTGGATCGAGCGCAATCTGTACTCGAAGTACCCGATCCTCGGCGTGAGCCTGATGATGGTGCTCGACGTCGCGCTGTTCGGCGTGCTCGGCCTGACCGTGTGGGCCGTGCAGATGGTCTGGATTCCGTTCTGGGCCGCCGGTGTCGTGAACGGCTTCGGCCACTTCTGGGGCTACCGCAACTTCAACTCGGCCGATGCGAGCACGAACCTGTTCCCGTGGGGCATCGTGATCGGCGGCGAAGAGCTGCACAACAACCACCACACGTTCGCGACGTCGGCGAAGCTGTCGAACAAGTGGTACGAGTTCGACATCGGCTGGATGTACATCCGCATCATGTCGGCATTCGGTCTCGCGAAGGTGAAGAAGGTCGCACCGACGCCGCGCCTGAACAAGCCGAAGACGGTGCTCGACCAGGAAACGCTGCAGGCCGTGTTGTCGAACCGCTACGAAGTGATGGCGCGCTACGGCAAGGCCGTCAAGCGTGCATACCGCCAGGAGCTCGCGCACCTGAAGGAGCTCGGTGCGAGCGACAAGTACCAGCTGATGCGCAGCGCGCGCAAGTGGTTCCACAAGGACGCCGACGGCCTCGACGAGCCGCAGAAGAAGCTGCTGCCGGAAATCTTCGCGAACAGCCAGAAGCTGCAGACGTACTTCCAGCTGCGCCAGGATCTGGCCGCGATCTGGGATCGTTCGACCGCATCGCGCGAACAGCTGCTCGCGCAATTGCAGGATTGGTGCCATCGCGCGGAACAAAGCGGCATCAAGGCGCTGCAGGAATTCGCGACACGTCTGCGTCGCTACGCCTGATTCGAAATCGATTAGAATCTAAGGACGTCACAAACCCCGCGTTGGCGGGGTTTTTTCATTTGGGCCGCCGGTTTTTGATGGCCGATCGGCAGGGTGGATTGGTATGAGGCTTGGGGCAGTGGATTCGATGCCCCGGGCGTGCGCAGAGGATGGGATCGGAGTGAGCGTCAAACCGCTCACTCCGGTCGACCGCGAAGCATGGGACCAGAGTAAGTGCTAAAGCACTAACTCTGGTCGACAGGAGATATGGAGATGCAATCGACGATCAAACCCGTCGAGTACGACCGGCCCGTCGCGGCAGGGACCGTGTGCGGCGTGGGACAAGCATGGGCCAAGGTGCCCGACGCGCCGTCCCCCGAGGAGCGCGCTGCACTGAAGGCGCGCATCAAGGCGCTGCTCGCACGTGAAAAGGCCGTGCTCGTCGCCCACTACTACGTGGACGCCGAGCTGCAGGAACTGGCCGACGAAACAGGCGGCTGCGTCGCCGATTCGCTCGAAATGGCCCGCTTCGGTCGTGACCACGACGCGCAGACGCTCGTCGTCGCCGGCGTGCGCTTCATGGGCGAAACCGCGAAGATCCTGAGCCCCGGCAAACGCGTGCTGATGCCCGATCTCGATGCGACCTGCTCGCTCGATCTCGGCTGCCCGGCCGACGAATTCTCCGCGTTCTGCGATGCGCATCCCGATCGCACAGTCGTCGTCTACGCGAACACCAGTGCCGCCGTGAAGGCGCGCGCGGACTGGATGGTCACGTCGTCGATCGGCCTCGAGATCGTCGCCGACCTGCACGCGCGGGGCGAGAAGATCATCTGGGCACCCGATCGCCATCTCGGCAGCTACATCCAGAAGAAAACGGGCGCGGACATGCTGCTGTGGCAGGGTTCGTGCCTCGTCCACGACGAATTCAAGGGCATCGAGCTCGACCTGCTGCGCGCCGAATATCCGGACGCAAAGGTGCTTGTGCATCCCGAGTCGCCGGAAAACGTCGTCGCGCAGGCGGACGTCGTCGGCTCGACGACGCAACTGATCGATGCAGCCGTGAAGCTCGACGCGACGCATTTCATCGTCGCGACCGATCTCGGCATCCTTCACAAGATGCAGCTCGCGGCGCCCGGCAAGACCTTCATCGCCGCGCCGACGGCCGGCAACAGCGCGACCTGCAAGAGCTGCGCGCATTGCCCGTGGATGGCGATGAACGGCCTCGCGAACCTCGCCGACGTGCTCGAGCGCGGTCACAACGAGATCTTCGTCGATCCCGCGATCGGCGTGCGTGCGCGTCTGCCGATCGACCGGATGCTCGATTTCGCAGCGGCGCACAAGAGGCGCGTACAGGCGAGCGGCGATCTGCAGCGCGACCAGCAACTGTTCGCGAACGTGGGGGCTGCGTAATGACCGGCCCTCGCGCTCACATTCGTCCGCTGTCGACCGAAGTTGGCGCTTCGGCGCTCACTCTGGTCCCATGCACGGCGCCCTCCGACGGGGCGGCCGCGTTGCTTGAGGGCGGCGCGCCGGAAGGCGTCGTGTCGACCGCAGTCTCCCCGCTGTTCGAGGCGGTCCGCGCACAATACGGTGCGGCATTCGAGGAAGCGATCGCGCGCAACGTCGTCGATGCGATCGCCGAAGACGTCGGCACGGGCGACCAGACCGGGCGGCTCGTGCCGGCCGGCGAGCGGCGCCGTGCGCGCATCATCGTGCGCGAGGAAGCGGTGCTGTGCGGCGTGCCATGGTTCGAGGCCGTCATCGCGCGGATCGATCCGTCGATCGTCGTGCAGTGGCGCTATCGCGAAGGCGACCGGATGACGCCGGATTCGACCGTCTGCGAACTCGAAGGGCCGGCGCGCGCACTGTTGACGGCCGAGCGCAACGGGCTGAATTTCCTGCAACTGCTGTCGGGCGTCGCAAGCGCGACGCGTCGTTACGTCGATCGCGTCGAAGGCACGCGCGCGAAGATCCTCGATACGCGCAAGACGCTGCCGGGCCTGCGGCTCGCGCAGAAGTACGCGGTGCGGGTCGGCGGCGGCGAGAACCAGCGTCTCGCGCTGTACGACGGCATCCTGATCAAGGAAAACCACATCGCGGCAGCCGGCGGCGTCGGCGAAGCCCTCGATGCGGCGTTCGCGCTGGATTCGGGCGTGCCGGTGCAGGTCGAAGTCGAGACGCTCGCGCAGCTCGACACGGCGCTCGCGCATGGCGCGCAATCAGTGCTGCTCGACAACTTTACGCTCGACATGATGCGCGAAGCGGTGCGCGTCGCGGCCGGCAAGGCCGTGCTCGAAGTGTCAGGCGGCGTCAATTTCGATACGGTGCGCACGTTCGCGGAAACGGGCGTCGACCGCATCTCGATCGGTGCGCTGACGAAGGACGTGCGCGCGACCGACTATTCGATGCGGATCGTCGACTGACTGCGCGGCATGTCGTCTGACGAAAAAAGCCGTTGGCGTGCAAGCGCCAACGGCTTTTTTCTGTATGGTGGCCGCGCCGGGAGGGGCGTGCCGGTCAGCGGCGCGAGCGTGGCGTGAGCACGCTTGGCAGCGCCTTCGGCAGCGTGTGCGGCCAGTCTCGGCTGTAGTGCAGCCCGCGGCTTTCGCGGCGCGAGTATGCGCTCTTCACGATCAGCGTCGCGACGTCGACCAGATTGCGCAGTTCGAGCAGGTCGCGCGTCACGCGGAAATTCGCGTAGTACTCGTGGATCTCGTCGCGCAGCAGCGACAAGCGGTGCTTCGCGCGTTCGAGACGCTTGTCGGTACGCACGATGCCGACGTAGTTCCACATCAGCCGGCGCAGCTCGTCCCAGTTGTGCGCAACGACGACTTCCTCGTCCGCATCCGACACGCGGCTTTCGTCCCATGCGGGCAGCGTGGCCGGCGTTTCGGCGTCGAAGCCGGCCGCCTCGATCGCCTCGGCCGCGGCGCGGCCGATCACGAGGCATTCGAGCAGCGAATTGCTCGCGAGCCGGTTCGCGCCGTGCAGCCCCGTGTACGACGTTTCGCCGACCGCATACAGGCCCGCGAGATCGGTGCGCCCCGCGAGGTCGGTGACGACGCCGCCGCACGTGTAGTGCGCGGCCGGCACGACCGGAATCGGCTGCCGGGCGATGTCGATGCCGAATTCGAGGCAGCGCGCGTGGATCGTCGGGAAGTGTTCGCGCAGGAACGCTTCCGGTTGATGGCTGATGTCGAGATACACGCAGTCGATCCCGCGCTTCTTGATCTCGAAGTCGATCGCGCGCGCCACGATGTCGCGCGGCGCGAGTTCCGCGCGCGGATCGTGCGCGGGCATGAAGCGCGTGCCGTCCGGCAGCTTCAGCAAGCCGCCTTCGCCGCGCACGGCTTCCGAGATCAGGAACGATTTCGCATACGGATGGAACAGGCAGGTCGGGTGGAACTGGATGAATTCCATGTTCGACACGCGGCAGCCCGCGCGCCACGCCATCGCGATGCCGTCGCCGGTCGCGGTGTCGGGGTTGGTCGTGTACAGGTACACCTTGCCGGCGCCGCCGGTCGCGAGCACCGTGTGCGGCGCCTCGATCGTGATCGTGCGGTCGTTGTCGACGTCGAGCGCATACAGCCCGTGACAGCGGCGGCCGGGCAGGCCGAGCCGGTCCGACGTGATCAGGTCGATCGCATGGTGGTTTTCGAAGAACGTGATGTTCGGATGCTGGCGCGCGCGCTCGGACAGCGTCGCGAGCACTGCATGCCCGGTCGCGTCGGCCGCATGGATGATCCGGCGGTGGCTGTGGCCGCCTTCGCGCGTCAGATGGAAGCCGAGTTCGGCCGCATCGTCCTTCGTGAACGGCACGCCTTGCGAGATCAGCCATTCGATCGCTTCGCGGCCGTGCTCGACGATGTAGCGCGTCGCGCCTTCGTCGCACAGCCCGCCGCCAGCGACCAGCGTGTCGTCGACGTGGTTCTGGATGCTGTCCGCCGAGTCGAGGACGGCCGCGATGCCGCCTTGCGCGTTATCGCTCGCCCCCTCCATCATCGAACGTTTCGCGATCAGCGCGACACGTCGCGTGCTGGCCAGGTTGAGTGCGACCGACAGCCCTGCCAGGCCGCTGCCGACGATCGCCACGTCGAATTTCATGCTGCATCTCCATCGTTACGCTTTAGATCTTGTGCGTTCCGTCGGCCGTGGCCGCGGAAAGGGAAGAGCATACCGCGTCGGGCCCGCGCGCGCGCGCGCAAAACAAAAAGCCCCGCATGTGCGGGGCTTTTTGGTCGCCGTCAGGCTACAGAAACCGGAGATTACTTGATCTTGGTTTCTTTGTATTCCACATGCTTGCGGACGACGGGATCGAACTTCTTGATCGCCATCTTTTCCGGCATGTTGCGCTTGTTCTTCGTGGTCGTGTAGAAGTGACCCGTGCCAGCGGTCGACTCGAGCTTGATCTTGTCGCGTGCGCCTTTTGCCATGATTATGCTCCTTGGGCTTAGGCTTCGCCGCGTGCGCGCAGGTCAGCGAGCACGGAATCGATGCCGTTCTTGTCGATCAGGCGCAGGCCGGCGTTCGAGACGCGCAGGCGCACCCAGCGGTTTTCGCTCTCTACCCAGAACCGGCGGTTTTGCAGGTTCGGCAGGAAGCGACGCTTGGTCTTGTTGTTGGCGTGGGAAACGTTGTTGCCGCTCATCGGCGCTTTCCCAGTTACTTGGCATACGCGTGCCATGAGAGCACTCCTAATACGCTAAATTCGGGGTTCGATCGCCGATGAAGGTTCCATCGTACCGCCACGTGATCCATGGCTGCACTCAGAACGCCGAAGCCCTTACAGACAAGGCCCTTCGATGGCTAGAACTGGTTGGAAAAAAGACAGACGATGATTCTAGCAGAAAAAGTTCAGAAAAATCAAACCCAATTTCGCTTCATCGTCGCGGCGCCCCAGGGCGGGTCGCCGGGCCACAGTCTACAGCCAACCGGCGCGCGCGAACGAAAATGTATCGGCGGTGCCGACGACCACGTGATCGAGCAGCTTCGCGTCGATGAGCGCGAGCGCCTCGTTAAGCACGCGAGTCAGCCGCCGGTCCTCGGCGCTCGGCTGCACCGCGCCGGACGGGTGATTGTGCGCGATGATCAGCGCGGCGGCATTCAGCACGAGCGCGCGCCGCACGATCTCGCGCGGATAGACGGCCATCCGCGTCAGCGAGCCACGGGCGCTTTCTTCCACGTCGATGAGGCCGTGGCGGGCGTCCAGGTACAGCGTGACGAACACCTCGTGCGGACGCGTGCCGATCCTGAGCCGCAGATAGTCCTCGACCGCGCCGGGCGAGTCGATCTGCAGCCGCTCGCGCGCTTTTTCGACCAGCGCGCGCCGCACGATCTCGGTCACGGCGATCAGCACCGCCGAGCGGGCCGTGCCGATGCCCGGGTGCATGGCGAACACGTCCGGCTCCGCATCGAGCATGTCGCGCAGCGAGTCGCCGAACCGGGCGAGCAGCGCGCGGGCGCTGGCGAATACATCGCGGCCGCCACCACCGGTGCCGAGCAGCAGCGCGATCAGCTCCGCGTCGGTCAGCGCGGCCGGCCCGCGTTCCAGCAACCGCTCGCGCGGCAGATGCGGCTTCCAGTTTCGCGGGCGGCGCTTGCGCGGCCGGGCCGCGCCCGTGTGGCGGGCTGGAGCGGCCGGGGCATCGACGGTGTCGCGACATTCGGTCGCCGGGGCGGCGAGGCAGGGTGACAGCATGAGCGAAACTCCATTGGCGGCGGGCGTGGATGCGACGTCGTCGCACTTTCAGCCTTGCGCGCTCAGGTGACTTACAATATTGGCTTTGCGCCGGGCCTTTCGGCCAGTTCGGGCGCCGACGAACACGAGTCATTCATGAGCCTCATCGATCTATCCGAAGTGAAGCCCGGTTCCCATGTCACGCTGCATTACCGGCTTGCACTGGCCGACGGCGCCGACATCGTCAACACCTTCTCCGACAAGCCCGCCACGCTGCTGCTCGGCGCGGGGCAACTGGCGCCCTCGCTGGAACAGATTCTGCTCGGGCTGCGGGTCGGCGACCATTCGACTTTTCAGCTAACGCCCGAGCAGGGGTTCGGTCCCCGCAATCCCGACATGCTCCAGCGCGTGACGCTGTCGACGCTGCGCGAGAACGGGATGGTCGGCGACGATTTCACGCCGGGCGAGCTGATCGAGTTCAACGCGCCGGACGGCGGCCGCTATGCAGGGGTGCTG
Organism: Burkholderia sp. PvR073; assembly: GCF_054055695.1. Lineage (NCBI taxonomy): Bacteria > Pseudomonadati > Pseudomonadota > Betaproteobacteria > Burkholderiales > Burkholderiaceae > Burkholderia > Burkholderia sp. PvR073. The sequence goes on from NZ_JBSRXO010000004.1 coordinate 157,982, forward strand.
AAGGAAGTCAGCGAAACCTCGGCGCTGTTCGACTTCAATCATCCGCTCGCGGGCCAGGCGCTCACGTTCGAAGTGAAAATCATCGGAATCCTGTAATCATGAGTACCACCGATACGCTGTCCGGGCAGACCGTCGCCGCCGATGCCGAAATCCTGCTGGCCCAGCCGCGCGGTTTCTGCGCAGGAGTCGACCGCGCCATCGAGATCGTCGAGCGCGCGATCGCGATGCACGGTGCGCCGATCTACGTCCGTCACGAGATCGTCCACAACAAGTACGTGGTCGAGGATCTGAAGAAGAAGGGCGCGATCTTCGTCGAGGAACTCGAGGAAGTGCCGGCCGGCAACACCGTGATCTTCAGCGCGCACGGCGTGTCGAAAGCCGTGCGCGACGAGGCGGACGTGCGCGGGCTGCGCATTTACGACGCAACCTGCCCGCTCGTCACGAAGGTGCACGTCGAAGTGGCCAAGATGCGCCAGGACGGCGTCGACATCGTGATGATCGGCCACAAGGGCCATCCGGAAGTCGAGGGCACGATGGGGCAGGTCGAGCGCGGCATGCATCTCGTCGAAAGCGTCGAGGACGTGCAGAAGCTCGAGCTCGCCGATCCCGAGCGCATCGCGCTCGTCACGCAGACGACGCTGTCCGTCGACGACGCGGCCGAGATCATCGGCGCGCTGAAGTCGAAGTATCCGAAGATCCGCGAGCCGAAGAAGCAGGACATCTGCTACGCGACGCAGAATCGCCAGGATGCGGTGAAGTTCATGGCGCCGCAATGCGACGTCGTGATCGTCGTCGGCAGCCCGAACAGCTCGAATTCGAGCCGCCTGCGCGAAGTGGCCGAGAAGCGCGGCGTGGCCGCGTACATGGTCGACGCACCCGACCAGATCGATCCCGCATGGGTCGCAGGCAAGCGCCGCATCGGCGTGACGGCCGGCGCATCGGCGCCCGAAGTGCTCGCCCAGGCCGTGATCGCGCGGCTGCGCGAGCTCGGCGTGCGCAACGTCCGCGCCCTCGACGGCATCGAGGAAAACGTGTCGTTTCCGCTGCCGCGCGGCCTGAACCTGCCGCCCGCCGTCTGATTGCCGCATCGCACTCGCGGTACTCCAAAAGCGCGCCTCCGGGCGCGCTTTTTTTGCGTCATGAAAAACGAGATCGCAACCATTATTCACATTAATAGTGCAACCCGGTTGCTATCCCCGCGCTTAACCGTCTCTCAAAATTGGTTGCAATGCAGGAAAACCCCATCGAATCAGGAATATTGGCGTCCTGTAAATGGAGTTACAATGCGCCCGTTTTCAGGCCGGAATGGCTTTGAAATCGGGTTTTGGGAAGGCGCGGGAGACCTATTCGATGCATGTGAGGTTGGCTTACGCCAGGTTCGTCGCCGCACCGGTTGCAATGCTTGCCGGTCGCAGCAAAAAGAGCGACGACGGGGCGGGTGGGGAGGCTGCGGCATACGCAGTACCGGCGAGCAGCGACGTGCACGCTGCCGGAACCGGTCGTGCGACGCCGGCGGCGTGCCGCATCGCGCAATCGGACGGTGACAAGGATAACGGGGCACGTTTGGCGATCGAGGATTTCAACGCGCAGGGCCCGAAGATCGGCATGCATTCGGCACGGCGGGCAGCACTCGCCGGCAGCGCTGCGGCCAACCGGGCGACGGGCACGTGGTTCGCCCGACAACGAGCCGCCGACCGTGATGCGGCGGCAGCAGGGCGCGTCATACGACGGACGCCCGGGTTTCGGGGCAACGCAGGCGGCGTGCAGATGTCACTGATCCCCTTTCATTTCGATTCGACGAAACAGCGTGTCGCCGCGAGCCGCGGCGCGGCGGGCGGCACGCTTCGTTTCACGAATTCCGACGCAGTCCTGACGAAAGTCGGGCACCACCTTCGCGATGCCCGTTCGGGCGCCGCGCGGGCGGCGGCGGACGGCCGGCTTGCCAAACAGGCGACGGCGTCCGGCATCGGAGCGCAAATCCTTGGCGACAATGGCATGTGCGCCGTCAAGGTGGTCGAGCCCGCGGGCGACGCGGCGCGGAACCTGATCTGCCCGGACGCGGGGTTCGCCCCGGCCCGGACGGAAAAAGGCGTGGACTTCGGTAAACCGGAGGCCGGCCGTTTCGGCACGCTGCCCTACGACTTCAAGGAGGCCAAGTACACCGTCCTCGATGTCGTGACGATTTAGCGACAGGACTCTTGATGGCACCGGAACAGTGCGGTGCTGTTTTTGTATCCGCTCCGGCGGCAGGTCCGGCCGTACAGGCCGGGCGGCGCGCGCCGGGACGATCCACCCTTACCGGTATCGACTAGTACCCGCAGTGTCGCCGAGAAGGCGCGATTCCTCGCTTACCCGCGGGGCGCAACGTCCTCCGGCAGCATGGGCCAAGGAGCTTTAAATGGATATTTTCGTCCAGCAGGTTCTCAACGGGCTGGTGCTCGGCAGTGTGTACGCCATCATCGCGTTGGGCTACACGATGGTGTACGGCATTCTCGGCATCATCAACTTCGCGCACGGCGACGTGCTGATGATCGGCGCGATGGTTGCGCTGTCGGCCATCACCGTGCTGCAGAACCACTTTCCCGGACTCGGCAACGTCGCGACGCTGACGATTGGCCTGGGCATTGCGGCGGTCGTGTGTGCGTTCGTCGGTTTCGCGATCGAGCGCGTCGCGTACCGGCCGCTGCGCCGCGCGCCGCGCCTCGCACCGCTGATCACCGCGATCGGCGTGTCGATCCTGCTGCAGACGGCCGCGATGATCATCTGGTCGCGCAACCCGCTGCCGTTCCCGCAATTGCTGCCGACCGACCCGATCAACGTGATCAAGGCGACCGACACGACGCCTGGCGCCGTGATCTCGGTCACTGAAATCGTGATCATCGCGGTGGCGTTCATCGTGATGGGCGGCCTGCTGCTGCTCGTGCACAAGACCAAGCTCGGCCGCGCGATGCGCGCAATCGCCGAAAGCCCGAATACGGCAAGCCTGATGGGCGTGAACCCGAACTTCGTGATTTCCGCGACGTTCATGATCGGCTCCGCGCTCGCCGCGCTGGCCGGCGTGATGATCGCGTCCGAATACGGCAACGTGCACTTCTACATGGGCTTCATTCCCGGCATGAAGGCGTTCACGGCGGCGGTGCTCGGCGGGATCGGCAACCTTGGCGGCGCGATGGTGGGCGGTGTGCTGCTCGGCCTGATCGAGCAGCTCGGTGCCGGCTACATCGGCAACCTCACGGGCGGCGTATTCGGCAGTAACTACCAGGACGTGTTCGCCTTCATCGTGCTGATCATCGTGCTGGTGTTCCGTCCGTCGGGCCTGCTGGGCGAACGTGTCGCGGATCGCGCGTAACGGAAGGGGAGCAAACAACATGACATCCATTCAACCGATCGAATCCTCGACGTCGCTCGTCGAAGAGCGCAACACCACCAAGACCGTCATCATCGGCATCCTGACCGCGGCCTTCGTGATCGCGGCGCCGATCATCATCGGCTCGGCCGGCGGCAACTACTGGGTCCGCGTGCTCGACTTCGCGATGCTGTACGTGATGCTCGCGCTGGGTCTGAACGTGGTGGTCGGCTTCGCCGGCCTGCTCGACCTGGGCTACATCGCGTTCTACGCGGTGGGCGCGTACACGGCGGCGCTGCTGAGCTCGCCGCACCTGACCTCGCAGTTCGAGTGGATCGCGGCGCTCGCGCCGAACGGGCTGCACATCCCGTTCCTGCTCATCGTGCCGATCGCGATGGCGCTGGCGGCCACCTTCGGGATCCTGCTCGGTGCACCGACGCTGCGCCTGCGCGGCGACTACCTGGCGATCGTGACGCTCGGCTTCGGTGAAATCGTCCGGATCTTCATGAACAACCTCGACCGTCCGGTGAACATCACCAACGGCCCGAAGGGGATCACGGGCATCGATCCGGTGCACGTCGGCGGCTTCAACCTGTCGCAAACGCACACGCTGTTCGGTTTCCAGCTGCCGTCGGTGTACATGTACTACTACCTGTTCGTGCTCTGCTCGCTGCTGGTGATCTGGGTCTGTACGCGCCTGCAGCACTCGCGTATCGGCCGCGCGTGGGCGGCGATCCGCGAAGACGAGATCGCGGCGAAGGCGATGGGCATCAACACCCGTAACGTGAAACTGCTCGCGTTCGCGATGGGCGCATCGTTCGGTGGCCTGTCGGGCGCGATGTTCGGTTCGTTCCAGGGCTTCGTGTCGCCGGAATCGTTCACGTTCTGGGAATCGATCGTCGTGCTCGCCTGCGTCGTGCTCGGCGGCATGGGCCACATCCCGGGCGTGATCCTGGGCGCGGTGCTGCTCGCGATCTTCCCGGAATTCCTGCGCTCGACGATGAGCCCGTTGCAGCATGCGCTGTTCGGTCATGACATCGTCGATACGGAAGTGATCCGCCAGGCGCTGTACGGCCTCGCGATGGTGATCATCATGCTGTACCGCTCGGAAGGCCTGTGGCCCGCGCCGAAGCATGAGGACAAGATCGCGAAACTGGCGAAGCGCGCCAGCAAGAAGCCGGTGCGCGCTTAACCTACGGACACAGGGGATACACACATGAGCGACAAGCAAATCCGACTGTCCGTGCAGGGCGTGAACAAACGCTTCGGCGGGCTGCAGGCACTGTCCGATGTCGGCCTGCAGATCAAGGAAGGCGAGATCTACGGCCTGATCGGCCCGAACGGCGCCGGCAAGACGACGTTCTTCAACGTGATCACGGGCCTCTACACGCCGGACTCCGGCGAGTTCAAGCTCGATGGCACGGAATACAAGCCGACCGCGGTGCACCAGGTCGCGAAGACGGGCATCGCGCGCACGTTCCAGAACATCCGCCTGTTCGGCGGGATGACCGCACTCGAGAACGTGATGGTGGGCCGCCACGTGCGCACCAAGCACGGGCTGCTGGGCGCGGTGTTCCAGACGCCGGCCGAGCGCAAGGAAGAGCGCGAGATCAAGGAACGTGCGATCGAGCTGCTCGAATACGTCGGCGTGCTGCAGTACGCGGACTATACGTCGCGCAACCTGTCGTACGGCCACCAGCGCCGTCTCGAGATCGCGCGCGCCCTTGCCACCGACCCGAAGCTGCTCGCGCTCGACGAGCCGGCGGCCGGGATGAACGCGACCGAGAAGGTCGAACTCACGCGCCTGCTCGACAAGATCCGTTCGGACGGCCGCACGATCCTCTTGATCGAGCACGACGTGAAGCTCGTGATGGGTCTGTGCAACCGGATGACGGTGCTCGATTACGGCAAGGTGATCGCCGAGGGTCTGCCGCAGGACGTGCAGAAGAATCCGAAGGTGATTGAGGCATATCTCGGCGCAGGGGTGCACTGATGGCAGCGGCAATGTTGAAAATCAAGGGCTTGCAGGTCAACTACGGCGGCATCCAGGCCGTCAAGGGCGTTGACATGGAAGTCCGCCAGGGCGAGCTCGTGACGCTGATCGGCGCGAACGGTGCCGGCAAGACCACGACGATGAAGGCGATCACGGGTCTGAAGCCGTATTCGGCGGGCGACATCGAGTACAACGGCAAGTCGATCAAGGGCGTGCCGTCGCACGAGTTGCTCAAGCGCGGCCTCGCGATGGTGCCGGAAGGCCGCGGGATCTTCGCGCGGATGTCGATCATCGAGAACATGCAGATGGGCGCGTACCTGCGCAACGACAACGAGCAGATCAAGAAGGACGTCGACCGGATGTTCGGCTTCTTTCCGCGCCTGAAGGAGCGTGCGACGCAGCTCGCGGGCACGCTGTCGGGCGGCGAGCAGCAGATGCTGGCGATGTCGCGCGCGATTCTGTCCAAGCCGAAGCTGCTGCTGCTCGACGAGCCGTCGATGGGCCTGTCGCCGATCATGGTCGAGAAGATCTTCGAAGTGGTGCGCGAGATCTCGAAGGAGGGCATCACGGTGCTGCTGGTCGAGCAGAACGCGCGCCTCGCGCTGCAGGCGGCCGACCGCGGCTACGTGATGGACTCGGGCACGGTCACGATGGAAGGCGATGCGAAGCAGATGCTCGACGATCCGAAGGTGCGGGCCGCGTATCTGGGTGAATGAGCGGGCCCGGGCGACGCGGCGGCGGATGCCGGCGTGTCGCGCCAGGGTTTTCGAAAGGCTGTCACGGGATCTCGTGACAGCCTTTTTTTCGTGCGGCGCGCCCGACGGCGAACTGTGCGCGCGGATGCGACTCCATTCATTCGATAGTGACACCGGCCATCTGCTACGGGCCGTCCGCAACCGGCCGTCCGCAAACCGACACGCGGGCTGCGTAGCATGGTCGAACCATCGGGACACGGAGAGCACGCATGAGTCTGGACTACGGTTTCGTGAAGGCGAAGGTGACGTCGGTGGCGAAGCTCAAGGGCTCGCCGCACGGCAGCGAGATCCAGTATCACATTCACCTGACGCTCGCGTTGCCGGCGGGCGACTGGGACGTCGCGATCAACGTCGGCACCAACGACGCGGACGACCTGCTGAACTACAAGCTCGTCTACGATTTCCATCATCCGGTCACGGCGACGCTCGCGGCCGCGGCCGAAGGCTATACGGATCTCACCGGGCAAACGGCGCTGCCGGCGCTCGACTATCTGCGCAGCGACATCCTGAACGAGACGGGCGCATGGCGTGCCAGCGCCGTCATGGATGGCACCGAGAGCGCGGAGCCGATTCCGTCGCTGCTGCGGCTCGTCAACGCCGCGCAGTCGCAGGGGCTCGACGTCGTCGTGTTCGGCCGCACGTATGCGCAAGGCAACGGCATCCACGACACGCACATGAACCAGGGTTCGACGGGCTCGAACTACCTGCACCGCGCGGGCAACGACCACAACGATCACAACGACGTGTGGCAGGACGGCGCGTTGATCGTGCGCGTGAGCGATACGCAATGGGCCGCGTATTTCGCGGCATTCGAGAAGCAGGCCGTGCCGACCGACGCGCTCGGCAATCCGCTGCCGGACGCGGGGCCGATCACGCGCTGAGGCGGGCGGCTGCCGGTGTCGTCAGGCGGCCGGCAGCGTCTTGCCGAACGAGATGCGTTCCTCGACGCGATAGCCGAGCGCCGCATAGAAGCGGCACGCATCGTCGTTGCCGGGCAGCACCTGGAGATTGATCTTCAGGCAGCCGCGCGCGGCGAGCGCGCGTTCCGCATGCGCGATCAGCGCGCGGCCGATGCCGAGTCGCCGCGCGTCGTTCGACACACCGAACGAGTAGAGCCAGCCGCGATGTCCGTCGAAACCCGCCATCAGCGTGCCGACCACCCGCGCGCCGCAGGTCGCGACGAAGAACAGCTCCGGCTGCGTCGCGAGCTTCAGCGCGATCGATCGCAGCGGATCGCGGTGCGGCGGCGCGCCGGCTTCGTCGTACTGCGGGAATGCGTCGCGCCAGACGGCAAGCACGGCATCGGTGTCGGCGCGTTCGAACGGGCGGATGGCGACAGCATCGGCGGCGGCATCCATCGCGGCGGTCTCCTTAGAGCGTGTCGAGGATCGACCGCAGCATCGCCATCATCTGGTCGATTTCCTCGGTCGTCACGGTCAGCGCGGGCATGAAGCGCAGCAGGTTCGGGCGCGCCGCGTTCAGCAGCAGGCCGTCGGGCTGCATGTCGCGCGCCTTCTCGACGATCTGCGGGCCGATGTCCTTGCCGAGCAGCAGCGCGCGCAGCAGGCCTTCGCCGCGTTCGCCCTCGAAGCCGCGCTCTTCCGACAGTTCGAGCAGCTTGCGCTTCAGGTATTCGCCGCGCGCCCGCACGCCTTCGAGGAAGCCGGGGGCGACGAGTTGCGAGATCACCGAATAGCCGGCCGCCGTCATCAGCGGGTTGCCGTTGTACGTGCCGCCCTGGTCGCCGGCCTCGAATACCGCGACGTCGGCCTTCGACAGCAGCGCCGCGAGCGGCACGCCGCTGCCGATACCCTTGCCGAGCGTCATGATGTCCGGCTCGATGTCGGACAGCTCGTACGCGAACAGCGTGCCCGCGCGACCGCAGCCGCTCTGCACTTCGTCGACGATCAGCAGCAGGTTGTGCTGCTTCGTCAGCGCGCGCAGCTCGCGCATGAACTCGCGCGTCGCCGGAATCACGCCGCCTTCGCCCTGGATCGGCTCGAGCATCACCGCGACGGTCTTGTCGGTGATCAGCTTCTCGACCGAGTTGATGTTGTTCAGCTCGGCCTTCGGGAAGCCCGGCACCTGCGGCGCGTAGATCGTGTCCCAGCCCGGCTTGCCGCTGGCCGACATCGTCGCGAGCGTGCGGCCGTGGAAGCTGTGGTCGAACGTGATGATCTCGTACGCGCCGTTCCTGAACTTGCGGCCCCACTTGCGGGCGAGCTTGATCGCGCCTTCGTTGGCCTCGGCGCCGCTGTTCGTGAAGAACACCTTGTCGAATACGCTGTGCTGCGTGAGCAGCGCCGCGAGCTTCGCCATCGGCTCGTTGTAGAACGCCGGCGACGGGTTCAGCAGCTTTTCCGCCTGGCTCTTCAGCGCGTCGACCACGCCATCGTTGCAGTGGCCGAGGCTGTTGACGGCCCAACCCTGGATGAAGTCCAGATAGCGCTTGCCCGTGTGATCGTAGAGCCACGAACCCTTGCCGTGCGTAAACACGATGTCGGGGCGGTTCGTGATGTACATCAGCGAGTCGATCGGGTAATCGTTCAGGGGCATGGCAGCAGACTCCAGCGGGCGTTGAAAGGGAAACGGGCAATAAAAAAGCCACGGAAGGCCGTGGCTGGTGGATCGAACAGCTTGTGCGTAACCGGTGAAGCGGAGGAGGGTTACGCGCGAGTCCGTGACGAGCCGGCGGCATCCGGGCGGAGCGGCGAGCGGCGACGTCGGAGAGCGGACAGGAAGCGGTTCATGTGCGCAAGCATAAGGCATCCCGCGCCCCACTGTAAACCGCCGCGATGCCACGGATGTGACACGGCGGTGCGCAGCGGGAAGCGCGGGCGCGCCCGGTGCTCAGACCGGATGCGCGAGATCGGCGGCGCTCGTGAACGAGTCCGCGTAGAACTCGTCGGCCGGCAGCGCGTGGTGTTGCGTGAAGTCGCGCTGCGCGGATTCGACCATCACCGGCGCGCCGCATGCGTACACCTGATAGCCCGACAGATCGGGCAGATCTTCGATCACCGCGCGGTGGACGAAGCCGGTGCGGCCGGTCCACTGGTCGGCGTCGTCCGGCTCGGACAGCACCGGCACGTACTTGAAGTTCGGGATCTCGCGCGCCCATTGCTCGGCGAGTTCGGCGAGGTAGATGTCCTTCTTGCGGCGCGCGCCCCAGTAGAGCGTCATCGGGCGCGTGATGCCCGTGTGCTTCACGTGCTCGATGATCGCCTTGATCGGCGCGAAGCCGGTGCCCGACGCGAGCAGCACGATCGGCTTGTCGGAATCCTCGCGCAGGAAGAACGTGCCGAGCGGGCCTTCGAAGCGCAGGATGTCGCGCTCCTTCATCGCGCCGAACACGTGGTCGGTGAACTTCCCGCCCGGCATGTGGCGGATGTGCAGCTCGACCGGGCCTTCCTCGTGCGGCGCGTTCGCCATCGAGTAGCTGCGGCGCGAGCCGTCCTTCAGGATGAACTCGACGTACTGGCCCGCGAGGTATTGCAGGCGTTCGTTGGCGGGCAGCTGCAGCTTCACGACCATCACGTCGTCGGCACGGCGCTCGAGCGCGGCGATTCGGCACGGCAGCTTCTTCACCTGCACGCCGTCGACGCCGGCGATCTCACGCACGTCGATCTCGAGGTCGCATTGCGCCTTCGAGCAGCACAGCAGCGCGAGGCCGCGCGTGCGCTCGTCGTTGGACAGCGCGGACGCGGCGTGCGGGCCCTGTTCGATCTGGCCCGACACGATCTGGCCCTTGCAGGAGCCGCACGCGCCGTTCTTGCACCCGTACGGCAGATGGACGTTCTGGCGCAGCGCCGCCGCCAGCACGGTTTCGTCCGACTCGACCTGGAACTGCCGGCCGCTTTGCTTGAGAGTAACGTTGAATGCCATAGAACCAAATAGAACAAAATGTGGGAACCGTGCGTGTCGCGCACGGCAGCTACAATGCAAACCCGTTGCGCGCCGCGCAACGGTGGCTACTGATTTCGCAACCAACATGATCGCGACTCGAATCCTGCGCCGCCCGCGCGCCTTGATCGTCGGCTGCGGCGACGTCGGCCTGCGCTGCGTCGCGCAATGGCGCGCCGCACGCCGCGACCTGCGCATCGTCGCGCTGACGAGCCATCCGGGCCGCTGCGACGAATTGCGCGCGGCAGGCGCGACGCCGATCGTCGGCAACCTCGATCGCCGGGCGACGCTCGGACGGATCGCCGGGCTCGCCCGCACGATCCTGCATCTCGCGCCGCCGCAATCCGACGGCAGCGACGATCGCCGCACCCGTGCGCTGATCGCCGCATTGTCCGTGCCTGCGCGGCGACCCGCCGCACCGTCAGTGTCCGCGGTCGGCCGGCTTCGCACGCTGCGCGCGGCGACCCGACAGGCCGGCGCGCCCGGTCGGGCAGCGCGTATTGTACCCGACGCCCTTCGCGCACCGACGCTCGTCTACGCCAGCACGACGGGCGTCTACGGCGATTGCGGCGGGGCGCGGATCGACGAAACGCAGCCGCTGCGCCCGGCGAATCCGCGCGCGTTCCGGCGCGTGTCGGCCGAGCGTCAGCTGCGGGCGGCGACGGTGCGCGGCGCACTGTCCGCGCGCATCGTGCGCATTCCCGGCATCTACGCGGCGAACCGGCTGCCGCTCGCGCGGCTCGAGCGCGGCACGCCGGCGCTCGACGCGGCCGACGACGTCTACACGAATCACATCCACGCGGACGATCTCGCGACGATCCTGCGCCGCGCGGCCGTGCGCGGCAAGCCGGCGCGTGCCGTGCACGCGTCGGACGACAGCGAATTGCGGATGGGAGAGTATTTCGACCGGGTCGCGCGGGTGTTCGGCCTGCCGCCGCCGCCGCGCATCAGCCGCGCGAACGCCGAGCATCAGCTCGAGCCGACGCTGCTGTCGTTCATGCGCGAATCGCGGCGCCTGTCCAATGCACGCCTCAAGACCGAATTGTGCGTGACGTTGCGCTACCCGACCGTAGACGAATTCCTTCAAACGCTCGCGCCGCGCGACGCGTCAGGTCAGCGCCGGTAACGCCTCGATCAGCAGGAAGCACAGCAACGCGCCGATCAGCGCGCCGATCAGGTTCGGATGATATTTGTGCTTCCTGTGCATCGTGGCCAGCAGTGCGCCGATCACGATGGCGCCCACGACCGCGAACGCGATCATCACGTACGACAGTTCCAACGAATGATTGATGTTCATGATGTCTCCCCCTGCATCGCTGCTCGTACAGCTTGTGATTTCAGTATAGCGGGGGATCATGCGGCCGCGATGCGGCCGGACACCGAACGGTCGTGCGGATTTTCCCTTAGAGGGTTTTGACGGAATCGCGCAGCGCTGACAGGTCGCCTTCCCCGAGCCAGCGCCACGCGCCGGGCGCCAGGTCGTCCGGCAGCGTGAAGCCGCCGATGCTTTCGCGGTGCAGCGCCTCGACGCGATTGCTCGCCGCGGCGACCATGCGTTTCACCTGATGATATTTGCCTTCGAGGACGGTCAGCGCGAGCGCGTGCGTGTCGCGCGCATGGGCGGCGACCGCCGCGATCGGCTTCGGCTCGCCGTGGAGCTGCACGCCGGCGCGCAGCGCGTTCAGCTGGGTGTCGTCGAGCGGGTGGCGCACGGTCGCGACGTAGGTCTTCGGCACCTTGCGCTTGGGCGACGTGTAGGCGTGCACGAACTGGCCGTCGTCGGACAGCAGCAGCAGGCCCGTCGTGTCCTGGTCCAGGCGGCCGACGCACTGCACGCCGCGTGCGACGAGCGGCGCGGGCAGCAGGCTGAACACGCTCGCGTGGTGTTGCGGATCCCGCGAACACTCGTAGCCGGCCGGCTTGTTGAGCGCGAGATACGCGCGGGCGTGGAACGGCCATGCGGTGTCGTCGACCGTGAATACGAGGCCGTCGGTGTCGAACGACGCGTCGGGGTCGGTCGCGCTCGCGCCCGCGACGGAGACGCGGCCCGCGTCGATCAGGCCGCGGCACTGGCGGCGCGAGCCGAAGCCCTGCGTGTAGAGAATGCTTTCGAGATCCATAGCGCGCGCATTCTATCAAGCGGCGTGCCGGCACCGGCACGAACGCGCTCGCGCTGGTAAGCTCCCGGAGCGCTGCGCGCGTTCATTCTTCACGGAAAGTCCATGCCATTCGATTCGCTGCTGTTCGGCCGGCAGGCCGCCGCCATCGTGCTGGCCGCAACGGTTTCGTCGGCCGCATTCGCGCATGCGCACGTCGCGAGCAGCGACCCGGCGGCGAACGCGGCGCTGGCCGCCGCGCCGGCCGCGGTCACGATCGCGTTCACCGAGCCGCTGGAGCCGGCATTCAGCTCGATCGTCGTCGTCGACGGCGCAGGCAAGCCGGTGTCCGACGGCCAGGCGAAGGTCGACGCCGCGAACCGCAAGCGCATGACGGTGCCGCTCACCGCGCTCGGCGCGGGCACCTATACGGTGAAATGGGTGGCCGTCGCGGCCGACGGACATCGCACGCAAGGGATGTATGGCTTCAGCGTGAAGTAGTGCCACTGTGACGGCAGGCCCGTGCCAGGGCTGCCGTCGTCTTCATCCGACACGGAGGTTGCCGCATGAATCCAACGACGCTCGATGCACTCGCCGATTTTCCCCGCCAGCTCGAAGCCCATTTCGCCGCCGTGCCCGACGGCTACGCGCGCTGGACTCCCGACGACTGGAGCGGAATCCCGAGCGAGCACTTCTCGCCGCTCGGGCAGCTCTGCCACGTGCGCGACATCGAGATCGACGGCTATCACGTGCGGCTGCGGCGAATGCTCGAAGAAGATCATCCGCTGCTCGTGTCGGTCGACGGCGACGCGCTTGCGATCGAACGCCGCTACGACGCCGCCTACGCATCCGATGTGCTCGCGGCGATTCGCGACGCCCGGCGCGAGACGCTCGACCTCGTGGCGCGCGTCACGCCCGCGCAGTTCGCCCGCACCGGCGAGTTCGAAGGCTACGGCGCGCTGACCGTGCGCGGCCTCCTGCACTACCTGTGCAGCCACGACCAGCAGCATCTGGCCGGCATGCAGTGGCTGCTCGGCAAGATCGACGCGGTGCTGTACGCACGCTGACGCGTGCGGCCCGGTGGCCGGGCATCGTGTCGCGCCGGGCAGATCGAGCGGCCGCTGTCGGTGCGGCAGCCCACCATTCCGGCCGAATGATTGGATCGTTTTTCTGGATAATTCATCCAGCCGTGCCCGGCTGACCGTCGCGGCGTGCGTGCCTACACTCCTAGCTTCATTCAACGCTAAAAGGAGTCAACCGTGGCGACTCACACGCTCGCAGACAAGGTCGTCCTGATCGCAGGCGGCGCCAAGAATCTCGGTGGCCTGATCGCCCGGGACCTGGCCGGCCACGGCGCGAAGGCGGTGGCGATTCACTACAACAGCGCGGCGTCGCAGGCGCAGGCCGAAGAGACGGCTGCCGCGGTGCGCGCGGCCGGCGCACAAGCCGCGACGTTCCAGGCCGACCTGACGACCGCCGCCGCGGTCGAGAAGCTGTTCGACGACGCGAAGCAGCGCTTCGGCAAGATCGACATCGCGATCAATACCGTCGGCAAGGTGCTGAAGAAGCCGTTCACCGAAATCTCCGAGGCCGAATACGACGAGATGTTCGCGGTGAACAGCAAGTCGGCGTTCTTCTTCATCAAGGAGGCAGGGCGGCACCTCGAGGATCACGGCAAGCTCGTCACGCTCGTGACGTCGCTGCTCGGTGCGTTCACGCCGTTCTATGCGGCCTACGAAGGGTCGAAGGCGCCGGTCGAGCACTTCACGCGCGCCGCGTCGAAGGAGTACGGCGCGCGCGGCATCTCGGTGACGGCGGTCGGGCCGGGTCCGATGGACACGCCGTTCTTCTATCCGGCCGAAGGCGCCGACGCGGTCGCGTATCACAAGACGGCGGCCGCGCTGTCGCCGTTCAGCAAGACGGGCCTCACCGACATCGAGGACGTCGTGCCGTTCATCCGCCATCTCGTGACCGACGGCTGGTGGATCACCGGCCAGACGATCCTGATCAACGGCGGCTATACGACCAAGTAACGGGCCGCGCCGGCGGTCGTCGCGTGCGCGCGGCGACCCGCAATGGACCGTTTGCATGGACAATGGACGGGCGCGCGGGCACGAAGCCGCGCGCCCGCTTTTCCTGTGCCGCCGCACTCGGCCGCGCCATGCGACGGTGCCGGCGACGGTCGTCCGACCCTACGTTTTGCTCCGATGGACAAGCTGGACCAGGTCAGAATCTTCCTTCAGGTTGCCGAGATGGGCAGCTTCATCAAGGCCGCGCATGCGCTCGACGTGCCGCGCGCGACCGTGTCGGCTGCTGTCCAGCAGCTCGAGACGGCGCTCGGCACGCGCCTGTTGCACCGTACGACGCGGCAGGTCCAGCTGACCGCCGACGGCGCGCTGCTGCTCGAGCGCGGCCGGCGCCTGCTCGCGGAAGCCGACGAACTCGACCGGCTGTTCCGGCGTCGCGATCGCGACGTGATCGGGCGGCTGAACGTCGATGCGCCGAGCCGGATCGCGCGCCGCGTGATCGCGCCGGCACTGCCGTCGCTGTTTCGCCGCTACCCGAAGCTGCAACTGTCGCTCGGCTCGACGGACCGCACGATCGATCTCGTGCAGGAGGGCGTCGACTGCGCGATCCGGGTCGGACGGCTCGCGGACAGCAGCCTCGTCGTGCGGCCGCTCGGGCAGTTCGCGCTGATCAACTGCGCGAGCCCCGACTATCTGCGCGAATGCGGCGTGCCCGAGCATCCGGATGCGCTCGCGCACGGACACTGGGCGATCGGCTATGCGTCGCCGACGACCGGGCGCGAACTCGGCTGGGAATACTGCGCGGCCGGCGGGCAGCACACGCTGGCGCTGCCGAGCCGCGTGATCGTCAACAACGCCGAAACCTATATCGCGAGCTGCATCGCCGGGATGGGGCTGATCCAGATTCCGCGCTTCGATGTCGTGCACCTGCTCGACAGCGGTGCGCTGGTCGAGGTGATGCCGGGCCATCGCGCCGCGCCGATGGACGTGTCGGCCGTGTATCCGCATCGCCGGCACCGGTCGCGGCGGCTCAACGCGTTCATCGAGTGGTTCGGGGAGTTGATGGCGAATGCGCTGAGCGACACGGGCGCGCCTGCGCGCGGCGACTGAAAAGGGCGCCGCGCTCGCCTGCGCCGACCGAGATCGGCAGCCTTCGACGGGTGCTGCGGCCGCGGCGTGCGGGTTCAGCCGGGCCGCGCGGCGAACTGCCGGCTGCGCCCGGTGGCCCGCACCGCGTCGATCAGCGCGGCTGCCGCACCGTCGGGCTTCGACGCGAACGCATGAAAGCGCGCGGCCGGCAGCGCCGGCAGGCCGTCGTCGGGCCCGCATGCGCGCAGGCCGTCGCGCAACTGGCTGCGCGCGAGCGCCGTGACCGCGAAGCCGGCGAGCGCGGCCGATACGCACCCGGCCATGCTGCCGCTTTCGAACAGCACGCGAAACGGCCGCAGCGCGGCGGCGAGCGCGGACACCGCGGCTTCCCGATACACGCACGGCTCCGGGAAAAGCGCGAGCGGCACGTCACCTTCGGCGTCGAGCGCCGTATCCGACGCGAACGCCCACACGAGCGGTTCTTCCCACAGCAGTTCGCCCGCTGCGTCGACCTGCCGGCATTGCTTGCCGAACACGACGTCGAGCCGGCCCAGCGCTTGCTCGCGCAACAGCGATGCGGTGATCCCGACCTTCAGCTCGATCGACGTGCGCGGATGGTTGTCGCGGAACGTGCGCAATACCTGCGGCAGCCACGTGCCCGCGAAGTCCTCCGACGCGCCGACGCGCAGCCGGCCATGCGCGGGCGCGCCGCGCAGCCGGGCACGCACCTCGCGCTCCATGTCGACGATGTTGCGCGCGTACGCGTACAGCGTGTCGCCGGCCGGCGTGAGCGCGACGCGGCGCGTGGTGCGCGCGAGCAGCACCGTGCCGGCCGCTTGCTCGAGCCGCTTGATGTGGCCGCTGACCGCGGACGGCGTCAGCGCGAGGCGCTCCGCGGCTGGCGCGAAGCCGCGGCTGTCGACGACTTCGAGGAAGGTGCGCAACAGCGCGATGTCGAGCGCGGTCGATGCGCGATCGGTCGGTTCCATAGGTCGATTCAACGCGATATTCAAAGAATGGATCATGATACGCCGCGAATCATGATGAGAGGCGGCTCTACCATCGACCTTCAAACCGACCCACCGGAGTGCACGATGACCGCTTATCGATTTGCGACGACCGCGTCGCTCGAACTCGCCTATCTCGAATGGAATCCGCGCGGCGAACGCGTGGCCGTGTTGCTGCACGGCTGGCCGGACAGCCCGGTCGGCTGGGAGACGGTGGCGCAAACGCTGGCTGTCCGCGGCTACCGCGTACTGGCGCCTGCGCTGCGCGGCTTCGCGCCGACCCGTTTTCGCGACGCCACGGTGCCGCGCAGCGGCCAGCTCGCGGCGCTCGGGCGCGACGTGCTGGAATTCGTCGACGTGCTCGGCCTTAAGCGGCCCGTGCTGGTCGGACACGACTGGGGCGCCCGCGCGGTCGCGAACGCATGCGGGCTGCACGACGGCGTCGCGTCGCACCTGGTGATGCTGTCGGTCGGCTACGGCACCAACGATCCCGCGCAGCCGCTGTCGCTGCAGCAGGCGCGCAATTACTGGTATCACTGGTTCATGGCGACGCCGCGCGGCGAGCAGGCGTTGCGCGACGACCGACGCGCGTTCGCGCGCCTGATGTGGGATACCTGGTCGCCGCCAGGCTGGTATCGCGATGCGGAATTCGACGCGGCTGCCACGGCGTTCGACGGGCCCGACTGGGTCGACGTCGTGCTGCATTCGTACCGGCAGCGGTGGGGCTTCGCGCCCGGCACGCCGGCCTATGCGGACGACGACGCGCGGCTGAACCCGGCGCCGCGGCTGTCGGTGCCGACGCTCGTGCTGCATGGCGGCGCGGATGCCTGCAATCACCCGGACGGCTCGGCCGGGCGCGAGCGGTTCTTCACGGGGCGTTACGCGCGACAGGTGCTGGACAGGGTGGGGCACTTTCCGCAGCGGGAGGCGCCGGCGGCGGTCGCGGAGGCAATCCTCGGGTTCTGCGAGCGAGACTGACGCGCGCCGGCCGGCCCGGCGCGCGGCGCGATCAGCTGCCGACGCGGGGCGCGAGCAGGTCGGCGAGTCCGATGTTGCGGAACATCTCCCGGCGAATGCGATCGCCGACGCGGAACACTTCCTCCGCGCCGTCCTGCGACGGATCGACGAACACGCGGTACGGGCGCTTGCCTGACGGCGCGGCGACGATGTCGACGATCGCCGTCGCGACGGTGGCGGCATCGGCGTCCGCGGGCTCGAGTGCGGCGAGGCCTTGCAACGCCTGCTCGGCGACCCTCGCGTAGGGGCCGTCGTCGTACGCGGCCTGCACCGCCGTGTCGGCCGGCTTGCCCGCGTGGGCGAAGTGATTCGTGCCGTGGGTGAACGCGCCCGGCACGACGATCGAGGTTTCGATGCCCCAGCGCGCAAGCTCGGCCGCATAGGACACCGCGAGCGAATCCATCGCCGCCTTCGCGGCGAAGTAAGGTGCGAGGAACGGCGGCGTGCCGCCGCGCGCCGACGAGGACGACACCCACACCAGCAGGCCGCGGCCCCGGCTGCGCAGGTGCGGCAGCACGGCCCGGTTCACGCGCTGCGTCGACACGACGTTGATGTCGTAGAGCTGCGCCAGCTGATCGGGCGTGAACGCTTCTGCCGGGCCGAACACCATGTGGCCGGCATTGTGGACGACGACGTCGAGGCGGCCGTTGTCCGCGATCACGCGCTCGATCGCGGCGGCGACGGATGCGTTGTCGCCGACGTCGAGTTCGACGGTGCGCAGGTCGACGCCGTGCTCGCGTGCGTAGTCGGCGATGGCGGCGACGCGCGGCGCATTGCGGCCGGCGCTCTCGCGCATCGACGCGTAGACCGTATGGCCGGCGCGGGCGAGTGCCTGGGCCGTCAGCAGGCCGAAGCCGCTGGACGCACCGGTGACGAGAATGACTTCCTTCATGATCGATCTCCTGCAAGCG
Organism: Burkholderia sp. PvR073; assembly: GCF_054055695.1. NCBI lineage: Bacteria > Pseudomonadati > Pseudomonadota > Betaproteobacteria > Burkholderiales > Burkholderiaceae > Burkholderia > Burkholderia sp. PvR073. Next base: position 176,123 of record NZ_JBSRXO010000004.1, read on the forward strand.
GGTGGGGGCGGGCCGTGGCGGGCGGCCCTTGTGCGGTGTGCGCGGTTCCTGCGTCGGTCAGCACATGCCGCCGTTGGCGCGCAGGATCTGGCCGTTGACCCACGCGCCGTCGGGGCCGGCGAGGAACGCGACGACGCCGGCGATGTCCGCGGACTGGCCCAGCCGCTCGAGCGGGTTCATCTTCGCCAGGCGATCGACCTGCTCGGGGCTCTTGCCCTGCAGGAACAGCTCGGTCGCGACCGGCCCCGGCGCGACGGCGTTCACGCTGATGCCGCGGCCGCGCATTTCCTGCGCGAGGACCTGCGTCAGTCCCTCGACGGCTGCCTTGGTCGCGACGTACACGCCGTAGGTGGGCAGACGCACGCCGACCATCGTCGACGACAGGTTGACGATGCGGCCGCCGCTGCGCACGCGCTTTGCCGCCTCGCGGCTGACGTTGAAGGTGCCTTTGAGGTTGATCGCGACGGTCTGGTCGAACGTGGTGTCGTCGTAGTCGGCGATCGCCCCGAGCTTCATGACACCCGCGCTGTTGACGACCACATCGATGCGCCCGAACGCCTGCTCGGCCGCATCGAACAGCGCGGTCACGGCCGCCGGGTCGGCGATGTCCGCCTGTGCCGCGATGGCCTCGCCGCCGTCGGCGGCGATCGCGTCGACCACTTCGCGCGCCGGGCCGGCGCCACCGGCGTAGTTCACGACGACCCGGAAGCCGTCCCGGGCGAGGCGGCGAGCGATTTCCGCGCCGATGCCGCGCGACGAGCCCGTGACGAGGGCGACCTGTTTCGATGCGTTCATGTCCTGCTCCTTGGTTCGTGAGGGCCGGGCGATCCGGCGACAGGACTAATGTAGGCTTCCTCGATAAATAAAAATAATGAATAATGATCAGATCAAGAATGACTGAAAGTATGTCTCATGGCGTTCGACAGCAGGCTCCTCAGCGGTATCGGTGTGCTCTCGGCGGTGATCGAGGCCGGTACCTTCGCGCGCGCGGGCGAGGCGATGGGGTTGACGCAGCCGGCGGTGAGCCGCGCGGTCGCGCGGCTGGAAGAGCGCGTCGGCATCCGGATCTTCAACCGGACGGCGCGCGCGATCACGTTGACCGACGAAGGGCGGCGCTTCTACGAGGCGGTCGCGCCGCTGCTGGCCGGCATCGAGGAGGCGGCGGTCGACGCCGGCCGTTCCCGGGCGCGCGTCAGGGGACGGCTGCGGGTCAACGTGGACGGCACCTTCGGCCACTACGTGCTGGCGCCGAGGATGGCCGAATTCCTCGACCGTTTCCCCGAGCTGTCCGTCGAGATCAGCGTGCGCGACCGGATGGGTGACCTCGTCGCCGACGGGTTCGACGTGGCGGTGCGTTTCGGCATTCCGGAGCCGTCGTCATACCGTGCGCGGCTGCTGCTGGAGACGCACGTGCTCACCTGCGCGTCGGCGGCCTATGTCGCGCGTCACGGCGAGCCGCGGCACCCGCGGGACCTCGCGGACGGCCACCGCTGCGTGCTGATTCGCGATCCGGTGACGGGCCGGCCGTACGGATGGGAATTCCATCGCGGCGACGAGGTGGTGCCGTTCGACGCCACCGGCCGGCTGACGGTGAACGATACGGGGGCGCTGCTCGGCGCATGCGTTGGCGGAGAGGGCGTTGCGCAGCTGCTGGAACTCTATGCGAGGGACATCCTTGCCGAAGGGCGGCTGGTGCAGCTGCTGCCGGAATGGGCGGACGAGACATTCCCGCTCTATGCGTATCACCACGCGTCGAATCTCGTTTCCGCCAAGGTGCGCGTGTTTCTCGACTTCGTGCGGGAATTGACGGGCTGAGCGTGTACGGCGCAAGGCGGCCGGTCATTCGGTGCGATGCGGGATGTTGTCGGGGAAGGGATAGGGCGCATGCGGCCCAGGCCAGTCGGGCACGGGCGGTGCGGTCAGCACGTCGCATCCGCCGAGCGCGAGGACGAGCACCGCCGCGAGCGCGCCGCGGCAGAGCGCGGATGACATCGTGCGCATCGACATGGCCTGCCTCCGTGCCGCGCATTCATCATGATGCTTGGACCGCCGGAGGGCGGCACGCGTTGCGGCGTACGGCCGAAAAACAAAAAACCCGCGAAGCAGCGAGCTTGCGCGGGTTTCGAGTGCAGCGCATGACGCTGCGAAATGCTGGTGCCCAGGGCCGGAATCGAACCGGCACGCCTTGCGGCGGGGGATTTTGAGTCCCCTGCGTCTACCAATTTCACCACCTGGGCTTTTTGATCCTGGCCGCGCTGCAGTTGCGCGCGGCGAACTGCGGATTATGGCGGAAAACGGGGCGCGGGGCAAGCCGCGCGGCGAGCCGTTCGCGCGTTACTGGCTCAGGTAGACGAACCGGCCCTGCTTGACGATCCCCATCACGCTCGCGCGCTGGTCGAGTCCCACATGATCCTTGTCGCTCGTATTGACGACGCCGTTCGGCACGACGAGCTCGTTCGCGCGTTCGAGTTCGCGTCTCAGCGCCGCGCGGAAGGCCGGCGTGCCGGGCTGCGCGGTTTTCAGCGCGCGGCCGACCGCATCCGCCAGGCGCGGGTACACGCCGGCCGCGTCGCCCGCGAACTGCGTGACGGTGCCGGCACCGTATTTCGCTTCGTACGCGTCGACGAACGCGAGCGCCGCCTTGCGGGCAGGATGATCGGCCGGCAGCGTGCGCGCAACGACGACCGGCTGCGTCGGGAACAGCGTCCCGTCGACGTCCTTGCCACCGAGCTTGATGAATTCCGGCGTCGCGATCCCGTGCGTCTGATAGATCGCGCCCTTATAGCCGCGCTCGATCAGCGTGCGTTGCGGCAGCACGGCCGGCGTGCCCGAGCCCGCGACCAGGATCGCATCGGGCTTCGCCGCGATCAGCTTCAGCGCCTGGCCGGTGACGCTCGCGTCGGTGCGGTTGAAGCGCTCGGTCGCGATCACGCGAATCTTGCGCACTTGCGCGAAGCGCGTGAATTCATTCAGCCAGCTGTCGCCATAGCTGTCCGCGAAGCCGATGAAGCCGACGGTCTTCACGCCGTGATTGGCCATATAGCGCGTCATCACGTCGGCCATCGCGCTGTCGCTCTGCGCCATCTTGAACGCCCAGGTCCGCGCGCCTTCTTGCGGCTCGACGATCGCGCCGGAGCCGACCAGCGTGATCATCGGCGTCTGGGCGGCCGCCACCGCGTCGAGCGCAGCGAGCGCGGCCGGCGTGATGTTCGGCCCGACCACGACGTCGACGTGATCCTCGTCGACCAGCTTGCGGATGTTGCGCACGGCAGTGCCCGGGTCCGACGCATCGTCGAGCACCGTCACCTGCACCGGCTGCCCGGCGATCGTCTTCGGCCACATCAGGATCGCGTTCTTGCTGGTGATGCCGATCGCGGCGGCCGGGCCGGTCGACGACAGGTCGACGCCGACCTTCAGGTCGGCATGCGCGGCCGTGCAGCCGAGCACGAGGGCGGCGCCGGCGGCGCGGCGCAACAGGGCGGGAAGCGTCATGCGGGAATCTCCGTCGGGCAACAAAAAGGGGCGCGATATGCGCCCCTGTGGTTATACACGTACACGTCGCTTCAAGAAAACGCCGGCCGCCCCAAGGTGTTCTGGATCCCCGCGGGGCGCCTGGCGCGAAGCGACAGGCGTGGGGGCGCTGGTCAAAGCTCGTACGAGTCGGCTTCGCCCTTGAGCGCCTGCTCGATCAGCTTGCGGTTCAGCGTCGGCGACAGCAGCTCGACGAGCGTATACACATAGCTGCGCAGGTAGGCGCCGTGCTTGAGCGCGACGCGCGTCACGTTGCTGCCGAACAGGTGGCCGACCGGAATCAACCGCAGGTTGCGGTCGCGCTCCGGGTTGAACGCGATGTCGGCCATGATCCCGACGCCGAGGCCGAGCTCGACATAGGTCTTGATCACGTCGGCGTCGATCGCCTCGAGCACGATGTCCGGCGACAACCCGCGCAGCGCGAACGCATGGTTGATCTTCTTGCGGCCCGCGAACGCATCGTCGTACGTGATCAGCGGGTACTGCGCGAGATCGTCCAGCGTGACCGGCTTGCGTTCGAGCAGCGGGTGATCGGCCGGCACCACGGCCGCGTGATGCCACTGGAAGCAGGGCAGCGACACGAGTTCCTTGTAGTCGGCGATCGCCTCGGTCGCGATCGCGAGATCGGCCTGGTCGTGGATCACCATCTCGGCCACCTGCGTCGGGCTGCCCTGCAGGATCGACAGGTGCACCTTCGGGAAGCGCTTCTTGAACTCGGCGATCGCGGCCGGCAGCGAGTAGCGGGCCTGCGTGTGGGTGGCGGCGATCGTCAGGTTGCCCTGATCCTGCGCCGCATAATCTTTTCCGACCCTTTTCAGGCTTTCAACTTCCTGCAGGATCCGCTCGACCGACGCGAGGATGATCCTGCCCGGCTCGGTGAGCGAGCGCACGCGCTTGCCGTGCCGCGTGAAGATCTCCACCCCGAGCTCGTCCTCGAGCTCGATGATCGCCTTCGATACCCCCGGTTGCGACGTGAAGAGGGCCTTGGCGGCCTCGGTGAGGTTGAAATTCTGCCGGACGGCCTCGCGCACGAAGCGAAATTGGTGCAGGTTCATTTATAACCCTTTCGCATATCAACAGAATTTTTTAGTCGTTTGAAATATAAGGCGAGTTTATTACGATTCACCGGAGTTTTTCAAATATGGATATCTGTTTTCGTCATTAGCAATCCAGCCGGGCAGCGGAAGGCCGCCGGCGGTGGCGGCGGAACGGAGATTCGGGCGCGACGTGGCTAGGACGTCGCGCGGTCACCACGAAAACCCTGGGGTCCCCGAATGTATCAGTACGACCAGTACGACCAGACGATCGTCGACGAGCGAGTCGCACAGTACCGCGATCAGGTGCGCCGCCGCCTGTCGGGCGAGTTGAGCGAAGACGAGTTCCGTCCGTTGCGCCTGCAGAACGGCCTGTACATGCAGCGCCACGCGTACATGCACCGCATCGCGATTCCGTACGGCAACCTGCGCAGCGACCAGCTCCGCATGCTGGCGCGCATCGCCCGCGAACACGACCGCGGCTACGGCCACTTCTCGACCCGCTCGAACATCCAGTTCAACTGGGTCGAGCTGGAACACACGCCGGAAATCCTCGCGAAGCTCGCATCGGTGCAGATGCACGCGATCCAGACGTCGGGCAACTGCATCCGCAACATCACGGCCGACCAGTTCGCCGGCGTCGCGCAGGACGAGGAGATCGATCCGCGTCCGTGGGCCGAGATCCTGCGCCAGTGGTCGACGTTCCATCCCGAATTCGCCTGGCTGCCGCGCAAGTTCAAGATCGCGGTGTCCGGCTCGAAGGACGACCGCGCGGCCGTGCAGATCCACGACCTCGGCGTGTACCTGAAGAAGAACGCGCAGGGCGAAGTGGTCGCCAGCATCCTCGCGGGCGGCGGTCTCGGCCGCACGCCGATCGTCGGCGCGGTGATCAAGGAAGACCTGCCGTGGCAGCACCTGCTCACCTACTGCGAAGCCGTGCTGCGCGTGTACAACCGCTACGGCCGCCGTGACAACCTGTACAAGGCGCGGATCAAGATCCTCGTGAAGGCGCTGTCGCCCGCGAAGTTCGCGCAGCAGGTCGAGGAAGAGTGGCAGCACCTGAAGGACGGCCCGTCGACGCTCACGCAGGCCGAGCTCGACCGCGTGTCGCAGTCCTTCTTGCCGCCCGTCTACGAGAAGCTCGCCGACACCGACGCATCGTTCGAACAGCACCTGCTCGAGAACAAGGCGTTCGCGCGCTGGGTCGAGCGCAACGTCGCGCCGCACAAGGTGCCGGGCTATGCCGCCGTGACGCTGTCGCTGAAGGACCACCGCGTGGCCCCGGGCGACGCGACCGACGCGCAGATGGACCTGGTGGCCGACTGGGCCGACGCGTACTCGTTCGGCGAACTGCGCGTGTCGCACGAGCAGAACCTGATTCTCGCGAACGTGAAGAAGCGCGACCTGTTCGCGCTGTGGGAAAAGGCGAAGGCGGCCGGTTTCGCGACGCCGAACGTCGGCCTGCTGACCGACATCATCGCGTGCCCGGGCGGCGACTTCTGCTCGCTCGCGAACGCGAAGTCGATCCCGATCGCGCTGGCGATCCAGCAGCGTTTCGACGATCTGGATTACGTGTACGACCTCGGCGACCTGTCGCTGAATATTTCCGGTTGCATGAACTCGTGCGGTCATCATCACGTGGGTAACATCGGCATCCTCGGCGTCGACAAGGACGGTGCCGAGTGGTACCAGGTGTCGCTCGGCGGCGAGCAGGGCACGGGCCGCAACGGCGCGCGCCTCGGCCGCGTGATCGGGCCGTCGTTCTCGGCGGAAGAAGTGCCGGACGTGATCGCGAAGCTGATCGACACGTTCGTCGAGGCGCGCACCGACGGCGAGCGCTTCATCGACACGTACGACCGCATCGGCATCGCGCCGTTCAAGGAGCGCGTGTATGCGGCGCGCCAGGCAGTGAACGCGTAACCAACCGGCTAGAAGGAATTTGCAGATGGCTTCGATTATCAAGAACCGCGCAGTGATCGACGACGCATGGCAGGTCGTGCGCGCGGCGGAAGACGGTGCGCTGCCCGCGGTCGACGCGTTGCCGGCCGGCAAGGTGCTGGTGCCGTTCACCCTGTGGCAGGCCGAGCGCGCGGCGCTCGTCGCCGCGAAGACGAAGGGCGAACTGGGCGTGTGGCTCGCGCCCGACAGCGAGCCGGCCGATCTCGTGGCCGACTTCGGCGCGATCTCGCTGATCGCCGTCGACTTCCCGCGCTTCGCGGACGGCCGCGGCTACAGCATCGGCCGCCTGCTGCGCGAGCGCCACGGCTGGACCGGCGAGCTGCGCGCGATCGGTGATGTGCTGCGCGACCAGCTGCTGTACATGTCGCGTTGCGGCTTCGACGCGTTCGCGGTGCGTGCCGACAAGGACATCCACGACGCGCTGAACGCGTTCGCCGAATTCACGCAGCGTTACCAGGGCGCGTTCGACGAGCCGGCGCCGCTGTTCCGCCGCCGCGCCGACGCAGCGACGCCCGACGCGAAGGTGAGCGCATGAGCAGCGCGAACGCACTGACGCCGGAACTCGCCGCGAAGGTCGAGCGCCTCGACGCGCTGCTCGCGCAGATCGGCGCCCGGCACGAGAAGGTGAAGTTCGCGAGCAGCCTCGCCGCGGAAGACATGCTGCTCACGCACGCGATCCTGTCGAAGGGCGCATCGATCGGCATTTTCTCGCTGAACACCGGCCGCCTGCATGCGGAAACGCTGGGCATGATCGACCGCGTGCGCGAGCGCTATGGCTACGAGATCGAGCAGTTTCACCCGCAGCAGGACGCGGTCGACCAGTACGTCGCCGAGCACGGCCTGAACGCGTTCTACGAAAGCGTCGAGCTGCGCAAGTCGTGCTGCCACATCCGCAAGGTCGAGCCGCTGAACCGTGCGCTGGCCGACGTCGGCGCGTGGGTCACGGGCCAGCGTCGCGAGCAGTCGGTCACGCGTGCGGAGCTGCACGAGGAAGAGCAGGACGAAGCGCGCGGGATCGCGAAGTACAACCCGCTCGCCGACTGGACGGAAGCCGACGTGTGGGCGTACCTGAAGGCGTTCGACGTGCCGGTCAACCCGCTGCATGCGCGCGGCTACCCGAGCATCGGCTGCGAGCCCTGTACCCGCGCGATCCGTCCCGGCGAGGACAGCCGGGCGGGCCGCTGGTGGTGGGAGTCGCGCGACACGAAGGAATGCGGGCTGCACATCACGATCACGCCGATTCCCGCGAACGCCGAAGCTGGCGCCGCGCACTGACAGCCGACAAGAAACCGAATATTGCGCCGCCTGCGACAGCGGGCGGCACGAACCCAGAAGAGAAGGACTGAAATTATGAGCACGACGCTCGAGCAATCCGCCTTTGCCCCGCCCACCGGTACCGACAACCGCATGGGCCACCTCGACTGGCTCGAAGCCGAGTCGATCCACATCCTGCGCGAGCTGGTCGCCGAGTGCAGCAAGCCGGCGCTGTTGTTCTCGGGCGGCAAGGATTCGGTCGTCGTGCTGCACCTCGCGCTGAAGGCATTCGGCCTCGGCACGAACCGCAAGACCACGCTGCCGTTCCCGCTCGTGCACATCGACACGGGCCACAACTACGAGGAAGTGATCGACTTCCGCGATCGCCGTGCGCAAGAGCTCGGCGCCGAGCTGGTGGTTGGCCACGTCGAGGATTCGATCAAGCGCGGCACGGTCGTGCTGCGCCGCGAAACCGATTCGCGCAATGCCGCGCAGGCCGTCACGCTGCTCGAGACGATCGAGCAGCACGGCTACACCGCGCTGATCGGCGGCGCGCGCCGCGACGAAGAGAAGGCGCGCGCGAAGGAGCGGATCTTCTCGTTCCGCGACGAATTCGGCCAGTGGGATCCGAAGGCGCAGCGCCCGGAACTGTGGAGCCTGTACAACGCCCGCCTGCACAAGGGCGAGCACCTGCGCGTGTTCCCGATCTCCAACTGGACCGAACTCGACGTGTGGCAGTACATCGCCCGCGAGAACCTCGAACTGCCGTCGATCTACTATGCGCACGAGCGCGAGATCGTGCGCCGCAACGGGCTGCTCGTGCCCGTCACGCCGCTCACGCCGATGCGTGACGGCGAGACGAGCGAGATCGCGCAGGTGCGCTTCCGCACGGTCGGCGACATCAGCTGCACGTGCCCGGTGGCGAGCGATGCGGACGACGTCGAGAAGATCATCGCCGAGACGGCCGTGACCGAGATCACCGAACGCGGCGCGACCCGGATGGACGACCAGGCCTCCGAAGCCGCGATGGAACAGCGCAAGAAGCAAGGTTATTTCTGAAGCACACGAGGACATTCAAATCATGAGCATCATCGAGAACACCGAAGACCTCGGCGTGCTGCGCTTCATCACCGCAGGCAGCGTCGACGACGGCAAGAGCACGCTGATCGGCCGCCTGCTGTACGACAGCAAGGCCGTGCTGTCCGACCAGCTGTCCGCGCTGTCGCGCGCGAAGAACAAGCGCACCGTCGGCGACGAGCTCGACCTCGCGCTGCTGACGGACGGGCTCGAAGCCGAGCGCGAGCAGGGCATCACGATCGACGTCGCGTACCGTTATTTCGCGACCGCGAAGCGCAAGTTCATCATCGCCGACACGCCGGGCCACGAGCAGTACACGCGCAACATGGTGACGGGCGCATCGACCGCGCATGCGGCGATCATCCTGGTCGACGCGACGCGCGTGACGTTCGAGAACGGCGTTGCGCAACTGCTGCCGCAAACGAAGCGCCACAGCGCGATCGTGAAGCTGCTCGCGCTGCAGCACGTGATCGTCGCGATCAACAAGATGGACCTGGTCGACTACAGCGAAGCGCGCTTCAACGAGATCCGCGACGCATACGTCACGCTCGCGAAGCAGCTCGGCCTGACCGACGTGCGGTTCGTGCCGGTGTCGGCGCTGAAGGGCGACAACATCGTCGGTGCGAGCGAACGCATGCCGTGGTATGCGGGCGAGCCGCTGCTCGACGTGCTCGAGTCGCTGCCGGTCGAGACGCAGGCGCATGACGCGCTGCGCTTCCCGGTGCAGTGGGTCGCACGCCAGGACGGCAGCTCGGCCGACGATTTCCGCGGCTACATGGGCCGGATCGAATCGGGCGAGGTGAAGGTCGGCGACGAAATCGTCGTGCTGCCGTCGAACCGCACCGCGACGGTCGCCGAGATCGTCGCGCCGGTGCCGGGCGGCACCGCGTCCGTCGCGCACGCATTCGCGGGCCAGACGGTGACGATTCGCCTCGCGGAGGATGTCGACGTGTCGCGCGGCGACATGTTCGTCACGACCGCCGAGCCGGTCGAGCCGGCGAAGAAGCTCGAGGCCGACCTGTGCTGGTTCGACGAGACGCCGCTGTCGCCGCAGCGCAAGTATCTGCTGAAGCAAACCACGAGCACGGTGTTCGCGAAGATCGGCGCGGTCAAGGAAGTGCTCGACGTGCATACGCTGTCGCAAGCGACCGACCGCCAGGAACTGAAGATGAACGACATCGGCCGCGTCGCGCTGACGCTGCAGAAGCCGATCGTCTGCGACACGTACGATGCACATCCGGGCACGGGCGCATTCGTGCTGATCGACGAGGCGACGCACCACACGGTCGCCGCCGGCATGATCCGGGCGTTCTCGGCGTAACCGGCGTTGCGCGCCGCCCTCGTGGCGGCGCGGGCCGGCCGCCGTCCGCACGGGCAGAACCGAAGCGAAGCGACAAACATGGGCAAGGTGTATCTGATCGGAGCAGGGCCGGGCGCCGCGGACCTCATCACGGTGCGCGGCGCGCGGCTGCTCGAGCAAGCCGACGTCGTGCTGCACGACGCGCTGGTCGAGCCGGCGATGCTCGACTACGCGCCGAACGCGCGCAAGATCGCGGTCGGCAAGCGCTGCGGGCAGCGTTCGACCGCGCAGCACTTCATCAACAAGCAGATCGTCGACGCGGCGCGCGAGCATGCATGCGTCGTGCGGCTGAAGGGCGGCGACCCGATGCTGTTCGGTCGCGCCGAAGAGGAAATGCGTGCGCTCGAGGCGGCCGCCATCGACTACGAGGTCGTGCCGGGCATCACCGCGGCGCTGGCCGGCGCGGCGACGCTGAAGCGCTCGCTGACGTTGCGCGGCGTGTCGCGCAGCGTCGCGTTCGCGACGCACAGCCGCGCCCCCGGCAGCGACGAGATTCGCGAGGCGGCGCGCGCCGATTCGATCGTCTACTACATGGGCCGCGACAGCGCGCCGGGAATCGCGCAGGAGCTGATCGACGCGGGCCGGGCGCCCGCGACGCCGGTGGCGATCGTCGAGGCCTGCAGCACGGTGCGCGAACGCACGCTGACGCTGACGCTCGCGCAGATGGCGGCGGGCGACGCGCAGGCGTGGCTCGATCCGGCGGAACCGAGCCTGCTGATGATCGGCGATGCATTCGCCGAACGCGTGCGACCCGCGAAAGCGGGCGATGCGTTGCGCAATGCGGCTTGAGTCGACGTAGCGGTTCCCAAGCGGCAGCCGCTCGGCTTCGCGGTGGGTGATTCAAACGAGCGCTGGCGGAAGCCGGCGCTTTTTTGTTGGTGCCGTTGATCCGGCTACGCGTTGCGGCCGATCTGGTCGATGCAGTAGCGTGCGATGGCATCGAGCACGCCGTCGTCTTCGCCGACCGCCGTCGCGCAATGGATCTCGACATTCGGATGGGCGGCCCGGCAGGCATCGACGAGCTGCGGCAGGTCGCGACGGACATGGCCGCCCTGGCCGAAGAACACGGGCACCACGGTGATGCGCGTGCAGCCGGCCGCGACCTGCGCGGCGACGGCTGTGTCGAGCGAAGGCGTCATCAGTTCGAGGAACGCGAGCGACACGTGCGGCGCGGGTGCGCCGCTGCCGCGCAGCCGCGCGGCCAGCCGCTCGAACGGCTCGGCCCAGCGCGGATCGCGTGCGCCGTGGCCGAACAGGACGATGCCGTGCGAACTCATGTCGAAGCCTCCGTCGTGACGGCGCTCAGTGCCGGTCGACCCACTTGAGCGCGAACAGGCCGAGCGCGAGATAGATGAGGCCCGGCGTCGCCGCGGTCAGCGGCGCGGGCCACGTGTTCAGCGTGCCGATGTGCGAGAACAGCGTGTTGAGCAGCTGGAAGCTCATGCCGAGCATGATGCCGCCGAACACCTTCACACCGACCACGCCGGCGCGCGTATGCAGGTACGCGAACGGCAGCGACAGCACGAGCATCACGAACACCGCGAACGGGTAGAGCAGCTTGCGCCACAGCGCGATGTCGTAGCGCTGCGTGTCCTGCTGATTCTCGCGCAAGTGCTGGATGTAGCGGAACAGGTTGATGATCGACATCCGTTCCGGCGACACGAGCAGCACCGACAGGATCTGCGGCGTCAGGTCCGAGCGCAGCCGGTATTCCGGCAGCGTCACCTGTTGCGACCGGTACACGGGGTTCAGCGCGTCGGCCGGTGCGCCGCTGATCGGCTTGATCGGCGTCAGTTCGGTTTCCGTGACGCCCGTGAGCAGCCAGTGGCCGGGCGGCTCGTAGCGGCCCGTCTGCGCGATCCGCACGTTCTGCAGCTGGAATTTGGAGTCGAACTCGTAGATGCGCACGTTGCTGATCGTCGAATCGGGCGACAGGTTGCCGACGTTGACGAAGCGCGTGACCTGCTCGCCGTTCTCGCGGGCCGCGAGCGTGTCCTTCACCCACACGCCCGACTGGAAGTTCGACGACACCGACGCGCCGAGCGCCTGCAACCGCACGCGTTCGGACAGCTGGTCGGCGTACGGGCCGACGAATTCGCCGATCATGTAGGTGATGATCACGAGCGGAATGCCGATCTTCAGCAGCGAGCGCAGCGCCTGGTTGGTCGCGAGGCCCGACACGCGGAAGATCGTGAATTCCGAGTTCGCGGCCATTTGCGCGAACACGTAGATCGCGCTGATCAACGCGGCGACCGGGATGATCTCGTAGAAGCGCGACGGGGTTTGCAGCGCGACGCGCAGCACCGCGTAGCCGAACTTGTAGTTGCCGTGCCCGACCGAGTTCAGTTCGCTGATCAGGTCGAAGAAGAAGAACAGGCCCGAGAACGCGAACAGGATGAAGACGAACGTGACGTAGATCTGCCGCGCGAAGTATTTTTCATAGAGCCGCATCGATCATGCTCCCGAGCGGCCGAACAGCGCGCGTGTCAACAGCGGACGATTGCGCACGCGCAACCAGAAGATAAGCGCGACGATCGCCGCGACGACCACATGCAGGCCAACCAGGCCGACGCCGAACGACATCTTGCCCTGCTCGATCTGCGCCTGCACGACGTTCAGCAGGTTCGAATACGTGAGGTAGATCAGCACGGCCATCACGAGGTTGATCGTGCGGCTGCGGCGCGGGTTCTGGTACGACAGCGGGATGCCGAGCACCATCAGGTTGATCGCGATCAGCGGCAAGCCCGCGCGCCATGCGAATTCCGCGAGGTTGTCGCGCGTCGGGTTGCGCAGCAGGTCCGGCGTGGGCGTGCTGTTGGTGGTCGGCACGTTGGTGACCGGGGTGCTCGTGATCTTCACGCCGTAGCGCTGGAACTCCATGATCTTGAAGTTCGGCTGGCCGGGCGTGCCGTCATAGCGGCGGCCATCTTCCAGCACGACGAAACGATCGCCGTCCTTCGTTTCCGTGTGGCCCGTGTGCGATACGACGATATTGACCTTGCCGTTCTCGGTCGACGTGACGAACACGTTCTGCACCTTGCTCTGGTCCGGCGACATCTTCTCGATGAAGAACACGCGATGGTTCGACGCCGATTCGCGGAACTGGCCGGGCGCGAGCAGCGAGATCTCGTCGCGCTGCTGGAAGCGCGCCTTGATCATCTTGCTCTGCTGGTTCGACCACGGCCAGCCGACGAACGCGAAGAACGCGATCAGCAGGATGATCGGCGTGGCGAACACGCCGATCGGCTTGATCAGGCGCGTGAGGCTGACGCCGGACGCGAGCCAGACGACCATTTCGGAGTCCCGGTACCACCGGGTCAGCACGAACAGGATCGATACGAACAGCGTGACGACGAGCATCACGGCGAGATAGCCGATCACGGTCAGGCCGATCAGCACGAGCACGTCCCGCGGATCGATTTCGCCGGACGCGGCATAGCCGACGATGCGGATCATCATCGTCGTGAGCATGATCGTGAGCAGCACCATGAACACGGCGCCAGCCGTATACGCAAGCTCGCGCTGGAGGGAGCGTTCGAAGATCATTCTTGATGAGAAGAGGGCGGGAGGCTGCGCACGCGTGGTGGAGCGCTCGCGCCGCCACGGGAAAAATAGCGGATAATTGCGGCTTTCATCCTTAGCCCAGATTTTATCCGAGGACAAGCGCGATGGACTTTAGCATAAAAGGCTGTGATTGGAGCAAAGGCGAGGCCAAGGGGTTCCTGACGGGGAAGTCCGATTGCATCGTGCTGGGCATCTTCGAGGCGCAAACCCTGTCGGGCGCGGCGCTCGACATCGACACGGCCACCAAGGGGCTGATCTCGCGCGTGGTGAAGGCCGGCGACATGGACGGCAAGCGCGGCAAGACGCTGTTCCTGCACGAAGTATCGGGCATCGGTGCGTCGCGTGTGCTGCTCGTCGGCCTCGGCAAGCAGGATGCTTTCAATCAGAAAGCCTACAACGACGCGGTGACGGCCGCATGGCGCGCGCTGCTGGCGACCAAGATCGTCCAGGTCACGTTCACGCTCGCGCAGCTGCCGGTCGACGAGCGCAGCTCCGACTGGGGCGTGCGCGCGGCGATTCTCGCGCTGCGCAACGAGACCTACCGCTTCACGCAGATGAAGAGCAAGCCGGAACCGGCGTCGCACACGCTCAAGCGTGTCGTGTTCAGCGTCGATCCGGCCGATGAAAAGGCGGCGAAGCTGGCAGTCAAGCAGGCCGTCGCCCTGGCGAACGGGATGGATCTCACGCGCGACCTGGGCAACCTGCCCGGCAACGTGTGCACGCCGACCTATCTCGGCAACACCGCGAAGAAGATCGCGAAGGATTGGGGTCTGAAGGCCGAGGTGCTCGGCCTGAAGCAGATCCAGGCGCTCAACATGGGCTCGTTCCTGTCGGTCGCGCGCGCGTCGGTCGAGCCGCCGCAGTTCATCGTGCTGCATTACCAGGGCGCCGCCGCGAAGGTCGCACCGGTCGTGCTGGTCGGCAAGGGCATCACGTTCGACACGGGCGGCATCTCGCTGAAGCCGGGCGAGGGCATGGACGAGATGAAGTACGACATGTGCGGCGCCGGTTCGGTGCTCGGCACGATGCGTGCGGTCGCCGAAATGGGGCTGAAGATCAACGTCGTCGCGATCGTGCCGACCTGCGAGAACATGCCGGGCGGCAACGCGACGAAGCCGGGCGACATCGTCACCAGCATGAAGGGGCTGACGATCGAGGTGCTGAACACCGACGCCGAGGGCCGCCTGATCCTGTGCGACGCGCTGACCTATGCGGAGCGCTTCAAGCCGGCCGCGGTGATCGACGTTGCGACGCTGACGGGCGCTTGCGTGATCGCGCTCGGCGCCCACAACAGCGGCCTGTTCTCGAAGGACGACGCACTGGCGGGCGAACTGCTCGACGCATCGCGCGAAGCGAACGATCCGGCGTGGCGCATGCCGCTCGACGACGAGTACCAGGATCAGCTGAAGTCGAACTTCGCGGACATCGCGAACATCGGCGGGCGTCCGGCCGGTGCCGTGACGGCGGCGTGCTTCCTGTCGCGCTTCACCGACAGCTATCCGTGGGCGCACCTGGACATCGCCGGCACCGCCTGGAAGGGCGGCGCGGCGAAGGGCGCGACCGGCCGTCCGGTGCCGCTGCTCGCGCAGTTCCTGATCGACCGCGCCGGCCAGTGATGGCAGGTCTCACGACGATGCGGGTGCGCGGGCAATGACGCGAATCGATTTCCATTCGAACGTCGGCGATTCGCTCGCGTACGCGTGCCGGCTGCTGCGCAAGGCCTATCAGGCCGGGCAGCCGGTCGTCGTGCTCGCGGAACCCGCGCGCCTGCGCGCGCTCGACGAGCGGCTCTGGACGTTCTCGCCGCTCGATTTCATCCCGCATTGCGGCGTCGACAGCGCGCACGCGGCCGGTACGCCGATCGTGCTGGCCGCCGATCTCGACCAGGCGCCGCATTACCATGTGCTGCTGAACCTCGGCGCGGCCGTGCCCGCGCAGTTCGCCCGCTTCGAGCGCCTGCTCGAGGTGGTCGGCAACGCGCCGGACGAGCTGGCCGCGGGCCGCGACCGCTATCGCTTCTACCGCGATCGCGGCTACGCGCTGAACAACTACAAGCAGGGCAGTTAGCCGCAACCGTCGACGGAGCCTTCCCGTGACACAAGCCGAATCCTCTTCGATCCCGACGCTGACCGACGTGCTGGTGCCGGGCAAGCCGGTGCCGGCGCGTTCTTCCGTGGCCGATATGCCGCCGCGCGACGATGCCGCCGTGCCGGAACACACAGGAACCGACCCCGAATTCGTGGTGGTCGAGCCGGTGCCGACGCCGCACGTCCCGACCGTCGAACTGCCGGGCGACAGCGACGCACCGGCGCAACCCGGTGCCGCCGGGCACGTCGTCGCCGAGGAATCGGCCGGGATGCAGGCGCCGCTGCGATCCGCGCTGGCCGCCGACGATGCGCAGCAGCCCGGCTTGGCCGCGGCGCCGGCGGAGGCCGACGAAGCGGTGCTGTCGCACCGGGGCGCGCCGGCTGCCGACGGGCTGGCTACCGATCATCTCGCCGGCGCGGCGCAGCCGGACACGCATGCGGCCGTCGCGTTGACGCCAGAGGACGCGCAGCATATCGCCGAGCGTCTGCGCAATCGGCTGACGAATTATCTGACCGGGGAAGGGCGCGAGGCCATCGAGGCCCGCTGCCGTGACGCGCTGCACGACCATACGGCGTGGCTGGTCGGCCAGATCACGCGCGAGGTGGCGCTGGCGCTCGAAACCGAAGTGATGGAGTGGGTTCGCGACGCGGTCGACGAAGAGATCGCCCGCCGCCGGACCGGTCGTTCAGGCTGAGTGCACGATCGTTTCGTGCAGGGGAACGCGAGTGTGGTTCCGTTCCTCGTCGATGACGATCGCCGGGCCGGTCATGTCGAGGAGAGCAGCACGGTGCCCGGCGCGAAGCGCAGCGCGCGTGCGCCTGTTCATCCGGTTCAATGCAGCGACAGCACCCACTGCGCGAGCGTGTGCGCTTCGGCGCTCGTCAGCTGCGTATTGGCAGGCATCGGCACGCTGCCCCACACCCCGATACTGCCCTTCACGATCGATTGCGCGAGGTAATCGACCGCGTCGGCGCGCGCCGCGTACTTGCCGGCGATGTCGTGGAACGGCGGGCCCATCAGCGGCTTGCTGACCGCATGGCAGGCCACGCAGTTCTTGCGCTGCGCGAGCGCGAGCCCGTCGCCGGCCAGGTCGGCGTGCGCGGCCGCCGCGCTGCCGGTCAGCAGCGCCGCGAGCAGCGCGCGCAATATCGTCTGTTTCATGCGGTTCTCCGCCGGCGGGGACGGCCGGCTTCACGGTCCGCGCATTATAAAAGCAAAGGGGAAACGCGTTTTGCGCGTTTCCCCAGCGGTCGCCTGAAATGGGGTCGCATGCCCCGCGCGCCGCATCAGCCGGTGACGGCGCCCTGATTCGCCGGGCGGGCGAGGGCCGCATACTTGGCGAGCACGCCGCGCGTGTAGCGCGGCGCCGGCCGCTTCCACGCGGCGCGGCGGCGCGCGAGCTCCGCGTCGTCGACGTTCAGCTGCAGCACCAGCCGGTGCGCATCGATCGTGATCGAATCGCCTTCCTGTACGAGCGCGATCGTGCCGCCGACGAACGCCTCGGGCGCGACGTGGCCGACCACCATCCCCCAGGTGCCGCCCGAGAAGCGGCCGTCCGTGATGAAGCCGACCGATTCGCCGAGCCCCTTGCCGATGATCGCCGACGTCGGCGCGAGCATTTCCGGCATGCCGGGGCCGCCCTGCGGGCCGAGATAGCGCAGCACCAGCACGTCGCCCGCGCGGATCCGGTCGCCGAGGATCGCGTCCATCGCGCTTTGCTCGTCGTCGAACACGCGCGCCGGGCCCGTGATCACCGGGTTCTTCAGGCCCGTGATCTTCGCGACCGCGCCGTCTTCCGCGAGGTTGCCCTTCAGGATCGCGAGATGGCCTTCCTTGTACAGCGCGCGATCGATCGGGAAGATCACGTGCTGGTCCGCGCGCGGCACGCCCGGCACGTCCTTCAGTTCCTCGGCGATCGTGCGGCCGGTGATCGTCATGCAGTCGCCGTGCAACAGCCCCGCATCGAGCAGGATGCGCAGCACCTGCGGGATGCCGCCTGCCTGGTGAAGATCGGTCGCGACGTACTGACCCGACGGCTTCAGGTCGCAGAGCACCGGCACGCGCTTGCGGATGCGCTCGAAGTCGTCGATCGTCCAGTCGATCTCGGCCGCGTGCGCGATCGCGAGATAGTGCAGCACCGCGTTGGTCGAGCCGCCGGTGGCCATGATCAGCGACACCGCGTTCTCGATCGATGCCTTCGTGATGATGTCGCGCGGCTTCAGGTCGCGCTTCACGGCCTCGACCAGCACGCGCGCCGATTCGGCGGCCGAATCGACCTTCTCCTGGTCGGGATTCGCCATCGTCGACGAGTACATCAGCGACATGCCGAGCGCCTCGAACGACGAGCTCATCGTGTTCGCGGTGTACATCCCGCCGCACGACCCCGACGTCGGGCACGCGTTCTTCTCGACCCCTTCGAAATCCTCCTGCGACATCCGGCCCGCGGTGAACTCGCCGACCGCCTCGAACGACGACACGATCGTCAGGTCGCGACCCTTCCAGTGGCCGGGGCGGATCGTGCCGCCGTACACGTAGATGCCCGGCACGTTCAGGCGCGCGAGCGCGATCATCCCGCCCGGCATGTTCTTGTCGCAGCCGCCGACCACCACCACGCCGTCCATCCACTGGCCCTGTACGCAGGTCTCGATGCAGTCGGCGATCACTTCGCGCGACACCAGCGAGTACTTCATCCCCTCGGTGCCCATCGACATGCCGTCCGAGATCGTCGGCGTGCCGAAGATCTGCGGGTTCGCGTCGGCCGCCTTGATCGCCGCGACGGCCGCGTCCGACAGCCGCTGCAGGCCCGAGTTGCACGGCGTGATCGTCGAGTGGCCGTTCGCGATGCCGATCATCGGCTTGTCGAAATCGTCCTTCTGGTAGCCGAGGGCGTAATACATCGAGCGGTTCGGCGAACGGGCCACGCCTTGCGTGATGTGCTTCGAGCGACGGTTGTACGGCATGGGGAACTCCATCGTTGTGTTGGCGGCGCTCGCGAACGGCGCGCCGGTTCGGATCAATCAAGAATGGAGTTTCCGGTTTGGGATGTCCAATATATTATTTGTCGCTTATTAAGTCGTTTTGCGAATGAGTGAAGCATGGCTGAGCCGACGCCCGACCTGCGCCAGTGGCGCTATTTCGTGACCGTTGCCGACGAGCGCCACTTCGGCCGCGCGGCCGAGCGCCTGTCGATGACGCAGCCGCCGCTGTCGCAGGCGATCCGGGCGCTCGAGGATGCGCTGGGCGTCGCGCTGTTCGTGCGTACCAAGCGCTCGGTCGCGCTGACGGCGGTTGGCGCGGCGCTGCTGCCCGACGTGCGCCGGCTGCTCGCGTCGGCCGATGCGCTGCCGCCGCTCGCGCGGCGCCTCGCGCGCGGCGAAGCCGGCTCGCTGTCGCTCGCGTTCGTGTCGACCGCCGATTACGGGCTGCTGCCGTCGCTGCTGCGCGCGTTCGGTGCGCGCTATCCGCAGGTGCGGCTGCAGCTCGCGGAGGCGACGAGCGACGTGCAGATCGACGAACTCGTCGCGGGACGCATCGACGCGGGGCTCGTGATTCCCCCGGTGCCGCCGCGCCACGCGGCCGGGCTGTCGTACCTGCCGGTCGTGCGCGAGCCGCTGGTGGTCGCGATGCCGGCGGCCGCGGCGCCCGACGTGCCCGAGGACGAGCCCGTGCATCTGGCCGACCTGGCCGCGCTGCCGCTCGTGATCTTCCCGCGTCGTTTGGCGCCCGGCTTTTATGACATCATTACGGGCTGCTACGGCGCGGCGGGGGAAACTCCGCGCATCGGCCAGGAGGCGATCCAGATGCAGACGATCGTCAGCCTCGTGTCGGCCGGCATGGGCGTCGCACTGGTGCCGCAATCGCTGCGTAACCTGCGGCGCACCGGCGTGGTCTACCGGCCGCTCGCCGGCGACGCGCCGGTCGTCGAGACGGGCCTCGTATGGCGCACGGGCGATGTCAGTCCCGTGCTCGCCGGCTTCATCGACGTCGTGCGCGCGCACGGTCTCGCCACGTGATGCGAACGATAGCGCGCCGGCGCCGTCCAATGCGCGGTGCGGCGCCGGTGCGAGCGCCGTATCGCATTCGAAAACTTCATCGCTAATCCATGATCATTCACCCGAATTTCGACCCCGTAGCGATCCATCTCGGGCCGCTGGCCGTGCGCTGGTACGGCCTCATGTATCTCGTCGGCTTCATCGCGGCGATCGTCGTCGGCCGGATCCGCCTGAAGCTGCCGCATGTCGCGGCGCAGGGCTGGACCGCGAAGGACATCGACGACATGATGTTCTACGGCGTGCTCGGCACCGTGCTCGGCGGCCGGCTCGGCTACGTGCTGTTCTACAAGGCCGACTTCTACTTCTCGCATCCGCTCGACGTGTTCAACGTGTGGGAGGGCGGGATGTCGTTCCACGGCGGCTTCCTCGGCGTGACGCTCGCGATGGTGCTGTTCGCGTGGCAGCGCAAGCGCCACTGGCTGCAGGTCACCGATTTCGTCGCGCCGATGGTGCCGGCGGGGCTCGCGGCCGGGCGGCTCGGCAACTTCATCAACGGCGAGCTGTGGGGCCGCGTGACCGATCCGAATTCGCCGTGGGCGATGCTGTTCCCGGGCGCGATGCGTGATGACGCGGCATGGCTGCCGAAGCATCCGGCGCTCGTCGAGAAGTGGCATCTCGCCGACGTGTTCATGCAGTACCAGATGCTGCCGCGCCATCCTTCGCAGCTCTACGAAATCGCGCTCGAAGGCATTGCGCTGTTCTTCGTGCTGTTCTTCTTCGCGCGCAAGCCGCGGCCGTTGGGTGCGGTGTCCGCGCTGTTCCTGATCGGCTACGGGCTCGCGCGCTTCACGGTCGAATTCGCGCGCGAACCGGACGACTTCCTCGGCCTGCTCGCGCTCGGCCTGTCGATGGGACAGTGGCTGTCGCTGCCGATGATCCTCGTGGGCATCGCGCTGTTGGTGTGGGGCTACCGCCGACGCCCGGTGAATGCGGCTGCGTGATGGGGTTGCGTGCTGGGGTTGCGTCGTGCGCGAGCAGTGTGACGCATGATGCGTGATGCGATGCCGATGTAGTCGATCGGCATGCGCATCGATCGCAGGAGCGCAAACGAAAAACGCCGGCCCGAGGGCCGGCGTTTTTGCATCTGCCGTGTGCGGTGCGATGTGCGTTACTTCATCTGCACCGAGCCGTTGACCGTGACCGACACGGTCGCCTTGCCGCCTTCGACCGCGATCGGTGCGCTCATCTTCGCGCTGTCCATCGGCGCCGCGGCCATCGCCATCATGCGCGGATATGGCTGCACGTTGCGCCCGCCGCCGACGTTGACGTCGCGAATCGAGTAGCTGCCGTAGCCGAAGGCCTTCGCGGCTTCGTCCGCGCGCGCGCGGAACGACTTGATCGCTTCGGTCGTGAGCTTCTGCTCGGCCGCGCGCTGCGCTTCGGGCGACAGCGAGAACTCGACGTTCGCGATCTGCATCTGGTTCGACAACTGGCCCGCGAGCTTCGACGCCGCCGCGAAATCGCGCGATTCGAGCACGACTTCGGTACGGCCGCGCCATGCGGAGATCTTGCCGTCGCGATCGGTGCTCGGATACACGGAGAACGCACCGGTGTGCGCGGTGACGCCCGACACGCCCTTCGCCTGCGCGAGCGCGGCATCGGCGCGCTGGTTCAGCGCGGACGTCAGGCTGCCCGGGTCCTTCGCCTGCTGTTCGTAGAACAGCGTGATGTGGATGATGTCCTGCGGCACGTCGGCGCTGGCCTGCGACGACAGCGACAGCACGCCCGCCGGCTCCGGAAAGTGCGGGTTCGCCGTTTGCGCATGCGCGGCCGGCGACGCGAGCGTCAGCGCGACGGGCACGGCGGCGGCGAGGGCGAGCGACAGCGCGAGTGCGGTTTTCTTGGTCATTGTTGGACTCCTTGTGCGAGGGCGCGCACGCGGATCACGCGTGCGCGACGCGGGCGTGCCGCGCGACGAAAAAACGGCCGTCGGCCCGAGCGGGCGACAGCGGTTGCTTAGGCTGCGCGAACGCGCCGCGAGTTCCGTGGCGGTGGCGCGTGTTGACGGGATTTGACCTTTGGCTTGCGTGCGCGTGCTGCGCGCGCCTACTGCGTGCGCCTACTTCATCAGCTTTTCGGTGATGAAGCGCCATTCGGCGCGCGTGACCGGCGTGATCGACAGCCGGTTGCCGCGTGCGAGCACACGCATGTCGGCGAGTTCGTCGTGTTCGCGCAGCGCGGCGAGCGGCACGAGCGGCGACTTTTTCACGAAGCGCACGTCGACGAGCAGCCAGCGCGGTGCTTCCTGCGTCGACTTCGGATCGTAATACGGGCTTTTCGGATCGAACTGGGTGGGATCAGGGTAGGGCGTCGATGAGACTTCGGCAAGGCCCGCGATGCCCGGCTCGGGGCAGCTCGAGTGATAGAACAGCACGCCGTCGCCGATCTTCATCGTGTCGCGCATGAAATTGCGCGCCTGATAGTTGCGCACGCCGGTCCAGGGCAGCGAGTGCTGCGGCGCGTGGGCGAGATCGTCGATGCTTGCTTCGTCCGGTTCGGACTTCATCAGCCAGTATTGCATGGATCGTGATCGATGCAGAAAGGGCGTGACGGCCTGACTGCATACGCGTTCGGCATGCAGACAGACCTTGAAAAGGAAACGGCATCGGGATGGCCCGATGCCGTTGAATAGGTCCCCGCCTTGGCCGCTAGGCCGGCATCCTGAACCTGAGGTTCAGAATTGGTCGCAGTTAGCAGCACTTCGGGTACATCAGACAGAGTGACGCGCGCGCCCGTGCTACAAATTTCCGCAACCGTGCACATGGCATTGGTTCAAGGAATATATGACCTTGGCGAACCAGGCAGGGAAGCTGACTGAACTGTGTTTCGTTGCGCCAATTTGACCACCGTTGATCGCTGAGATCAAGGGGAATCGACGCATCGATCAAACGTTACTGCGTCTCGTGCTGTGCGAGCACCGCGCCGAGCTGTTCGTTCATCTGGTGCATTGTACGACGGATTTCTTCCGCCGGAAATGCTTCACCGTGCCGCACGCTCGTTTGCAGTCGCAGCAATTCGGATGCGAGCGACAGGGCCGCCATCACCGCGATGCGATCGGTGCCGCGCACCGAGCTGTTCGAGCGGATTTTCGACATTTCGGCATCGACGCGCGCGACGGCCTCGAGCAGCGCCGCTTCGGTCTCGGCCGAGCAGGCGAGCCGATAGGGCTGACCGAGAATCGAGACTTCGATCTGCTTGGTGCTCATGCATGTTCTCCGTGGCTGGCCGCGTCGTCGCTATCCAGGCGCGCCTGTGCATCCAGCAGATCGAGCTGGTTGTCGGCTTGCTCGGCGCTCTTCGTGCGCGGCAGCTTTTCGAGAATCGCGTTCAGTTTGACCTGAGCGTCGTCGATCTTTGCCGACAGCGTGTCGCGCTCGGCCGCGAGTGCATTGCGTTCGTCGCGCAGTTGCGCGAGTTCCGCGCGGACGGTGTCCGCTTCCGCGCGCATTTGCGCGACCTGCTCCTCGAGCGCGAGCCGTTCCGAGTGATAGCGCTTGTTCAGCGAGATCAGACGGCCAATATTTTGAGATAAAGTTTCGAGTTCGTTGAGCATCTGCTGCGTCCTCTAAAGACCCAGCATTTTAGCGCGGAATAACGCGCATTCCGACATCTGTAACGTTTCCAGTCGTAACACCCCCGCTTCTTGCCGCGAATATGCGCGTCCGACGCGCTCCCGGCATGCGTTTGGGCGCTTTCTTGACGCTCGTGCGGCCCGCTCCTAAACTGGCGCCGCCTCGGTGCTCGCGCGTGCGTCGCGCGGTTAAACGGGAAGCAGGGCGCGTGCTCCGCACGGAGATCGCCAACCTGCGCTGCCCCCGCAACGGTAAGCGGCCGCGTCGCATGACGCAGGCCGGCTCGGGCGCGTTTCGCGTGCAGGTCGCACGCGGGCGCGGGCCACTGCGCGTGAAACGCGCGGGAAGGCGAGCCGGTACGCCGCCAGCCCGGATACCGGCCGAGGCGAGGAGCCTGCACGGCTTCATGACGCGCGGCCTGCGGGGAAGCGGGGCGCGCAGTGCTTCACGGGACTTGTCTTCGATGCTGACCCCAATCGTTCGCCCGGCGCCCGGTGCGCGCCGCGGCGTACTGTTTGCCGCCGTCGCGCAGGCTGCGGCATACACCGATCCGTCCGGATCGGCGACGTCGCACGTTGCACGTCAAGCGGCGCCCCGATCCGTCGCGCGGCGCACTGACGCACCCTTGCCGCCGGAAGTCGCCGTTGCCGAGCCGGCCGTGCTTGACGGTGACGCCGGCGCGACGCCGGTCGACCCGATGGGGCGGCTTCCACTATATTGCGCAGAACGTCGGCCGCGCGAACGTGCGGCTCGGCGGATCGCGGGCGTGTGCGCGGCCGTGTGGCGTCGGCTCGACCGACGCGCGACCAACCGCCACGTCGCGCGACGCGCTCGGCCAAACGCGGAATCGGGGGGCCGATCGCCGCACGCGGTATCGTGCGTCGATGGCGGCGAATCGCGCGTTCGGCTGCGTGTGGTGCCTGAGCCATGCGCCCAATGATTCGGGCGGCACGCGGCGCGGCGACGACGCGATCGTCAATCCTGCCGCGCGCGATGACATCGCCGGGTCACCGGTCGTCCGCGCACGCATCAACAACCTGCTCAACGAGGATGACGAGCTTGCGTATGCCTACAACACGCCGCGGCGCGATGCCCGTGCCGCGCACGGCCGGCAACGGCGATAAGCGAAGGCGTCGTGCGTCGTGCACGATGTCGTGCACCGCATGAGCGCCGCGCGTGCCGCGTCGATCTGGGCCGCGCTCGCGGCCGTGGTCGCGCTGCTGTTCGTCGCGTCGCTGTCGATCGGCAGCGTGCCGATGTCGCCGTGGCAGGCGCTCGCGTCGCTCGTGCCGCACGGCGGCGACGCGCTGTTCGCCGACATCGTGCGCACGCTGCGGCTGCCGCGCGCGCTCGCGGGCTTCGCATGCGGCGCGCTGCTCGCGCTGGCCGGGGCGCTGCTGCAGGTGCTGCTGCGCAATCCGCTCGCGGAGCCGTACGTGCTCGGCGTATCGGGCGGGGCGGCCGGCTTCGCGCTCGTCGCGATGATCGCGGGCGCCGCGTGGTGGCTCGTCGATGCGTCCGCGTTCGCCGGCGCGCTCGTGTCGGTCGCGCTCGTGCTCGGGCTTGCTCGCCGCGAGCTGGGGCGCGGTGATTCGCGCGATGCGTCGCCGCGGCTGCTGCTCACGGGTGTCGTGATCGCGGCCGGGTGGGGCGCGCTCGTTACGCTGCTGCTGTCGCTCGCGCCCGATGCGCGGCTGCGCGGCATCATCTTCTGGCTGACGGGCGACCTGAACGGCGTGACGGCGCCCTGGTTCGCATGGGGCGCGCTGCTGCTGGCCGCATGCGTCGCGCTGCCGGCCGCGCCGCAACTCAACGTGCTGCTGCGCGGCGACGCGACCGCGCTCGCGCTCGGCGTGCCGGTCGCGCGGCTGCGCATGCGGATCTACCTCGTCGCGTCGCTGGCCGCCGCGGCCGCGGTGACGACGGCCGGCACGATCGGTTTCGTCGGCCTCGTCGTGCCGCACGCGCTGCGGCTCGCATTCGGCAACGACCAGCGCATGCTGCTGCCCGCCGCGATGCTCGCGGGCGGCGGCGGCGTAATGGCGGCCGATCTGCTCGCGCGCACCGCGATCGCACCCGCGCAATTGCCGGTCGGCGTGATGACCGCGCTGATCGGCGTGCCGGTGTTCCTGTGGATGTTGCTGAGGAGACCGATGCGATGACGCACGCCGTACCGCACACCGCCGGCGACATGACCTGCGCGGCCGTCGACCTGACGCTGAAGGCCGGCGACCGGACCCTGCTCGACGGCTTCACGCAGGCGTTCCGGCCCGGCGAGATCTGGTGCGTCGCGGGGCCGAACGGTGCCGGCAAGACGACGCTGCTCGCGACGCTCGCGGGCCTGTGGCAGCCGGCCGGCGGCCACGTCGAGATCGACCGCCTGCCACTCGCCGCGTGGCCACCCGAACAGCTCGCACGGCGCCGCGCGCTGATGCCGCAGCAACTGCACGACGCGTTCAGCGCGACGGTATTCGACACGGTGCTGCTCAACCGCTTTCCGTATCTCGGCGGCTGGGGCTGGGAACGCGACGGCGACCGCGCGGCTGCGCGCGATGCGCTCGCGACGTTCGGGCTGAGCGCGCTCGCGTCGCGTGACGTGCTGTCGCTGTCGGGCGGCGAGCGGCAGCGCGTCGCGCTGGCCGCGACGCTGTGCCAGGACGCGCCGCTGATGCTGCTCGACGAGCCGCTCGCCCATCTCGACCTGCATCACCAGATCGATGGCCTCGCCGCGCTGTGCACATGGCTCGACGCGGGCCCGCGCACGGTGCTGTTCTCGTGTCATGACCTGAATCTCGCGCGGCGTTTCGCGACGCACGCGCTGTTGCTCGACGGCTGCGGCCATGCGTGGGCGGGCCCCGTGCACGACGTGCTGACGCCGGCGCGCGCGAGCGACGCGTTCGGCTACCCGCTCGTGCTGATCCGCGAGAACGGCCGCGACGCGCTGCTGCCCGCGTGGCCCGAGCGGCGATGAACTTCCTTCTTTCGATGCGCGGCACCGGCCGCGCCAACGAGGCAATCTTCCGATGACGAATCCGACCGACTTCCCGCCCGCGATCGCGCCGCTCGACGACGCGCTGCGCAAGCGCCTGCAGCATGTGATCGATCACAAGACCAAGCCGCCCGGCAGTCTCGGCCAGCTCGAGGCGATCGCGTTGCAGATCGGCCTGATCCAGCGCACCGAGCGGCCGCACGTGCAGCGTCCCGTGACGATCGTGTTCGCCGGCGACCACGGGATCGCGGCCGAGGGCGTGAGCCCGTATCCGCAGGCGGTCACCGCGCAGATGGTGGCGAACTTCCTGGCCGGCGGCGCGGCGATCAATGCGTTCTCGGGTGTCGCGCAGTGCGTGCTCGAGATCGTCGATGCGGGCGTCGCGTCGCCGCTGCCGGTATCCGACCGGCTCGTGTCGCTGCCGGTTGGGCGCGGCACGCGCAACTTCGCGGCCGAACCCGCGATGACGCGCGACGAGGCGGCGACGGCGCTCGCGGCCGGCGCCGCGCGCGTGCGCCTGCACGCGTCGCTCGGCACGAACGTGATCGGCTTCGGCGAAATGGGGATCGCGAACACGTCATCGGCAGCGTGCCTGATGAGCCGCCTGCTCGACGTGCCGATCGACGCGTGCGTGGGGCGCGGCACGGGCCTCGACGACCAGGGGCTCGCGCACAAGCGCGCGGTGCTCGGCCGCGCGCTCGTCCGGCATTCGCACGCGATCGCGCCGCTCGACGTGCTCGCGACGTTCGGCGGTTTCGAGATCGCGATGATGACGGGCGCGTATCTCGCGGCCGCGAGCGAGCGCATGACGATCCTCGTCGACGGCTTCATCGCGACGGCCGCGCTGCTCGTCGCCGAGCGCATCGCGCCCGGCGTGCGCGATTACTGCGTGTTCTCGCATACGTCACACGAGGCCGGCCACCGGCGCATGCTCGAGCATTTCGGCGCGAAGCCGCTGCTCGCGCTCGACCTGCGGCTCGGCGAAGGCACGGGCGCCGCGCTCGCGCTGCCGCTGGTGCGCGCGGCGGCCGCGTTCCTCACCGAGATGGCGAGCTTCGAATCCGCGGGCGTCGACAATCGTGACGCCTGAGCGCGCGCGCGGCGGCGTACGCGCCGAACTGCGCTACTTCTTCGTCGCGCTCGGCTATTTCACGCGCGTGCCGGTGCCGCGCGCGATCGGCTATGCGGCCGGCGATCTTGACCAGGCCGCGCGTTACTTCCCGCTGGTGGGCGTATGCGTCGGCGCGTGGGGCGCGCTCGTCTATCTCGCGGCGCTGCGCGTGCTGCCCGCGTCGATCGCGGTCGGCCTGTCGATGGCCGCGACGCTGCTCGCGACCGGCGCGTTCCATGAGGATGGCCTGGCCGACAGCTGCGATGCGTTCGGCGGCGGCTATACGCGCGAAGACGTGCTGCGGATCATGCACGACTCGCGCATCGGCACGTTCGGCGCGGTCGCGCTCGTGATCACGCTCGGCCTGAAATGGCAGGCGCTCGCGGCCATGCCGCCGCTGCGCGCCGCGTGGACGATGGTCGCCGCGCATGCGGCGAGCCGGGCGGCGGCCGTGAGCCTGCTGATGTCGCTCGACTACGTTCGGCCGGAGGGCAAGGCGAAGCCGGTCGCGCAGCGCATGGGCGCGCGCGCGGCGTGGGTCGCGGCCGCATTCGGGCTGCCGTGGCTGTTGTGGCCGGACTGGCGCGCCGGCGTCGCGGCCTTCGTCGCGCTCATGCTCGTGCGGGCATGGGCGGCCCGCTATTTCGTGAAGCGGATCGGCGGTTATACCGGCGACTGTCTCGGCTTCGCGCAGCAACTGAGTGAACTGGCGATCTATCTGGTGGTGCTCGGATGGATCTCGTCCTGATTCGCCATCCGGCCGTCGATGTCGAGCCGGGCGTTTGCTACGGACGCAGCGACGTGCCGCTCGCCGCCTCGGCCGACGCGGGCGCGCGGGCCGTGCGCGCGCGTCTGGCGGCGCTCGGGGCGCCGTTGCCCGAGCAGGTCTGGACGAGCCCGCTGATACGCTGCGCGTCGGTCGCCGAACGGCTCGCGCAGGCGTTGGGCGTGCCGCTGCGACGCGACGCGGGCTGGCAGGAAATGGACTTCGGCGCGTGGGAGCTGCAGCGTTGGGACGATATCGACCGCGCCGCGCTCGATGCGTGGGCGGCCGACCTGATGCATGCGTGCGCGCATGGCGGCGAAAGCGTTGCACGGTTCGCCGCGCGTGTCGCACGGATCGCGGACGCGGTCGCGCAGACCGACGCGCCGCAATGGGTACTCACGCATGCAGGCGTGATTCGCACGCTCGCAGCGCACGCGTTGCGCGTGCCGCTCGATACGCTGCTGGCGCGACCGGTGCCGACGGCCGGCGTCGTATGGTTGCGCTTGGATGATGCCGCGCGCACGTGGGAAGTCGTCCACTGGGACGCGTAGGCGAAGCGCATGCTCGCCTGAAGCGCAAACGCTTCGAAACCCGGAATCAGTGCGCCGGCCGCCGCGCCCGCGCGGCGTCGAGATCCTCGCACAGCGCGGCCGCGCCTTGCGCGATCCGCGGTGACGGCCGGGTCAGCAGATCGCCGTCGATCGCGAACAGGTTGTTGCGCGCCACGGCTGTCAGCGCGGGCCATGCGCGCCAGCGCGCGAGGCTCGGCAGCGGCGCGTCCGAGCGCGTCGCGCCCGCGCTCGTCGTCACGATCGCTTCCGGATTGGCCGCGAGCACGGCCTCGTCGGTGACGCTCGGCGCGAGCGGCTTCAGCGCCGCGAACACGTTGCGGCCGCCGCACAGCGCAATGACGTCGTTGAACAAGTGCGCGCCGTTGAGCGTCGTCAGCGGCCGGTCCCATACCTGGAAGAACATCGTGACGGGGGCGCGCGCCGCGTAGCGTGCGCGCAGTGCCGCGATGTCGCGCGAGAACGATGCCGCGGCCGCGTCGGCGACCGGTGCCGTGCCGAGCAGCGTACCGAGCTGGCGCAGGGACGTCGCCACGTCGTCGAGGCGCTTCGGTTCGCTGAAGAACAGCGGGATGTGCAGCGCCCGCAGCGCATCGGTCTGCCGTTCGGCATTGCCGTGCCGCCAGACGACGATCAGGTCCGGCTTCAGCGCGGCGATCCGCTCGAGATCGAGCGCCTTGTTGTCGCCGACGCGCGGCACGGCCTGCGCGGCGGGCGGATAGTCGCTGTACGTGACCGTGCCGACCAGCTTCGCGCCGCCGCCGGCCGCGTAGACCAGTTCGGTCGCATGCGGCGCGAGACTGATCACGCGTTGCGCCGGGGCGGGCAGCGTGACGGTATTGCCGGCATCGTCGCGGGCCGTGACGTCGGCGTGCGCGACGGGCGCGTGCGCGAGCGCGACCAGCGTCGCGAGCGGCGGCAGCCGGCGCGACAGGCCCAACAGACGAGCGTTCATGCGGATACCTGTTGCAGCGTCGGGACGCACTCCGCGAGCGCACCGGCGACGCGCCGCCATTCGGCTTCGCAGCCCGGCAGGCCGACGCGCACGCTCGACGGTTGCGCGAAGTGCCGCGTCCAGATTCCGCGCGCGGCGAGCGCCGCATGCAGCGCGCCGGCGCGCGGGTCGTCGGTCCAGCTGAAGAGCGGTGTCGCGTGCACCGCGAAGCCGTGCATGCGCAACAGCGTGGCGAGTCGTTCGCCGTCGGTCGCGAGCCGTTCGCGCGCGGCCGCCTGCCATGCGCGATCGGCGAACGCGGCGGTGACCGCGTGACGCGCGGGGCCGCTGACGGTCCATGCGCCGAGCACGTCGCGCAGCGCGGCGACCAGGTCGGGATGCGCGAGCACGAAGCCCGCGCGAATGCCGGCGAGCCCGAAGAACTTGCCGACCGAGCGCAGCACGACCAGACCCTGACGATCGGTGTACTGCGCGAGCGATGGCGTGGCGCCCGTATCCGCGAAGGCCTCGTCGACGATCAGCGTGCCGCCGCGTGCCGACAGCTGCGCATGCCAGCCGAGCAGCCGTTCGGCCGGCACGCATTCGGCGGTCGGATTATTCGGATTCCCGACGATGACGTGACGCACCGTTGCAGGCAACACGTTCGTGTCGATGTCGAACGGTACGACGCGATGGCCGTGGCGCGCGAAGGCAGGCGCGTATTCGCCATACGCGAGTGCGGCGACGCCGGCGTCGCCGGTTGGCAGCAGCGCGGGCAACGCGCGGATCGCGGCCTGGCTGCCGGCGACCGGCAGCACGTGCGCGGCATCGGGCGCGTGATAGTAGCCGGCCGCGCACGCGGCGAGCGCATCGCCGTCGTCGGGCAGCCGGCGCCAGGCGTCGGCCGGGACCGGCGGCACCGGATAGCCGACCGGATTGATGCCGGTCGACAGGTCGAGCCAGTCGTCGTGCGGAATGCCGTGGCGGCGCGCGGCTTCGTGCAGGTTGCCGCCGTGCGGGATGCGTGCGTCAGACATGATGGGTAGCGAGGATGAGGGCGCCGCTCGCGACGAGCAGCGCGAGCCACAGCGCGAGCGTGCGCGTGACGAGCGACAGCGCGGCGACGACGTGCACGGCCGTCGCGCTCGCGCCGGTGCCGAGCGCGGGACGGTCTTCGATTTCGCCGTGATAGACGGCCGGGCCGCCGAGCTGCACGTTCAGGCTGCCGGCGCCTGCGGCCATCACGGGGCCCGCGTTCGGGCTGTCCCAGTGGCGTGCCTGCGTGCGCCAGCAGCGCCACGCGGCGGCCGTGTCGCCGAGCAGCGCGTAGCTCGCGGCGGTGAGGCGTGCGGGAATCCAGTTGAGCGCATCGTCGAGGCGCGCGGCGGCCCAGCCGAAGGTCAGGAAGCGCGGCGTGCGGTACCCCCACATCGCGTCGAGCGTGTTCGCGAGCCGGAACAGCAGCGCGCCGGGGCCGCCCGCGACGACGAACCAGAAGAGCGCGCCGAAGATTGCGTCGTTGCCGTTCTCGAGCGCCGATTCGACGGCCGCGCGCGACAGCGCACCTTCGTCGGCTTCGCTGGTGTCGCGTGACACGATGCGCGCGGTCAGCGCGCGTGCGGCGTCGAGATCGTGCCGCAGCAGCGCGGCGGCGATCGGTGCGACGTGGTCCGCGAGGCTTTTCGCGCCGAGCGCGAACCACAGCAGCGCGACGTGCAGCGCGGCCGCGAGCGGCCAGGGCAGCACGGCCACGAGCCACGCGGCGAGGGCAACCGGCGGCACCACCGCCGCGACCCATGCGGCGACGCCGACCACGCGGCCGCGCCGGCCCGTGTTCAGCGCGGCTTCGATGCGGCTGGCGAGCCGGCCGAACGCGACGAGCGGATGCCAGCCGGCCGGTTCGCCGACGATGCGATCGACGATCACGGCCGCGACCGCGAGCATCGCGACGACGGGCAGCGACAGCATCAGCATGACGGCGCTCCGGCCTTGAGCTCCAGCGGCAGCCCGGCCACCAGCAGCGTCACGCGTGTCGCGAGCGCGGCGATGCGCTGGTTCAGGCGCCCGAGCTCGTCGACGTAGCGGCGCGTGACCGACCCGAGCGGCACGACGCCGAGCCCGATTTCATTGCTGACGACGATTACCTTCGCGCGTGCGTTGCGCAATGCGTGTTCGAGCCGGTCGACCTGCGCCGCGTACTGCGCGTCGTCGAGCGGTTCGCCGTCGAGCGGGCACAGCAGGTTCGTGAGCCACAGCGTCAGGCAGTCGACGAGCAGGCACGCGCGCGGATCGTCGAGCCGCGCGAGCGTGCCGGCGAGGTCGACGGGCGCGTCGGCGAAGCCCCAGTCGGCCGGCCGGCGCGCGCGGTGATGCGCGATGCGCCGTTCGAACTCGGCATCGGCGGCGCTCGCGGTTGCGGTCGCGATATAGGTGACGGAGCGGCCGCTGTCGGCGGCGAGCCGCTCGGCGTGCGCGCTCTTGCCCGAGCGCGCGCCGCCGAGGACGAAGGTGAGGTCGTGCGGAATCATCGCGTGATTGTAACGGCGCGCGCGCGGCGGCGCGGGCGATAATGCGGCCTTTGCTTCGCCACGACCTTGCACACGATGAATGCACCCGAACCGCCGCCGCGCGGCACGTTGATGATCCAGGGCACGACGTCCGACGCGGGCAAGAGCACGCTCGTCGCGGGCCTGTGCCGCCTCGCGCGCCGCGCGGGCGCGCGCGTCGCGCCGTTCAAGCCGCAGAACATGGCGCTGAACAGCGCGGTGACGGCCGACGGCGGCGAGATCGGCCGCGCGCAGGCGCTGCAGGCGCTCGCCGCGGGCGTGGCGCCCCATACCGATTTCAACCCGGTGCTGCTGAAGCCGACGAGCGATCGCGGCGCGCAGGTGATCATTCACGGCAAGGCGCGCATGAACCTCGATGCGCGTGCGTACCACGACTACAAGCCGGTCGCGTTCGACGCGGTGCTCGCATCGTACGCGCGGCTGCGCGCCGGCTACGACACGGTGCTCGTCGAAGGCGCGGGCAGCCCGGCCGAGATCAACCTGCGCGAAGGCGATATCGCGAACATGGGCTTCGCCGAACGCGTGGACTGCCCGGTCGTGCTCGTGGCCGACATCGATCGCGGCGGCGTATTCGCGCACCTGGTCGGCACGCTCGCGTGCCTGTCGGACAGCGAGCGCGCGCGCGTGCGTGGTTTCGTCATCAACCGCTTTCGCGGCGACATCAAGCTGCTCGAACCGGGCCTCGACTGGCTGCGCGCGCAGACGGGCAAGCCGGTGTTCGGCGTGTTGCCGTACCTGCACGGGCTGCTGCTCGACGCCGAGGACATGCTGCCGTCGCAGGCACGCAGCGCCGCCGCGCGCGGCGACGCCGGCGTGCTGCGCGTGGTGGTGCCCGCGCTGCCGCGGATCAGCAACCACACCGATTTCGATCCGCTGCGCGCGCATCCGCAGGTCGAGTTCACGTACTGGAAGAGCGGCCCGGTGCCGGACGCCGACCTGCTGATCCTGCCCGGCTCGAAGAGCGTGCAGCGCGATCTCGCGTGGCTGCGCGACGCGGGCTGGGACGCGGTGATCCGCCGGCACCTGCGCTATGGCGGCAAGGTGATCGGCATCTGCGGCGGGATGCAGATGCTCGGCCGCACGCTCGACGATCCGCTGGGCCTCGAGGGCACGCCCGGTAGCGTGCCGGGGCTCGGGCTGCTCGACTTCGACACGACGCTGCAGCCGGACAAGACGCTGAAGAACGTGACCGGGCATCTCGCGCTGCCCGGCGCGGCCGCCGTGCACGGCTACGAGATCCACATGGGCGACACGCGCGGGCCCGCGCTCGCGGCACCCGCGCTGGCGCTGGCGGCGGGCGACGCACCGGGCGGCGTACGCACGGACGGCGCGGTGTCGGCCGACGGGCAGATCCTCGCGACCTACGTGCACGGGCTGTTCGACGCGCCTGACGGGTGCGCGGCACTGCTCGCGTGGGCCGGGCTCGACGGCGCGGAACGCATCGACTATCCGGCGCTGCGCGAAGCGTCGCTGGAGCGGCTGGCCGATTCGTTCGCCGAGCATCTCGACCTGCGCGCACTGTACGCCGAGTTCCGCTGACGCACGGCGCGGCGCGGCGCGGCCGGCCTGGCATTTTGCGCAGAATCGCGTACAACTCAGGTGGGCGGAGGTCCGCCCGAAGGAGCGCGACGATGAAGGCTCGATGGTGGTTGAGCGTGCTGCTCGCGGCGCTGCTGGGCGCGTCGGCGCTTGCGCACGCGTGCGACTCGTACACACCGGGCGGCGGTTCGACCGGCTCGGGCGACGCCGCACAAGGCAAGAGCGGCGGCTGACAGGCGTATCGGAGACAGGACGTCAGGGCATGATCGGTCATGCCCTTTTTTATGGCCCGATTCGTTCTCAATAGGAATCAATTAAAGCCTTGGCGCGTGTTTATCGGCCGAATCGATTCGAATAGAGTGCAATCCATTCTCAGCCACTCACGAAGGAATTCGCCATGAACCCCAATCGCCTGAACGATCTCGGCGCGACGCTGCTGCGTGTCGCACTCGGCGTGCTGTATCTCGCGCACGTCGCGCAAAAGGTGTTCGTCTTCACGCTGCCCGGCACCGCTCAGTTCTTCGCGTCGATCGGCCTGCCGGGCTGGCTCGCGTACGTGACGACGTTCGTCGAACTGGCCGGCGGCCTCGCGCTGCTCGCGGGTTTCCGCGTGCGCATCGCCGCGCTCGTGCTGCTGCCGTTCATGCTCGGCGCGGTGTCCGCGCATCTGCCGAACGGCTGGAGCTTCGCGTCGCCCAACGGCGGCTGGGAATACCCGGCGTTCTGGGCCGTCACGCTGGCCGTGCAGGCGCTGCTGGGCGGTGGCGCGTTCGCGCTCGGCGCACCGCGCGCCGCAACGCGGACCGCATAAACGGGGCGGGCATCGGCGCGACCCGTTCCGGTGATACCCCGTTTGCCGATATCATCGCTCCCTGTATCCGCAATCGAGCGGCGCCTGCAAGGCGGCAGGCGCCGCGCGGCTTTTTGGGGGAATTCATGACGGTCATCGTGGTGGCGAATCCGAAGGGCGGCGTGGGGAAGAGCACGCTGTCCACCAATCTTGCCGGCTATTTCGCGGCGCAGGGCGCATGGGTCGCGCTCGCCGATCTCGATCGGCAGCAGTCCGCGCATGCGTGGCTCGACCTGCGGCCGGCCGGCCTGCCGGCGATCGAGGCGTGGGAGCTCGATCCGGACGCGCCGTCGAAGCCGCCGCGCGGCCTCGAATATGCGGTGATCGACACGCCGGCCGGCCTGCACGGCAACCGGCTCAGCGTCGCGCTGCAGCTCGCCGACAAGGTGATCGTGCCGCTGCAGCCGTCGATGTTCGATATCCTCGCGACCCAGCAGTTTCTGGAGCGCCTCGCCGGCGAGAAGGCCGTGCGCAAGGGCAGCGTCGAGGTCGGGATCGTCGGGATGCGGGTCGACGCGCGCACGCGCTCGTCCGACCAGCTGCATCGTTTCGTCGAGGGGCTCGGGCTGCCGGTGCTCGGCTACGTGCGCGACACGCAGAACTACGTGCAGATCGCCGCGCACGGCCTGACGCTGTGGGACGTCGCGAAGAGCCGCGTCGAGAAGGATCTCGAGCAGTGGCGGCCGATCGTCGAATGGGCCGAGCGCCGCGCGCCGAAAGCGGAGAAGGTCGGCAAGGCATCCTGACCGCACCGGCCGAGCCCGGAGCGAACCGACGGCGGTGGACCGGCGGCGATCCGGTCAATGACGAAGGGCCTGATCCGGCATCGCGCCGGATCAGGCCCTTCGTACGTATACGGCTGCACGACACCGGCCGCCACGGCGCGCGCGGCGCCGCGACCGCGACCCGACGTGTCGCGACACGCCGGCGGCCGCCTGGCTCAGGTCCAGTTCTGGGTCGGCACGTGATCGCGGTGGCCCTTGATCTTGTTGCCTTCGTCGATGAACACGAGCTTCGGCTTCCAGCCGGCCTGCAGCTCGGCTTCGTCGACCATCGCGAACGCCGCGATGATCACGAGGTCGCCGAGCTGGGCGCGGCGCGCGGCCGAGCCGTTCAGCGAGATCATCCCGCTGCCGCGCTCGCCCTTGATCGCATACGTCGAGAAGCGCTCGCCGTTGTTGATGTTCCAGATGTCGATCCGTTCGTTTTCGACGAGGTTCGCCGCTTCGAGCAGGTCTTCGTCGATCGCGCACGAGCCTTCGTAATGCAGCTCGCAGTGCGTGACGGCCGCGCGGTGGATCTTCGATTTGAGCATGTGGCGCTGCATGGTATCTCCGTGATGCGTGAGAGGCGAGGGCGGGCGGCCCGTCAGATTTCCAGGTTGTCGATCAGGCGCGTCGCGCCGAGCTTCGCGGCCGCGAGCACGACGAGCGGCTCGCCGGCTTCGAGCTCGGCGGCGCTCGGCGCGATCAGGTTCGCGCGGCGGCGGATCGAGATGTAGTCGGGCGCCCAGCCGCGCTCGGCCAGGTGCGTGCACGCGGTCTGCTCGAGCTTGCCGAGGTCGCGTTCGCCGCCGAGCACGCCGTCGCGCACGCGCTGAAGTGTTTTCGCGAGTTCGGGCGCTTCCTTGCGCTCGTCGGTCGTCAGATAGCGGTTGCGCGACGACAGCGCGAGGCCGTCCTCGTCGCGCACGGTCTCGGCCGCGATGATGTCGACCGGCAGCGCGAGCTGCTGGCACATCCGGCGCACGATCATCAGCTGCTGGTAGTCCTTCTTGCCGAACACGGCGACGCGCGGCTGTACGCAGGACATCAGCTTCGTGACGACCGTGCACACGCCGGCGAAGAAACCCGGGCGGAACTCGCCCTCGAGGATCCCGCCGAGGTCGTCGGGCGGCAGCACGCGATACTCCTGCGGCTCCGGATACATGTCGCGCTCGGTCGGCGCGAACAGCACGTAGACGTTTTCCTTCTGCAGCTTCTCGATGTCGTCCAGCAGCGTGCGCGGATATTTGTCGAAATCCTCGTTCGGGCCGAACTGCAGCCGGTTGACGAAGATGCTCGCCACGACCGGGTCGCCGTGCTGGCGCGCGAGGCGCATCAGCGACAGGTGACCTTCGTGCAGGTTGCCCATCGTCGGCACGAACGCCGTGCGGTTCTGGCCGCGCAACTGGTCGCGCAGTTCCTGGATCGAGCTGATGACTTTCATGATCGGGTAGCGGGTTCCTCGCGCATGCGCGCGTTGGCGCCGCAACAGCGGCGTCGGGGTCGAAGCGGAGAACGCCGGCGCGCGGGCGGCGCATCGGGCGTCGGCGGATTGTAGAGGATTTGGCCGCCGGGTGCATCGAAAAAAGTACGGTCGTTCACTTTTTGGCCGGGCGTGCCGCTGGCCGGCCGCCCGGGCGGGGCCCGGCGGCGCAATGCGGTGTGTGGCGGTGTGCGGGGACGACGCGGGCGCGGGGGCGCCCCTTAGGCGGGCAGGTAAGCGAGGCGCACGTAGATCGGCGCGAACGGTTCGGCCTGCGTGATCTCGAGGAGCGACTCGCGCGCGAGCTCGAGCATCGCGATGAAGTTCACGACGACGACCGGCACGCCGCGCGACGTGTCGAACAGGTCGGCGAACTCCATGAAGCGCGCATTCTGCAGCCGGCGCAGGATCAGGCTCATGTGTTCGCGCACCGACAGTTCCTCGCGGGAGATCTTGTGGTGCTGGACGAGCTTCGCGCGCTTGAGCACGTCGGCCCACGCGGCGCGCAGGTCGTTCGAATCGACGTCCGGGAAGCGCGGCGTGGTGCTCTGCTCGATGTAGACCTCGGCGCGCAGGAAGTCGCGGCCGAGCTGCGGCAACTGGTCGAGGCGCTGCGCGGCAAGTTTCATCTGCTCGTACTCGAGCAGGCGGCGCACGAGTTCCGCGCGCGGATCCTCGGCTTCCTCGCCGGTGTCGGCCTTCTTGACCGGCAGCAGCATCCGCGACTTGATCTCGATCAGCATCGCGGCCATCAGCAGGTATTCGGCGGCCAGCTCGAGGTTCGACGTGCGGATCTGGTCGACATAACCCAGATACTGCGCGGTGACCTGCGCCATCGGGATGTCGAGCACGTTGAAGTTCTGCTTGCGGATCAGGTACAGCAGCAGGTCGAGCGGGCCTTCGAACGTCTCGAGGAAGATCTCGAGCGCATCGGGCGGGATGTAGAGATCCTGCGGCAGCTTGAAGAGCGGCTCGCCGTACAGGCGTGCGAACGCCGCGACGCCATCTACCGTGTCGGGCGTCGAATCGGCGCCCGCGGGCGCGGCGACCGCGTCGTCCTGCCGGGCGGCGCTGGCCTCGTCGGCGGCGCTCACGTCGTCAGAAGTTCTGGTAGTAGACGTAGGACGTTTGCTTCACGCGCGATTCCTGCTGCTCTTCGCGCTCGTCGAGGTCGATCGGCTGCTTGTCCCACAGCAGGGAGCGGCCCTTGCGTTGCTCGGCTTCGAGCGTCGGCTTCTGTTGCTTGAGCTGATTCAGGAATTGCGTGACGTCGGACTGGTACGGCATGGCTTGGCTTTCCGTTTCGGGCGGCGCACGATGCGCCGGATTCTCGATGGCGGGATTTTACCGCATCGCGGGGAACAGCCGGCGGCAATCGCGCGTCGAATCCGCTGGCCGGCGAGTGCGGCGCGGCTGGCCGGGCATGACTGGCCGGGCGCGCGCGTCGTTGCGCGCAAGCGTCAAAGCGGCGCCCGCGCGGGCAGGGCCGCTGCCCTGTGGTCAAATACAGGGCTTTCCACGAAACCATGACAACCGAGGGCGAGGTCATATTTGGCGGGTCAGGCGAACCAGCAAGCATATCCGGCGCATGAGGCGGGGCCGCGCGCGGCCCGTCACGCGGGTGATCGCGCACGGCGCGGCGTCGGTGCCGCGGCCCGGGCCGCCCTCGTGGGCTGTCTCG
The DNA here is from genome assembly GCF_054055695.1 of Burkholderia sp. PvR073. Taxonomy (NCBI): domain Bacteria; kingdom Pseudomonadati; phylum Pseudomonadota; class Betaproteobacteria; order Burkholderiales; family Burkholderiaceae; genus Burkholderia; species Burkholderia sp. PvR073. The sequence goes on from NZ_JBSRXO010000004.1 coordinate 214,867, forward strand.
CCGCGTGCGTCGTATTGCCGGCCTACGCAAAGTACGACGTCGACATCGACGCGCCGCGCTCGATCCGCAAGCTCCTCAAGGCCCATCTCGACATTGCGCGCTTCGCGAAGCGCGACGACATCAGCGACGACCAGTTCGACTTCCTCGTGACCGCCACGCCGCAGCAGGTTCGCGACCTGGCCGCGACGGCCGGCTATTTTTCGCCGGTCGTGCGCACCGACGTGCGCACGCGCGACGGCAAGCGCGACGTCCGTGTCGCCGTCGATCCGGGGCCGCAGACCGTCGTGTCGACGGTCGACCTGACGTTCAAGGGGCCCGTCGACACCGAGGATCCGAAGCAGGAGACCGCGACCCGCTTCGCGTTCTCGCTGAAGCCCGGCGATCCATTCACGCAGTCCGACTGGGACACCGCAAAGGGCGAGGCGCTCAAGCAATTGCAGTCGCGCCGCTACCTGGGCGCGAAAATCACGTCGTCGGAGGCGCGCATCGATCCGCGCACGCAGCGCGCGACGCTGGCCGTCGCGTTCGACAGCGGCCCGACATTTACGATTGGCAAGGTTGACGTCGACGGCGTGCGCCGCTATCCGGAGAAGATCGTCACGAACGTCAACCCGCTGTCCGAAGGCGAGATCTACGACGCACGGCGGATCACCGAGCTGCAGCGGCAACTGCAGAACACGCCGTACTACGCGAGTGTCGCGATCGACGTCGGCGACGATACGTCGAAGCCCGAGCTCACGCCCGTGCACGTGAAGGTCAGCGAGTTCCCGTACAACAACATTCGCGGCGGCGTCGGCTACGCGACCGACACGGGCCCGCACGTGCAGGGCTCGTACACGTACCTCGACACGTTCGGCGCCGCGTGGCCGTTCACCGTGTCGGGCCGGGTCGACCAGATCCAGCAGTACGGCCAGGTGCAGCTGTCGATGCCGCCCGGCGAGAAGGGGTGGACCAACAGCGTGCTCGCGTCGTACACGAACACCAACGTGTCGGACACGCGCATCTACAGCGCGCGGATCGGCGCGCAGCGTACGCGCACCGGCCAGTTCATCGACTACGCGTACTCGCTGATGTACTACCAGGACCGGCTCGACCAGAACGGCGCGGGCCCGACTACGAGCCGCGCGCTGGTGCCGCAGTGGTCATGGACGCGCCGCAACGTCGACGATCCGCTGTTCCCGCGCTCGGGCAACCTGATCCACGCGGAGGCCGGCTTCGCGATCAAGGGCGTGCTGACCGACCAGACCTTCATCCGCGGTTACGCGCGCGGCCAGCAGTACGTGCCGGTCGGCAAGCGCGACCTGTTCGTGTTCCGCGCGGAGCTCGGCGGCGTGTTCACGAGCGGCAGCTCGACCGGCGTGCCGGCGTCGCTGCTGTTCCGCGCGGGCGGCTCGAACTCGGTGCGCGGCTACGGTTACCAGAGCATCGGCAACAGCGTCGCCGGCTCCGTGCTGCCGACCAAGTACCTGATGACGGGCACCGCCGAATACCAGCACTGGTTCAACCGCGACTGGGGCGCCGCGACGTTCTTCGACATCGGCACCGCGACCGATGCGTGGGGCGAGAAGGTGTTCTATCCGGGTGTCGGCATCGGCGCGCGCTGGCGCAGCCCGGTCGGCCCGATCAACGTCGACGTCGCGTACGGGCTGCGCAACCACAGCGTGCGCCCGTACCTGACGCTCGGCATCGCTTTCTGACCTTATTGCCCGATCCACGACGAACCGCATGACGAAGGACCCGAACGACACGCCGCCGCCTCACGATCCGGATTCGCCCGAGCGCGTGCCCGCCGCGCCGCCGCGCGCACCGCGCCGCACGCGGGCGGGCCGGATCGTCGGGTGGACGCTCGCGACGGTCGTGCTGCTCGTCGTGCTGGCGGTCGGGCTCGTGCTGGCCGCCGCGACGACCGAGCGCGGCACGCGGCTCGCATGGCAGACGGCCGTGCGCGTGCTGGGCGCTCGGCTGACGGGCACGCTGGAAGGCGGCGCGCTCGCGACCGGCGTGCGGCTGCGCGGCTTCGCGTGGACGAGCCCCGGCGGCGCCGGCACCGAAGTGCGGATCGATCGGCTCGAGGGCCGCTGGGCGCTGACCCGCGCGCCGTGGCGGCTGTCGGTCGCGTACCTGCGCGCGGGCACGATCGACGTGCGGATCGTGCCGGGGCCGTCGACACCGGCCACGACACCGCAGGACCTGAGCCTGCCGCTGCAGGTGCGGATCGACGACCTGCGCGTCGATCACCTGGCGATCCACGAAGGCGGCTCGACGACGCAGCTCGACCATCTCGCGCTGAACGGCCGCAGCGACGGCCGTCACCATGAACTCGCGCTCGACGGCGTCGACACGCCGTACGGCGCGCTCACCGCGCGCGCGAAGCTCGACGGCGTGAAGCCGTTCGCGCTGACGGGCAACGCGACCTACGTGGGCAAGCTCGCCGACGAACCGATCAACGCGAGCGCGAACGTATCGGGTTCGCTCGAGGCGCTGGTCGCCGACGTCGCCGCGAGCGGGATGAAGCTGAACGGGCGCGCGCACGTCGAGGCCGCGCCGTTCGGCGCGGTGCCGCTCACGCGGGCGTCGATCGCGTTCGAGCACGTGAACCCGCAGGCGATTTCGCCGGGGGCGCCGGCCGCTGATCTCGCGGTGCGCGCGGAGCTGGCGCCCGTGACCGCGCCGGCCGGCGCCGCACCGGCGAAGGGCTTCGCGGTGACGGGCCCGGTGTCGATCGTCAACGCGAAGCCCGGCTTGCTCGGCGAGCACCTGCTGCCGGTCGTCGACGCGTATGCGACCGTGAATCTCGACGCGCATGCGCAGCGGATCGACGGCCTCGCGCTGAAGCTGATCCGCGATGGCAGCGTGACCGGCAGCGGCACGCTGACGGGCGGCAAGGGCCGCTTCGACCTGCAGGTCGCGAATCTCGACCTCAATGCATTCGTCGCCCAATTGCGGCCGATGCGCCTCGGCGGCCCGCTCGGCGTGACGCTCGCGGGCGACGTGACGACCGTCGACTTCAACCTGAACGATCCGAAGCTCGCGCTCGGCGCGCGTGCGAAGGTCGCGCTGACGGCGCAACAGACGGTGCTGACCGATGCGCGCGTGACGGCTGGCAAGGGCCGTATCGACCTGACGGGCGTGTTCCGCCACGACGCGCATTCGAGCTACGACGCGAAGGCGACGCTGACAGCGTTCGATCCGCTGCTGCTCGCCGCGATGAATGCGCCGGGCGCGGCTGGCGGCAAGCCGGCTGCAAAGGCGGCTGCAAAGCCGGCAAAGACGGCCAACGTGGCCAAAGCGACAACCAAGGCGCCGGCCAAGCACGGCGAGACGCGCGTATCGGGCACGCTGACGGCCTCCGGCGCGTTCGCGCCGCAGGTGTCGACAAAGGCGACCTTCAAGCTCGGCGACAGCCTGTACGACGGCGTGCCGCTGACCGGCGCCGGCGTCGTGCAACTGGTCGGCACGCGGATTCTGCCGAGCAACGCGACCCTGTCGATCGCGGGCAACCATGTCGACCTGCGCGGCAGCTTCGGCGCGCCGGGCGACCGGCTGCGCTTCGTCGTCGACGCGCCGGAGCTCGACCGGCTCGGCTTCGGCATGCAGGGGCTCGTGCAGGCCCAGGGCGACCTGACCGGCAGCTTCGCGCATCCGAACGTGACGGCCACCTACAAGGCCCAGCACGTCGTGGTCGGCTCGAACCGGATCGGCGCCGCGCAGGGCCACGCCGACATCCGCGACGGCGCGCACGGCGCGCTCGTGTTCACGGCCGACGCGACCGATATCGCGCTCGGCTCGCTGCAATTGAAATCGCTGCGCGCGAACCTCGACGGCACGCGCGCGAAGCACACGCTCGATGCGTCAGCGATGGGGATCGCCGACGGCCGCGTGATCAACCTGACGCTCGCGGCGAACGGCGCCGTGGTCGAGAACCGCGACGGGATGCGCTGGGACGGCACCGTCACGCGCCTCGCGAACCGCGGCACGCCGGCGCTCGCGCTGCAGGCGCCGCTCACCGTATCGGCCGGCGCCGGCCGCGTGACGCTCGGCGCGACGCGGCTCACGCTCGAAGGCGCGGCGATCGACCTGAAGTCGTTCGTGTTCGATCGCGGCCAGATGCGCTCCGCAGGCTCCGTGCGCGATGCATCGGTCGCGCGTTTCTTCGAGATCCGCCAGGTGCTGACGGGCCAGCGGCCGCCGGTGCGCACCGACGTCGTGCTCGATGCCGACTGGGACTTCTCGCTCGGCGCGAATGCAACGGGCCACGTGCAGGTGAAGCGGCGCGGCGGCGACGTGACGATCGAGAGCGGGCGCGGCATCGCATCGCTCGGGTTGACCGACCTGTCCGCGCGCGCGAGCTTCGTCCCCGGCAACCGGCTCAACGTGGTGGCGCTCGCGAAGGCGAACCGGATCGGCTCGCTCGCCGCGAACGTCACCGTGCCGTTCGCGCTGCGCGACGGCGTGTTCGGCGTCGTCGACGACGGCCCGCTGTCGGGCCGCATCGACGCCGACATCCCGTCGCTGAAGGCGACCGGCAACCTGTTCGGGCCGAGCTACCTGCTCGGCGGCCGTGCGGCGCTGAACCTGACGATCGCGGGCACGCCGGTAAAGCCGAACGTGTCGGGGATGCTGACGGGCGACGATCTGTCCGCGACGCTCGTCGACCAGGGTGTGCAGCTGAAGGACGGCATCGTGCGCGTGAAGCTCGCGGAGAACCTCGTCGAATTCCAGCAGGTCGAGTTCCACGGTGGCGACGGCACGCTGCGCGCGATCGGCCGCGTGCGTCTCGACGGCGAGGCGCCGGACCTGACCGCGAGCATCGTCGCGGACAAGCTCGAGCTGTTCGCGGCGCCGGATCGCAAGCTGTCGCTGTCGGGCAAGGCGACCGTCGCGAACGACGGGCCGCGCGGCGCGCTGTCGATCGACGGCAAGTTCGTCGTCGACCGCGCGCTGTTCGACCTGCCGGAGAACGGGGCGCCGCATCTGTCCGACGACGTCGTGATCGTGCGCCCGGACGGCACGGTGCGCGGTGACGTGCAGACGGGCACCGCGGTCGCGAAGCCGCAGAAGGTCGACGAAAAGCCGGCGCCGTCGCTCGCGCCGCGCGCCAACATCGACATCGGCCTGGGCAACAACTTCCGCTTCAGGGGCCACGGCGCGGACCTCGGGCTGCGCGGCACGATCACCGTGATGAGCGCGCCGGGCGTGCCGCTGCGCGCGGTCGGCAACGTGCGCGTGACGGAAGGGTCGACCTATACGTCGTTCGGCCGCAAGCTCGCGGTCGAGAACGGTTTCTTCACGTTCAACGGCCCGGTGTCGAATCCGGGCATCAACATCCTCGCGATGCGGCGCAACCAGGAGGTCGAGGCCGGCGTGCAGGTCATCGGCACGATCCAGTCGCCGACGGTCAAGCTCGTGTCCGAGCCGAACGTCACCGACAACGAGAAGCTGTCGTGGCTGCTGTTCGGTCACGGCACCGACCAGGGCAACAACGTCGGCCAGCAGAATGCGATGACCGCCGCGCTTGCGCTGCTCGGCAGCGCGACCGGCAAGCGGGTCGCGCAGAGCATCGGTCTCGACGAATTCTCGATCGGCCGCAGCGATGTCGGCCTGACCGATTCGCAGGTCGTGCAGATCTCGAAGGCGATCAACGAGCGCTTCGTGCTCGGCTACGAGCAAGGGCTGCAATCGGCGAGCAACGCGTTCAAGGCGACGATCAACCTGACGCGCTTCTGGTCGGTGTCCGCGTATGGCGGCACGTTCCAGGGCGTCGACCTGAACTACACGCGGCGCTTCGATCGCTGGTTCAGCCAGCGGTGATCAAGGGGCGCGCTCCGGGCCCGCTCAGCCCGACGCGCCCGGCCTCGGGTTGGCGCGCATGCATGCGTCGAAGTCTTCCCGCGTAGCGGCGACCGTCACGTCGACCTGCAGCCAGCGGCCGCGTGCATCGATCCGCCGCGCGCGGAAGTAGTGGCGGTATTGCAGCGCGGCGGCCGCCACCGGCGGCGTCACCCGCGCATTCCACGATTCGATCGAGAAGCCGTCGGCGTCGAGCCATTGCAGCAGCCGCGACAGGTTCGCATCGTCGGGCGGCACGACGAGGTCGACGTCGTTCAGCAGCGCATCGGCGGCGGCATCGTCCGCTGCCGCCGCGAGCCGTCGCGCGAAGCCGCCGATCACCGCGAACGCGAAACCGGCGCGCGTCAGCGCGGCAACCAGCGCGCGGGCCGCGTCGGCGTCGCTCGCGAGCGGCGCCTTGCGGCACACGAGCGCGTATTCATGCGTGCGGTCGGTGGCGCCGGCGCCGTGCGGCGCGGGACCGTCGGCGCGCTCGTAGATCAGCACGCGTTCCTCGTGCAACACGAAGCGCTCGCCGAGCAGCCGCGCGACATCCCATGCAAGCGGCACGAACCGGCCGCCGACCCGCAGGTTCTGCGCCATCGCGATGCACCAGCCGCCGGGTTCGAGCAGCGCATGCACGCCGGCGAACACGTTGCGCATCCGTTCGAGATACGGCGCATAGCAATCGACGCCGTACAGTTGCCCGTCGCGCGCGCTGTCGGGCAGCCCGGCGCAGCCGAAGTACGGCACGCTCGTCAGGCACAGCGTGAACGGGCCGCCGGCGCGGCGTGCCGCGGCCTGCGTCGCGTCGCTCGACAGGTCGCCGGCCAGCACGGGGTAGCGGGCGGCTGGCGCGCCCGTGCGCGCGAGTCGTTCGCGTGCGAAGGCGACGCGCGTCGGGTCGATCTCGACGCCGAGCGCCGGCACGCCGCATCGCGCGGCCGCGACGAGCGTCGTGCCGAAGCCGCCGAACGGATCGACGATCCAGCCGCCCGGCGTCGCGTGGCTGCCGATGAACGGCACCATCTGCTCGACCCAGCCGCAATCGCGCGCGGCAAACGCATCCCGCGCGCGCAGGTCGGCGGGCAGGGTGGTGTCGGCGGCCTCGTCGGTCAGGCGCAGCCAGCTAGTCACGGCGGTCATCGTTGCTCCACAGGATGTCGCGCGCCGGATGCCAGCCGGCGCACAGGTTGCCGTTCGGGTGGAACACGAGCTTGTACACGGCGTCGCGCAACTCGTGCTCGCGCATCGCGCCGTAGTCGGAGGTCTCGAACACGACCTCGAAGCCGTCGCGATGCGTCCAGCGCGCATTCCAGAAGTAGTAGCCGCCCGTCAGCGCGATCGGTTCGTACTGCGCGGAAAACGCGGCGTCCGCCGCGCAGGCAAGCAGCAGCGCGTCGATCGGAACCCGCGTGCGGTCGATGTAGCGCCGCGTCGCGTTGTGCCGATAGGTGTCGGGCAGCGCGGAGAACTCGCGGAAGATCACCGCGCGGGCGCCGAGCGCACGTGCGTGGGCCAGGTAGCGGAGCACGTCCGCCGGCGTCTCGATGCCGCCGCGCTGCACGATGCAGACGAGCTTGACCGGGAAGTGCTCGCGCGCGGCGGCAAATGCCGTTTCGAATGCGTGCTGGTGCATCACGTGCCGGCCGGGCCGAAAGCGCATGATCGACTGGTTCACGTCGTCGCGGTCGTGATGACGCGACCATTCGAGCCAGGACAGCCCGAAGTCCGCGAGGGCCGGCAGCAGCGCGTCGCCGTGTTCGACGAGCCCGGCGCCGTTCGTGTACAGCACGCTGCCGGTCGCGTCCGGACCGTCGTCGCCGGCCGTGCCGAGCGTTGTGACGAGCGACAGCAGCCAGCGCGGATCGTCCGTGTTCTCGAGCCCGGACAGCGAGTACGACAGCGGCACGCCGCGCAGGGCCCGCAGCGCACGCCGCAGCGTGTCGAAATAGTCGGCCGGCGGGCGCAGGCCTGCCGCGACCGGGCCCGACGCGGTTTCGTCGACCAGCGTTTCCGAGCAGAACCGGCAGCGTGCGGAGCAGGGCTGCGCCGCGGCGTACGGCGTGAACGTGAGCGGCTGCGCGAAGCGGATCGTTCGGCCGGCAACGGTATGGACATGCCAGCGGCGGCTGTCGTCGGCGGGCGGCTCGCGCAACGCGAGCCAGGCGAAGCGCCGGGCGAGCGTGTCGAACGCGCGGCTGCGTGCGACGAGCGGCGCGACGGCGTTGGCGTGCGCGATCGGCACGAGCGGAATCGTGATCGGGGCGCGGGCACGGCTCGGGCGCGGCGAAGCACGCGTGCGTTCCGCTGGCGGGGCGTCGGAAGTGTGTGTCATGTCGTTGTTCTGGGGCGAGGCCCGCCGCCACGGCCAGGGGTGACCGCTCGAGGCGGTCTTCGGAATCCGGCGGGCCCGATGTCGTCGCCATGTTAGCGGAACTCGCGCGCGCTGCGCGTCGGGCGGTGCTGCACGCGCCACGCCATGAAAAAAAGCCCCGCACGTATCGTGCGAGGCTTTCTTGGTCAAGCAGCGGCGTGTGCTGCTTACTTCACGCGCATGCCGGGCTTCGCGCCGCTGTGCGGTTCGAGGATGTAGAGGCCCGGTTCGGCCTTCTCGTCGGTCGCCGACGCGGCGAGCACCATCCCTTCGGACAGCCCGAACTTCATCTTGCGCGGCGCGAGGTTCGCGACCATCACCGTCAGCTTGCCGACGAGCTGCTCGGGCTGGTAGGCCGACTTGATGCCCGAGAACACGTTGCGGGTCTTTTCCTCGCCGATGTCGAGCGTGAGCTGCAGCAGCTTGTCCGAGCCTTCGACGGCCTGGCACGCGACGATCTTCGCGATGCGCAGGTCGACCTTCGCGAAATCGTCGATCGAGATCGGCGCGTCGTCGGCACCGTTCGCGGCAACTGCCTTCGCGTTGGCCTTGGCGTTCTTCGCATCCTTCGCGGCGTTGGCGGCGGTCGCGCCCGCGGCAGCGGCGCCCGCCGCGTCGGCCTGCAGCGAATCGCGGTTCGCGGCGAGCAGCGCGTCGATCTGCTTCGGATCGACACGCGTCATCAGGTGCTGGTACGCCTTGATCGGCTGCGCCGACGACAGCGGCGTCGCGGCGTCGGCCCACGTGAGCGGCGCGACTCCGAAGAAGGCTTCGACGGCTTCGGCCACGCGCGGCATCACCGGCTTCAGCGCGAGCGACAGCAGGCGGAACGCCTCGAGGCTCACGCTGCAGGTTTCGTGCAGCGCGACCGCGTTGGCCGGATCCTTCGCGAGTTCCCACGGCTTCGCACCGTCGACGTACGCGTTCACTTCGTCCGCGAGCTCCATCGTGTGGCGCAGCGCGCGGCTGTATTCGCGTCCTTCGTAGTGCGCGGCGATCGAGGCGATCGCATCGCGCAGCTTCGCGACCAGCGGATGGTTCATCGCGCTGTCCTGCACGCGGCCGTCGAAACGCTTGATCAGGAAGCCGGCCGCGCGGCTCGCGATGTTCACGTACTTGCCGACGAGGTCGCTGTTCACGCGCGCCTGGAAGTCGTCGAGGTTCAGGTCGATGTCTTCCATCGTCGCGTTCAGCTTCGCGGCGAAGTAGTAGCGCAGCCATTCGGGGTTCAGGCCGGTGTCGATGTAGCTCTGCGCGGTGATGAACGTGCCGCGCGACTTCGACATCTTCGCGCCGTCGACCGTCAGGAAGCCGTGCGCGAACACGTTGGTCGGCGTGCGATGGCCCGAGAACTCGAGCATCGCCGGCCAGAACAGCGTGTGGAAATACAGGATGTCCTTGCCGATGAAGTGATACTGCTCGGCCGTCGAACCCGCGCGGATCCACGCGTCGAAGTCGATGCCCTCGCGGTCGCACAGGTTCTTGAAGCTCGCGTAGTAACCGACCGGCGCGTCGAGCCACACGTAGAAGTACTTGCCGGGCGCGCCCGGGATCTCGAAGCCGAAGTACGGCGCGTCGCGCGAGATGTCCCAGTCGGCGAGCTTGGCTTCACCGGCGTCGCCGAGCCATTCGCGCATCTTGTTGGTGGCTTCGGGCTGCGCGAGGCCGCTGACCCATTCGCGCAGGAACGACTCGCAGCGCGGGTCGGACAGGCGGAAGAAGTAGTGCGTCGACGTCTTGCGCACCGGCGTCGCACCCGACACCACCGAGTACGGGTTCAGCAGTTCGGTCGGCAGGTAGGTCGAGCCGCACACTTCGCAGTTGTCGCCGTACTGGTCCTTCGCGTGGCACTTCGGGCACTCGCCCTTGATGAAGCGGTCCGGCAGGAACATTTCCTTGACCGGGTCGTATGCCTGCTCGATCGCGCGCTCGGCGATCAGGCCGTTTTCCTTCAGCGCGAGATAAATGTTCTCGCTCAGCACGCGGTTCTCGTCCGAGTCGGTCGAGTAGAAGTTGTCGAACGACACGCCGAAGCTGTCGAAGTCGCGCTTGTGCTCGGTCCATACGCGGTCGATCAGCTGCTTCGGCGTGAGGCCTTCCTTCTCGGCGCGCAGCATGACCGGCGTGCCGTGCGTGTCGTCGGCGCCGATGTAGTAGACCTCGTGGCCGTGCATTCGCATCGTCCGCACCCAGATGTCGGTCTGGATGTACTCGACCAGGTGGCCGATGTGGATCTGGCCGTTGGCATAGGGCAGTGCGGACGTAACGAGGATCTGGCGGCGGCCTTGCGGCGCCGTAGCCTGCACGGAAGTCAGGTCGGATGCGGACATAGGGTCTGTAGAAGAACGGCGGAAACGACGGAAACTGCGATTCTAGCAGGGGCGCGCGCCGGTCAGCCGGGGCGGGTGTTCGGGAGCGGGCGCCGCAACGGGCGAGAGGGCGGGGGACGCGTGCCCGGTAGTGAAATGCTGCAATGCAGCACACGATTTTCGGGCAAAAAAAACCGGGGCGGATTCGGCCCCGGAGCAACAACGACAAGAGGAGAATGGTGACGCGCCGGCAGCGCCAGCCGCGTACCGTAAAGACAGACCGCAGGCCGCGACGGAAGTTCGAAATTTTTTTCGATTTGTCACGGATCCTGCTGGAAGCCTTGTGCAGCGGGGCTGTGCGCGTGGCGCACGGCCCCGTTCCCTCTTGTGGCGATGCTTACTGATGCTGCTGCGGCGCGCGCAGGTAGATCTCGACGCGGCGGTTTTGCGCACGGCCGGCTTCGGTCGCGTTGTCCGCGATCGGGTTCGACGCGCCCATGCCCTGGGCCGACAGGCGGCCGCCCGCGACGCCGCGCTGCACGAGCGCGTTCACGACGCTTTGCGCACGGTTCTGCGACAGCGTCTGGTTCAGCTGTGCCGAACCCGTGCTGTCCGTGTAGCCGACGACCGATGCCGTCAGTTGCGGGTTCTGGTTCAGCGTCGTCGCCAGGTCGTTCAGCAGCGGCGTGAAGGCCGGCGTGATCGCGTACTGGTTCGTCGCGAACGTCACCGAGCTCGGCACGTTCAGCTTCAGCGAGCCGTCCGGCTGCTCGGTCACTTGCGTGCCGGTCTGGGCGGCCGACGGTGCGAGCTTGTTCTTGATCGCTTGCCAGTTGTAACCGGTCACGCCGCCGACCAGTGCGCCGACGCCCGCGCCGATCGCCGCGCCCTTGCCGCCACCGGCCAGTGCGCCGATGCCCGCGCCCAGCGCCGCACCGGTGCCGGTGCCGACAGCCGCGTTGTTGCCTTGCTGCGTGGCGCAGCCTGCCAGCAATGCGCCGGCCAATGCGAAGACGGACAAGCGGGTAGCGATTTTCATGTTCATCTTGGATTCCTCTCTTTCTTGGTTGAACGAGTCGACAACGACGACAAACAACAGTTACGGCTCCCTCCACGGGCGCCCGAAAAAGGAGGGCAGGCCCGGGCTCGCGGCAGCCGCCGAGGCGGCAGCATGCCCTGTTCGCCAGCGTGGCTGTTCCGGACAGGGTGACGCGTCAGCCTCTACAATATAGGCGGTTGGCGGCCGATTTGGCCCCATAGCATGCCGCACGCGAAGAGTGCGCCGCCGCGCGCGTTCGCGCAATGGCATGCAACAGATTCTTTCACTTTTCCTGATTTTCGCAGCGTAATTTGATATTTTTTGACGTTTGCGCGGGAGAAAAACGTTTTCACGGAGTTTCGATGAGCATTGACCGGGCACAAGTCGACGCCGCACTGGCGGCTGTCGTCGACCCCAATACCGACCGTCCGTACGCGGCGAACAAGGGCGTGCGCAACGTCGCGATCGACGGCGACGCCGTGGCGGTCGACGTGGTGCTCGGCTATCCCGCGCGCAGCCAGCACGATGACGTGCGCGCGCGCATCGCCGCTGCGCTGAAGGCCGTGCCGGGCATGCGCGACGCACGTGTCGCCGTGTCGCAGGAGATCGTCGCGCACACGGTGCAGCGCGGCGTGAAGCTGCTGCCGAACGTGAAGAACATCGTCGCGGTCGCGTCGGGCAAGGGCGGCGTCGGCAAGAGCACGACGGCCGTCAACCTCGCGCTCGCGCTCGCCGCGGAAGGCGCATCGGTCGGCATTCTCGACGCGGACATCTACGGTCCGTCGCTGCCGACGATGCTCGGCATTCACGGCCAGCGCCCCGAGTCGCCGGACAACCAGTCGATGAACCCGCTGGTCGGCCACGGGCTGCAGGCGAACTCGATCGGCTTCCTGATCGAGGAAGACAATCCGATGGTGTGGCGCGGCCCGATGGCGACGTCGGCGCTCGAGCAACTGCTGCGCCAGACCAACTGGCGCGAGCTCGACTACCTGATCGTCGACATGCCGCCGGGCACGGGCGACATCCAGCTCACGCTCGCGCAGCGCGTGCCGGTGACGGGCGCCGTGATCGTGACGACGCCGCAGGACATCGCGCTGCTCGACGCGAAGAAGGGCCTGAAGATGTTCGAGAAGGTCGGGATTCCGATCCTCGGCATCGTCGAGAACATGAGCATCCACATCTGCTCGAACTGCGGCCACGAGGAGCACATCTTCGGCGCGGGCGGCGCTGAGCGGATGGCGCAGGACTACGGCGTGAACGTGCTCGGCAGCCTGCCGCTCGACATCGCGATCCGCGAGCGCGCCGACAGCGGCACGCCGACGGTCGCGGCCGAGCCGGACGGCGCGCTGGCGCGGCGCTATCGCGACATCGCGCGCGGCGTCGCGCTGGCGATCGCCGAGCGCGCGCGCGACATGACGTCGAAGTTCCCGTCGATCGTTGTTCAAAATACGTAAAACCCTTGCGGGGCGGGGGCTCACGCTGTTTACGGCGCCGCGAGGCGCGGTATCATGGCGACTTTTCCCGGGTCCCTTTACCCACCCGGCATGGCGGCCGTATCAAACAGCCGCCAGCCGGCATGAGGATCGAATGAACCAACGACATCACGGCGTGCGCGCCGGCCGCGCGCGGCGCGCGCTGCTGGCCGCCGCCGCGCTGGGCCTGCTGGCCGGCTGTACCTCCTTTTCCTCGTCGCACGAAAAGCGCGCCGACGCGCAGTTGCAGCCGACGGTCGGCTCGCAGGCACGCGGCGCGGTGACGTTCGTCGAACGCCCGGACGGCGTCCAGGTCACGTACAACCTGGTCGGCCTGCCGCCGAACAGCGATCACGCGCTGCAGGTGCACGAGCGCGGCGACTGCAACGCGGGCGACGGCTCGAGCGCCGGCCCGGTGTTCGCGCCGGCCGCCGAGCGCCTGCGCGCGGGTGCGCGGGTCGCCGGCGATCTCGGCAATATCCATGCGGACGCGAACGGCGTCGCGGCCGGTTTCATCGTCGCGCCCGATCTGGCCCTCGATGGCGTGCGCTCCGCGCTGAACCGCGCGGCGCTGGTGCACCGCGACCCGAGCGATCCGATCTTTTCGCAGCATGGCGCGGGCGCTGCGCTCGCGTGCGGCGTGATCCGTTGACGGTCGCCGCGTGCGCGAGCCGATGATCGCGTAAAATGTGCGCCTTTCCCGGCCGCTGCCTCGCGGGTACGGCCGTCACCGACTGTCACGCAGCGTTTCCAGGCGCCCCGATATGAAACGACCCCAACGCTCACTTTGTTCGCTGCCCTCCGACGGGGCGGTCAGCCTTCCTGGGACGGCCCGGCGGAGGCTCGCATGAGCATCAAGTCCGACAAGTGGATTCGGCGCATGGCCGAAGAACACAAGATGATCGAGCCGTTCGTGCCGGATCAGGTTCGCGCGTCCGAGGACGGTCGCCGGATCGTCAGCTACGGCACGTCGAGCTACGGCTACGACATCCGCTGTGCGGACGAATTCAAGATCTTCACCAACATCAATTCGACGATCGTCGATCCGAAGAACTTCGACGAGGGCTCGTTTGTCGACTTCAAGGGCGACGTGTGCATCATCCCGCCGAACTCGTTCGCGCTGGCTCGCACCGTCGAATATTTCCGCATCCCGCGCACCGTGCTGACGGTCTGCCTCGGCAAGTCGACGTACGCGCGCTGCGGGATCATCGTCAACGTGACGCCGTTCGAACCCGAGTGGGAAGGCTACGTCACGCTGGAATTCTCGAATACCACGCCGCTGCCCGCGAAGATCTACGCGAACGAAGGGGTCGCGCAGGTGCTGTTCTTCGAAAGCGACGAGGTGTGCGACGTGTCGTACGCCGATCGCGGCGGCAAGTATCAGGGTCAGCGTGGTGTCACGCTGCCGAAAACCTGATCTGGTTGCATATCGTCTCACCGGTTTCCGGGTGACCGCTGCGCGTGACGCGCCGCGGTCGTTCTTTTTGGAGAATCGCCCATGAAGTTTCGTTTTCCCGTCGTCATCATCGACGAAGATTTCCGCTCCGAGAACATCTCGGGCTCCGGCATCCGGGCGTTGGCCGAAGCGATCGAGAAGGAGGGCGTCGAAGTCCTCGGCCTCACGAGCTACGGCGATCTGACGTCGTTCGCGCAGCAGTCGAGCCGCGCGTCGTGCTTCATCCTGTCGATCGACGACGACGAACTCATGCTCGGCGAAACGGGCTCGGACGGCGAGCTGCCCGAGCTGGCGACCGCGATCATCGAGCTGCGCGCGTTCGTGACCGAAGTGCGCCGCCGCAACGCGGACATCCCGATCTTCCTGTACGGCGAGACGCGCACGTCGCGGCATCTGCCGAACGACATCCTGCGCGAACTGCACGGCTTCATCCACATGTTCGAGGACACGCCGGAGTTCGTCGCGCGCCACATCATCCGCGAGGCGAAGGTCTATCTCGACTCGCTCGCGCCGCCGTTCTTCAAGGAGCTGGTCAAGTACGCGGACGAAGGCTCGTACTCGTGGCACTGCCCGGGCCACTCGGGCGGCGTCGCGTTCCTGAAGAACCCGCTCGGCCAGATGTTCCACCAGTTCTTCGGCGAGAACATGCTGCGCGCGGACGTCTGCAACGCAGTCGACGAACTCGGCCAGCTGCTCGATCACACGGGCCCGGTCGCGGCATCCGAGCGCAACGCGGCGCGCATCTTCAGCGCGGACCACCTGTTCTTCGTGACCAACGGCACGTCGACGTCGAACAAGATCGTCTGGCACGCGACGGTCGCGCCCGGCGACATCGTGCTGGTCGACCGCAACTGCCACAAGTCGATCCTGCACGCGATCACGATGACGGGTGCGATTCCGGTGTTCCTCACGCCGACGCGCAACCACTTCGGCATCATCGGGCCGATCCCGCGCGACGAATTCAAGCCGGAGAACATCCGCAAGAAGATCGAGGCGAACCCGTTCGCACGCGAAGCGCTGCGCGAGAATCCGGACCTGAAGCCGCGCATCCTGACGATCACGCAGAGCACGTACGACGGCGTCGTCTACAACGTCGAGATGATCAAGGACCTGCTCGGCGACCTGCTCGACACGCTGCACTTCGACGAAGCGTGGCTGCCGCATGCGACGTTCCACGACTTCTACCGCGACATGCACGCGATCGGCGACGGCCGTCCGCGCACGGGCGCGCTCGTGTTCGCGACGCACTCCACGCACAAGCTGCTCGCGGGCATCTCGCAGGCGTCGCAGATCGTCGTGCAGGATTCTGAGAACCGCACGTTCGACAAGCACCGCTTCAACGAGGCGTACCTGATGCACACGTCGACGAGCCCGCAGTACGCGATCATCGCGTCGTGCGACGTCGCGGCCGCGATGATGGAGCCGCCGGGCGGCACCGCGCTCGTCGAGGAATCGATCGCCGAGGCGATCGACTTCCGCCGCGCGATGCGCAAGGTCGACGCCGAATACGGCGACGACTGGTTCTTCAGCGTGTGGGGCCCGGACGACCTGTCGGAAGAAGGCATCGGTTCGCGCGAGGACTGGATGCTGAAGCCGAACGACCACTGGCACGGCTTCGGCCCGCTGGCGGAAGGCTTCAACATGCTCGACCCGATCAAGGCGACGATCATCACGCCGGGGCTCGACGTCGACGGCGAGTTCGGCGAGACGGGCATTCCGGCCGCGATCGTCACGAAGTACCTGGCCGAGCACGGGATCATCGTCGAGAAGACCGGCCTGTACTCGTTCTTCATCATGTTCACGATCGGCATCACGAAGGGCCGCTGGAACTCGATGGTGACCGAGCTGCAGCAGTTCAAGGACGACTACGACAACAACCAGCCGCTGTGGCGCGTGCTGCCGGAATTCGTCGCGCAGCATCCGCGCTACGAGCGCGTCGGCCTGCGCGACCTGTGCACGCAGATCCACGACGTGTACCGTGCGAACGACATCGCGCGCCTGACGACGGAGATGTACCTGTCGGACATGGAGCCGGCGCTGAAGCCGTCGGACGCGTTCGCGAAGCTCGCGCACCGCAAGATCGACCGCGTGCCGCTCGACGAGCTCGAAGGCCGCGTGACGAGCATCCTGCTGACGCCGTACCCGCCGGGCATTCCGCTGCTGATCCCGGGCGAGCGCTTCAACAAGACGATCGTGAACTACCTGCGGTTCGCGCGCGACTTCAACGAACGCTTCCCGGGCTTCCATACCGACATCCACGGCCTCGTCGCGGAAGAAGTGAACGGTCGCGTCGAGTACTTCGTCGACTGCGTGCGCGACTGATGGCGACGCAGGGACGAATCCGGACGATGCGCGCGGCGCTGGCCGCGCTCGTCGTCTGGGCCGCGTGGTCGGCAGGGCCGGCGGGGTTGAATGCCGCGCATGCGGAAGTGGCGGCGGCCGACCCGATCGACGTCGCGATGCGGCAGTGTCTCGCGCGGCGCGACCGGTCGTCGACGGCCGGCCAGATCCAGTGCATGGGCGAGGCGCAGCAGCAGTGGCAGACGGTGATGGACCGCGCGTACCAGCGCCTGTCGGACGATGCGCCGGCCGACGTGAAGCGCGGCTGGCAGGACAGCCAGCGCCACTGGGTCACGTGGCGCAAGGATGAAATTCAGCTGCTGAAGGCCGTGTACGACACGACGCGCGGCACGGCATATGCGATGTCGAGCGCCGACATGCAGCTGCAGCCGGTGCGCGATCGCGCGCTGGCGCTACGCGCGGCGGCCGACCGCTATGCGCCGCCGCCTGCCGCCGTGCCGGTGGCCGCCACGAGCGGTGCGCAGGGCGGTGTGAGCGCGGCGCCGGGCGCTGCCGCGGCAGTCGGCGGCAAGCCGGCGAACGGGTCGCGCGATCCGGCGATCCGCCGCGTGCGGCCGTGCGGGGAGGATGCCGCGTGCGAGCATGCGCTGTTCGATTTGAACCGCTATTACCAGAAGCTGCGTCGCAAGATGCCCGCGCATTCGGCCGCGACGCTCGTGCGCGCGCAACGCGCATGGGTCGGGTTCCGCGATGCGACGGCGCCGCTCGTCGGCGAGGACGGGCGCGTCGACCTGATCGGCGCGCGCATCGCGACGATGAAGCGGCTGTCGGAGACGGCCGGCAACAAGTAGGCATCGCCGCGACGCCGGTCATCCGGCGCGGCAACGCAAAACGGGCACCCTCGGGTGCCCGTTTGCATGTGGCGTGCCGCGTGCGGCGCTTACGCGGATTGCTGCGTGTCGAGGCCGCCGAACCACGACGGCACGAGCGCGACCGCATCGTCGAGTGACGTGAGCACGTGCAGGCTCAGCGCGACGATCTCGGGCGTCGGCGCCTTCAGGTCGGGCACGGTGACGACCGATGCGCCGGCGCCGGCGGCCGACTGCGCGCCGAAGTCGCTGTCCTCGAACGCGACGCACGCGTGCGCCGGCACGCCGAGGCGCTCGGCCGCGAGCCGGTACACGGCCGGGTCGGGCTTGCCGCGCGCGACTTCGTCGCCGCCCGCGATCGCGCGGAAGAACGGCAGCACGCCGACCGCGTCGAGCCGTGCACGGATCACGTCGCGCGCCGACGATGACGCGACCGCGCACGGAATGCCGGCCTGCGCGAGCGCCTCGAGCAGCGCAAACGCGCCCGCTTTCAGCGGAAACTTCGGATGGGGTTCGGGCGCGGCGAGCTGTTCGCGCACGAGGAGGCGCACGGCGTCGAACGTATCGGTGTCGCCGATCAGCCGCGCGAGAATCACCTGGCCTTCGGCGAACGAGCGCCCGACGATCTGCAGGTAGTCGATCTCGGTCAACGTGACGCCGTGTGCGTTCGACACGTCGATCCACGTGTTCATGATGGTCCGCTCGGAATCGACGAGCAGGCCGTCCATGTCGAAGAGCGCGGCGGAGAAGGTCATCGGCGGTATCCGGGAAGCGGAGCAGGCAATGGGCGGCGCGGCGGCCGCCCGAATGAGAAACGGACGCCGGAGGCGTCCGTCCGGGACGACGGGCTTACGTGCCGAGCGCGGCGCGGGCAGCCTTGACCGCCGCACGCACCTGGTCGGGCGCGGTGCCGCCCGCGTGGTTGCGGCTTGCGACCGAACCTTCGAGCGTCAGATAGCCGAACACGTCGTCGCCGATCAGGTGCGCGACGTTCGGCAGCTCCTGCTTCATTTCGTCGAGCGTCAGGTCGGCGAGGTCGATCCCGCGGTCGTCGCAGATCCGCACCGCGTGCGCGACGGCTTCGTGCGCGTCGCGGAACGGCAGCCCGCGCTTCACGAGGTAGTCGGCGAGGTCGGTGGCGGTCGAGAAGCCCTGCAGCGCGGCCGCGCGCATCGCGTCCGGCTTCACGGTGATGCCCGCGACCATCTCGGCGAAGATCCGCAGCGTGTCGGCGACGGTGTCGACCGTGTCGAACAGCGGTTCCTTGTCTTCCTGGTTGTCCTTGTTGTACGCGAGCGGCTGGCCCTTCATCAGCGTGAGGAGCGCCATCAGGTGGCCGTTCACGCGGCCCGTCTTGCCGCGCGCGAGCTCGGGCACGTCCGGGTTCTTCTTCTGCGGCATGATCGAGCTGCCGGTGCAGAAGCGATCGGCGATGTCGATGAAGCCGACGCGCGGGCTCATCCACAGCACGAGTTCTTCGGAGAAGCGCGACACGTGCGTCATCACGAGCGCGGATGCCGCCGTGAATTCGATCGCGAAGTCGCGATCCGACACCGCGTCGAGCGAGTTCGCGCAGATGCCGTCGAAGCCGAGCGTCTTCGCGACGGCGTGACGGTCGATCGGGTAGCTGGTGCCCGCGAGCGCGGCCGCGCCGAGCGGCAGGCGGTTCACGCGGGTGCGGCAGTCGCGCATGCGTTCCGTGTCACGCGTGAACATCTCGACGTACGCGAGCAGGTGATGGCCGAACGTGACCGGCTGCGCGACCTGCAGGTGCGTGAAGCCCGGCATGATCGTGTCGGCGTTCTTCTCAGCGAGGTCGATCAGCGCGCCGCGCAGGTCGTTCAGGAGGCCGCCGATGCGGTCGATCTCGCCGCGCAGCCACAGACGGATGTCGGTCGCGACCTGGTCGTTGCGCGAGCGGCCCGTGTGCAGGCGCTTGCCGGCGTCGCCGATCAGCGCGGTGAGGCGCGCCTCGATGTTCAGGTGGACGTCCTCGAGATCCAGCTGCCATTCGAATTCGCCGCGCTCGATCTCGCCCTTGATCTGCGTCATCCCGCGTTCGATCGCGGCGAGGTCGTCGGCGCTGATGATCTTCTGCGCCGCGAGCATGCTCGCGTGCGCGAGCGAGCCGGCGATGTCGACGAGCGCGAGGCGCTTGTCGAAAAACACCGACGACGTGTAGCGCTTGACCAGCTCCGACATCGGTTCCGAGAAGCGGGCCGACCAGGCCTCGCCCTTTTTGTGCAGTTGGGACGTCATGGCGATTCTTCGAAGGGGAGTTGGGCGGCGTGCGCCGCCGAGGGAATCCCGCAATTCTAACATTCGCGGGGCTGACGGCCGGCGCGCGCCGGTCGCGAACGGGCGCGGATTACCGGGGGCCGCAGGTCAGCGGGCCAATCCGCGGCAGCGTGCCGTCGTCCGGGCGCCGGTACGCGAACGCGACGGCGCAATCGCGGCCGCCGCCGGAGATTTCCAGATGGTTGTTCGCGACGAGGCCGTCGACGAAGGTCAGGCCGTCATAGCCGACGATCGTGCGCTGACCGCTTTCGACGTGGCGAACCTCGAGCCCGGGCGGCAGCGGCGTGCCGTCCGGCGCGCGCAGCGCGATCGACGCGGCGCTGTAGCGTGTCACGGCGAAGTGCGCGAGCACGCCGGAGCGCGCCTGCGGCACGACATCGAGCGTCGTGTCGGCGATCCGTGCGTCAGCGGGCAGCGCGGTGCCGTCGATCGCGACGCGATTGCTCTGGTACGCATTCAGGTCGGGCACGAGCAGGTAGCCAGCCCGGTCCGTCTCGCCGATCAGCCGGTTCTGGTGCAGCACGGGCACGCGCCCGGTGTCGGTCGAGACGAGCGCGAAGCCGTCGTCGACGCGGCGTGCCGTCATCAGCTGGCCGTTCATCAGCACGATCGCGCCCGTGACGTCGACCGACGCGTTGCGGTGCCCGTCGAACGACTGCGCGAGCAGCGTGACCTCGCCCGCGCGGCCGAGATACTGCAACTGCCCCTGCGCGTAGCGCATGCCTGCGTTGGCGCCCGCCTGCACGTTCCAGCCGACGCCGCCGCCATAGTCGGGCGGCCGTGTCGCGCTCAGCGTGTAGGTCGAGTCGCCGTTCTGCCGCCCGGCGTTCGCAGAGACGGACGTGTTGCCGCCGAGCCCGATGCTCAGGCTCACGAAGAAGCCGCGCGTGTCGCGCTGCCGGAAGTCCTGGAAGCCGCTGACCGTGATCGATGTCAGCCCGCCGAGATTGACCAGGTAGGCGATCGAGCCGATGCGCGAGGCGGCGACACCCGGATACTTGAGGCCGAGATAGCTGAACGACAGCGTCTGCATGCGCAGGAACGGGAATGAGACCGTGACGCGGTCGGTGGCGCGCGACACCGGCACGCCTTCGCGGCTGCCGAGGTCGCTGTAGTCGCCGAAGGCGCGCAGCGTCTGGGCATCGATGGAGAAGCGCGGCGTCACGTACTGGTAGCCGATGCCGGCCTGCATGCCCGTGCGGCCCGGCGCGCTGAGCGCCAGCGACGCGTTCGCCACGCCGCGTTCGCCCAGACGTGCGAGCGCGCCGGCGCCTGCGTTGTAGACGCCGGCCGTCGCTTCCGCGTGCGCCTCGACGGTCAGCCGCTCGCTGATGCCGTAGCGCAGCGAGCCGCTCGCGGCCGGCGTGCGCGCATAGTCGAACGAATCGGCGCCATAGGCGCGGCGCAGGAACCCGGCTTCCGCCGAATAGCTGGCGAGGCCGGGGGCGAGCAGGCGCGTGTCGACGTACAGCGGAATGGACGTCGCGATCGAGCGGCCGAGCGCGTCGCGCGTGACGACGGTTGCGTTGCCCGCGCCGGTGATGCCGGGCACGCTGTTGATCACGAACGGCCCGCTCGGCACGTTGCCGCTGAACTGGCGCACGTTGTTCACGTACAGGTCGACCGAGGTCGGCACGACCGCGCTGCCGGACAGCGCGGGCACCGGAAACGTGACCAGATCGGGGCGCAGGCCGAAATTGCTGCGCCACTGCACGCCGCCGATGCGCAGCGAGCGGGTCCACGACAACGACGACGAAATCGTGTCGCCGATCTGGGTCGTCGTGAGCGTGCCGGGGTTCGAATGACTCCACGACGTGTCGTAGCGCACGTAGCGCCGGCGGTCGTCGTACAGATACGCGACGCCGGTGCTGCTGAATACGCCGTACGGATCGAAATAGCGCGCCTCGCTCCAGACCGCGAGCGGGGCATGGGCGATGGTCTGTGCGTAGGCGTCGTAGTTCAGCACGAAGCCGCGGCCGGACGTGGCAGGCGGCGCGGCCGCGAGTGCGCGCGTATCGAACGTGTGCGGGATGCGCAGCGCGTCGGGCACGCGCAGGTCGAGCGTCTGCCGGCCCGCGTCGTAGTCGTAGCGCAGCCCGGCGAGCGTGTCGAGGGCGACGAGCGCGTTCGACGGCTCCGGCGTGCGGTCGTTCGTCCGGTCGTTCGTCGCGATACCCAGGTCGTTCAGGTCGGCGGAGGCCGCGTACAGTCGTCCGCCGATTTGCTGGAAGCGTGCGATCCGGTGCGTCGGTTCGCCATTGACCGATACGTCGAGAAACAGTGCGTCGGATGCGGGCGCGGGCATCGGCGCAGGCACGGGCACGGGCACGGGCACCTGCACCGGCGCGGCAGCCACCTGCACCGGCGCCGTTAGCGCGCAGCCGGGGCCTGCATGCAGTGTCAGCTCCAGTGCAAGCAACGCGGCGGCGTGCCGGGCATATCGTGCGGGGCAGGCAGCAGCCTGGAGGGCCGTGCGCGTCGTCGGAACGGGCAACGTCGTGCGATCCTTCCGAGCCGGATCAGGGCGGTGTCAGCCGCGCTTCGACCGGCTGCGCGTTGACGGTCGCCTGGATCCTGACGAATGTCGCCGGGCCCGCATCCAGCTTGAGCGGCCAGCGCCGCGTGCTGCCCGCGAGCGCATAGCCGAGCAGGCCGCGCGTGACGTCATGCACGGTGCCGCGCGCGTCGATGAGCCGAACCGCGGAAATCTGAGCACGCCGTCCACCGCGGTTGTCGACCGCGAGCCGCGCACCGGCGCCGTCACGCTCGACGCGCCAGTCAAGGTTCGGGGACGCCGGTGCGCCATCGGGCTCGACGAATACGGGCACGGAGTAGCGCAGCCGGATCGTGACGCCGTTCGCGACCGGCGTGCCGGGCGCGGGCAGTTCATCGATCAGCACGCGATAGCTTTCCTCGGCGGGCGGCGCGCCGCGGCTCGTGCGCACGAGCCGGATCAACTGTTCGGCGTTCGCGCCGATCTGCAGCAGCGGCGGCGACGCGGCGAGCGTGTCGGTCGGCGTCATCACGTCGTCGCCGTTTTGCTGCGTCCAGCGATAGGTGCGGACCTGGCCGTAGATCGGCTGTCCGCCAGGATTGCTGAGCGTCATGCTCGCGGCGGCGGCCGTCGGCGCCAGCTCGATCGTCACGGGCGTGATCTGCAGCGTGGCGGCGGATGCGGCCGCGCACGCCGACACGACGCACAGCGCGGCCAATGCGCGCGGGAACCCTGCCATGGCGCGTCAGAAGTACACGGTGGCGGTGACGGAGGCCTGGTAGGTGTCGGGCTTCGGCGTCGCTTGCGCGGGCACCTGGCCGTACACGTTCAGCACTTGCGCGGAACCGGTGCCGGTGCCGCCGACCGTGTCGGTGCCCTGCGTGTTGCCCCAGATCGTCGAGTGGCCCGAGTCCTGGTAGAGCTGATAGCCGACCGTCGTGCCGGTATTGCCGGTCGTCGTGCCGCCCATCAGCCGGCTGGCGACCGTCGAGCCGCTTACCGTGCCGCCGTCGAGTCCGACGTTGTAGGGCGTCGAGTTCGTGCAGGTGACGGAGACCGTGGTCTGCTGGTTGACTGCCGACGCGAGCACGCCGGCCGTGCCGAATGCAAGCGGGTTCGCGGCGATCGTACAGTTGGCCTGGATCGTGAGCGTGACGTTGAATTGGGTGGTGGCGGTGCCGTTCGAATAGACTGCCGCAATGGCGACGGGCTGCAGCGCGGGCGCGAATGCGAAGCTGGCCGCGAGCATGGCCGAAAGAACACGACGTCGGGAATCGTTCATTATGATTGTCTCCTGCCGTTCAAGGGGTCGCCCGGACGCGGAGTGCCTGCCGCGTGGTCTGTTGCCGGTCGCCGTAACCGCTCTGTCGTTGTTGGAAGACTACTCCACGGATTCAGGGGCGCGCAATCGAGAAAACGCCGACCCGGAAGGCATTGTGCGGGGTGGCGGACCGGTTGCCAGTGGCCCATTTGACATGGATCAAGTAACAGTGCGAACGATTGATGCTCAGCCGGATACGATGGGGCGCCGCACGGGCCAGAAGCCCGGTCGAGCGGACGAGCATGTTCGGGGGGAACGCATGGCGGATGACGAATTCGACACGGCGCGCCGCTGGATGCGCGCGCTAGCGTGCGTGCTGCTGGCCGCACTGCTCGGCATGCCATGGATGTCGGCCCGAGCGGACACGTGTTCCGTGACGCCGCCGGCGCCGAGCTTCGGCTCGGTCAGTCCGATCACGCTGCAGGCTTATACGACGAACAGCACGATGACGGTCAGTTGCACGTGGGATGCACTGAGCGTGAACACCGGCGTGCTCGTTTGCGTGAACCTCGGCGGCACGAGCCCGCGCTACCTGACCAACGGGACGAACCAGATGCAGTACGACCTGTATCAGGACGCCGGCTATTCGCAGCCTTGGGGTGCCGTCAGTGCCGGCACGACGCCGATCTCCGTCTCGTTGACGAAACCGGTGCTCGGCACGACCGCGAGTACCAACGTGACCATCTATGGCCGCATCGCGTCGAACCAGCCGACCGTGCCGACCGTGAACAATGCCAGCACGGTCTATACGCAAAGTTTCGCCGGCAACCAGGCCGCCTACAGCTTCAGTTTTTCGCTGCTGGGCGTGCTGCCGACGCCGTGTGCGTCGCAGTCGACGGCCGGCACGATGAGCTTTGCCGCTACCGCCACCGTCATCAACAACTGCATCATCAGCGCGACCGGCGTTGCGTTTCCGGCGGCGGGCGTGCTGACGTCGGCGCTGAGCGCGAGCGGCTCGATCAGTGCGCGGTGCACGAGCGGCGATGCCTTCCAGATTGCGTTGAACGGCGGGGCCAGCGGCAGTGTCGTCGCTCGCACGATGCAGCGCACGGGCGGCGGCTCGGTCAGCTATCAGCTCTATCAGGACAGCGGCCACACGCAGCCGTGGGGCGACGGCACCGGCGGCACGTCGATGGCGACGGGCACCGGCAGCGGGTTCGCGCAGGCGATCACCGTGTACGGCCGCGTACCCGCGCAGACGACGCCGGCGCCCGGCAACTACAGCGACACCATTACCGCGACGATCAGCTTCTGAGTTGCGTCAATCGCGCACCAGCACGACGAGCTTCAGATCCTCGCGGTGCGCGGGCTTCAGCGTGATCTGCTGGTACACGAGCCGGCCGTCGGCCGGATGGTCGAACTCGCGCAGGCCGCCTTCGCGCTCGAATACGTCCTGCGACGCCCAGTACTGCGCGAACGCGTCGCTGCCGGCCATCAGCGCGTCGATCAGCGCGCGTGTCGGCGCGTCGGCGAGGTGGCGGATCGAGTCGGCGCGGAATTCGGCCGCGAGCCGGCGCGCGCGGGTTTCCCAGTCGACGATCAGCGTGCGCGCGGCCGGCGCCATGAACGTGAAGCGCAGCAGGTTGCGGTCGTGCTCGCCGTCGAGCCAGCCCGTGAACAGCGCGGCGGCCGGCGCGTTCCAGGCGAGGGCGTTCCATTGCCGGTCGAGCACGTAGGCAGGCGTGGCGATCGCGGCGACGGTCGCCGCGAGCGTCGGCGGCAGGTCGCCGGCCGCGACGTCGGGCTCGGCCGGATCGCGCTGCGCGGCCAGCTCGAACAGGTACGCGCGTTCGGCCTTCGACAACTGCAGCGCGACGGCGATCCGCGCGAGCGCGTCGGCCGACGCCGACACCGGGCGGCCCTGCTCGATCCACGTGTACCAGGTCGGGCTGACGCCGCACAGCTGCGCGACTTCCTCGCGCCGCAGCCCCGGCGTGCGGCGGCGCGGGCCGGGCGGCAGGCCGACGGCCTGCGGCGACAGCCGTTCGCGGTGCGCGCGGATGAATTCGCCGAGCGCGCGGGCGGGCGTGGCGTCGAGCGGCGGGGTGGGGGCGGAGGACGGCTGGTTCATGCGGAAACGGCTGAAACGACGAAAAGGGGCGCGGGACGCGCGGCGAAGATCGGGCCGGAAATCAGGCAGGTGTAACAAATACCAGAATAACCGCTTAACTTGTACTGGTACAAGCGCGGCCCTATTGTAGCGATTCGCGCGCTGACAGGCAGCGGGCGCCCCACCCAACGAAGGAGCGAACGATGAAACACCACGACCAGGTCGCCGACGCATTCGGCACGACGGCCGCCGCCTATCTGACGAGCACGGTCCACGCGACTGGCGCCGATCTGCAGGCACTGGCGGACGCCGTGCGCGCGACGCCCGACGGCGCGGTGCTCGATCTCGGCTGCGGCGCGGGCCACGCGAGCTTCGCGGTCGCGCCGCACGTGCGCGACGTGGTCGCCTACGATCTCGCCGCGCCGATGCTCGCGACCGTCGATGCCGCCGCACGCGAGCGCGGGCTCGCGAACATCAGCACGCAGCAGGGGCCGGCCGAGCGGTTGCCGTTCGACGCGGGCACCTTCGACTGGGTGGTCAGCCGGATGAGTGCGCATCACTGGCACGACGTGCGCGCGGCGCTCGCCGAGGTGCGCCGCGTGCTGAAGCCGGGCGGTCGCGTGCTGATGATCGACATCGCGGGCAACGACCATCCGCTGCTCGACACGTATCTGCAGGCCGCGGAAGTGCTGCGCGACGCGTCCCACGTGCGCGACTACCGTGCCGACGAATGGCTCGCGATGTTCCGCGGCGCCGGTTTCGAGGCACAGGTGCAGAGCCGCTGGCGCCTGCCGATCGATTTCGAGACGTGGGTCGAGCGGATTCGCACCCCGGCCGACAGCGTCGCGGGCATCCGCGCGCTGTGGGCGCATGCGCCCGACGAGGTGCGCGGCTACTACGCGGTGCAGTCGGACGGATCGTTCGAGCACGACGCGTTGCTGATCGACGCGCGATGAATCGGCGGCACGGCGGTCGTCGCCGTCGTGCCGTCGTACCGCCGCGCCGACCGATGAAAAAAGCCGCGATACGCGTGACGCGCGTATCGCGGCTTTCGTAACGCGATGCCGGCGCGGCGCGGGGCGGACCCGCGCCGCGCGCGGATCAGCCCGTGTTGCGCAGGCCGGCGGCGATCCCGTTGATGGTCAGGTGAATCCCGCGGCGCAGCCGCGCGTTCGTGTCGCCCGCGCGGTGACGCTTGATCAGCTCGACCTGCAGGTGGTTCAGCGGATCGAGATACGGGAAGCGGTTCTTGATCGAGCGCGCGAGCAGCGGGTTGGTCGCGAGGCGGCCTTCGTGCCCGGTGATTTCCGCGAGCGCCTGCGACGTGCGCTCCCATTCCGCGACGATCCGCTCGAACACGTGCTTGCGCAGCTTGCGGTCGGCGACCAGCTGCGCATAGCGCGACGCGACCGCGAGATCGGTCTTCGCGAGCACCATGTCCATGTTCGACAGCAGGTTCGCGAAGAACGGCCAGGTCTTGTTCATCTTCTTGAGCAGCGTCAGGCGCTTCGTGCGTTCGGCCTCGTCCGGCGCGCCGTCGAGATACGCGCTCACCGCGCTGCCGAAGCCGTACCAGCCCGTCAGCAGCAGCCGGCACTGACCCCACGAGAAGCCCCACGGAATCGCGCGCAGGTCTTCGATCTTGCGGTTCTTCGGATCCTGCAGCTTGCGCGAGGCCGGGCGGCTGCCGATGTTCAGTTCCGCGATCTCGGTGATCGGCGTCGACGAGAAGAAGTAGTCGGTGAAGCCGGGCGTTTCATAGACGAGCGCGCGATACGACGCCATCGCGGCGTCCGACAGCGTCTGCATCACGGCTTCGAACGCGGGCAGTTGTGCGGGCGCGTTCGACTGCGGCAGCAGCGACGCCTCGAGCGTCGCGGCGACCACCGTCTCGAGGTTGCGCCGGCCGATTTCGGGGTTCGCGAACTTGCTCGCGATCACCTCGCCCTGTTCGGTCAGGCGAATCTGGCCGTTGACGGTACCCGGCGGCTGCGACAGGATCGCCTGGTAGGTCGGGCCGCCCCCGCGGCCGACCGTGCCGCCGCGGCCGTGGAACAGCCGCAGCGTGATCTTGCGTTCGCGGAACACGTCGACGAGCGCGAGTTCGGCGCGATACAGCTCCCAGTTCGACGTCAGGAAGCCGCCGTCCTTGTTGCTGTCCGAATAGCCGAGCATCACCTCCTGCTCGGCGCCCTGGTGCGCGATCAGCGCGTCGATGCCCGGCAGCGCGAAGTACTCGCGCATGATGCGCGCGGCGTCGCGCAGGTCGGGGATCGTCTCGAACAGCGGGATCACCATCAGGCCGTTCTTCGCATGGCTGCCGAGCGGGCCTTCGAGCAGGCCCGTTTCCTTCTGCAGCAGCAGCACCTCGACGAGGTCGCTGACGGTTTCCGTATGCGAGATGATGTAGTTGCGCACCGCGCGCGCGCCGAACTGCGCGCGCACGTCGCGGGCCTTCTCGAACACGCCGAGCTCGCTCTGCGCGAGCGCCGAGTATTCGAGGTACGGCGAGCGCAGCGGGCGCGGATCGGCGAGTGCGGCCAGCAGCACGCGCAGCTTGTCTTCCTCGGCGAGCGCCGCGTAGTTGGCTTCGACGCCGGCACGCGCGAACAGCTCCGCGACCACGGCTTCGTGGATGTCGGAGCTCTGGCGCAGGTCGATGCTCGCGAGATGGAAGCCGAACACTTCGGCCGCGCGCACCAGCGGAGCCAGACGCGGCGCGGCGAGCGACGCGCCGTGGTGTTCGTCGAGCGATGCGGTCAGCACCTTCAGGTCGGCGACGAACGCTTCGGAATCTGCATACGGAATCGCGCGCACCGGCGGCGCGCCGCGGCCCGCGCTGCGCACCGGCACCGTGCCTTCGCCAAGGCGCACGCGCGCGCTGGCGGCGAGCCGCGTGTAGATGCCGATCAGCGCGCGGCGATACGGTTCGTCGACGCGGTGCGGCGACTGGTCGGGGGAGGCGGCCGCGAGCGCCTTCACCGCGTCGTTCGCGCCGACCAGCAGGTTC
The DNA here is from genome assembly GCF_054055695.1 of Burkholderia sp. PvR073. Classification (NCBI taxonomy): domain Bacteria; kingdom Pseudomonadati; phylum Pseudomonadota; class Betaproteobacteria; order Burkholderiales; family Burkholderiaceae; genus Burkholderia; species Burkholderia sp. PvR073. Next base: position 243,692 of record NZ_JBSRXO010000004.1, read on the forward strand.
GACACCGACAGCTCGGCGCCGAGCTTGTGAACCTGTTCCAGATAATGTTCGAGGATCACCGCGGCCTGCCGGTTGATCGCTTCGTCGAGCGTCGGGCCGGTGACGTTCGGGTTGCCGTCGCGATCGCCGCCGATCCAGCTGCCCATCTGGAAGAACGCGGGTACGCGCGCGGACAGGCCGTGCTCGGCGAGCGCGGCCTCGATGTCGCCGTACAGCGCGGGCAGCTCGTCGAGGAACGTCGCGCGGTAGTACGACAGCGCGTTCTCGATCTCGTCGCCGACCGTCAGGCGCGAGTCGCGCAGCATGCGGGTCTGCCACAGCGCGGTCACGCGCGCACGCAGCATCGATTCGTTGTACGAGCGTTCGCGCGCGGTGAGCGGCTGGTCGCGTTCGGCGAGCAGCCGCGCGATGTCGTGCTGCGCGTCGAGGATGCTCTTGCGCTGCACTTCGGTCGGGTGCGCGGTCAGCACCGGCACGATCAGCGCATCGTCGAAGAAGCGCTGCAGCAGGCGCTTCGACGCGTTGCCGGTCGTCTTCAGCTGTTCGAGCGCATACGCGACGGTGCCGGGCTGCGGCGCGGAGCCTGCCAGCGCGTGGATGCGGCGGCGGCGGTTGTGGTGGCGGTCTTCCGCGATGTTCGCGAGGTGCGAGAAATAGCTGAACGCGCGCACGACGCTCACCGTCTGCTCCGGCGTCAGCTTGCGCAGCTTCTTCTCCAAAGTCTGCGCGGCTTCGCTGTCGTCTTCGCGGCGGAACTTCACCGCGGTCTGGCGGATCGTTTCGACGACGTCGAACACCGTGTCGCCTTCCTGTTCGCGCACCACGTCGCCGAGCAGGCGGCCGAGGAAGCGGATGTCCTCGAACAGCGGGCCGTCCTTGTCCTCGCGCGTGCGCACGCCGGGCTTCGCCGTGCGGGCAGCCGGGCCCGACGTCTTGATCGCGCGTTTTGTCCGAGGTATCGGGTCTTTCGGTTTCGTTGCCGTTTTCGCACGGCCGTTCGCGGCGGTAGCGATGGTGCCCGTCTGGGCGTCGGGGGAGGGCAAGGCAGCATTGCGGCGCGTCGTACGCGCCGATCCGGAAGACTTCACGATGGGTTTCCTTGGGAAAGCTCGAGTCAAAAGGGACTGCGGGTACTGCGGAAACTACGGGAACTGCGGTCAAGCAACCAGCTACGTGCGGCGCATCCGCGCATCGGTGTCCCCGCCCGCGCCGAAGCGCGGCGGGCGCGGGCTCCGGGCCCGGGCGGGCCGAAGCGTGCGTGCTACCATTGTTCGATCTTCCATCCCGTCCTTCGATGTTCCAGCAATGAATTCCGAGACTATTTCGGCACAAGCCCCTGCGACGCTGACGATTGCTTCGCGCGAGAGCCGCCTGGCGATGTGGCAAGCCGAACATGTGCGTGATGCGCTGCGCAAATTATATCCAGCTTGCGACGTGAAAATCCTCGGGATGACGACCCGCGGCGACCAGATTCTCGATCGTACGCTGTCGAAGGTCGGCGGCAAGGGCCTGTTCGTGAAGGAGCTGGAGAATGCGCTCGCCGACGGTCGCGCCGACCTGGCCGTGCATTCGCTGAAGGACGTGCCGATGGCGCTGCCCGACGGCTTCGCGCTCACCGCGATCATGGAGCGCGAGGATCCGCGCGATGCGTTCGTGTCGAACGACTACGCGTCGCTCGACGCGCTGCCGGCCGGTGCCGTCGTCGGCACGTCGAGCCTGCGCCGCGAGGCGATGCTGCGCGCGCGCTATCCGCACCTCGACGTGCTGCCGCTGCGCGGCAACCTCGACACGCGCCTGTCGAAGCTCGATCGCGGCGACTACGCAGCGATCATTCTCGCGGCGGCCGGCCTGAAGCGCCTCGGCCTCGAAGCGCGAATCCGTACACTGATCGACGTCGAGGATAGCCCGCCCGCCGCCGGTCAGGGCGCGCTCGGCATCGAAATCGCTGCGCACCGCACGGACGTCGCCGCATGGCTCGCGCCGCTGCACGACCTGCGGACCGCGCTCGCGGTCGAGGCCGAGCGGATGGTGTCGCGCGCACTCGGCGGCAGCTGCGAGGTGCCGCTCGCCGCGCACGCGGTGTGGCGCGCCGGCGAGCTGTACCTGACGGGCCGCGTGTCGACGACCGACGGCCAGCGCGTGCTGACGGCCGAAGAGTGCGGCGCCGTCATGACCGTCGCCGATGCGCTCGCGCTCGGCCGCGCGGTGTCCGACGAGCTCGAGGCGCAGGGCGCGCTCGACATCGTCAACGCACTGCTGGCCGCGTCGCAGGCCGGCAAGGGCGACGCCTGATGGCGGGCGGCGCGCGCGCGTTCACCGCCGTCCTGACGCGCCCGGACGGGCAGTCGGCCGGACTCTCGGCCCAACTGGCCGAGGCCGGCTGCGACGTGCTCGAATTCCCGCTGATCGACATCGCGCCGGTCGATGATCCGGCGCCGCTCGACGCCGCGTTCGCGGCGCTTGACCGTTACGCGCTGGTGATCTTCGTGTCGCCGAACGCGATCGACCGCGCGCTCGCGCATTACGGCGCGATCTGGCCGAATGCACTGCCGGTCGGCGTCGTCGGCCCGGGCAGCGTCGCGGCGCTCGAGCGCCACGGAATCGCGGCGCCCGCGCATCGCGTGATCGCGCCGCAGGCGCCCGCCGACGGCGGTGTCCCGCATTACGATTCGGAAAACCTGTTCGCGAGCATCGAGGCCGCGTTCGGCGGCGCGCAGGCGCTCGCCGGCCAGCGCGTGCTGATCGTGCGCGGCGACGGCGGGCGCGAATGGCTCGCCGAGCGGCTGCGCGAAGCCGGCGCGGATGTCACGCTGGTCGCCGCGTACCGGCGCGTCGTGCCCGAGCCGCGCGTCGGCGCGTGGGAGCGCGTGCATGCGCTGCTCGCCGGCGCGCCGCACGCGTGGCTCGTCACGAGCTCGGAAGGGGTGCGCAACCTGCACGAACTCGCGCGCACCCACCTGAACGACGCCGAGATCGAAGCGCTGAAGCATGCGCCGCTCGTGACGCCGCACCCGCGCATCGAGCAGACCGCCCGCGCACTGGGTTTTGATAGGATTACGCTGACCGGCGCGGGCGATGAGCGCATCGTCCGCGCGTTTCGAACGATGGCCGACGAGGCCGTCCAACCGGCGACAGCCGCACCGGTGACTAAACGCATGACAGATACCAACGATTCCAAAAGCGTCGCTTCCCAGCCGGCCGCTGCCTCCGCGCCGCCGTCCAGTCCCCCTTATCTCGCGCAATCGCCTGCGCGCCGCGGCAGCAGCGCGGCGCTCTGGTTCGTCGTCGTCGTGCTCGGCTGCGCCGCGGGCGTGGGCGCCTACGCGCTGAACCGCAAGGTCGACCGGCTCGACGCCACGTTCGTCGCGCGCCAGAAGGCGCTCGACGCGCAAACGGCCGAGACCCGCATGAAGACCGAGCAGGCGCTCGCGGGCACGCACCAGGTCGACACGCAGCTCGCGCAGCTCGACGGCAAGCTCGCCGACGCGCAGAGCGCGCAGCAGGCGCTGCAGCAGCAGTACCAGGACCTGTCGCGCAACCGCGATGCCTGGATGCTGGAAGAAGTCGACCAGATGCTGTCGAGCGCGAGCCAGCAGCTGCAGCTCAGCGGCAACACGCAGCTCGCGCTGATCGCGCTGCAGAATGCCGATGCGCGCCTCGCGACGTCGCAGAGCGCGCAGGCCGTCACGGTGCGCAAGGCGCTCGCGCAGGACATCGAGAAGCTGAAGGCCGCACCGTCGGCCGACCTCACGGGCCTCGCGATCAAGCTCGACGACGCGATCGCGAAGATCGACGCGCTGCCGCTGTCGGGCGAGGCGATCGTTCCGCACGCGGCGCCGAAGGCCGCGCCGGCCGATGCCGCATCGTCGGTCGCGGCGGACACGCCGCGCTGGAAGGTGTGGTGGCATGACTTCTCGGCGGGCCTCGGCGAGCAACTGAAGGGCCTCGTGCAGGTGCGCCGGATCGACAATGCGGACGCGATGCTCGCGTCGCCCGACCAGGGCTACTTCGTGCGCGAGAACGTGAAGCTGCGCCTGCTCACCGCGCGGCTGTCGCTGCTCTCGCGCAATGACACCGCGATGAAGGCCGACCTGCATGCCGCGCAGGCGTCGCTCGGCAAGTATTTCGACCCGGCATCGAAGGACACGCAAACCGTCCAGGATCTGCTCCGGCAGGTCGACGGCGCATCGCTGACGGTCGCGGTGCCGAACCTGAACACGAGCCTGAACGCCGTTCAGCAGTTCAAGAGCCGGGGGTAACGATGACGCTTCGAGGAATCGTCTGGCTCGCGATCCTGTTCGGGATCGCCGCGGCACTCGCCACCGTCGGCCGTTTCGACGCGGGGCAGGTGCTGCTCGTCTATCCGCCGTACCGGATCGACGTGTCGCTGAACCTGTTCGTGATCGGCATCGTCGTGCTGTTCATCGTCGTGTACGCGCTGCTGCGCATCGTGCGCAACATCTGGCGCATGCCGCAGCGGGTCGCCGCGTATCGTGCGCGTTCGCGCAACGAGAAGGCACAGGCGTCGCTGCGCGATGCGATCGCGAACCTGTATGCGGGCCGCTTCTCGCGCGCCGAGAAGGCCGCGCGCGACGCGCTCGCGGTCGATGCGAACCAGGGCGCCGCGAGTCTCGTCGCGGCGACCGCCGCGCACCGGATGCACGAGTACACGCGCCGCGACGACTGGCTGTCGAAGGTGGACGCGCCCGAATGGCAGGACGCGAGGCTGCTTGCCGCGGCCGACATGCGCGCGGATGCACGCGATGCCGACGGCGCGCTCGCCGCGCTGGCCGACCTGCAGGCGGGCGGCAAGCGCATCCATGCGCAGCAGGTCGCCCTGCGCGCGCAGCAGCAGTTGAAGAACTGGGCCGAGGTGCTGAAGCTCGCGAAGGCGCTCGAGAAGCGCGAGGCGCTGCATCCGGCCGCGGCCGTGCGGCTGCGCCAGCAGGCGGCGGAGAACCTGCTGCGCGAACGCCGGCACGACCCGGACGCGCTGCTCGAAGTGTGGCAGTCGCTGTCGCCGCTCGAGCGTCAGTCGCCGCGCCTCGCCGATCTCGCGGCCGAACTGCTGGTGCCGCTCGAGCGTCGCCCCGAAGCGCGCCGCATCGTCGAGGACGCGCTCGCGCACAACTGGGATGCGCGGCTGCTGCGCCGCTATCCGGATACGGCCGGCGGCGATGCGCTGCCGCTGATCCAGAAGGCCGAAGGGTGGAAGAAGGATCACCCGGACGATGCCGACCTGCTGTTCGCGCTCGGCCGTCTCTGCCAGCAGCAGCAGCTGTGGGGCAAGGCGCAGTCGTTCCTCGAGGCCGCGCTGAAGCAGGCCGACAACGAGGCGCTGAAAGTGCGCGCGCACCGCGCGCTCGCACGCCTGTTCGAGCATCTCGGCGAAACCGACAAGGCGGCGAAGCACTACCGCGAAAGCGCGCTCGCGATCACCGTGGTCTGACGCGGCGGCGGTCCTCTGCCGCGCGTGGACATGCCCCGAACGCCGATTGGCCTTCGGGGCATTTTTTATTCGGTGCCGCCTGGCAGGCCGGCCCGGACGCCGTGGTTCACGTGCTTTTGCAGCACGGCGCCCGCGAGCCCGCAGTCGAGCCCGCTGTCGAGCCGGTAGACGTCGTCGTGCGGCGCACCGGCGGCGGGCGCGACCCGGTCGGCTTCATGCTCGCGCGCGAGTGCGACGAGGTCCCGCCCACCGCATCACTTGTCGACGAGCCGCTTCGGCACCGACAGCGCGAGCAGCCCGCCGAGCACGAGGAACGCGGCGAGCATGTACATGCCCGCGTCGTTGGCGCCCGTCGCCTGCTTGAGCCAGCCCATCAGGTACGGGCTCAGGAAACCCGCGAGGTTGCCGATCGAGTTGATCATCGCGATGCCGGCCGCGGCCGCCGCGCCGCCGAGGAACGCGGTCGGCAGGCTCCAGAACAGCGGCAGCGTCGTCAGGATGCCCATCGTCGCGAGCGTGAGGCCGAGCATCGCCAGCGCCGTCTGGTGCGCCCAGATCACCGACAATACGAGGCCGAGCGCGCCGAACGCGGCCGGAATCGCAAGGTGCCAGCGTCGTTCGCGCCGCTTGTCCGCGCTGTACGCGATCAGGATCATCGCGACCACCGCCGCCGCATACGGAATCGCCGATAGCAGGCCGATCGTGAACGTGTCGACCACGCCGGTCGCCTTGATGATCGTCGGCAGCCAGAAGCCGACGCCGTACAGGCCCATCACGAACGAGAAGTAGATGAGCGCCATCAGCCACACGCGCGGGCTCGCCATCACCGCGCCGAGCGGCAGGTCTTCCTTGGTCGCTTCCTCCGCGTCGACGTTGCGCGCGAGCAGCGCCTTTTCCTCGTCGGTGAGCCATTTGGCCTTCGAGATTCGGTCGTCGAGCGCGAAGAACACGAGCACGCCGGCCAGCACCGACGGGATCCCTTCGAGCAGGAACAGCCATTGCCAGCCGTGCCAGCCGCTCACGCCGTTGAACGCCTTCAGGATGAAGCCCGAGATTGGTCCGCCGATCACGCCGGACAGTGCGACGGCGGTCATGAAGAAGGTCGTCATCCGGCCGCGCCGGTGCGCGGGATACCAGTAGGTGAGATACAGGATCACGCCGGGGAAGAAGCCGGCTTCGGCGACGCCGAGCAGGAAGCGCATCACGTAGAACATCGCGGGCGTCGTGACGAACATCGTCAGGATCGAGATCACGCCCCACGTCGCCATGATGCGCGCGATCCAGACGCGCGCGCCGACCTTGTGCAGGATGATGTTGCTCGGGACTTCGAACAGGAAGTAGCCGAAGAAGAAGATCCCGGCGCCGAGCCCGTAGACGGTGTCGCTGAGATTCAGGTCGCTCGCCATCTGCAGCTTCGCGAAGCCGACGTTCACGCGGTCGAGATACGCGACCACGTAGCACAGCAGCAGGAGCGGCGTGAGCCGCCACGACACCTTGCGGTAGGTTGCTTCCTCGAATGCGCCGGACGAGCCCGGCAGCGACTGCATCGATGTAGCCATGTTGTCTCCTGTCCTTGTTTTGTCATGTGCCGGAGCCGGCGCGTCGGCGCCCGATCCGGTGTCTTGCGAAGCAATGCCGATGCGTGGGTGCACCATGCGTGGATGCGGCCGGCGATGCCGGCGCGGCGCAATCACGGTCGTGCGGCTAGATGCAGCGCCCGCCGTCGACTTCGAGACAGACGCCGGTGATGAACTCGGCTTCGTCGGATGCGAGGTACAGGGCTGCGTTCGCGATGTCCTGCGGCGTCGAGAAGCGGCCGAGCGGAATCGTCGCGAGGAACCGGCGGCGATTCTCCGGCGTGTCCTCGCAGCCCATGAACTCGGTCATCAGGCCCGTCTCGCCGAGCACCGGGTTGATGCAGTTCACGCGGATCCGGTCGGCGCCGAGCTCGGCCGCGAGCGACTTGCTCGCGGTGATCATCGCGCCCTTCGTGCTGTTGTACCAGACGAGGCCCGGGCGCGGCCGCACGCCGGCCGTCGACGCGACGTTCACGAACACGCCGCCGCCCTGCGCGCGGAAATACGGAACCAGGGTCTGGACGCTCCAGAACAGGCTCTTCATGTTGACGGCGTACACGCGATCGAACTCGGCCTCCGTCACGTCGAGCACCGGCTTGTTGCGGTGCGTGGTGCCGGCGTTGTTCACGACGATCTGCACCGCATGGAAATCGTCGAGCGCGGCCTGCAGCAGCGCGCGCCAGTCGGCGTCGCGGGACACGTCGCCCGCGACCGCGATCGCCTTGCCGCCCGCCAGCGCGATTTCGCTCGCGACGCGCTCCGCCGCCGCGCCGTTCAGGTCGTTGACGACGACGTTCGCGCCTTCGCGCGCATAGGTCTTCGCGATGCCCTCGCCGAAGCCCGAGCCGCCGCCGGTGACGATGGCCGTCTTGCCGCTCAACCGCATGGTGTGTCTCCTCTGTTGGATGCGTGCGTGGTGTTTCGGTGCGCGGCCGGTCGTTGCCGGCCGGGTTCGACTGGTCAACCGTGCCGGATCGCGATCGTCTTCAGTGCGGTGAAGCCATACAGCGCCTCGAAGCCTTTCTCGCGGCCATGGCCCGAGTGGCCGACGCCGCCGAACGGAAGTTCGACGCCGCCGCCCGCACCGTAGTTGTTGATGAACACCTGACCGGCGCGCAGGCGCCGCGCGAGGCGCAGCTGGCGCGCGCCGTCGCGGGTCCAGATGCCTGCGACGAGGCCGTACGGCGTGCCGTTCGCGAGTGCGACCGCTTCCTCCTCGTCGACGAAACGCATCGCCGCGAGCACCGGGCCGAACACTTCCTCCTGCGCAAGCCGGTGCGACGCCGGCACGTCGCGCAGCAGCGCGGGGGCCTGGTAGAAGCCGCTTTCGGGCGCGTCGGCGACGACCTGGCCGTGCCCTGCCATCGGAATGCCGTCATGCTGCGCGTCGGACAGGAAATCCCACACGCGCTGCTGCTGCTTCGCGTTGATCAGCGGGCCGCAGTCGAGATCCGCGCGGCTCGGGCCGACCCGCAGCCCGTTGAATGCGGTGGCGAGCCGATCGACGAGCGGCTCGTAGACCGCGTGCTCGATCAGCACGCGGCTGCCGGCCGAGCAGGTCTGCCCGCCGTTCTGCACGATCGCCGACACGAGCACGGGCAGCGCCGCTTCGAGATCGGCGTCGGCGAACACGATCTGCGGCGACTTGCCGCCGAGCTCGAGCGTGACGGGCACGTGGTTCTCGGCGGCCATCTGCGTGACCAGCTTGCCGGTCGCGGGCGAGCCCGTAAACGAGATGTGGTCGATGCCGGGGTGGCGCGCGAGCGCGGCGCCCGCTTCATGCCCGTAGCCGGTGACGACGTTGAGCGCACCGGCCGGCAGCCCGGCTTCGGCGGCCAGCTCGGCGACACGCAGCACCGACAGGCACGCATCCTCGGCCGGCTTCACGACGCACGCGTTGCCGGCCGCGAGCGCCGCGCCGACGCTGCGCCCGAAGATCTGCATCGGGTAGTTCCAGGGCACGATGTGGCCGGTGACGCCATGCGGCTCGCGCACGGTCAGCACCGTATAGCCGGCCTGATAGGGGAGGGTCTCGCCGTGCAGTTTGTCGGCGGCGCCCGCGTAGAACTCGAAATAGCGCACGAGCGCGGCGGCATCGGCACGCGCCTGCTTCAGCGGCTTGCCGGTGTCGCGCGCCTCGATCGTCGCGAGTTCCTCGAGATGGTCGGCGATGCGTGCCGATAGCCGCATCAGCACGCGGCCGCGCTCGGCGGCGCTCGCCGCGCCCCACGGGCCCACGAACGCTTCGCGGGCCGCGGCGACCGCGCGCTCGATGTCGGGTGCCGTGCCGCGCGCGATCGTCGCGAACGGCTGGCCGTCGGAGGGATCGACGACCGGGATGGTCTCCAGTTGCGCGGGCAACGTCCATTCGCCCGCGATGAAGTGCTTCGCTTCTTCCATGCCTGCTCCTCGGGTCCCATGCTTCGAGGCGACGGACGACGTCGCCCGTGGTTCGGTGGCCGGACATCCGGAACGATTATCGCGCCGATCGTCATCCGGACGCCACCGGTCGATTGGCTATAATGGCGCATTCCCTGCGGGGACGCCCGCGGCGGTGCAGCGCCCGCGGCGCCCTGTCCCGAATTCCATCGACCAACAGAGAGCGCTATGAGCTTTAATCATGTTCCGGCCGGCAAGGACCTGCCGCACGATTTCAACGTGATCATCGAGATCCCCGCGCAAAGCGATCCGGTGAAGTACGAGGCGGACAAGGAACTGGGTCTCCTCGTCGTCGACCGCTTCATCGGTACCGGCATGCGCTACCCGGTGAACTACGGCTACATCCCGCAGACGCTGTCGGGCGACGGCGATCCCGTCGACGTGCTGGTGATCACGCCGTTCCCGCTGCTGGCCGGCTCGATCGTGCGTTCGCGCGTGCTCGGCATGCTGCAGATGACCGATGAGTCGGGCGTCGACGCGAAGCTGGTCGCCGTGCCGCACGACAAGGTCTGCCCGATGACGGCGAACCTGAAGTCGATCGACGACGTGCCCGAATACCTGAAGGATCAGATCAAGCACTTCTTCGAGCAGTACAAGGCGCTCGAGAAGGGCAAGTGGGTGAAGGTCGAAGGCTGGGCCGGCATCGACGCCGCGCACAAGGAAATCACCGACGGCGCCGCGAACTACCAGAAGTAAGCCCGTTGGCCGGCTTCGCGCCGGTTCGTTCGGAACGCAAACCGCGCGTGTCTCCTCAGGAGGCCGCGCGGTTTTGTTTTGTGCGCGGTGCGGCGCGTGCGGGGGTGTTCTTTCGTGCGCGTGCGGCGGTGGGCAGGGCGGCAGCGTTCGGTGCGGACTTCGCACGTTTCGCGCCGGTTGCGCGGCGTGCAGCGGCGACGGGCGCGGCCGTGACTGCGACGGCTTCGGTGGCGGCCTTTCTCGTCGATGCACGGCCGCGCGCCGGTGCGGACGCGGTGTCTGGCCGTTCATCCGTTGCGGACTTGCCGCCGGCCGCCGCCGGCGCTTTCCGTTGCGGCGCTGCGTTTGTGGCCGACTTGCCGCGCGACGCGATCTGTTTCACTTCAGGGGCGTCGCCGGTTTTTGCACGCTTCCTGGCGGGCGCGGCCGGGGTCTTCGTGGGAGCCTTCGCGGCTTTTCCCGACTTCACGGTCCTGGCTGCTTTCGCGTCGCTGCCTGACTTCGCGGCTTTCTTGAGATGCTGTTTCGTTTCGGCAGGCGGCGGCGCATCGTCGCCGGGCGTGTCCTTGCCCTTCGCCTTCTTCCGCCCGCGCGAGCCGGCCTGCACACCGGCCGCCTCGACGCTGCCGTCGATCGACATCCCGGCCGGCAACACCGATTCCAGCGTCCGGATTCCGGCCGCCAGCTCGCGCTTCTGTGCGGCCGTGAGCCGCTTCACCCAGTACTCGGCACGCGATGCGATCGAGCGGTCGGGCAGCGGGAACGACGCGAGCACCGCGCGCGGCTTGCGCGAACGCGTGTAGCGTGCGCCCTTGCCGGATGCGTGTTCGTCGAAGCGCGCGGCGACATCGGTCGTGATGCCCGTGTAGACGCTGTCGTCGGCGCACTCGATCAGATACAGAAACCAGGACATGGGAAAGCGGCGGGATGCGAAGCCGCCAGTGTCTCAGAAATGGCGGCGCGCACCGCGAAAGACGCGATGCGCGAGCGTCGTCACGTGCGGTGCCGGAATGGATCGTGCTCGCGCAACTCGTCGACGTACGCGTGGATATGCTCGGTCTCGCGTGCGAGAAAATGCGCGACCGCATCGGAGAACGCCGGATGTGCGAGCCAGTGCGCGGAATGCGTGACGGTCGGCAGAAAGCCGCGCGCGAGCTTGTGCTCGCCCTGTGCGCCACCCTCGAACGTATCGAGCCCGGCCTCGATGCAGAATTCGAGCAGCTGGTAGTACGCCGTTTCGAAATGCAGGCAGGGCACGTGCTCGAGCGCGCCCCAGTAGCGACCGTACAGCGTGCCGCCGCCGTTCGCGCCACGCCGGTAGACGGCGAGCGAGCTCGCGATCGGGCGGCCGTCGGCTTCGGCGATCACGAGCAGCAGGTTCTCCGGCATCGTCGCGCCGATCGCGCGGAAGAAGTCGAGATTCAGGTACGGGCTCGAGTAGTGTTCGCGGTAGGTCTGCCGGTAGCAGCGCGAGAAGAAGCGCCAGTCGGCATCGGTGATCCGGTCGCCGGTGAGCCGCCGGAACGTGACGCCGGCATCGCGCACCTTGCGCCGTTCGGCGCGGATGTTCTTGCGCTTCTTCTGCTCGAGCGTACCGAGGAAGTCGTCGAAGTCGCGGTAGCCGTCGTTGAGCCAGTGGAACTGCACGCCTTCGCGCAACATCATTCCCATCGATTCCAGCAGCCGCGCTTCGTCGCCAGTCGGGAACAGCACGTGCAGCGACGACACGTCGCTCTGCTCGGCGAACGCGAGCAGCGTGGCCGCGAGCTGGCGGCGTGCGTCGTCGTCGGCCGCGAGCAGGCGCGTGCCCTGCACGGGCGTGAACGGCACCGCGCACAGCAGCTTCGGGTAGTAGGACAGGCCGTTGCGCTGGTACGCGTCGGCCCATGCCCAGTCGAACACGTATTCACCGTACGAATGCTGCTTCGCGTAGACGGGCGCGGCGGCTGCGAGCCGGCCCGTGCGCGGATCGGTCAGCGTGACGAAGTGCGGCGACCAGCCGGTGTCGTCGACCGCGCAGCGCGCGACGTGCAGCGCGTCGAGGAATTCGTGGCGCAGGAACGGCGTCGGCTGCGCGTCGCGCTCGAGCAGCGCGTTCCATTCGTCGGCCGGCACTTCCGCGGGGGACGACAGGATGCCCGTGCGATAATCGTTGCGTTCGTGTTTCAAGCGTGAATCCGTACTGTTGGATGCCGCCGGATGCGTGCCGCCATGGCCCGCGTCCGGGACGATTTCGTCAGCCGTTCAGGGCGCGCCGCCGGGCTGCGCCGATCCCGTCATGAAGACCCGACTCGCTCTCGCCCAGATCAACGTCACCGTCGGCGATTTCGCCGGCAACGTCGCGCGAATCGTCGCGGCCGCCCGCGCCGCGCACAACGATGGTGCGCAACTGATGGTCGCACCCGAACTCGCGCTGTCCGGCTATCCGCCGGAAGACCTGCTGCTGCGGCCCGCGTTCTACGCGGCGGCCGCTGCCGCGCTCGACACGCTCGCCGACGCGCTGCGCCCGTTCGACGGGCTCGCGGTGCTGGTCGGTCATCCGTTGCGCGATCGTGGCGACGATGCACGCGCGCCAGCCGTCGATGGTAATGCAAACCGCCCGATCGAGCGCGGCGTGCCGCCGGCCGACACCTACAACGCGGTGTCGCTGATCGTCGGCGGCGAGATCGCCGGCACCTACCGCAAGCAGGATCTGCCGAACGCCGACGTGTTCGACGAGAAGCGCTATTTCGCGACCGACGCCGAACCGCTCGTGTTCGAGCTGAACAGCGTCAAATTCGGCGTGATCATCTGCGAGGACGCATGGCATGCGTCGGCCGCGCAGATCGCGAAGGCCGCCGGCGCGCAGGTGCTGCTGATCCCGAACGGTTCGCCGTACCACATGAACAAGGAGGCGCTGCGCATCGACATCCTGCGCGCGCGGATCCGCGAGACCGGGCTGCCGATGGTGTACGTGAACCTCGTCGGCGGCCAGGACGAGCTCGTGTTCGACGGCGGCTCGTTCGTGCTCGACGCGCAGGGTGCGCTCGTCGCGAAGATGCCGCAGTTCGACGAAGGGCACGCGATCGTCGAATTCGACGGTGCACGCCCGCTGCCCGGCGCGGTCGCACCCGCGCTGCCGGTCGACGCGCAGGTCTATCGCGCGCTCGTGACCGGCGTGCGCGACTACATCGGCAAGAACGGCTTTCCCGGCGTGCTGATCGGGCTGTCGGGCGGCGTCGACTCGGCGCTGGTGCTCGCGGTCGCATGCGACGCGCTCGGGCCCGAGCGCGTGCGCGCGGTGATGATGCCGTCGCGCTACACGGCCGACATCTCGACCACCGACGCGGCGGAGATGGCGCGGCGCGTCGGCGTGCGCTACGACGAGATCGCGATCGCGCCGATGTTCGACGCGTTCCGGGCGGCGCTCGCGGACGAATTCGCGGGCCGCGCGGAGGACGCGACGGAAGAGAACATCCAGGCGCGCATCCGCGGCACGCTGCTGATGGCGCTGTCGAACAAGTTCGGCTCGATCGTGCTGACGACCGGCAACAAGAGCGAGATGGCGGTCGGCTACTGCACGCTGTACGGCGACATGGCCGGCGGCTTCGCGGTGATCAAGGACATCGCGAAAACGCTGGTCTACCAGTTGTGCCGCTATCGCAACGCGACCGCCGACTACGGGCAGCGCGACGTGATCCCCGAGCGGATCCTCACGCGCGCGCCGTCGGCCGAGCTGCGCGAGAACCAGACGGACCAGGACAGCCTGCCGCCGTACGACGTGCTCGACGCGATCATGCGGATGTACATGGAGGAGGACCGCCCGCTCGCGGAGATCGTCGCGGCCGGTTATGCGGAGGCCGACGTCGCACGCGTGACGCGGCTCATCAAGATCAACGAATACAAGCGCCGCCAGGCGCCGATCGGCATTCGCGTCACGCATCGCGCGTTCGGGCGCGACTGGCGCTATCCGATCACGTCACGCTTTACCGAACGTCTCGACTGAGCGGTGCTGGGCCGTACGCGGCCGGCCGGCTTACAATCGGGATCGCGATTGTGCATCCAAACGAGCATTGAGGGACAACCATCATGAAACGCATCACCGCCATCATCAAGCCGTTCAAGCTGGACGAAGTCCGCGAAGCGCTCGCCGAAGTCGGCCTCACGGGCCTGACCGTAACGGAAGTGAAGGGCTTCGGCCGCCAGAAGGGGCACACCGAGCTGTATCGCGGCGCCGAATACGTCGTCGACTTCCTGCCGAAGATGAAGATCGAGGTGGTCGTCGCGGAAGCGCAGGTCGACCAGGTGATCGACGCGGTCATCGGCGCGGCGCGCACGGGCAAGATCGGCGACGGCAAGATCTTCGTGTCGGACGTCGAGCGCGTGATCCGCATCCGCACCGGCGAAGAGAACGAAGCGGCGGTCTGAGCGCCGCACTCGGCCGATCAGGTCGATCCGGCCGCGGGTCGCACGATTCCGGCCCGCCAATAAAAAACGGTGCGATACCCGGGTGGGTACCGCACCGATACGCGCCTCTCGCAGCAGCGTGGAAAGTGTTGTCGAATCGTTCTCTGGACGGCGCCTGATCAGAACAGGTGCTGGATGCCGGCGTAGACGCCGGTCTGGCTGCCGCCCGGATGCGGGTTGCCCGTCGATACGGCGGTGCCCGCACCGTTCGCGTTCAGGCCGAAGTTGGCCGTCGAGCTGTTGCGCACCGTCGCGACCTGCAGGTCGAACAGCGTGCGCTTCGAGATGTTGTACGAACCGCCGACCGTGTAGATGTTCGCGTTGCCGCCGCCGTGGTTCGCATTCACGTGGTACACGGCTGCGATCAGCGCGGCCGCCGGCGTGGCTTGCCACGTCACGCCGCCCCAGACCTGCTGGGTGCCGGTGATGCCGTTGTTGACGGCCGGGCCGCCGCTGCCGTCCGCGTGCGACGACTGATAAGCCGCTTGCAGCTTGAACTGGCCGAGGAACACGTTCAGGCCCGCGAAGTATTCACGCGAGTAGTTGAACACGTCGGAGAAGCGGCCGTTGCTGTCGCGCGTTTCGTCGTAGATGCCGCGCAACTGGAACAGCGAGTTCGTGTACGTGACCTGCGCACCGGCTGCACGGCCCGGCTGACCGGCCGTCGTGTTGCCGTTGAAGCTGGTCGAGTTCGAGAACGCGAACTGGCCGTAGAAGTCGAGGCCGTAGAACTGCGGCGACTGGTACGACACGTTGTTGCTGGTCTTGTTCCAGTTGCGGCCGCGCACGAGCGATGCCGACGACCAGCTCGACTGGCCCAGCGGATCGAAGTCCCACACGCCGTTCGCGATCGCGAGTTCGCGACCCAGCAGCAGCGTACCGTAGCGGTCGTTGGAGATGCCGACGGTCGCGAAACGATCCCAGATCGAGCCGCTCGTGCCGAGCCCGCCGTTCATCGTGTTGAACGCGCCTTCGAGGTGGAACAGGACTTTGTTGCCGCCGCCGATGTCCTCGCTGCCCTTCAAGCCCCACAGGCTCGTGCCCCAGTCGCCGCTTTCCGCGCGCACTTGGTGGCCGTTCTGCAGGCCGTTCAGGTACTCAAGGCCGGCATCCAGGCGACCGTACAGCGTGACGCTGCTCTGCGCGTGCGCCGTAACCACCCCAGCAGCCATCAGCGCGGCCGCGACCAAAGCTTTCTTCATCATCTCCTCCATACCCTGTCAAAAAGTCAACCCAGACTGCACGAGATGCCCGGCGCTGCGAGCGTCGGGCAAAAGCGAAAAGCGGGATAACCAGGGAGACCTCGTGCAGGGCCGGTAAGCGCGGCACGCGGGCAAGCGGACGGAAAAACCGTTGAGCGGTCCCGCGCGGCCGGGTCGGCTTGCGGGGTCTCCTTGTTGTGTCGTGAAGCTAAACTACATTTCACGAACTTCGTTTTGCTACTTTGGTTACTAATTTAGCAAAAATACAATTTTGTGGCGATGGAAATCGTTGTTTGACTAACACGTGTCGCCAATTTGCCATGCAACAGAGTGCGCGGCGGCAGCGCGGAGGGCCGCCGGTCCCCGTAAACCCTTGTCCGGAAAGGGAGACACGGATTCCGCGGTGTGGGGTCAAGGATTGCCACTATTGACGTTGCCGAGGCGCGAGCGTAAGCGTCGGAGACGTGAAATTGGTAAGTATTTCGTAATAAATCGGGCGTGGCCCGCGGTCGCCGGGCCGCATCTGAAACGACGCTGAAACGCTTGTGCGGCATGGGCCCTCGACCGCCGGGCAAGCGCGCCCGGCTCAACCCTGCGCCGGTCGTGCAGCGAGCAGTTGCGCGCGGATCCATCGGTGCGCATCGGTGCGTGCGTGCTTCGCGTGTGAGTAGACCTTCACCGTGTAGCGCGGGATCTCGAACGGCGCGGGGAAGATGCGGATCGGCGCCGCGTGGCGCAGCGCCTGCGCGGCGCGGTTCGGCACCGTCATCAGCAGCGTCGATTCCGCGATCGCGAACGGTGCGGCCAGCACGCTCGGCAGCTGCACGGCGACCTGCCGCGCGAGGCCGAGCCGGTCGAGCACGTAGTCGACGACGCCGCGCGACTCGTTCCATGGCGTGACGACCACGTGGCGTGCCGCGAGATACTGGTCCAGCGTCAGCCGCCGGCGGATGTCCGGATGCGCGGCGCTCGCGATCACCACGTAGTCATCCGAGAACCAGTCGAAATCCTCGATGCCCGGCGAGTCGGCGGCCGACTCCTCGTGATAGCCGAGCGCGAAATCGATGCGGCCGGCCGCGAGCTCGTCGATCGAAATCTTGCGCTCGGAATGGACGACGCGGATCCGCAGCCGCGGCGCGACCCGCTCGATGCGCGCGAGCAAGGCCGGCAGCACGGCGAACGCCGTGTAGTCGCTCGCGGCGAACACGAACGTGCGGTCGCTTTGCGCGGGATCGAAGCGGCGCGCGCGGGCGAGCCCCTTCGACATCGTGTCGAGCGCATCGCCGGCCCAGGTGGCGATGTCGTCGGCGCGCACGGTCGGCTGCATCTCGTTGCCGAGCCGCACGAACAGCGCGTCGCCGATCGTGTCGCGCAGCCGCGCGAGCGCGTGACTCAGCGCGGACGGGCTCATCGCCAGTTCGTGCGCGGCCGCGGCCACCGACCGGTGGCGATACAGCGCGTCGAACGCGAGCAGCAGGTTCAGGTCGAGACGGCGCAGATCGGGATGCATCATGTTCATGTCCGGATGAAGAAACTGCACTTCCTGCAGTTGAGCCGGGAACGTAGCATGGGGATCTGACCGACGCCACGCGCATTTGCGCGGGCGGCGCCGCATTCCGTTTCCCATCCGGGCCGAAGGAGGGCTCCCCGCCGTGCAAATCGACATCCGTTGCGCCACCGTCGCCGACGTCCCGCAAATCCTGCGTTTCATCACCGAGCTGGCCATCTACGAGAAGGCGGAGCATGAAGTGGTCGCGACGCCCGCGTCGCTCGAGCGCAGCCTGTTCGGCGAAGGCTCGCCCGCGCGTGCGCTGATCTGCGAGGTCGACGGCGAGCCGGCCGGCTTCGCCGTGTACTTCTTCTCGTATTCGACGTGGCTCGGCCGCCAGGGGCTGTATCTCGAGGATCTGTACGTATCGCCGCGCTTTCGCGGCGCGGGCGCCGGGCTGCGGCTGCTGAAGGCGCTCGCGCGCATCGCCGTGGACACCGGCTGCGGACGGTTCGAATGGAGCGTGCTCGACTGGAACGAGCCGGCGATCCGCTTTTACGAAAGCGTCGGCGCGGCGCCGCAGAGCGAATGGGTACGCTACCGGCTCGCGGGCGATGCGCTGCGCGCGTTCGCGGACGGCGCGCCGGTGGACGCCGCGTAAACGCGAAACGAGCGCCGTCTGGCGCCCGCTCGTGTGTCGTACCGCGTCGCGCGCGTTACTTGAGGCTGCCCGACAGGAACCCGCGCAGGCGCTCGCTCTTCGGATTCGCGAACACCTCGGACGGCACGCCTTCTTCCTCGACGCGCCCCTGGTGCAGGAACATCACGTGGTTCGACACGTTGCGCGCGAAGCCCATCTCGTGCGTGACGACGATCATCGTGCGGCCTTCCTCGGCGAGCTTCTGCATCACCTTCAGCACTTCGCCGACGAGTTCCGGGTCGAGCGCCGACGTCGGCTCGTCGAACAGCATCACGTCGGGATGCATCGCGAGCGCGCGCGCGATCGCGACGCGCTGCTGCTGGCCGCCCGACAGGTGTGACGGATACTGCTTCTCGACGCGCGGCGCGAGACCGACCTTCTCGAGATACGCGCGGGCGCGATCCTCGGCTTCCTTCTTCGGGATGCCGAGCACGTTGACGGGCGCTTCCATCACGTTCTCGATCACGTTCATGTGCGACCAGAGATTGAAGTGCTGGAACACCATCGACAGCTTGGTGCGCACGCGTTGCAGCTGCTTCGAATCGGCCGCGCGCAGCGCGCCCGTCTTGTCGGCGGTGGTGCGCACTTCCTCGCCGTCGACGACGATGCGGCCCGCGTTCGGCTGTTCGAGGAAGTTGATACAGCGCAGCATCGTGCTCTTGCCGGAACCGGACGAGCCGATCACGCTGATCACGTCGCCCGAGTTCGCCTTCAGCGACACGCCCTTGAGCACCTCGTTGTCGCCGTACCGCTTGTGCAGATCGTCGACGAAAAGCTTCTGAGTCTGGGAATTCATATAGTCCTGCGAAAACTTACTTGCCTTGCGGGCGCAGATACGCGAGCCAGCGACGCTCGGCCTGGCGGAACAGCCACACGAGCATGAACGAGATCACGAGATAGAGCAGCGCGGCGATGCCGAATGCGTGGAACGACATGTAGGTCGCCGAGTTCACGTCGCGGGCGATCTTCAGGATGTCCGGCACGGTCGCGGTGAACGCGACGGTGGTCGCGTGCAGCATCAGGATCACTTCGTTGCTGTAGAGCGGCAGCGCGCGGCGCAGCGCGGACGGCAGGATCACGCGACGATACATCGTGAAGGTGGACATCCCGTATGCGCGCGCGGCTTCGATCTCGCCGTACGAGGTCGCCTTGATCGCGCCCGCGAAGATCTCGGTGGTGTACGCGCAGGTGTTCAGCGTGAACGCGAGCAGCGTGCAGTGCATCCCGTCGCGGAAGAACGAATCGAGCAGCGGCGTGCCGCGCACGAACTGCAGGCTGTAGAGGCCGGTGTAGCAGAGCAGCAGCTGCACGTAGAGCGGCGTGCCGCGGAACACGTACGTGTAGAGCCACACGGCGCGCGACAGCCACTTCCTCTTCGACACGCGGGCCACCGCGAGCGGCACCGACAGGCAGAAGCCGAGGCCGATCGACACGACGAGCAGCCACAGCGTGATCGCGACGCCGGTGATCCGGAAGCCGTCGGTATAGAGGTAGTTGCGCCAGTATTCTTGGATGAGTTCGATCATAGGTCAGCCTTGCGGACACCGGTCGAGTAGCGCTTTTCGAGCCACATCAGCACGAAGTTCGAGATCGTCGTGATGGCGAGGTAGACCGCACCGGCGATCAGCGTGAAGAAGAAGAACCGCAGCGTGCCCTTGCCGGCGTCCTGCGACGCCTTGACGACGTCCGCGAGGCCGATGATCGATACCAGCGCGGTCGACTTCACGAGCACCTGCCAGTTGTTGCCGATGCCGGGCAGCGCGAAGCGCATCATCTGCGGGAACATGATCCGCGCGAACACCTGCCAGTTGGTCATCCCGTACGCGCTGCCGGCCTCGAGCTGGCCGCGCGGCACCGACAGGAAGGCGCCGCGGAAGGTCTCGGTGAAGTACGCGCCGTAGATGAAGCCGAGCACGAGCACGCCGGCGAGGAACGGGTTGATGTCGATCTGGTCCCAGCCGAGCGCGTCGGTCGCGGAGTTCAGCCAGATCTGCAGGCTGTAGAACAGCAGCAGCATCAGCACGAGATCGGGTACGCCGCGGATCAGCGTCGTGTAGACGGTGCCGATGCCGTTCGTCACGCGGTTGCGCGACAGCTTCGCGCCCGCGCCGAGCAGGCCCAGCAGGAACGACAACGCGAGCGAAAGCACCGCCAGTTTGACGGTTTGCCAGGTGCCTGCGAGGATCAGCGGGCCGTAACCTTGTAGAAACATAGAGTGGTCCCTGGTGTGGTCCCTGAGGGCGCATGCGGTGCGCCGCGAAATACGCGCCCGCCAAGCTGCGCGGAACGCCCCGTGCGTATCATGACCGTCCGCCCCGGCAACGGTGCCGGGCCCGCCCGTCGCGCGAGCGGCGGGCAAGGGGGCGGGCGGCGCGTGGTTGACTGCCTGTACTGCCGGACGCGGGGCCGCCCCCGCATCCGCTTCCCGTCATTGTCGGCGCTCAGCGAGCCGAGTAGACGCTGAACGAGAAATACTTGTGCGACAGCCGGTCGTAGGTGCCGTCCTTGTGCATGTCGGCCAGCGCCTTGTTGATCCTGAGCTTCAGGTCCGTGTCTTCCTTGCGCAGGCCGATCGCGGTGCCGTCGCCGATCGTCTTCGGATCCTTCACTTCCGGCCCGGCGAACGCGAAGCCCTTGCCGCGCGGCGTGCGCAGGAAGCCGTAGTCGGCCTGCAGTTCATCCTGCAGCGTCGCGTCGAGGCGGCCCGAGCCGAGATCGGCATAGACCTGGTCCTGGTTCTGGTAAGGAATGACCGTCACGCCCTGCGGTTCCCAGTACGCCTTCGCGTAGGTTTCCTGCGTCGAGCCCTGCTCGACGCCGACGTGCTTGCCCTTGAGCGACGCGACCGTCGGCAGCAGCGGCGAGCCGGCCTTCGCGATCATGCGTGCCGGTGCGTCGTACACCTTGTCGGAGAAGTCGATCTGCTCGCGGCGCTTGTCCGTGACGGTCAGCGACGACACGATGACGTCGTACTTCTTCGCTTTCAGCGCGGGGATGATCCCGTCGAGATCCTGCGCGACCCACACGCACTTCACGTTGATCCGCTTGCAGATTTCCTTGGTGAGATCGACGTCGAAACCGACGATCTCGCCGCTCGGCGCGGTCGACTCGAACGGCGGGTAGCTGGCATCGACACCGATCCGCACGGTCTTCCACTCCTTCGCGAAGGCGCCGCTCGCCACGAGGGCGAGGGCGGCGCACAGGGCGGCCTTCTTCATTTCCATCCTTTTTGTCGCTCACTTCCGGGGGCGCTCGCGGCCGGTCGGGCCGGGCGCCGCGGCGTATTCTAGACGGCCAAAATTCGTGTTTCGGCGCGCTGGCAACGGCGCTCGCCGGACGGGCGAACGCCAAAAGGGCGGTATTTTACCCGAACGCGATACCCGGAAAACGGCAATCCGGCGCGACCGATCGATTCTTCGAATCGGCCGTTGCGGCAATCGCGGTATTCGCAACGAGTATTGCGCCCATTGGATTCGTGAGCGCAACGATGCGGTGCGCGGGCGGTGGATTGTGGCTGGATGGGGGCGAGCCTACAGTACTGGTAAACCCGAAAAGAACAGCCGCCTGCCGGAGTGCCCGCCCCATGTTCCAGATCCGCCGCGCCGCCGACCGTTGCCACACGCGTCAAGGCTGGCTCGAATCGAGCAGCAGCTTCCCGCTCGCCGGCCACGCCGGGGCCACGCATCCGCCGTTCGGCGCGCTGCGCTTGCTGAGCGAGGACCGGATCGCACCCACGCGCGGCTTCGGAATGCAGCCGCGCCGTGACCTCGAGATCGTCACCTACGTGCTGGACGGCGCGCTCGCGCATCGCGACAGCCTCGGCAACGGCGCGATCGTGCGCGCCGGCGGCATCCAGCGGATGAGCGCCGGCACGGGGCTCATGCACAGCGAAACCAATGCGTGGTGCGACCGGCCGCTGCATCTGCTGCAGATCTGGCTGCAGCCGGCCGAGCGCGGCGGACGGCCCGGCTACGCGCAGCGGCGCTTTGCCGACGACGAGAAGCGCGGCCGGCTGCGGCTCGTCGCGTCGCCCGACGGCGACGACGACGGCGCATTGTCGGTCCGTGCGGACGCGCGGATCTTCGCGGGGCTGATCGATGGCGACGAGGAGACGGCTTTCGGCGTGCCGGCCGGGCGCAGCACGTACGTGCACGTGGCGCGCGGCGACGTGGAGGTCAACGGCCACACGCTGGCCGAGGGCGACGGCGCGCGGATCGCCGGCGTGGACACGGTCGCGTTCGCCCGCGGCCGGGCGGCCGAGGTGCTGCTGTTCGACGTCGCCTGAAATGAAACAGGGGACGCGGCGCCGTGCGCACGCGTCCCCCGCGGTGCCGCCTGCCGGCTTACTGCGCCGGCGCCGACGCGCCCTTGGCCGCGCCGTGCTGCTGCCAGCGTTCCTTCATCTTCTCGTGGCGTTGCTCCATCCGTGCGAACTGCTGCTTGAGCGCCGTGCTGACGGTGGTCTTCTGCTGGTCGTTCAGCCCGTTATAGAACGCGAGCCACGCGGCCGAGCTCTGCTCGCGCAGTTGCGCATTCTGCTGCTCGGCCTGCTGGCGGGCGGCGTGCATCGCGCTCAGGTCGAGGATCGGTTGGTTCTGCTGCGCCTTGAATTGCTCGCGCATCTGCTCGTGGCTCTTGCGCATCGCCTCATGGTTCTGCTTCATCGTGTTGACGGCCGTCTGCCACTGCTGTTCCTGCGACGCGTTGAGCTTCAGTTGGTCGTGCAGCTTCATGATCACGCCGAACGGGCCGCCGTCATGGCCGCCGTGCATCTGGTGCATGCCGGGGCCGCCCGGCGGCGGCATGTCGTTGGGTTGCGCGGCATGCGCGGTGCCGAATGCGAGAGCGAGCACGGTGGCGGCCGCAATGGCCACGCGGGAAGTCTTCTTATACATTTCAGAAACTCCTTGTATCAAAGGGTCCGGCGATGCGATGCGCGGTGATTCGTGTCCGCATCCGGTAAGACGCAGGTTAGCGGCGCGGGTCCCCGCCGGTGTTACGCGGGGTGGCTGGCGGGTTACGGCGCATTACAGTTCCCTTGCGCCGTAACCCGCAGTAACCCTTTCGTCCCTTTGTTTCGTTCTTCGACTCCACACTCGCGCGGTAAACTTCAAGCCATGACTACCCAGATCCTCATCGTCGACGACGACCAAGAACTCCGAGACCTGCTGCGCGACTATCTCGTGCGTCAGGGGATGGAAGTGTCCGTGCTGCACGACGCGGCGACGCTCGAGAAGCGCCTCGAGCGCGAGCGGCCCGATTTGATCGTGCTGGACCTGATGATGCCGGGCGTGGACGGCCTGACCGCGCTGCGCCAGTTGCGCGCGGCCGGCGACGACATCCCCGTGATCATGCTGACCGCGCGCGCGGACGACGTCGACCGCATCGTCGGGCTCGAGCTCGGCGCGGACGACTATCTCGGCAAGCCGTTCAACCCGCGCGAGCTGCTCGCGCGCGTGCAGGCCGTGCTGCGCCGCCGTCGCGCGACGCCGTCGGCGGCGGCGCCCGAGCAGCGCGAGCCGTTCGCGTTCGGCCGCTTCGTGCTCGATTTCCAGGCGCGCACGCTGTCGGTCGACGGCAAGCCGGCGACGCTGTCGAGCAGCGAATTCGCGCTGCTGAAGATCTTCGTGAACCATGCGCTGCGCACGCTCACGCGCGAGCGGCTGCTCGAGCTGCTGCACGGGCCCGAGTACGACGGCACCGACCGCGGCATCGACGTCCAGGTATGGCGCCTGCGCCGCATCCTGGAAACGGATCCGTCCGCGCCGCGCTTCATCCAGACGGTCCGCGGGCGCGGCTACGTGTTCGTGCCCGACGGCGAGGCCCATGCGCAAGCCCATTGATTCACTGTTCGGGCGGCTGGCGCTGCTGGTCATCGGCGTGCTGCTCCTGTCGCACTTCGCGTGGTTCTTCGCGATGCGCATCGAGCGCAGCCAGATGCAGACGCGCTACGCGGTCGAGGAGGCCGCGTTCCTGGTCGACGCGGTGCGCCAGCACGTCGAGCGCACGCCCGATCAGCCGCTGCCGTCGCGAGTGCGGCTCGTGTCGCCGGACAGTCCCGACGTGCCGAAGGTGGCCGACACGAACCTGCCGGCGCCGCTCAAGCGCTTCCGCGATGACGTGAGCGAGCGGATGCCGCACGGCACCCAGGTCGAGATCGGCGCGCCGGGTCATCCGCCGGTGCTGTGGGTCAAGGAGCCGACCGACCCTAACTGGATCGTGGTGCCGGTGCAGCCGCTGCGGCCGCCGCGCTCGCTCGACCGGATGCTGCTGTGGCTCGGCACGATCTTCTCGGCCGGCGTGATCGCCGCGCTGTTCGCGGCCTGGCAGCTGCAGCAGCCGCTGCGCTCGCTGGCGCGTGCGGTCGCGCGCTTCGGCCGCGGCCAGCCGGTGCCGCCGCTGCGCGAGCGCGGCCCGCGCGAGCTGCGGCAGCTCACGCGCGGCTTCAACCAGATGGTGGAGCAGGTATCGCAGGCCGACAGCGACCGCGCGGTGATGCTGGCCGGTGTCGCGCACGACCTGCGCACGCCGCTCGCGCGGATGCGCCTGCGTGCCGAAATGATGGACGACGCGCGGCTGCGCGATGGCGTCGTGCGCGATGTCGACTCGATGTCGCACATCGTCGACCAGTTCCTCGCGTTCGCGCACGGCGGGGCGGACCGCAGCGAGCCCGTGCCGGTCGACCAGACCTGCGAGCGGATCGCGCGCAGCTATCGCGCGGTCGCACCGAACGCGCCGGCGGTCCAGACGCATCTCACGGCCGACGCGGGCTTCCGCCTGCCGACCGCGACGCTCGACCGGATCCTGTCGAACCTGCTGGACAATGCACATGCGTACGGCGCGCCGCCGGTGCTGGTCGAGACGGCGCGTACGCCGACGGGCTATGTGCTGTCGGTCAGCGACAGCGGCGGCGGGATTGCGCCGCGCGACCTGGCGGCCGCGACGCGGCCGTTCGTGCGACTCGACCCCGCGCGCGGCGGGAACGGCCACAGCGGGCTGGGGCTCGCGATCGTCGAGCGGCTCGTGCTGAGGCTGGGCGGGACGTGCGAGATCGGTAACCGTCCCGAGGGCGGCCTGCGCGTGGCGATGACGTTCCCGTTCGACGTGGTGCCGAAAGACGAACTTCACGCACAGGCTGCGTGAGAAGCGGCGCCTGCCGGGCAGGCGCCGCCCGGCATCATTCGCCGAACAGCGTGCCGAGCGTCTCGGCGGCGTTGCTGTCGATGGTGTTGTAGGTCACGCTCGTGGCCTCGAAGATATAGACGGTCGTATAGCGGCCGAGGCGCTCCAGGATTTCCTCCTGCAGTGATTCGGGCACGACGTTCATGTTCAGGTACCACGCCGTCGACGACAGCCGGGTCTGGAACGACCCGTATTCCTGCATCAGCTCGTAGAACGCCTCGGCGTCCTGATCGCGGCAGACGATCACCAAATTTCCTGCCATTCCCTTCCTCCAGCTGGTCGGTCAATCCCCGGGGCCATGGGTCGGCACACCCCAGGGGCTAGCCCCGATCATACCCCCATCGCCGCGATCGTCCGCTGACGTCCGGCGTGGTTTGCGCCCGTGTGCGGCTGGCGGGTTCCCGGCCGGCCCGGATCACGGCATAATTCGGGGCCTGCACGCCGGCCGAACGACTGCGGCCGGGCTGCACCGCCCCTCGCGCCCGCCGTCCGCCCGCGCGCCGGGCACGATCCACGCACCGCCCACGCGTCGCGCGGCGCCACACTGGCCCCGGACGGTTGTACCTGAAATACAGGTTGGTGTAGTGTCGTGCCGTCGCGGCCGACTCGCCGCGCCGGGGCGCAGCTTGCACGCACGGCGCGTCGCGCCGGCGTGAGATCGTGAATCAATCGAATTACCGCGTCGAATTACCGCGCCCGTGCGCTTTGCCATGAATCAACATCGTCTGCCGGCTTCGTTCGGCCTTACCGGGGAGGGCGCCTGATGGACGTCGGATTCTTCAATCCGAACCGGACCGCCAACGCGTCCGCGTGGCGCGTTCTGCCGAACCGGTGGGACTTCATCGCATTCCCGCTGATCATCTGCCTGATCGCGATGGCGGTCGTCGGCTTTCATGAAACGATGGCGCCGATCGGGACCCTTCAGACCCAGAAGATCTCGCTCGATCCGTCGAACCTGCCCGAATACGCGTTGCGCACGACGCTGCGGATGCTCGCCGCGATGGTCGCGTCGCTCGTGTTCACGCTGGTCTACGGTACGCTCGCCGCGAAAAGCCGCCGCGCGGGGATGGTGCTGATCCCGATCCTCGACATCCTGCAGTCGGTGCCGGTGCTCGGCTTCATCTCGTTTACGGTCACGTTCTTCCTCGCGCTGTTCCCGAGCCGGGTGCTCGGCGCCGAGCTCGCGGCGATCTTCGCGATCTTCACGAGCCAGGCGTGGAACATGACGTTCAGCTTCTACCAGTCGCTGCGCACGGTCCCGCGCGATCTCGACGAAGTGTCGCGCGGATTCCACCTGACGTCGTGGCAGCGCTTCTGGAAGCTCGAGGTGCCGTTCTCGATGCCCGGGCTGATCTGGAACATGATGATGTCGATGTCGGGCGGCTGGTTCTTCGTCGTTGCGTCGGAGGCGATCACCGTCGGCAACCAGACGATCACGCTGCCGGGGATCGGCGCGTATCTCGCGCAGGCGATCTCGGACAAGAACTTTGGCGCGATCGGCTGGGTGATCCTCACGATGACGGTCGTGATTCTCGCGTACGACCAGTTCCTGTTCCGCCCGCTGATCGCGTGGGCCGACAAGTTCCGGATGGAGAACACCGCGTCGGGCGATGCGCCGCAGTCCTGGCTGCTCGACCTCGTGCGCCGCACGCGCCTGATCCATCAGCTGCTCGTGCCGGCCGGCTGGCTCTTCGCGAAGGCCGCGCGGATTCCGCTGCGCCTGCCGCTGTCGGGCACGATGCGCTTCACGCTGCCGAAAGTCGAGAAGAAGGCGTCGCGCACTGTCGACATCGCGTGGTCGGGTTTCGTGCTGATCGGCACGGCCTATATCGTGTGGCGCGTCTTCAGCTTCGTCGCGACCGGCGTCACGATGGCCGACGTCGGCCACGTGCTGGTGCTCGGGCTCATCACGCTGCTGCGCGTGGTCGTGCTGATCACGATCGCGTCCGTGATCTGGGTGCCGATCGGCGTGTTGGTCGGGCTGCGTCCGCGGCTGGCGGAGAAGCTGCAGCCGCTCGCGCAGTTCCTCGCCGCGTTCCCGGCCAACCTGCTGTTCCCGGTGTTCGTGATCGTGATCGCGCGCTTCCACCTGAACCCCGACATCTGGCTGTCGCCGCTGATCGTGCTCGGCACGCAGTGGTATATCCTGTTCAACGTGATTGCTGGCGCGACGTCCTATCCGAACGACTATCGCGAAGCGGCGACGAACTTCCGGATCCGCGGCTGGCAGTGGTGGCGCCAGGCGATCCTGCCCGGCATCTTCCCGTACTACGTGACCGGCGCGATCACCGCGTCGGGCGGCGCGTGGAACGCGAGCATCGTGTCGGAAGCGGTGCAGTGGGGCACGACGAAGATCGAGGCGCACGGCCTCGGCGCGTATATCGCGCAGACCACCGCCGCCGGCGACTTTCCGAAGATCATCCTGGGCATCGCCGTGATGTCCCTGTTCGTTACCCTGTTCAACCGCCTGCTGTGGCGCCCGCTGTATGCCTTCGCCGAAGCGAAGCTGCGGCTCGACTGAGACCGATTGAGAGCGAAACGCGATGCACAATCCGAATGCTGTAAACGCCCCCGTCCAGACGTCCCAGCCGCCGCGCCTCGGCGAGGAAATCCTGCGTGTCGATCACGTCTGCCGCGGCTTCAACAAGACGCAGGGCGAACTGCTCGTGCTCGACGACGCGAACCTGTCGCTGCGCGAAGGCGAGATCGTCGGATTGCTCGGCCGTTCCGGATCGGGCAAGTCGACGCTGCTGCGGATCATCGCCGGGCTGATCGAGCCGACCGGCGGTGAAGTGACCTATCTCGGCAAGCCGCTGCGCGGCCCGGCCGAAGGCGTCGCGATGGTGTTCCAGACCTTCGCGCTGTTCCCGTGGCTGACCGTGCTGCAGAACGTGGAAGCCGGGCTGGAAGCGCTGGGCGTCGGCGCACGCGAGCGCCGCGAGCGCGCGCTCGCCGCGATCGACCTGATCGGTCTCGACGGCTTCGAGAACGCGTATCCGCGCGAGCTGTCGGGCGGCATGCGCCAGCGCGTGGGCTTCGCGCGCGCGCTCGTCGTCGATCCGACGATCCTGCTGATGGACGAGCCGTTTTCCGCGCTCGACGTGCTGACGGCCGAAACGCTGCGTACCGATCTGCTGGACCTGTGGACGCAAGGCCGGATGCCGATCAAGTCGGTGCTGATCGTCACGCACAACATCGAGGAAGCGGTGTTCATGTGCGACCGGATCCTCGTGCTGTCGTCGAACCCGGGCCGCGTGATCGCCGAGATCAAGGTGCCGTTCAAGCATCCGCGCAACCGGCTCGACCCGGCCTTCCGCAAGCTGGTCGACGATATCTACGCGAAGATGACCGCACGCCAGACCGGCGAGGCGACGAAGAAGGGGCTGGAGCTCGGCAGCTGGCTGCCGCAGGTGTCGACCAACCTGATGGCCGGCCTGATCGAGACGCTCGCGATGGCGCCGTACCACGGCCGCGCGGACATGCCGGAAATCGCGCGCACGTTGCATCTGGAAGTGGACGACCTGTTCCCGATCGCCGAAGTGCTGCAGTACCTCGGTTTCGCGGACGTGCGGGAAGGGGACGTGTTCCTGACGCCGCCGGGGCGCGTGTTCGCAGAATTCGGCACGCAGGAGCGCAAGCTGATGTTCGCGGATCACCTGCTCAAGCACGTGCCGCTCGCCGCGCGGATCAAGAAGGTGCTGAACGAGCGCCCGGGCCATCGCGCGCCGCGTGTGCGCTTCGAGCAGGAGCTGGAGGATTTTCTGTCGGACGGCGCGGCCGAGGAAACGCTCGACGCGGTGATCGACTGGGGCCGTTACGGCGAGATTTTCTCGTACAACGACCAGACCGAAATCTTCAGCCTCGAGGACGTCGAGTCCTGAGGCCGCCGAGCCGGGCCGTATGGCCCGGCATCCGCCTGCGCCGCGCTTGGGGTCAGCGCCGCGCATCACATCGTTACTGCAAATTGCCCCACCGGTCGACGGCCGGTTCGGCAGACGCCCACTTCCAGTGCGTACCTTGCTGGCACGCATTCGCGAAATACCAGTCGGCCTTGTCGCCGTCCTTCACTGAGAACGCGAATTCCTTGCACAGCGCAAGCGCCGTCGAGTACGCCCGCGTGACGCGCACCTCGCCTTCGCCGTTTTCCAGCGGCAGCGTGTTCTTCACCTTCCACGGCTTGACTTCACCGACGGCCAGGCTGCCGGCCGCCTTCGCGATCGCATCCTGCTGGTTCTGATGGAGCTGCTTCATCGTGCGGTTGACGGCTTCGTCCGTCGCCGCCTGCACGGCAATGCCGACACCGACGCCGACGGCCGGATTGGCGGTGACGAGGCCCGTCGCCGCGCCGGCGAGCGCGCCGCTCGCCGCGCCGACCGACCCGCAGCCCGACAGCGCGGCGCTGGCCGCGCACAGCGCGCCGATCGTCGCGATACGGATCGCGATGCTCATTGCAGCGCGCCCCAGCGTTCGGTTGCCGGCTCCGCCGACGCCCATTTCCACACGGGACCGTCGCGGCAGATCGTGGCGACGTAGAACGCCGACTGCGCGGCCTTGTCGGCCTTCGCGGGCGTGTCGACAGCGAACACGATTTCCTTGCAGTCGAGCGGACCGATACTGATCATCCGGCTGACCGTCACGCGGCCCTGTTCGTCGTCCTCGATCGGGAACGAATGGTGCGTCGACCACGGCGCGACGCCGCCGACGTCGAGCGGGGCGGCCGCCTTCGCGATCTGTTCCTGCGTGTAGCGGTGTGCGACGCGCTGCGAGTACTGGACACCCGCCCGCGCGCCGGCGACGGCGCCGAGGCCGATGCCCGTCGCGACGGCGGCGTTGTTGGTGACCTTGGAGGCAATCGCGGCGCCCGCGATACCGGCACCGGCGGTCGCGCCTTCGCTGTACAGCGAGTTGCAGCCGGACAGCAGTGTGGCCGTGGCGAGCGCGGCCAACACGATGCGCGCCGTCATGGCCCGGCGCGGCGGTTCAAAACGAATGTTCATCCCTGAGTGCAAGTCCTGTCTGGGTGAGCGGCGACGCATGCGCGCCCCCTTGCCGCGTCATTGTTTCGCAATTGTCATAGGAAAACTGCAAAGCTTTGACAAATCGCGGCTGGCGGCTCGCGCGCGTACGCGCCGCGCTATTGTCGGACAGACGCCTGGAGCGGGGTCGAAACGTTACAAATTGAAGGTAATTGTTACCTTGGCATGCAAGGAAGCGACCTAGACTGTTTTGTTATGGAATGTTTCTCCGACGGCTCCGAGCCGCGCTGCCTATGAGACACCCAGCCATGCGCCGTTCGAAACGATTTTCTCCCCGGCCGCCCGATGGGGGCGCCGAGCGTCCGCGTCCGCAGACCGACGCGCCGGCCGCACCGCCTGCCGGCGCGCCCGGCGAGACGCCGTCCGACGGTGATCACAACCAGGGCGGCGCACGCCCGGAAGGGCTCGACTATCAACGCGACCTCGGTCAGGAGCAGGACGCTTGATCCCGTCGCCGTTGCATTCCGCTGCCGCATTTCATTGCGCTCTTTGTTGCATCGCTCACATCTGAATCGCCGCGCGACTGCCTGCGGGTCGTCGCGTCCGCCTTGGCGCGTGTCGCGCGTCATCCAATCGAATCGAGGAGGGGAAGCCGCATGAGCAGATTGATCGTGGTATCGAACCGTGTCGCCGCCGGCGAGGACACACGCCCGAGTGCAGGTGGTCTCGCGGTCGGCGTGATGGACGCGCTGAAGGACACGGGCGGTGTCTGGTTCGGCTGGAACGGCGAGATCGTCGGTACGCCCGACGCCGAACCCGCGATTCAGCGGGACGGCAACGTCACGTATGCGACGGTCGGGCTGACCCGGCGCGACTACGATCAGTACTACCGCGGTTTCTCGAACGCGACGCTGTGGCCGGTGTTCCACTACCGCGGCGATCTCACGCGCTTCGACCGGCAGGAGTATGCAGGCTATCTGCGCGTGAACGCGATGCTGGCGAAGCAGCTCGCCGCGCTGCTGCGGCCCGACGACCTGATCTGGGTGCACGACTATCATCTGCTGCCGTTCGCGCATTGCCTGCGCGAGCTCGGCGTGAAGAACCCGATCGGCTTCTTCCTGCACATTCCGTTCCCTTCGCCCGACATGCTGCGCGTCGTGCCGCCGCACGAGGAGCTCGTGAAGTTCATGTGCGCATACGACATCGCGGGTTTCCAGACCGATGCCGACAAGCAGGCGTTCACCGACTACATCGAGCGGCGCGGCATCGGCGCGGCGAGCGACGACGGGATGCTGCATGCGCACGGCCGCGTCGTGAAGGTCGCCGCCTATCCGATCGGTGTGCATCCGGATGCGATTGCCGAGGCGGCCGTCCAGTACGGCTCGCGCAAGCCGGTGAAGATGCTGCGCGACGCGCTCGACGGCCGCAAGCTCGTGATGAGCGTCGACCGGCTCGACTATTCGAAGGGGCTCGTCGAGCGCTTCCAGTCGTTCGAGCGGATGCTCGCCAACGCGCCGGGCTGGCAGGGGCGCGTATCGCTCGTGCAGATCGCGCCGCCGACCCGTTCCGACGTGAAGACCTATCAGAACATTCGCGAAACGCTCGAAGGCGAGGCCGGCCGCATCAACGGCCGCTTCTCGCAACTCGACTGGACGCCGATCCAGTACCTGAACCGCAAATACGAGCGCAATCTGCTGATGGCGTTCTTCCGGATGTCACAGGTCGGCTACGTGACGCCGCTGCGCGACGGGATGAATCTGGTCGCGAAGGAATACGTCGCGTCGCAGGATCCGGCCGATCCGGGCGTGCTCGTGCTGTCGGAGTTCGCCGGTGCGGCGGCCGAGCTGACCGGCGCGCTGCTCGTCAATCCGTACGACCTGTCGCAGATGGCCGACGCGCTCGAACGCGCGCTGTCGATGCCGCTCGCGGAACGCCAGGCGCGACATGAAGAGAACCTCGCGCGGCTGCGCGAGAACAACCTGTCGGTCTGGCGCGACACGTTCGTCGCCGACTTGCGCAGCGTCGCGGCGGCCGCGTCGGTCACGCAGCGCGCGGGCCGGCGGGCCGTGCATGTCTGAGCGGGTGGAGGAGGGCAGCGCGGCGGACGACGCGTCGGCCCGCTTCTTCGTCGTGACGGGCGGTCCGGGCTCAGGCAAGAGCACGTTGCTCGATGCGCTCGAACGCACCGGTTTCGCGCGCTCGCACGAGGCCGGGCGCGGCGTGATCCGTGACCAGATGGCGATCGACGGCCCTGCGCTGCCGTGGCGCGACCGGGCCGCGTTCGCCGAGCAGATGCTGAGCTGGGAGATGCGTTCGTACCGTCTCGCGCAAGATGCGCGCGGGCCCGTGTTCTTCGATCGTGGCGTGCCGGACGTGATCGGTTACCTGCGGCTGACGGGCCTCGCCGTGCCCGCGCATGCGGAGGCCGCGGCGCGGCGCTTTCGCTATCACCGGCGCGTGTTCATCGCGCCGCCGTGGCCCGAGATCTACGCGCAGGACACCGAACGGCGGCAGGATTTCGCTGAGGCCGTGCGTACCTACGACGCGATGGTCGACTGCTATACGGCGTACGGGTATCGGCTGATCGAACTGCCGCGGGTGAGCGTGAAGGCGCGCGTGCGCTTCGTGATGGACGCGCTCGACGCCGCATGACGCGCGCACGCGGCGCGCGGCGGCGTCAGGTCGCCGCGTCCGGGCGTGGCGACGTGATGCGCAGCATGCTGACCACCGCGGCGATCGCCGCGAACACCGTGGCGACATACAGCGCGATCGTCGGGCCGTGGTCGGGCGCGAGCCCGAAAATCAGCGCGACGAGCGCGGCGCCGAGGGTCTGGCCGGTCAGGCGCGCCGTGCTCAGCATCCCGCCCGCGCCGCCGCTGCGCTCGCGCGGCGCCGACGACAGCATCGCGCGATTGTTCGGCGACTGGAACAGCCCGAAGCCCGCGCCGCACAGCGCCATCCGCCACACGATGTCGACCGTGCCCGGGTGCGCGCCGATCGTCGCAAGCGACAGCAGGCCGGCCGCGAACAGCGCGAGTCCGATTCCGCCGAGGACGCCGGCCGAGTAGCGGTCCGACAGCACGCCCGCCAGCGGCGCGGCGAACACGATCACGAGCGGCCACGGCGTCATGTAGAGGCCGGTTTCGACCTGCGAGAAGCCGAGCGAATTCTGCAGCCAGAACGGCAGCGCGACGAATGCGAGCATCTGCGACGTGAACGACGCCATCGACGTATAGATCGACAGCGCGAACATCGGGATACGCATCAGGTCGACCGGCAGCAGCGGCGCCGGCTGCGACAACTGGCGCTTCACGAAGAAGTAGCCGACGACGAACGCGACGGCCAGCTCTGCCGCGACGTAAGCGTGGCGTTCGCCGTGGCCGAGCCCGTCGACGGCCGTGATCAGCAGCCCGAATACGCAGGCGTTCATCAGCGCGCTCGGGAAATCGTACGGCGCGTCGTGCAGCGGGTTGGCCGGCAGCGCGCGCACGCTGCCGAGTACCGCGGCGATGCCGATCGGCACGTTGACCGCGAACAGCCACGGCCACGACGCAAACGACAGGATCGCCGACGCGACCGTCGGCCCGATCGCCGACGACAGCGCGACCACCATCGCGTTGATCGACAGCCCGCGCCCGAGCATCGACGACGGGTAGATCATCCTGACCAGCGCAGCATTGACGCTCATGATGCCGGCTGCGCCGAACCCCTGGATCACACGCATCACGGCCAGCATCGGCAGCGAGCCGGCGAGCGCGCAGCCGAGCGACGCCGCAGTGAAGAGCGCAAGCCCCGCGATATAGATGCGGCGATAGCCGACGCGCTCGCCGAGCGACGCGAGCGGCAGCAGCGTGATCGTGACCGCGAGTTGATACGCGTTGACGATCCAGATCGATGCGGCATCGGACGCGTGCAGGTCGCGCGCGATCGTCGGCAGCGCGACGTTCGCGATGGCGCCGTCGAGCACGGCGAGCGTGATGCCCAGTGCGACGCAGACGATCGCCCAGTAGCGTTGCGGAAGCGGCAGGCCGGTATCGGCGTTCATGACGGGAGCGAAAGCGTGGTTGTCCGCGCGCCCGGGCGCCGGTTGTGTGCGCAACCATGCTCGCGGGTGGAGGCGGCGGTGAGTGGCCCGGCCGGCCTGGCGGCGCCGGCGCGGGGCCGGTCGAGTGTATCACCGGGCCGCATCGCGCGACGCCGACGCGCCCGGGGCCGCCGGCCGCCGTCCGGCGCGCGCATTCAGCCTTCGAAATCGAGGCCGCCGAGCCGCACGAGCGGGTCGGCCTGCGTGCGCGACGCGAGATCGATGTCGCGCGCGCTCTGCCACGCGCCCAGTTTCTTCGGCAGCGCGGCCAGATAGTGCTCGAAGCGCTGCGGACTGTCCGGCTCCATCAGCCGCTCGATCTCGTCAGTGTCCCAGGTCAGCTCGAGGTTCAACGGATGCACGAAGCCGCTCACGTGCTCGTGCGGCGCGCTGCGGATCCGCACGCGCGTCGGTTGCCCGTGCCCGCCGTACGGGACGACGTCGGCCTGGACGTGATCGGCGAAGAAGGCGGCGATCGCCTGCGCAATGCGCGGCGCGAATTCGGTATCGAAACGGCGGGCGGTTTCGGGCTGCATGAACGCGTCTCCTGTGGGCTGAAAATCGTAGCACGGCCGTACCGCGTTTCGGTGTGCGTGATACCCGTAATGGCGCGTTACCACTTGCTGCATCTATTACGACCGCGTGCGGCCACAATGCATCGCATCCAGTACCACTTCGCGTGGGAGTCCATCATGAAAAAAATTGCCGCTGTATGTGTCCTCGCCGGTTCGCTCGCCGTGGCGGGCCCGGCGTCCGCGCATGGCCGCGACGGGGGCGCCGTCATTGGCGCGCTGATCGGCGGCGCGGTGCTCGGCGCGATCGTGACGTCGGCGATGAACCCGCCGGTCGCGTACCAGGCGCCCGTGTATCAGGCGCCGGCCTATCAGCCGCCGACGTACTACCAGGCGCCGGCCTACCAGCAGCCGGCGTATCCGAGCTACCAGCAGGCGCAGTACCAGGACGGCGGCCCGAACTATTGCTACGACCGCTATCAGCGCGCGTATGTGTGCGGCGCGCCCGTGTCGGGCGGCTATGCGCAGCCGGCCGGCTGGTAAGCGGACGCGTGACCGGGCTCGGCGGCGCCTGATCGGTGCCGACTGAGTTGCCGGTACGCAGGATGACAAAAGGAAAGGCCCTCGCGTGATGCGAGGGCCTTTGTCATGTCGGGGGAGCCGGTTTTTGCGCCCCACGCAGCGGCTGCACGGAGCCGCCTGCGGATACAAACGGTTGCAATTGGATCCGCGGGATCAGGCGAATCAGTGGCGATGGCCGCCGTCGCCGCGCCCGCCGCCGCCTTCGTTCCAGTC
This sequence comes from Burkholderia sp. PvR073, assembly GCF_054055695.1. Taxonomy (NCBI): domain Bacteria; kingdom Pseudomonadati; phylum Pseudomonadota; class Betaproteobacteria; order Burkholderiales; family Burkholderiaceae; genus Burkholderia; species Burkholderia sp. PvR073. Next base: position 279,239 of record NZ_JBSRXO010000004.1, read on the forward strand.
GCCGCGGCGTCCGCCGCCGCGTCCCCAGCCGCCGTGGTCACCGCGATCGCCGCGATCGCGATCCCAGCGGCGGTAGTCGCGGTGGCCGCGATCCCAGTCGCGCCCGCCACCGCCGCCGCCCCATATATTGACCGTGCCATAGACCGGGGCCGCCCCGTAGGCCGGTCCGTACGCGTAGCCGGGATCGGAATAGTAGGGCTGTCCGTAGCCGTATCCGGCGTCCGGGCCGACGACGCAGCCGGCCAGCAGCGTGGCGACGCCGGCGGCAGCAATGAGCTTCAGCATGATGTTCTCCGTGGGTTCCCCTATAAGTACCGCGCGCGGGGATTGGCGACTGTTTGCAATTGTGTCGTCAAATTACAGCCTCGTAAGGTCTTGCGACGAAAGTGTTAGCATCCGGGGCCCATTTTGTTTATCAGGAGCACATCGATGAAATTCGCGATCCGGGCCGTCCTGGCCGCCCTTTGCGTGACGACCGCCGCCGCCTGCGCGGCCGGGCCCGCATCGGCGCCCGCCGTGCCGGCCGAGTCGATCAAGATGTTCCCGCAGCCGGCGGCCGGCCAGCAACGCGCCGTGATCGCGCTGCCAGCACTCGAGAACGAAGGCGACGCGCGCGTCGAACTGATGATCGGCAAGACGCTGCAGACCGACTGCAACCAGCAATGGTTCGGCGGCGAGCTGACCGCCGAGGACGTGAAGGGCTGGGGCTATACGTACTATCGGCTGACCGATGTGAAGGGGCCGGCGTCGACGCTGATGGCCTGCCCGGGCCAGGCGCCGCAGCAGCGGTTCGTGCAGGTGCGTGGCGACGGCCAGCTGCTGCGCTACAACAGCCGCCTGCCGCTCGTCGTGTACGTGCCGGACGGCTTCGACGTGCGCTACCGCGTGTGGCATGCGTCGAAGGACGTGCAGCACGCCGTGACGCAGTAAGGTACCCGCGCGGCCATGCCGGCCGCTTGCCGCCGCCCGGCCGCGCGCGGTTTCGCGGGTTTCTTTCCGGGGCCCGCCGTTAGCCGGCGCGCGCGCCCGCGAGCGCCGGCCATGCGGCCAGCGCGGCTTGCGCGACCGCTTCCAGATCGCGACGGCTCGCGCCGTCGCGCGCCTGAATCGACATCCCCTGTTGCACCGTCACGTAGTAGCGCGCGATCGCGTCGAGATCCGCGTGCGCGGAGATCTCGCCCGCTGCAACGCCTTCGCCGAGCCGCGCGCGTAACGCGGCGAGCGTCTGCTCGCGCATGGCGATCAGCATTTGCCGGACCGTGTCCGATCGCTCGGCCGGATGCAGCGCCGACAAGACGATCAGGCAGCCGGCCGGCTTCGACCGGCGCGTGAACACGCGCGCGGTCTGCATCAGGTAGTTCTCGATCGCGTCGTGTGCGCTGCCGGCCTGTTCGACGCCGTCCCAGATCTCACGGCCCTCCGTTTCCCGATAGTGCTCGACCGCCTGCCGGAACAACGCCTCCTTGCTGCCGAACGCCGCGTACAGGCTCGGCGACGCAATGCCCATCGCGGCCGTCAGGTCCGTCATCGACGCACCTTCGTAGCCGAGGCGCCAGAACACCTCCATCGCGCGATCCAGCGCCGCTTCCTTGTCGAAGCTTCTCGGTCGGCCCCGTTCAGCCATGACGTCCGTTCCTTCGGTGATATCTGTATCGATCGATAAAATAATTCAATTGACAGCGTCGCGCAACCTGCCACATTCTGTGTCGGTCGTTACATAAATGACCACAGGAGCTTTCATGAATCGACTTCAGGGCAAGCGTGCACTCGTCACGGGCGGCAGTCGCGGCATCGGCGCGGCCATTGCGAAACGGCTGGCGGCCGACGGCGCCGACGTCGCGATCACTTACGAGAAATCGGCGGAGCGGGCGCGGGCCGTCGTTGCCGACATCGAGGCGCTGGGCCGCCGGGCCGTCGCGATCCAGGCCGACAGCGCCGATCCGGTTGCCGTGCGTCGCGCGGTCGATCATGCCGCGCAGACGCTCGGCGGCCTCGACATCCTCGTCAACAACGCGGGCATCTTCCGCGCGGGCGCGCTGGACGACCTCACGCTCGACGATATCGACGCGACGCTGAACGTGAACGTGCGCGCGGTGATCGTCGCGTCGCAGGCGGCTGCGCGGCATCTCGGGGAGGGCGGGCGTATCGTGTCGACCGGCAGTTGTCTCGCGACACGCGTGCCCGATACGGGGATGAGCCTCTATGCGGCGAGCAAGGCCGCGCTGATCGGCTGGACGCAGGGGCTCGCGCGCGATCTCGGCGCGCGCGGCATCACGGTCAATCTCGTGCATCCGGGGTCGACCGATACCGACATGAATCCGGCCGGCGGTGAGCATGCCGGTGCGCAACGTTCGCGGATGGCGATTCCGCAGTACGGCAAGGCCGAGGACGTGGCGGCACTCGTCGCGTTCGTCGTCGGGCCGGAAGGGCGGTCGATTAACGGTGCCGGGTTGACAATCGATGGCGGCGCGAATGCATAAGCGTAGAAGTGCGATGTAATTTGCTCGTGTGCTGCCGGCAACCGCGGCACCGATGCCGCGCGCGATCTCGCGGTCGCGCGCGCCCGAATCAGCCCTGACGTTCGCGTGCTGAATAAGGTTCGGGCTTCTATGCAATGTAGGATGCGCGTCAGCCGCGATGAATGATGGAGGACTGCGAACGGTGCCTCCGCACGGAATCCATTTACAAAGTGCGCTGGCGTACTTACGATGACGCCAACTTGGGCTAGCGGAACATCGTATGCGTACAGTCGATCAGGCGATGCTTGCCGCGCTCTGCCTTTGTCTTGCCGCATGCGGCGGGGGCGACGACAACGCGGCGCCGGCACCGCAAACCGTTGCGGGTACATCGACATCTGCCGGCACGGCATCCGGCGCATCCACTTCATCGACGAATTCCGGAAGCTCCGGCCCAATCGCGGGGGCGACCGGCGCCACTCCCGGCGCGCCGCTTCCGCCGTCCAACGGCTCCAATCCAGTTCTCGTCGCCGATGTGACGGTCTCTCCGGCCGCCGACGGCAGCGATCAGGCCGACGCGTTGCAGAAAGCATTCGACAGCCTGCAGGCCGGCCAGCGCCTGGTGATCGCGCCGGGCCGCTACGTCGTCGGGCATTCGCTTGCCGTGACCGTGCCGCAGGCGGTGATTTCCGGATACGGTGCGACGCTCGCCGCCACGAATCCGGCCGACCAGACGATCGTGATGAGCGGCGCCGGTTCGACGCTCGTCGGCGTGACGCTCGCCGGCACCGGCACGACGCGGCTCACGACGCCCGAGTCGACCAAGGTCGAGGTGACGGGCGCGGACGTTCAGGTGCTCGGCGTGACGATCCAGGGCGGCGCGAGCGCGGGGATTTTCGTGTTCGGCGGCAACGGTATCGCGATCGTGGGCAATACCGTGCGCGCGACGCTGGCCGACGGCATCCACACGACTTACGGTTCGACCAACGTGCTGGTGCAGAACAATACGGTGACGGGCACCGGCGACGATCTGATCGCCGTGGTCAGTTATCTCGGCGACGGCCGGCTCAGCAGCAACGTGCTGATCGATCACAATTCAGTGTCGGGGAACTCGTGGGGGCGCGGTATTACCGTTGTCGGCGGGCAGGGCGTGACGATCTCGAACAACACGGTCGACGGCGTCGAGAAGGCGGCGGGTATTCTGGTCGCGCAGGAAGACAGCTGGAAGACTTATGGTTCATCGAACGTCGTCATCACCGGCAATACCGTGACCAACATCCAGAACTCGAACGTGAACAACGGCCTGCAGCCGACGCAACAGGGCGCGATCGAGCTGGATACGTGGACGGGAACGGTCTCGGGCGTCGCGGTGACGGATAACCGCGTGTCGGGGTCCGGTTATGCGGGGTTCCGGGCGTATGGAAACGTGTGTTCGTTCAGCGTGACGGGCAACACGTTCTCGTCGATCGCCGGGTTGCCGGTCGGTCTGTTGACGAACGGGTGCGCGGTGAGCCAGATCGTCGTCGATGCGAATCGGCTCGGGGATGGCAGTGTGCTGGCGCTGCCGGCCGGGGCGTCGTCGACAGGGACGTTTGCCGTGACGGGGGTGAATGTGAGTTTGATGCCGAAGGTCAGGGCGGGGTTGATGCGGTGAGGCTGGGGGCCGGCCGTGCTGGTACAACATGCAAATCAAAAAGCCCGCTTGCTTTCGCATAGCGGGCTTCGATGTTGGTTGCGGGGATAGGATTTGAACCTATGACCTTCGGGTTATGAGCCCGACGAGCTGCCAGACTGCTCCACCCCGCGGCGCGAAGTGTACCCCGGACTGTTGCGGTGCGTCAAATGATCAGTGATATGGCTCGTCCGGGGCGATGGCGCGTCGCCCATCAGAATGCGCTCGCTGGCATTGCCAGGGTTCTCTCGGATACCCGAGTGTTGCCTTGGTTTCGATCAAGTAACCGATCCATGTTTGTTACCGTCCGGCGGTTGGATAACACTTTGGGTAACAGCCGGAACACCTGATCGAAAAACGCGGCGCGCAGTGTCCGCGCATTCCGAAGGGCGCCGGAAGGACCCGCGCGGAATCGGCGGTTGTTTCTGCTGCTGGTCGCTGGTGGAAGTCCGCAACAAAAAAACCCGCACAGCCAAGCGTGACGGGGTTTTTGTGGCGAAGCTGGTGAAACTTTGGAGGCTCTCTGGTCCCCCCGACAGGAATCGAACCTGTATCTAGCGCTTAGGAGGCGCTTGTTCTATCCATTGAACTACGGGGAGCGGATAGCTTGAGCGGGATGGATTGAACCCTTATGAATCAGGATCTTAGCCTTGTCCCGCTTGCCTTTCAGGGATTTCCGCCTGTCCACGCGTGACGCGAAATGACAGGCTGTGAAGCATAGTTTAACGCCCCACCTGCTACAATTCTGCTACAAATCGACCCTGTAGCAGCGTATGTGGATGACGCATTGCTACAGTCCACAAACGGGGTGTTTCATGGCTTCGATCCTCAAGATCGGCGAGCGCTGGCGGGCTCAAGTCCGCCGGCGGGGACAGAGTATATCAAAGACGTTTCGAACGAAGGGTGCGGCTGAAGCATGGGCGCGTGAGATCGAGGGCGGCATCGACAAGGGGCAGGGAGCCGTCGACGAACAAACGATCACGGTCGGCGAGCTGGTGCGCTTGTATCGAAACGCACGAAGTGACTCCGGCCGGCCAGTCGCCGAGAAGTCGAATGAAGACTACATGCTCAAGCGGCTCCAAAGTCACTTTGATGACGAGGTGGCAGCGAAGCTGTCGACCAAGCGCCTGGTCAAGTTCGCGCAGGATCGTAAGAAGGAGGGCGCTGGTCAGTACACAATCGACATGGACATATCCAAGCTCGGGACTGTGTACAAGCACATGGCGTCACTACTCGATCTGCGATTGCCGCATGCGCCGAGCATTGCGCGTCCGACACTCGATCACCTGCAGCTTATCGGCCCAGGCAAACATCGCGATCGCCGGCCGACTCGGGACGAGATCGTAAAAATCTTCCAGTGGTTTGCTGAACATCCGGAGCGCGAGCAGGCGGTGCCGGATGTGATCCGCGTTGCGATGAAAAGCGCATTCCGACGCGGCGAACTGTTTCGGCTGACGTGGTCGGATCTTGACGTCGAGCGTCGGCTCGCGCTCGTCCGCGATCGCAAGCATCCGAGGCAGAAGAAAGGTAATGACGAGTGGGTGCCGCTGATAGGCGACTCGCTCGAAGTGTTGCTGCGTCAGGCGCGATATCCGGTGCCTCCAGCGTACGAGGCGAAGCGCAAGGCGGACCCGACGGTCGAGCCACATCCGAACGAGTACATCTTTCGATTCAGTAAGAGCACGGCAAGCAAGTATTTCAAGTTGGCCTGCGACACGAAAGGCATCGTGGATTTGCGCCTGCATGACATGAGGCACGAAGCGACGAGTTCGCTGTTCGAGGATGGATGGGATATTCCGGAAGTCGCCGCAGTGACAGGCCACAAAGATTGGCGTAACCTCAAACGGTATACGAATCTTGATCCGGCTCAGGTCGCGCTCAAGGGGCGAAGGAATCTAACCCCGACGGCGTAGGCTAAAGTTCGCCTGAGATGATCCGATAATATTGAGGCGACGCATCTGAGCTATGTGCTAGGATTCGCCCGTTCGACACTAGAGACCACACTACGCACTCATGGGACGGCAATACCCTCGGGTCATCAAACATTCGCCCCTGATAACGTCCACTGCGGAGTTGCGCTTTACAGCCGCGCTTCCGGTGGGGGTGGTCTTTTCGATGCTCTACACGCAGGAGCGGGACCGTTACCCGACGGTCGAGCAGCTTCCTGCGGCTAGCTTTCCGGCAGAGTTTTTGAGTGCTGACCCTAATTTAGCGTTACAGGCCCACTATAAGCTTGTGCCGGCGGCTGGCGGCCCAGCGATTCAGATCGGACCGCGCACGATTTCTGTGTCTGGAGAGCCGGATGCACCTCATCTCGACCTGGCTTACATAAATGGCGAATTACGTCGTCTCTTGAGCGTGTTCGATGGACTTGGTCTTGTAACTTCTTACGATCGGCTCGGTCTCAGATACATCAATTTCTTTGAGAAAAGAAACGTGATGGAACAATCGACGTTCGGCCTGAGCCTCGAGGGCGACAACCTGATCGGCAACACAGCGCAGCTTCGTGTCGAACTTCCGTTTCCCGGATTCACGGCAGCTTTGTCGGTGGCGACTAATGCACAAGTTGCATTCGGCAATCCGGTCGTTCGAGTTTCGCCGTCGGACGCAAAGACCGGCTCGGTTTTGGACATTGATGTGTATGCTGATCCGCTCAAGCTAAAAGACGGCAATAGACCTGATCAGTTGATCGGAATGTTTAGAGATGCGCACGATGTCGCGAAGAAGCTATTCTTCAAGGCGTTGACCGACGATCTTATTCTTGAGCTTGGGCCGGAGGACTAACATGCAAGCACGTATATCTGGCGCGCGCGCGGCGGCTGCGACTGCTGTCGCCATGATCACTTTGCCCGGGACCGCCTTTGCCAATACCCACATTGACGTCGGGGCTGCGATGTTTGCTCGCGCAGCGCAAGCTCGCTATTACGCTGTCTTCGAACAAGGCACGGCGATCAATGTCCATGTGCAGACGAACACGCCCGAAGAGAGTGGCATGGAAGCCATGATGCGTGTGGCGCACACGCTCGCTTCGCAGTCGGTTGACATCGATGCGGATATCTCGCAACTCATTGACGAAGAATTCTGGAATCTCGTATGAGCTTGCTGGACGACGCGCAGCGGTTCCTTCCGCGTCACTTGACCGAAGAAGAGACAGCGAAGCTCTTCGAAGATATCAAGATGTACCCGGGGAATCTCGACAAGCGTTTGTACATGACGCCGGTTGCGGAGGATCAACATGCCGTTCTGCAAGGGGACGGCATTAGTGGTTTGCTTGTCGTCAATCTGCCGGAACCAGAGGTTAAGCCGGTGCCGGCGCTTGTGCTGTCGAATAGCTGCGATGCTGACACAAGTAACAATCGCGCCTTCCCGACGGCGCTTTGTTATGCCCCGATCTTTCGACTCGACAAGTATCTCGATGCGTTGCGGAAACGCCAGGTGAAGACGGAGGAATACATTGTTCAGCACGAAAGCGATATTCGTCGCCAAGCTCTGACACAGATATTTTTTCTCCCGCAGTCGGGGCGATTGGAGGGCGATTCGATCGTCTTCTTGGACCGTATCAACAACTGCCAGAATAGGTCGGTAGATAGAGAGAAGCTTCCCGAGACGCGGATTTTCTCTTTGAGTCAGTACGGGCATTGGTTGCTGCTCCTCAAGCTTGCAATTCATTTCTCCCGTCTAACGGACAAGACCATTCGGAGTGCAGGCGAAAGCGGCGACGCGATGCATTGAGTCGTTTTGCTCATTCTTCCCCTGCGACTTGTCCATAACTTCCACTGAAACTCACGCGGCCTGCTTTCGCGCTTGTGCTGACATCTCATCAAGATAGTCTGCGACGGCGTCGTAAGGGGCGAAACGAGAGGCCCCCTCTTTGTACGTTGCGATCGGAAACGTCTCAGCGCTGATCTGATTGCGGATGGTTCCTTCCGACATGAGAAGGAGCTGAGCGAGCTGCGCCAGCGTCATGCGTGGGCCGTACTTCTCAAGGATGTATGCGCGGGTCAACAGGCTCACAGCGATCCCCCGTTCAGGTGGTCATGGTGGGATTCGTCGCCGGGATCTCGGTCGATGCGTTCCATCTCGGCGAAGATCAGCGCGGCGGCTTTTACCAAATTCCGTCGCGGTGTCGTCGGCTTCCACCAGTCTGTACTCCAAGGCCAGAAGTCCAAAGTAATCGCATTGCTAAAGCCGCAGGCGCTGAGAATGTATGCGGCGGCAGCTCGGGACAATTCCGCTTCGGTGTACCTGTCGTCTTGGTCGGGCGTCATGCCTTCATGCAGGATCTGTCGATGGCGCTCGGCGAGCACGTCGCGCACGGCCTTCGACATTCTCGCTGCGTCGGCCGGCGTTGCTTCGTGCTGCTCGACAGGGGATGCGGCGAGAAGGTGCATACGCTTTCGCAGTTCGCATGCCTGCTCAGTGATTCTCGTTGCCAGCTTCTTATCGGTACGCCCGCATGACAGAAGGCCGGCAGCCGTAACAACGTCAGTCAGGAACTGCGCGCTTTCCGTCAGCGCATCAGCGCGGCTCTTGTCGGTGGTGGTCATGATCGGTGTCCTCTATTGGTATCGGGGAGCGCGCGAGCGAGCTGCATAAGGCCGGTTTCGAGCGTGATGCCGGCGGTCGCGGCCCAGGTGCGTGCATCCTGCGCGGCTTTGTGACGGGCGAACGAGCCGACCTCATCGGCCATCAGGTCCAGCAGGTCGACGTCGGCCGCGTGCGAGATCTCGGTGATCAGCGTGCGGATCTGGATGCGAAGGGCGTCGAGCTGCGCGAGCCTGCCTTGGCGGGTATCCGCCAAGGCTTCGTTCGTCTGGATAGGGTTGCGCCGCGCGAGCGGCGCTTCGTCTTTCTGGATCGCTTTTGCGGGCGTCAGCCCGCCGCTGTTCGACTGCATTGAAGTACCGTTGACGCTCGCCAGTGCGATAGCCGGGCGCTTCTTCGCGTGTTCCCGCTTTCGCGGCAGCGGACGTGGGGTAGAAAGGGCCGGGCGCGGGGTCAATTTGCAGCTCCCGTCGGGAACGGCCATGCGGACGCGGGGTCGAGACCGGGCTTTGCTTTCCGTGCCGGGAATGAGGCATCGAGCAGCGCCTTATTCGACGAGATCCGCTGCTTATGCCCGATGGCCGTCAGCACATCCGACAAATCGGGGCGTTCTCCCTTGGCGGTGGCGGCTGAGAATTCAGCAGTCATGTCGGGATCTGGCATCTCGATGATCTCGTTCGCCCATTCGAGAATGCGCTTGAATGATGCTTGCTCGGCCTTTGTTCGCCCGTGAACAGGTGATTTGATTGTCTCGATAAGCCGCGCTGCGCCTGAGCGAATCGCTTGGACGCGCGTCCAAACCGCGCGCGTCTGGTGCGACACCTTCAGCGGGTCGCTGGCGAAGCTGGTGCCGGTGTTGTATTCGATCGAGTAGATCCACGCGCCGGGTGAGGGCTGTGCGACGCGAATGTATGCGAGCGGTCCCTTGATTCTTCCGGTCCGCTCCGGTCCGCACACTGTTTCAAGTGGCTTGCAGCAGCCATTTGCGTCCGGTTCGGAGACCGGCCAGACCTTTCCGGACGAGGGGCAGCCGAGTAGATCGGCGAGCGGCAGCAGCGCTGTATGAACCGCTTCGATCGTCGGCTTTGCCAGTCGGCCAAAATTCTTGTCGTGGAGTACAGCCTGCAAGGCCTGCAAAAGTTGCTTTGATTGCTTCTCGCTGATCTTGGCGGGGGCGCTTTGGCGCGACGCTGCCTGCATCGGCGCCTGCGTCTCGATCGTGGTTTCCGCGGCCGTCGACGCGACGAGCGGCGCGGCGTCGGTGTTGGCGACTGCGGGGGCTGCGTGCCCGGGCGAAGGTTCCGGGTCCGGCTGCGTGTCGAGCAGGGGCGCAGCTTCGAGGTACTTCTTCGTGACCTTCGTTTTGCCGGCTTCAGCGGCTTTGGCGATCCCGACTACGATGCGTTCGAGCGCTTTGTCGCCACCGTGCAGGCGTATCTGTTCGATGGCCAGTGTGCCGGTACATTGGCCGTTCCGTACGAGCTGATGCAATTCGGCCGGTGCACGTTCGAGCAAGCCTACGTCGCGGACCGTTTGGTCAGTGACGTTCAGGCGCTTACAGATCGCAGCAAGGGTCATGCCGTGAATGTCGCGCAGCTCTGCGACGGCAGCGGCCAGATCGAGCGGCGACGACGGTTTGCCGTTGTTGCTCAGATAGCCGTCAATCACCATTTCCGCGCGGTTGACGTTCTTCGCGTCGCGGACGACAACCGGGATCTTGCCGAGATCTTTCCCGGTTGCGATCACGTGTCCCGCCGCGAGATAGCGGTGCTGCCCCTTGTAAACATAGAGAAGATCCTTGCCGTCAACCTTTCGGGCGTAGCAATGGAGGGGGGAGCCCTTGTCGTATCCGTTCTCCCGTATAAGCGCGGCGAGGTGTGACACCCATTCGGTATCAACCGTGCGGATGTTGTCGGCTGGGTCGTAGTGCAACTGATCGTAGGGGACCATCCACAGGTCCGCTGACGTTGCGCCGGCCGCTGCTGCTGCTGCCTTGATGTTGCCGGTCGGGATCGGCGCGGTCAGGTCGAGCTGTTGCGTGCGGTCGTCCATTACGCGGCCTCCTGAGTCGCCGCCGTGCGAGCCTTGCCGGACTTCTTCGCTTTGTTGATCGCGTCCGATGCGGCCATGCCTGCCGCGCGCTTCGCGTCGCGCAGGCGCTTGATCGCACTGGCGCAGTCGCCTTCGCTCGGGATCGAGATCTGGGTGCTGGCGATCTCTGCGCCGTCGAGGATCAGATACAGCGTGTGGACGCTGTCGGCCAAGGGGCGGCGACCGACAACGTATTTGCCGATTAGGATCGGGGTCGACGGACGTCGCGCGTTCCGGTCGTATCGCGTGATGGTGCGCAGTGACAGGGTGTCGCGACGCTCAACTTCGACGACGGGAAGGGTGCGGGCTTTGGTTCGCGGCATGGTGGTCTCCATGACGCCGGGGGCGTTCGCCCCGGCAGGATCGGGGCGGTTTAGACGGTGACGTGATAGGCGGTCGTCGGTGCGACGACCGGGTCGTCCTGGAACACGTTCACGACGACAAACAGCAATGCGGCGACGACCGTCCAGCGGAAGATTTTCGACTTCTCAAAGTTGCTTTGACGGGCCGGCTCAGACGGTGTGATGTGAGGCGTGTGTTCGTCACGAAGCCATTCGTGGCGATCGGTGGACTGATGGTCGAACATTTTCATGGGCTTCTCCGATGACTGCGCGAGCGGCAGCAATGGAGTCGAATGTTAGGCATTCCTTTGCCTGATTGCAATAGGAATTCCTAACTCTTTTCGGTAGCATCGAGGTTCGTCATTGAGTTGAGCGCGGGGCGAACGCGATGAAGCTCGTTGAAAGGTGTTGTATTCTTCCGACTTAATACTGTATGTTTATACAGTGATTGAGCGAAAACATTGCCAAGGGGAGGTTGTTGCGGGGCTATGTCAACAGGGGAATTGCGCTGCAAACCGGGCGATGTGGCGATCGTCAGTCGATGCCGGAACCGGTCGCGTATCGGTGCGCTGGTGCGGGTTATCGGCCCGCACAGCGGTGAAGACTTCGATTGGGATGTGGAGCTTCTTGGAGGGCCAATCAGGGGGCGTGGAATACGTTCCGGGCAGGTCGGGACGCACCGCAGAGCCGCAGTATTCGACTGGAACCTTACCCCTCTTGTGGGTCGGGGGCATTCAGATCGAGAAGATCACCAGACTGCTGTCCGCGCAGGTCTTCAAACACCCTGAGGGTTTCAAGCAGCGCGACAAACGCTGTAGATGGCAACCCGACCTTGTCTGCTTTGGCAAGCGCGTCAACCAGCGCTTGAGCATGTGCGCCTAGCGTCTCCTGTCTCTGCGGCGCGGGCGCGTTGGCGCGGCGTTGCATCTGCCCTTCACCAGTGGCAAGCCACCAAGGATCGACGTTCAGGAATTCGGCCGCGAGCAGCAAATTCGCGCCTTCCATCTTTTTTGTCTTCCCGCTTAACCAGTCGCTGACCGAGGGTGCTCGCACTCGGCACGCTCGCGCCAGATCCGCAGCCTTTTTCTCGGGCGGCAACTTCATTGCCTGTTCCAGGCGTTCGGCTAGTGTCGTCATTAGGAAAGCCTAACTGAATGGGCATTAGGAATGCCTTGCTTTTTGTGTAAGGAGCGCCTAACATTGCGGCATGAATACGCTCCTGAATCGAGACCCGTACGCGTGTGCCGTGATCGATGCATTTGGCGGTACGGCTGCAACCGCACAACTCTGTGAAGTCCGGATGCCCTCCGTATCGGAATGGCGTCGAAACGGCATTCCGCGAGCGCGTCTGTTGTTCTTGAAGCTCGCGCGTCCCGACCTGTTTGCCTCTCTGGATTCACACGACGAGTCGTTGTGAAGCGCTCGCTGTTGCGTGACCGCATCCGATTCGTACCCCATGAGCCGAATCTTAGTTGCGGCCCCGAGTGCGCGACAGGATGAAAGCCACCGTCTACCAATCTCCCACTATGACCTGCCGATACGACAGTACCGAATGGCTGGACGTGCTCTATACGTCCGTTCGCAACACGCCGGGCGGTGTCGCCGACGCGGCGAACCATCTCACGATCCGGCGCGGTAAGAACATCACGCCGGAATCGCTTCGCCTGCGTCTGCGTGGTGTTGGCGACAGTCGTTTGTCGATGGAGATGTTCGAGCTGCTGATCGAATGGATGCAGGAAAAAGCCGAAGGCGAGGTGTATGCGCTCGACGCACTGCATGCGCTGAACGCGCGATTCGGACTGGTTGCCGAACATGTCGACGACCACGCCGCTGACGATGTCGGCGAGCCCGGCACGCTGCGTCTCGTCTCGACGGCGCTGCACCTGCAGGCGCATGTGGGTCTCGTTGCTGACGACGTGACACGTGCACTGGCGGAACAGCGGATTGACGATCAACACGCCGAGAAGATCATCGCGACCGGCCGCAAGGGCCAGCGTCTGTTCCAGCGTTTGATTCACGCTGCTCGCAATCTCGCTGCACGTCGCCGTCGTCGTCATGGAACGATTTAAACCCGGCATGGGGTGCTGCCGTCCCGACCGTGAAAGGGTCGGCCTGTGCTGCTCGCCTGAACAGCAAGTGACGTGCGCTCGCACGACGCTGGCATCCCGATTCGAGTGTGCCCCCGCCGAAGTGGGGCGCTTGCTGTCCGAACTGATCGCCACGTTCCCCGATCGCCTCGCTCCGATTCTTGCGGAAGCGAACGCAGCGGGGCGCGTGCGTCTGTTCGTCGAGCGAGCTGTGCGCCCATGCGCCGCGCTCGCAACCAAGGCGGAACGTCACGCGTTCCGCGACCAGCTTACCGATCGTCTCTGCGCGCTTGACCTTGCCGCGTTCGACGAATCCATGTCGGCGGAATGGCGTCGACTGCGCGGCAAATAAACGGAGACCCCTGTGAACGTGAACGGAATCAGCAGCGCGTTGCGACGCAGCGCATCGCAGTACAGCCGCTCGCCGAGTGGACGGCAGTCCTATGCGGCCGGGCGGGGAGCGTGGCGCAGCTTCTCTCACAAGGTCGCACGCGACCGCCGCCTCGTGGAACTGGATGCGGCTCGACGTGCGAGCTAACAGGGCGCAACTCAACGAATTGTGATCTGGCCGCGACATGCGGCCAAAGTGACTTTGACAGAGGAAATATTCATATGGCGACACTGGACCAGATCATTCAGCAATTGCGTGCGGCGGGGCATCCTGACCTGCCTGCCGGCCATCCGGTCGCGGATGGCAAACATCATCGGTACGGGCCGCGCAAAAAATACTGGTATCAGCTTCGAGAGGTCGTCAGCAAGGGCGCAGTGATCGGCTATGGCGGTACGTTCGGCCACTTCTCGGGCGACGATCCGGGCACCGAGCGTTTCGAGTGGAGCGGCGCACCGCTGAGCGAGGACGTGCTCGCGGAGACACGTCGCCGGCAGGAAGCCGCCGACCGTGAGCAGGCGGAGCGTGACGCGCGTCAGGCGAAGCTCGCCGCGAACCGCGCGCGAGATCAGTGGAACCGTGCGGCAGAGCACGGCGAGTCCACCTATCTTGAACGCAAGCGCATCACGGCCGAAGGCGTACGTTTCGACGCGGACGGCACGATGTTCGTGCCGATGTATCAATACGGCGACGATGCTCGGCTCGTCGGCCTGCAGAAGATCACCCCGGACGGCGCGAAGCGCTTCAACAAAGGCATGGAAAAGAAGGGCGCGTCGTATCTGCTCGGCGAGGTCGGCGCAGACGATCAGATCGTGCTGGTCGCCGAAGGCTACGCGACCGCGCGCTCGGTCCGCATGGCGATCGACGAGGCGTTCGCAGTCAATGTCTGCTTCGACGCGGGTGGCATCCTTCCGGCCGTGCGCTACCTGCGTGCGACGTATCCGGATGTTCATGTGCTGGTTTGCGCCGACGACGACTGGAAGATCGAGCAGCGCATGCGTGACTGGCTCGCCGACGAGTTCGCTTTCCGGGGTGAACTGGTGTTTGGTGCCGAACCGGTGCGGATCGAGGCGAAGAACACGTGGTACATGGTCGCCGCGTCACGCCGTCGTGACGACAATGGAGTGCCGTATGTCGAGGTGAGCTACGGAAACGACGTGATGCCGTTGCGCCGGAAGCGCTTCGAGAACACGGGCCTGAAGCGTGCATACGAGGCGGCAGCGACGGTCGCCGACGTCAGCGTCGTCTATCCAGCATTCGCCAATCGCGGCGAGCGCAAGCTGACCGATTTCAACGACCTGCACGTCGAAGAGGGCTTCGAGGCGGTCGAGGCGCAAGTGCAGGCGGCAATCTTGCGCGTCATCGCGCCAGCGAACGAAGAGATCCGCCCGGCGACGGTTGCGGTGTCGACCGCGGACGACACGCCGACGAAATCCGCCGCGACGTCCGCTGCCGCGAAACAGCCGGAATGGGATGGCCGTGAGGCAGAGAACGGCGCGCACACGTGGGAGCAGGATCTCGCGCGGTCGGACAAGGGTACGCTGCTGCCGACGCTCGGCAACGTGCACATGATCCTGTCGAATCACAAGGCATGGCAGGGCGTCATCGAGCAGGACGACTTCGGTGGCCGCGTGATGAAGCGCAAAGCGCCGCCGTTCCCGCAGGGCGTGAAGGGCGAGTGGACCGACATGGACGATCAGCGCTGCGCGCTTTGGTTGTCGCAGCGCTACGGCCTCTCGGTGCGCACCGATATCGTGATGAACGCGGTTCTGCTGGTGGCGGACGCGACGCACTTCCATGACGTACGCGAATACCTCGAAGGGCTGAAATGGGACGGCGTGCCGCGTGTGCGAACGATGCCGTCGACATACCTGCGCGTGGCCGACAGCGAGTATGTGCAGCTCGCGTTCATGAAGTGGACGATCGCGGCCGTCGCACGCGTGATGGAGCCGGGCTGCAAGGTCGACAACGTCCTGATCCTCGAAGGCAAGCAGGGGCATCGCAAATCGACGGCGCTGAAGGTGCTGGCCGGCGCACCGTGGTTCACCGATACGCCGATCCAGATCGGCAACAAAGACACGTACGCGGTGCTGGCCGGGAAGTGGGTGATCGAGCTGGCCGAGCTGGACTCGTTGAACAAGGCTGACTCGTCGGCGGTGAAGAGCTTCTTCGCGACGGCCGTCGACCGGTTCCGCAACTTCTACGGCAAGCGGGCGACCGACGTCCCGCGTCAGTGCGTGTTCGCCGGCTCGGTCAACTTCGACACGTACCTGAAGGACGAATCGGGCAACCGGCGTTACTGGCCGCTGCGTGTCGGTGGTCTGGTCGACATCGACGGCATTGTGGCCGTTCGTGAACAGCTTTGGGCGGAAGCCGTGTACCTGTACCGCTCGGGCGTCGTGTGGCACGTAGAAGAGCATGAGCGCCCGCTGTTCGAGATCGAACAGGCGGAGCGCTATGAAGGGGACGTGTACGAGGACAAGATCGCCAAGGCCCTGGAATTCGTGTCGCGCACGACGATGGAAGAGATCCTCGCGGACATCCTGAAGCTGGATACGTCGAAATGGACGCTGGCAGAGCAGCGCCGTATCGGCAAGGCGTTGAAGTCGCTCGGGTGGGTGCGCAAGCGCGAGTCGACCGGATCGCGCGGTTGGTACTACGTGAAGGAAGAGCAAGAGCCGGAAGCGGAGCGCGAACTGGTCGCAGCGGGCGATGACGACAGTCCGCTGTGATCGCGTGGCGCGCTGTGCCTGCACGGTAAGCGCGCCACATGCCCCGTCTTGGCGCGCTGTGGACGTCCCATGTCCCAACGTCCCAAGGCGCGGTCTCGGGCGCGGGTGCAGGGGCGCGACATGCGCGACGTGAGCGGCGCATGTCGCATGTCGCAGGCGCGCACCCCTGCAAGCTTCTTCCCTTGGGACATTGGGACATTAGGACGAGTAGGAGAGAGTGATGATCGATTTGAAAGAGCGGGTGGGCGTTGCGATGAGCGTTCGTGGTCAGTTCACCGACCCGATTGCCGATCCTAAAGTTACTTTGGGCGCGCTCGCCTTTGCGAACGATCTCGGGAGCTTGCTGGCCCGAATCAAAGCCGGGCCGCTGCCGACGCCTGCGATGGTTCGACGTGCAACGTTGCTGTTGGCGCAGATGATCCGGACGTCGGGCCGATTCAAGCGTGCGCGGTTCACGGGCCTGTCGCGCGACGAGCGTCGCGATCAACGTGCGGGGCACGCTGTCGAGCGTTCGAAGGTCGACATCGTCGAGCGCTTCGCGCTGCGGTTGCTGGACGAGTGGGTGAACGATCAGTGTGTCGAGTGCGAAGGGCGTGGCGTCGTGCGTCGCGCGCGTGCCGTCACGACATCAACGCACGCGTGTGATGTATGCGGGGGCAGCGGGAAGGTGTGTGTATCGGAGGAGCGTATCCCGTTCTTCGAAGGGCGTAACGGGCCGCTGGTCTTTCGGGAATACGAACCATGCGACGACTGCGGCGGGATGGGGCGGATCGCCGCGTCGCCGGTGTCGGATGCAAAGGGCCGGCACATCTGCCCCGACTGTTCCGGTTCCGGCAAACGGCAGGTCGACGATGCTGGCCGGGCGCACGCACTTGGTGTATCGCTCGACGAGTATCGGAAGAACTGGTCGTGGCGCTTTCACGACATGCTCGCGCTGCTGGATACGGTCGATGGATCGGTGTACGACACATTGCGTCGACAATTGCGAGGATGAAACGTATTCCATTTCAAGAGCGGATCGCGTAAACTTTGCACATCCTTTACCGCGTCACTGGATAAATGCGCGATCGCATACTCGTGTCGCAACCTTCGCCCGACAGGCGTACTGAATCGCGGGAGCGCCGCGACCAACAACGATAACTGTCTGTCGGGATCTGTTGGGAGGGCTTTCGCCCTTACGAAATGAATATCGAAGCCCTGAGTGCGCAAGCGCTCAGGGCTTTTGATCAAACGGAGGGCGCGTGGTGCAAGGAGTGGCAGCAAGTGAAGACGGGGCGGACGACGCGACTTTCGATTCGTTGCAGATGATGCGCGATCTTCGTCCAAAGCTTGAGAAATCGTTGGCGAATTTCTACGATAAGTACAAGCACCGGAGTGTCGACGATGATCACACTCTGCTGGCGATTCAGTTGCAGGTCACAATGTTCCAGTACGAAGTGACGCGCGAATTCGAGTTATTGCTTGCTCACGGCGCACAAGGGTTCGCGATGGCCGTCGCCGCCAAGGGGCTCATTCACCGTTTGGTCGAATTTGATAAGCATCTTCGAGAAGTGACGGTCCAAGAGATGCTGCGATACGCGCAAGTTCACGGCCTTGCGAACTTTGAGAGTCAAGTGCGCGCGCTGCAAAAGGAGGAGCGGCCCAATCTCGCGGTTATACGAAACTGGGAGAGGCTCAGGAATAAGGCGACTGGTCACTATGATAGCCATCTCGATGTGGTCGTCGAATTGCTTGAGACTGTCGACTTCGATGAGGTCCGAAATGCGGCGCAGGGATTTCTGATCTTCATGCTCAAATTTCTGATCCTTGTTCGAGAAGCTGTGCGTGAAGCGAAGCGAAACGAAATGAAGTGAAGTGAAGTGGTATCTAGCCGAGACGTGGTCGGCTAGATGGTTGTGTCAAAGCCCTGAGTGCGAAAGCCCTCGGGGCTTTTTGCATTGGGGCGCTGAAATGCGAATCGAGTCGACGAGCGCCGGGCCGAGCGAGGTCTGGTCGACGTGGGATGAAGATCGAAGCATGGGGCGCGTTACCGCGCGGTGCTTCGTGTTTGACGACGCAATGGACCGTGTCGTGTGGGCGATGGACCGCGCGGGCGACGGCGCGAGCGCCGATGTCGCGATCGGGGTGGGTCTGCCCACTTTTTGAGCAGGCGGGGACCCTACGGGCATCGCCATACGCGGGGGCTCGCACCCGCGTTTTTTCTCTACTGGCGAGTTTCCATAGGGGGTCATATTCATGCCGACTCAGCAGCAGATTGCCGACCATCTCGACCTTGACCAGTCGGCCGTTTCTCGGTTCGTCGACAAGGTCCGGCTCGATTACCGCGCGGTGTCGATCGACGAGATCCGCATCGCCTACATTCGGCACCTGCGCGAGGTCGCGGCCGGCCGCTCCAGCGAGACCGGGATCGATCTCGTCGCCGAGCGGGCGATGACGGAGCGCGTCGATCGCGAGATCAAGCTGCTGACGCTGGCCGAGAAGAAGGGGCAGCTCGTCAACGCGGCGCAGCTCGAACAGGCGTACGGCCTGATGGTCGGCGCATTTCAAACGGAACTGCTGTCGCTGTCCGACAAGCTGGTGCAGGAGCTGCACACGCTATACGGCGTCGAGGTGGACGTCGAATGGTTGAACGAGCATATATATGGATGCCTTGAGCAGCTTTCTGAATACGACCCAGACAGTCCACGCGGTGATTCGCCGGATCGCGAAGATGCTGTGCCCGCCGGAGCGAATTGGGACGACGGATTGGGCGCGCAAGCATCGTAGGTTGAGCGCGAAGGGATCGGCCAGCCCCGGCCGCTATAACCCGAATATCACGCCGTGGGTGTTCGGCATGCACGAAGCGCTGGACGACCCGACTGTGCAGAAGGTTGTCTGCATGAAGTCAGCGCAGGTTGCGTGGACGGACGGCGTGCTGCTGAACTACATCGGCAAGCGGATCGATGTCGACCCGTGTCCGATGATCGTCATGTTCCCGAAAGAGAAGACGGCGAAGAAGTTCAATCTGGAGAAGTTCGAACCGATGGTCGAGGTGACGCCTCGCCTGTCGGCGAAATTGCCGGTTCATGCGGCCCGCGACAAAAACAACTTGTGGGATCACAAGACGTTCGCGCGCGGCTTCTTGAAGTTCATCACATCGAACGCGCCGGACGACGTGAAGTCGACGCCGGCCCCGGTCGTCGCGGTCGAGGAACCGGACGACGCGAACACGAACGTGCGCGAACAGGGTGACTCGATCACGCTGCTGGAGGAGCGGAACAAGAGCTATTCGGCTCGGCGACGCAAGATGATCTTGGGCGGGACGCCGACCGTCGACGGCCTGTCGCGCATCCAGCAGGGCTACGCGGCTTCGGATCAGCGCGTCTATTTGGTGCCTTGCCCTGATTGCGACGAGGAGCACGAGCTGGCGTGGGAAAACGTCACCTGGAGCGAGGGCGCCGAGGTCGTGCACGAGGTCTACGGCCGCGCACAACCGGAGTCGGCACGATACACCTGCCCGCATTGCGGCTCGTTGTGGGACGACGCGACGCGCATTCGCGCCGTCCGTCGCGGTCGATGGGTTGCGACGGCACCGTTTCACGGCGTCGCCGGCTTCCGCATCAACGAGCTGGTGTCGCCGTTCCCCGGCTCGAATATGGCCGAGCTGGTCAAGAAGTGGTTGACGGCCGACAAGGCGCTGCGCGAGGGCGACGATACGAAGATGCGCTCGTTCGTGAACAACTCGCAGGGGCGAGCGTACAAATACAAGACCGACCTGCCCGAGCTGGACGTGCTCGCGCAACGGGCGCTGCCGTACGCGGAGCTGACGGTGCCGATCGGCGGGCTGCTGCTGACGCTTGGCGTCGACGTGCAGCACGACCGCCTCGCGGTCGTCGTGCGTGCTTGGGGGCGCGGCGAGGAAAGCTGGCTCGTCGTGTGGGGAGAGATCTACGGCAAGGTGACGGAGCAGCAGCAAGACCCGATGACGGGCGGGGTTTGGGGCGCGTTGACGATGCTGCTGTCTCACGCATACCGCCATGAGAATGGCTGGCTGATGCGTGTACGTGCAACGTCGATCGACTCGTCGGACGGCGCGACGTCGGACGCGGTGTACAAGTACGTGCGCGCGGCGCAGAAGGCTGGTTACAACGTCATGGCCGCCAAGGGCAGCAGCAACGTCGACGCGGAGATCTTCAGCGTGCCGAAGGCGTCGATCGACTCGACGCGCAACAACAGCAAGGCGGCGAAATACGGGCTGCGCCCGTACATGGTCGGCGTGAGCCGCGCGAAGGATCTGATCCTCGAAAACCGGCTGAAGCTCGAAGGCGACGGGCCGGGCCGCATGCACTGGTATAGCGGCGTGCGCAGCGACTACCTGTCGCAGCTCACCGCAGAGGTAAAGGTGCCCGGTCCACGTGGCGGTAAGCGCGTGTGGAAGAAGATCAGCCCGCGCAACGAGGCGCTGGACTGCGAAGGGTACGCGCTGCACGCGGCCCGCAGCGTGAAGGTGCACCTGATGACCGAGGCGCACTGGCAGGTCGAGCAGCATCGCGCGTCGCAGGTCTCGCTGTTCGATGCGGTTCCGGTGCTGGAGGCATTGCCTTCGGCGCTACCTGCAGAGGTGCTGCCCGATCCGCCCGATGAACTGGACGTCAATGAGGCTGCGCGACCGTCGCCGCCTGTAGCAAAACCCGCCGAAACCCCGCCACCGAGCGGGGTTTCGCGCATTCAGGGCCGTCGTGTTGGTCGATCAACGTACCTGAAGCGTCGCTAAACGAGGGAATCGCATGGCATACACAAAGCAGGACCTGGAGCGTATCCAGTCGGCAATCGCGAAGGGCGAGCTGGAAGTGCAGTATGCCGACCGGCGAGTGAAATATCGCTCGATCGGCGAACTGCGCGAAGCACGCACCGAGATCATTCGCGACCTGAATGGCGCTGCCGGACGTTCGTCGATCGTCCGGATTCGTCACGCGGGCAAGGGGGTGCGATGAAGTCGGGTTATCCGTCACTCGCACGGCGCGGGTTCGTGGTGCCAACGCGGCTGAAGGCGGCCGCCTATGAGTCGGCAGGCACGGCGGGCGCACGGGCGAAGTCGTGGCGGGTGTCGGGCGCGGGACCGAATGCGGCAGCGGTGCAAAACCTGCCGCTGTTGCGGTCGCGCGCTCGCGACGCGATCCGAAACGATCCGTGGGCGAAAACGGCGATCGCGCGACTCGTGTCGAACACGATCGGGAACGGCATCCAAGCGCATCCGCAGCATCCGAACGACGCGGTGCGCAAGATGCAAAAGCAACTTTGGGAGGATAGCTGCGAGGAAATCGACGCGGACGATTTGTTCGATATGGGGGGCGTGCAGACGCTCGCCGCACGTGCGTTCTTCAGTGACGGCGAGGTGTTGATCCGTCGCCGATTGCGCAGTCCGCGCGAGGGCTTGGCGGTCCCGATGCAGATCCAGCTTCTCGAAGGCGATCTGCTGCCGATGGAGAAGAACGAGATCGTACGGGACGGGGAGATCATCAACGGCGTTGAGTTCGACGCGGACGGTCGGCGGGTGGCGTATCACCTGCTCAAGCGCCATCCCGGCGAGTACGGGCGTGCGTCGACAACCAACATGCAGACCGTTCGCGTGCCGGCCGACGAGATCGCACATGTCTTTCTCGCGCTTCGGCCCGGCCAGGTGCGCGGTGTTCCGGAACTGTCGACCGTGCTGTTGCGGCTCAAGTCGCTGGACAACTTCGACGACGCGGTGCTGTTTCGGCAGGAGGTCAGCAACTTGTTTGCGGGCTTCATCACCAAGCCGCCGACCGATCCGGAAACAATCGGAGATCCCGTCACGGGCGGGGCAATGCAGTACGACGTCGACGGCTTCTCACCGGTCGTATCGCTCGAACCGGGGAGCATGCAGGAGCTGGCTCCGGGAGAGGGCGTCGAGTTTGCTGAGCCACCGGGCGCTGGAACCGACTATGCGCCGTTCATGCGGCAGCAGTTGATGGCCGCTGCGGCATCGGTTGGCATGCCGTACGAAGTCATGACGGGGGATCTGCGCGACGTGAGCGATCGCGTGCTTCGCGTGATCTTGAATGAGTTCCGCCGATCGGTCGAACAGATCCAGTGGAACGTGTTCATTCACCAGTTCTGCCGGAAGGTCTGGCGCTGGTGGGTCGACGCGTGCGCGTTGTCGGGTGCGATGCCGATGCCGGACTACTACCGCCGCCGGCGCGACTATCTGCGCGTGCGATGGGTGCCGCAGGGCTGGCCGTACATTCATCCGGTGCAGGACGTCACGGCGAAGCGGATGGAGATCCGCGCCGGGTTGGCGAGCCGGTCGGGGGCGGTGCTATCGCGTGGTGATGATCCCGAGCAGGTCGATCAAGAGAACGCGGACGATCTCGCGCGTGAGCGCCGGCTCGGGATTCGGTATGACACGCTCGATCCGGTCGACGGGGCGGGCAATCTTTCTAATGGGGATGGCGAATGAAAGGGAAGAAGCGCTGGTGGGACATCCGCGCGCAGGTGAACGCGGCGGGTGGGAATGTGGTCGAGATCCGGATCTACGGCGACATCGGATTCTGGGGCACCGACGCGGAGCTGTTTGCTTCGAAGCTCGACGAGGCGGCAGCCACGGCGACATCGATCGTTGTCGCGATCAACTCGATGGGTGGTGACGTGTTCGACGCGTTCACGATCTACAACGCGCTGCGTCGGCATGCCGGGAAGGTGACCGGCCGTGTCGACGGCGTTGCCGCGTCCGCCGCGTCGCTGATCCTGATGGCATGTGACACGATCGAGATGCCGTCGAACGCGATGCTGATGATTCACAACCCGCACACGGTCGCGGCCGGCGAGGCGGGTGATCTGCGCAAGCTCGCGGATCTGCTCGACAGCACGTCCGACAACATGCTTTCAGCGTACGTCGAGCGAAGCGGCCGGACTGAGGAGGAGGTCCGCGCGATCATGGATGCCGAAACTTGGCTGACGGCAGCGCAGGCGAAGGAGCAGGGTTTTTGCGATGCGATTGCTGACCCGATCCGAATCGCGGCATACGCGGGCGCAGCGCGGCTCGCTTCGCGCTTCTCGGCGGTCCCGGCCGAGATCAGGGCCGTGCTGGAAGACGACGGCGAGGTGTCGCCGTCTGATCCGCCACCCAATCCGCCGGCCGATCCTGCGCCGCAGCCGCAGTTGACACAGACGCCGGACGTGACGGCGCTGGCGTCGCATGTGTATGCCGCATGCCGCGACGCGCGCATCGAGCACTGCGCCGAAGGCATCGTGCTGGCCACCGGCCTGCGGGATCGCGCGAGCGTCGACGCCGCGATCCGCAACGCGCAGGACATCGCCGGTATCTGTCTGGCCGCGAGCCTGACCGAGCTGACGGCCGGCTTTGTCTCGGATGGCCTGTCGCCGGATCAGGTGCGTGCGCGGCTGTTCGAGCGCATGACGGCCTCGCAGAAGCCGATCAACCATCGTGCTGCCCCGGTTGCGTCGCAAGACGCGCCCGTGGTCGCGAATGCGCCGCGTGCGGCGTCCATCTACGCGGCTCGCAAGAGCGGCAAGTAACTTTGACGTAATCCGAGGAGGGGAAAACTCATGTCGAACTGGAAGGTACAGGCCACTCTGCCGGCCGCATTTCTCGTGTCGGAAGGCAACGGGCGGATCTCGCGCGAGCACATCATCGTGAAGGCCGGTCCGGCGCTGCCGGCCGGTCAGGTGCTCGGCGTGACGAGTACCGGCGAGTACGCGCCGTACGACAACGCGGCGAATGACGGTTCCGAGGTCGCGGCCGCGATTCTCTATGCACCGCTGGCAGCGTCCGAAGCGTCTCGCCCGGCGACCGGGATCGTCCGTCTCGCCGAGGTCGCGGGTGCGCTGCTCAACGGCCTGGACACTGCCGGTCGCGGTGATCTCGCCGAGCGACACGTGATCGTCCGCTGATCGCGGCGAACCCCATTCAAGGCCACGCCGACCGCGTGGCTTTTTTTGTATCCATTTTCATGTCGGAGGTTGTATGGCGGATATCGCCCTGTTTCAAGACGATGCGTTTTCGCTGTCGTCCCTGAGTGCTGCGATCAACGAGCAGCCCTATGTTCCCGGCCGGATCGGTACGCTCGGCCTGTTCGAAGAGGACGGTATCACGACGACGACGGTGCAGATCGAGCGCGACGGCGACACGCTGTCGCTCGTCGCGGCTGGCCAGCGCGGTGCACCGGCCGCTGTCGTCGCGGGCAGCAAGCGCAGCATGATCCCGTTCAATACGGTGCATCTGCCGCAGCGTGCGGTGATCATGGCCGACGAGATCGCGAACCTGCGCGCGTTCGGTTCCGAAACGGAGCTGGAGGCGCTCCAGACCGTCGTGAATCGGCGACTCGCGAAGATGCGTCGGCAGCTCGATGCGACGCACGAATTCCATCGCATCGGCGCAATCAAGGGCGCAGTGCTCGACGCGGACGGCAAGACGGTGCTGATCGATCTGCTGAAGTACTTCGGTATCGACCAGACGGTCATTCCGTTCGAGCTATCGACCGCGACCACCGAGATTCGTCAGAAGTGCGTTGAGGTGCAGGACGCGATCGAAGATGCGCTCGGTGCGATGACGTACACGGGCGTGCGCGTGCTCTGCGGGCGTGAATTCTGGAACAAGCTGATCGTCGCGAAGTCGGTGAAGGAAACGTATCTCGCGTCCGTGATGGCCGCGCAGCTGCGTGGCGATGCGCGCGACGCGTTCGACTTCGGCGGGTGCACGTTCGAGCGCTATCGCGGTCGCGTTGGCGATGTCGGGTATGTCGCGGACGACGAGGCGCATGCGGTGCCGGAGGGCGTGTCCGATCTGTTCATCACGCGTTTCGCGCCGGCCGACTACGTCGAGGCGGTCAACACGACGGGCATTCCGTACTACGCCAAGCAGGAGCTGATGGACTTCGGCAAGGGCGTCGAGATCGAGGCGCAGTCGAACCCGATCCACCTGTGCACGCGCCCGAAGGCGCTGATCAAGCTGAAGGCATGACATGGCGTTCCGGGATCTGATGGTCGATGTCGACACGGCCGTGAAGCGAGACCTGTCCGATGAGGTCAAGATCGACGGCAAACCGCTGCAGGGCATGTTCAAGGCGCCTTGGCTCGGCCCGGATCTCGGAACGCAACGCACGCAGCTCGTTGCGCCGATCCTCGATATCACGGACGACGATGCGGCCCGTGTGCGCGAGGGCAGCATCGTCGAAGCGGCTGGCGAGCGGTTCCGCGTTTTCGAGATCCACCCGACCGGCACGGGCTGGACGATCCTGATTCTGAGGTAACGATGGATCTGCTGAAGGTCGAGATCGACGTAAGGGGAGCGCTCGAAGTGCTCGCGGGCTTGCCCCCTGCGGCGATGCAGGCGGCATGGCGTCGGACGCTGCGCAAGACGAGCGCGTGGATTCGAAGCCAGACGGCGAAAGAGGTCAGCGGTGCGACGGGCATCCAGCAGAAGCTGCTGCGGCAGCGGATGTACTTCTTCATGCGCTCGCTCGATACGGGCAAGGTGTGGCTCGGGCTGAATCCGATTGAGGCGCATCGGCTCGGCGCGGTACGGTGGACGAAGAAGGGGATGCGCGCCGGCAAATCGCTGTTCGAGGGCGCGTGGCGAAAGACCAAGGCGCAGCCGGACGGCGCGATCTACCGACGCACCGGTAAGGCGCGCACGCCGTTCGAGGTCGTGACGGTCGAGTGGGCGCAGACGGGCGATCCGGCTTTTCGACGGGCTGCGCGTGCGTGCGAGGCGCGGCTGATGACGGTCCTGCGGCAAGAGGTCAACTATGAACTGCAAAAGGCGGTGAGGCGTGCTCGATAACCTGAAACAACTGCATGCCGGCATCGAGGCCGGCCTGCGCGAGCGGCTGCCGGATCTCGAACGCATCCATGCGTATCCGAAGATCGGCAAGTCGATCGACACGCCGTTCGTCGCGATCGAGCTTGCGGAGCTGGAGCCGGGGCACGATGACGGAACGGGCCGGGTGCCGCTGATCGCGCGCATGCAGGCCCGCGTGATCGTTGACCCGCTGGTGGAGGATGCCGAGGTCCAGGTGCGCGAGCTGTCCGCGCGCGTGCTGCAAGCGGTGCACGGTGCGACGTGGGGATTGCCCATGACGCCCGGCAAACAGGTCGGGTCGGCCGGTGAAGATCCGTTCCGGCCGGAACTGGATACGTATCTCGTTTGGCTCGTCGAGTGGGTACACGAACTCGACCTGGGCGATGCGTACGAGCCGCCGACGAAGGGGCGCGCGGTGGTGTGGGGTGTCGATCCGGAGACGGGGCCGGGGCATGAAGACCGCTACTGGAATCCGGCGGAACAGGGAACGGGGTGACGTGTGAGCGACTTCGAGCTTGGCGAGATGGATCGCCGTATGGCGTGCCTGACGCAATCCGCAGTCGTGGAGGCGATCACATACGACCCGCCGCGCGTGAAAGTCCGTGTCGGCGATTGGGTAAGCGACTGGCTCAAATGGCAGGCCGGTGCCGCCGGCAAGGTTCGACATTGGCGTCCGCCATCCGTCGACGAAGAGGTCGCCCTGTGGGCACCGTCCGGCGATCTCGCCGGTGCGTTCGTCGCGCCCGGCTACTACACGGAGCAGCACGGCGGGTCCGGGCGGTCGAGTCCTGACGAAACCGCGACCGACTACCCGGACGGGGCATTCGAGCAGTACAACCATGCGAACCATGAATACGTGCTGTCGGTGCCGGCCGGTGGTCGGATCGTGTTCCGCATCGGTGGCACGGAGTTCGAGCTGAAGGCGGACGGCGCAACGCTGCGCAGCGCGAAGCTGCTGGCAGATGTTCCTGACTCAACGTTCACGGGGAACACGACGACCGAACAACTGCTGACGTTCAACGGCGGCATGCAGGGCAAGCCGGGCGAGGGTGGCGGTGTCGCGATGAAAATCGCGGGCGGTGCCGAATACACCGACGATGTCGTTGCCGGCGGGCGGTCGCTCACGAAGCACAGGCACCGTGAGCAAGGCGACGGCGAGCTGGTTGGCCCGCCAGTGTGAGCACAGCAAAGTAACTTTTGACCCCGCCCGCGCGGGGTTTTTCGTTTGTGGGGGTGGTTATGGCGAAAGACACGCAGCAACGCACGGCGACAGCGCCCGTGACGTTTATCGACACCGAGTTCCGCAGTCGCGTGATCGTGTTTCCGGATGGCTCGCACGTTGCCGTGCTGGCGGGCAAGACGGAGGTCACGCAGCCCGAGCACATCGCATATCTCGAATCGTGCGTGTGCTTCAAGCGCGTGCCGACGAAGGTGCAGTAATGGTTGCGCTGGTCGGCATGTGTCGCCGTACAGGCCGGCTGATCGGCGGACTCGATCATCTGGTGCAGAGCATCGCGGACATTCTGGGCACGCGGAAGGGCACGCGCCGTGAGCGGCCCGACTACGGCTCGGATCTTCCGGCCATGGTCGACTTGCCCGTCACGCGCGGCTGGATCTCGGCCGCGCAGGCAGAGGCCGCACGCGCAATCGGCCGATGGGAGCCGCGCATCGCGCTCGATCGCGTGAACGCGCTGTCGGTTGTGGAAGGCAAAGTAACTTTTCGGATCGCCGGTCATTACGACGGCGACGACGTTGTATTCGAGGTGACGATATGACAGTGATCGATCTGTCGGCGCTTGATCCGCCCGACCTCGTCGAAACGCTCGACTTCGAGGCCGCGTATCAGTTCAAGCTGCAGCATTTCAAGAGCATCTATCCGGATTGGACGGCTGCGCTCGAATCCGATCCTGTCGTCAAGCTGCTGGAGCTGGCGGCATACGAAGAGATCCGGTTTCGTGCGCGCGTGAACGATGCGGGGCGCGCGGTGTTGCTGGCCTATGCGACGGGCGCAGATCTCGAACACCTCGCGGTGCTCTGGAATTTGCGACGGGAGATTGTTGATCCCGGTGACCCTGAAGCGCATCCGCCGATTCCTGCGACTGGCGAGCGTGACGAACGACTGCGATTGCGCACGCAGATGGGCATCGAGCGGTCGTCGACGGCCGGGCCGTTCGGCTCGTATCGATCGCTTGCGATGGACGCGTCGGCCGACGTCGCCGACGTGCGCGTCGATCGTCCGGAGCCGGGTGTCGTGCGCGTGGTCGTGAAGTCGTATTCGAACGATGGAATCGCGAGTGCCGCATTGCTCGACACGGTGCGCCGCGCGCTTTCGCCGGAAGATCGTCGGCCGCTCAACGACAAATTGCGTGTTGTGCCGGCGCAGCCCGTCAATTACGAGATCGTCGCGGACGTGTACATCGGTCGCGGGCCTGATCCGGGCGTCGTGCTTACCGCGCGACGGCAGGATCTGGATATCGCTGTTGCAGCCGGCGAGGGTTTGCGCGTTGGCATGCCGCGATCGGCAGTGACCGGGGCGCTGCATCCGAAGGAGTCGGGCGTCGTCCGTGTCGATCTGAAGTCGCCTGCGCTCGATGTTGTGTGCGCGGTCGACCAGTTCGCGCGATGCACATCGATCATGCTGAATCCGAAGGTGAACGATGACGACTGAAGCACTGCTGCCAACGAACCAGACGAGTCTTGAGGCTGCACTCGCACAGGTGATGCGGCCGAGTGTTGACCCGGATGTGATTCGGACGTTGTGGGATGCGGATCGTTGCCCGGCCGCTTTCTTGCCGTGGCTCGCGTGGTCGCTGGCAGTCGACGGATGGGAGCTGGCGGAGTCCGAAGACGCTCGGCGCGAGCTGATCAAGTCGTCGCTGGTGATCTACCAGCGCAAGGGCACGCCGTGGGCGATTCGCGAGATCGTGCGACGGCTCGGGTTCGGCGAGATCGACATTCAGGAGGGGCGGCAAATCAAGCGCCGCGACGGGTCGGCAATGCGCGACGGTCGATATCTGCACGGCGGGTCAACAGCATGGGCCGAGTACATCGTGAAGCTGCGGCGGCCGGTAACGCGCGATCAGGGCGAGAACCTGAAGCGAGCAATCGAGCGCTATGCGCCGGCTCGCAGCCGGCTCGCATGGCTCGACTTTTCTGAGGTGGCGATTCGACACAACGGTGTCGCGACGCGCAATGGTCAATTTACGCGAGGGGTGATCGGTACATGGCCAATCTGAAAGAAGAAAGTAAGTGGGAGGACGGGGTCTATCAGTTCGAGACATCGGACCCCGTACAGGGCGGCCCGGATGGGGTCGACAACGTACCGTCAAAGCAACTCGCGAATCGGACACGGCACCTCAAAGACC
Source organism: Burkholderia sp. PvR073 (assembly GCF_054055695.1). Lineage (NCBI taxonomy): Bacteria > Pseudomonadati > Pseudomonadota > Betaproteobacteria > Burkholderiales > Burkholderiaceae > Burkholderia > Burkholderia sp. PvR073. The sequence goes on from NZ_JBSRXO010000004.1 coordinate 308,739, forward strand.
GGGCCGATGCTAACGACAAGCGGGTCGATGCGATTGGCAAGCAGGTCGACTCGCTCGGCACCGACAAGCTGCCGATTGCGGGTGGCGTTGCAATGAAGGGAGTGTTGAAGGCGAAGGCGGGTGCGATCACTCCGAACAACGCCAATAACGCCGGCTATGGGTTCGACAACGATCCGGATACGGGCATGTTCTCGCCGCGAGACGGGTACCTTCAGATCGGGGCGCAGGGGGTTTCGCACCTCGAAGTCCAGGGCAACAACAGCTTCGTCGGACCGGCGGCTGCGAATGGTTGGCTTGCACTTATCTCTGGCGGTGCAGAGCGGATGCGCTTTACTCCCGAGGGGCGTGCGCTCTTGGGGACGGCGGCTGACAACGGGCGCGATGGATTGCAGGTTGCATACCGGGCGTCGTTCGCAAGCGGGGTCCGTTCTACGGGGATGGACCTTGACGGAACATTGGGGGGGCAGTATCGAGCTGTAGGGGTCAACTACGGCGTCATACTGCGCAACGACGACCGAGACTTGTATCTGTTCCAGACGAAGAAAGGTGATCCACTCGGGCCTTGGAACGACTATCGACCATTCGCATGGAATCTCGAAACCGGGGTGGTGCGGCTCGATGGAACTGGCTGCGGCACAGTATTCGGCGGTTACGCTCGGGTTGCCGGAAACGTGGAATGCGCAGGCGTCGGCTATTTCGGCGGTGGCGCAGGTAACGCTAAAACGATGGGCTCGGGCGTCACCCTCGGCGCCAATACGGGTGGCGACGTCGTCCTGCGGGCTGCCGGTGCCGGCAAGGATATGAAGATGTGGGACATTCAGTCGAACAACGAGAGCATGAGCATTCGTGCACTCGACGACGACTGGACGGTCGGCATCCCGGCCATTCGCATCATGCGTGCCGATCAGAGCACGTCGATCAAGACGCTGGAGCTTGTACCAAACACCGGGCGCGTGTTGTCCGGGGGCGCGTGGGATGACGGGCGTTCGTCGTTCCAAAACAAGGGTACGCTCAAGAGCATTAACTCGGCGGGAGCACTCGTCGCCTCGAACGGAGGTGGTGCGGGGCAGACATCGCTTCATCTGATACGGGAGGGCGCACCGACTGACCAGAAAACGTGGGAAATGATCGCGGGCGCGGATGGCTCGTTGGCGGTTCGTACGGTCAACGACGCGTACAGCAACTCGCAGGCCGCGATTAACGTGACCCGTGGTTCGAGCTATTCGCTCGGCACGTTGCAATTGATGCCGCAGGGCGGGCGCGTCGTGGTCGGGAAGGTCGGCGACGACGGTTCCACGCAATTGCAGATCGGTGGCATGGTCACTGCCGTGTCGCCGCCGGCCGGCGACAACTCGAACAAGCTGATCACATCGGCATGGTTTGCGGCGGCGGTCGCCGACGTGCAGATCGGGCAGATCGTTTGGGAGGCTCGAACTGCGCCGCGCGCCGGTTTTCTGAAGCTGAACGGCACCGAGCTGAAGCGTGCTGACTATCCGCTGCTGTGGGCGTACGCGCAGGGCAGCGGTGCGATGGTCGCAGACGCTGATTGGGGCAAGGGCCGTCACGGTTGCTTTTCCAGTGGAGACGGCAACACGACGTTCCGGCTGCCGGATCTTCGGGGCGAGTTTATTCGCTGTTGGGACGATGCGCGCGGTGCGGATGCGCAGCGCCAGATCGGGAGCTGGCAGGACAGCTTGAATCGCTTACATGCGCACGGTGCGTCTGCCGCTGCTGTTGGCGACCACTCTCACGGCGCATGGACGGACGCTCAAGGTGTCCACGCTCACGGGGTCAACGATCCGGGGCACGCGCACAGTACGCGCATCGGTCGCGTCGGGGTCGTCGGTACGGGTTACGGTCAGGGCAGCGGCCCATATAACTGGGATCAGGGCGACAATTTTGGATCGTCGGGCTCCGGCACGGGGATCTCGATCGCGGCGGACGGCAACCACGCGCACAACGTCGGAATCGGCGCGGCCGGCGCTCACTCGCACACGATCAACGTCGCCGTCGACGGCGGCAACGAAAGCCGCCCGCGCAATCTTGCTCTGCTCGCCATGATTCGCGCTTACTAAATCGAGGTAGAACATGCTTTGCAATCAATACGACAACCTGACGGGGCGCTACGTGGTGAGCTTTCTCGCCGAGCGCGATCCGATGAGCGCGGACCGGTATCTCGTGCCGGCCTTCTGCACGCTCACACCGCTTCCCGATGTGCCGACGCGTTCCTGGCCCTTCTGGATTGATGGGAAGTGGGTGGTGCGTCCTGACTATCGCGGCGTGCGCCTGTATCGAACCGATACGGGCGAACCCGGCGAGATCACGGTCGCCGGTATCAGCCCGCACGGTGAAGGGCTCACCGAGTTGCCGCGTCCGTCCGACGAGTACGTCTGGCGAGATGGCGCGTGGGTCGTCGACGAGGCGATTGTCGCCGAACGGGTGCGAGCCGCCGCGATGACGGACTTCTACGTGCGCATGGAAAAGGCGCGTCAGCAGAATCTCGGCAAGATGGACGCGCGAGCAGCGGACCTGCTGTCGGACGTCGATGAGGCGATGTTTGACGCATGGGCCGCGTATCAGGTCGCACTTGTGCGCGTGGTTGATCTGCCGACCTTCCCCAAGGACATCGTGTGGCCTGACGAACCTGATCCGGCCGCCGTGCTGGTCAAGGTCGAGGCCGAACGGGCGGAGAAAGCTGCTCGCGAAGCCGAGGAAGCTGCTCGGCGTGAGGAGGAGGCCCCGCGTGTTGATAGCGCGGACGAAATGGCAGCCGACGCTGCATCCACAACGTCAGCCGACAGCGCAAGCGTGAGCGATACCGCGCCGGCCGTTGAGGTCGACACAAAGTAACTTTCCCGGCGCGATAACACGCCGTCCCGTTTTCGTAAGCCGCTCAATCGAGCGGCTTTTTTAATTTCCGGAGATCCGCATGGCAGCGACTTCCTTTTTTCACGGTATCACGACGACCATCGTCGACAGCGGCCCGCGTACGATTGCGGTGCCTTCGTCGTCGGTGGTTGGTATGACAGACACCTACACGCCCGGCCCTGATCTGGCCCAGCCGAATGTCCCTGTGCAACTGACCAGCTACGGCGAGGCGGTCCGGGCGTTCGGCGAGAACAGCGCGATCGCGCGGGCTGCCCGTGCGATCTATGCGCAGAGCAGCGCTGTTGTCGTTGCGGTCGGTGTGGCGGCAGCGGCCGATGCTGCGCAGCTCACATCGGCGATCATCGGCGGTGTGTCGGCCGGCGGCGCACGCACCGGCATGCAGGCATTGCTCGATGCGAAGTCGCGCTTCAACGCGCAGCCGCGATTGCTGATCGCACCTGGGCATACGTCCAAGCAACCGGTCGCGACGGCGGCCGACTCGCTCGCCGGCAAACTGCGCGCGGTCGCCGTGATCGACGGTCCGAATACCGACGACGAAGCGGCAATTGCGTATGCGAAGAATTTCGGCAGCAAGCGCCTGTACATGGTCGACCCCGGCGCGAAGGCGTGGAGCAACGCGACGAACGGCGAGATCTCGCTGCCGGCATCGACGTACGCGGCGGGGCTGTTCTGTCAGACCGACGCGAAGATCGGTTTCTGGGCGTCGCCGTCGAACAAGGAGATCGTCGAGATCACGGGCACGGGCCGGCCGATCGAATACCTCGACGGCGACGAGACGTGTCGCGCGAACCTGCTCAACAACGCGAACATTACGACGATCATTCGCGACGGCGGGTTCCGCCTGTGGGGGAACCGCACGCTGTCGGCTGATCCGAAGTGGAAGTTCGTCACGCGGGTGCGCACGCTCGACATCGTCATGGATGCTGTCCAGGCGGGGCACAAGTGGGCGGTTGACCGTGGCATCACGGCGACGTACGTCAGCGACGTGACCGAAGGGCTGCAGGCTTTCATGCGCGACCTGAAGCGTCAGGGCGCACTGATCAACTTCGAGGTCTATCCGGACCCGCTGCTGAACACGGCGAGCCAGCTCGAAGACGGCAAGGTGTACTGGAACATTCGCTTTACGGATGTCCCGCCTGCCGAGAACCCGATTTTCCGCTTCGAAGTCACGAATCAGTGGCTGACCGAAGTGCTCGACAACCAGATCTAAAGGAAGGGCGATGATTCCGGAAACTCTGCACAACTGCAATGCGTTCGTCGACGGCCGCGGATACGCGGGCCGCGCAACGAGCATGACGCCGCCGAAGCTGAAGATTAAGACTGACGATTTCCGCGCGGGCGGTATGGACGGGACGGCCAAGGTCGATCAGGGTATGGAAGCGCTCGATGCGTCGTTTTCGATGTCGACGATGGAATACGAGGTGTTGCGCTTCTTCGGGCTGGTGGATCAGGGGGCGTTCAACGGCGTCTTTCGCGCGGTTTTCATGGACCGTAGCGGCAAGGCGAAGCACGTCGCTGTCTATCTGCGCGGCATGCTGTACGAAGTCGATCCGGGCGAATGGAAGCCCGGCGAAAAGGTCGACGCGAAGTTCAGCGTGTCGTGCGACTACTACAAGCTGGAGGTCGCAGGCGCGATCGTGCATGAGATCGACCTCTTCGCGTGCAAGCGCGTGATCAACGGCGTCGATCAACTCGCCGAAGTCCGTAAGGGTCTCGGCATGTGATTGCAGCGTGAGCGTCATTCGACGCTCATGTGGAAAATCAAGCAGCAAAGCTACTTTCTTCAATCAATGGCGAGCCGGTGGCTCGCCATTTTCTTTTCAGGAATCGCAATGGAAAAGGTCACGATCAAGCTCGACTATCCGATCGATCTCAACGGCGTCGAGTGCGACACCTTCACGATGCGCCGGCCGAAGGTGCGCGATATGCGTGGTGCACAGAAGCTCGCGCCCAACGATGCCGAGGAACAGGAGCTGATCCTCTTCGCATCGCTCGCCGATGTTGCGCCGAGCGATCTCGACGCGATGGACATGGCTGATTACGAGCGCGTGCAAGACGCCTACTACTCTTTTCGACCCGTACGCAAAGCTGGACCGAAAAACGCTCAAGGCACTGGCGAAACGGCTGGTGCGTGAGTTTGGCATGTCACCGACGTCGATCGATGTGATGACGGTCGACGACATGCTCTGGTGGCTGACGGATTGAGGGGGCCGGGATGGCGAAAGACTTAGCGCTTGGCATCGTGATCGGCGGGGCCGTATCGGCAACGTTCGGCAAGGCGATCACCGACACGTCGTCGAAGATCGACGCGATGAAGAAGCGGGCGAACGACTCGCGGCTCTGGCAGCGCCAGATCGGCGAGACGATGCGTCTGCAGGACGAGTTTCGCCGGCTGCACTTGGCGGGCGACAGTGCGGCGGACGGCATCCGTCGCAAGCTCGACGGCAATCTCAAATCACTGCGAGACGCTGGCATCGAGGTCGACCGGCTCGATCGCGCTTATGCGCGTCTGGGCCGGACGGCGCGGGGGCTGGATCTGAAAGCGTCCGGACACGAGCGGCTGGCAGCCGGGCAAGAGGCCGGGCGCGGCGTGATCGGTGATGCAGTGAAGCTGACGGCAGCGGTCGCGGTGCCGGCGACGATCGCCGCGAACTATCAGGCGATCATTCGCGACATCGCGATCAAGGCCGGCATCGCGCGTACGCAGGAAGAGGCCGCGATGGGATCGCGTATTCGACGCGACGCTGCGTCGAACGGCATCGGTCGCAACGAGCTGGCCGACGCAGTCAACCAGATGGTTGCGGGCGGCATGGATCTGAATCGGGCGCTCAACTTCGCACCGCTGGTTGCGAAGTTCTCGATCGGCCAAGGGGCGACGACGGTCGAGACCGCGAAGATGATCCAAGCGTTGCAGCAAAACGCGGAGATCGTCGATCCGCGCCAGATGGCGAAGGCACTCGAAGCGATCGCGTATCTCGGCAAGGAAGGGTCGTTCGAGTCCGTCGACATGGCGCGGTGGTTCCCGGTGCTGCTCGCCGAGATGAAGAAGATCGGCATCACGGGGCAGGATTCCGTGACGCAGCTCGGGGCGATGCTCCAGGTGCAGATGAAGACGGCGGGCAGCTCCGACGAAGCCGCGAACAACCTGAAAAACTGGTTCTCGAAGATCGGTTCGGGCGAGACCGAGCGCAACTACGCGAAAGCCGGCGTCGACTATCAGGCAAAGATGCGCGAGGCGATCGGCAAGGGCTGGTCGACGCTGGAAGCGTCGTTCGTGCTCGCCCGCGCGTACATCGAGCGTGTCGATCCGGCCAAGGCAAAGCAGCTTGCGACGGCGGCGAAGCAGTTCAATTCGGAGATGGACCCGGCGAAGCGGCAGGCGCAGATGGCCGCGTTCGCCGAGACGATGAAGACTGGTGACCTGTTCAACGACATGCAGGTCAAGGCGGCGCTGACCGCGTACATGCAAAACGCCGAGCTATACAACGACCTGAAGCGCAACGCGCAGCAGGCGAGCGGCGAGATCCAGAAGGATCTGGAAGCCCGCCGTGAGACGTCCAAGCAGATCTGGAGCGAGGTCGGGCAACAGTGGGACGACGCGATGCGCAGCATCGGCGACGCGCTGCGTCCGATCACGGATCGCGCGGGCGAGGCAGCGAAGGCGCTCGGTGGGGGTGTCCGGTCTGCCGCTGACTCCGCGCCGAAGACGACGGCCGCCGTCGTTGGCATTGCAGGGGCGGTTATCGCCGCGCGTGGGGCAAAGGCACTTTGGAGCATAGGCCGGGGCGTGTTCGACATCGTGCGCGGCACGGTACTTACACGTGGCGGTCGAGCGGCGGCAGGGCGGGCCGGTGCGGCGGGTGGCGTGGTCGGGCGGGCGGTCGACGCGCTCGGCGGGGCAGTAGGTGCCGCTGGCGGTGTGCAGCGCGTATTCGTCGTGAACATGCCGGGCGGTGGTGTGGACGGTGGCGGGCTTGGCGATCTAGCGGGTGGTGGCCGTGCCGGTCGAGCTGCGCGTCGTGCGGCGGCTCGGGGCGGACGGCTTGGGCGGCTCGGGCGAGTCTTCAACGCCGGGCGTGCGCTGTTCGGCCGCGTCGCGCCGTACGCGGGAAAGCTGGCCATAGCCGGCACGGTGCTGAAGTTCGGTCTCGCGGCCCGCGAGGCGTACGCCGTTGCGTCGAGCACGGATACCAACACGCAGAAGGCGAACAGGTTCGCGGGGATCGCGGGCAGTCTTGCCGGTGGCGTGATGGGCGCGAAGCTTGGCGCGATGGTCGGTGCGATCGGCGGGCCGATTGGCTCGGCGGTGCTCGGCGTCATTGGTGGCGCTGTGGGTACGTTTGCCGGCGACAAGCTGTTCAGCGCGATTTCCCGCAAGGTACTGGATCGCAAGACGGACGAGACGCCTGCGAACACCGCCGCGCTCGCGAAAGCGAAGGCGCTCGTGCCGGATGGGGCAGGTGTCGGCGCTCGACCGGGGCCACGTATCGAGCAGACCAACACCTTCGCGCCTGTCTTCCACGTGAAGATCGAAGCGAGCGATACCGACATGGCTAACAAGTTCCTCGCGCAGGTCAGTCCGATGTTGACGCGGATGATGGACGAGCAACAACGCAAGGCGAACAGTCGAACGGCAATGTTCGACGCGCCGCATATGTAAGGGACGCGCAATGGATGTGATTCGGCAGATCACGGGCGCGGCGACGCAGGCAGGGATCGCGACCGAGCGCGTGCGGCAGATGGTCCGCATATTCGATCGGAACCGCGCGGCCAGCATGGCGACGGTCGACGTGCTGCAGCGTCTCGCAACCGGCAATCTGAGCAGCGCGGCCGAGCTGCTGACGGGCGCGACGAGCGCGCTGTCGGTGGCGTCGGATCTGTTTCCGCAGGTCGGCGCAGTGCTGCGCAGCTTTAACGCGACGCAGGCGTCGATCGGCTCGATTCTGAAGGCGGTCGACGGCTCGAATTTCCCCCTTGTGCAGGCTGCCGCTGACAGCGTGAAGTCGGCGCTTGGCGGGGCGTGGAATCAGTTTAACGCGGCGGTCGGCCTGAAGGACTCGGCGGTCATGGGCGTGATCAAGTCGACAGGCGTCGGTTCGATGTTGTCTGGATTGTTCGACGGAGCGACGTCGAGCACGCCGCACCTGATGTCGTTGACGACGGACGCGGGCGAGGCGTTCCACTTCAACCTGTCGACGGCCGCTCACGACAAGCTGCGTCGGGCGACGCGGTATCGCGTGGCATCGCAGGAGCGACTGAACCGTCAGGAGGCGCTGCAGGCGGTCAGCGAGGGTGGCGAGACGATCACGCTGTCGGGCGTCGTGTTCCCGTCGCTAGGGGCCGGCACGAAGCAGATCAACCGGCTGCGGGCGATCGGCGGGCGCATGAAGCCCGTGCAGCTCACGACGGGCGACGGCGAGGTGCTCGGCCGGTGGCTGTTGCAGTCGATCGAGGAGGAGCAGGCCGCGCTGCTCGTCGACGGCATGCCGCGCAAGCAAACTTTTTCGGTGGAGTTCGGCCGCTATGGCGAAGACTTTAAGAACGTCTGACGGCGACGTGCTCGACACGCTCTGCTTCCGGTACTACGGCACGTTGCAGGGAACGGTCGAGGCGGTGTACGACGCGAATCCGGGCCTTGCGGCTCGGCCGCAGCCGTTCCCGGCCGGCGTCGAGATCCTGTTGCCGGATCTCGATGCGCCGCGTGTTGAATCGGTCCAGCTCTGGACATAGCGAGGTGCGATGGAAGCGATTTTTCAGGTCGTCGCGAACGGCTCTGACGTGACCAAGGTCATTCAGGACCGCGTGCTGGAGATCCGCGCGGTCGACAAACCCGGTCTGGACGCAGACGAGTGCACGATCACGCTCGACGACCGCGACGGCCGGATCGCATTTCCGCCGAAGGGCGCGACGTTGAAGGTGTCGATCGGGTGGGAGGGGCAGGGGCTGTCGATGCTTGGCGAGTACGCGGTCGACGAGGTCGGCGTGCGCGGACCGCCGGCCAGCGTCGTGATCCGGGGCAAGCCCGCGAACATGCGCGCGACGTCGAAGACGCAGCGTTACGGGAGCTGGTCGAACGCGAAGCTGGCCGACATCGTCGGCGACGTCGCGCGTCGTAACAAGTGGTCGGCCGCGTGTGACGTCGACGTCGTCGTGCCGCGTATCGACCAGTTCGGCGAGAGTGACCTGCATTTCATCACGCGCGTGGCTCGCCAGTACGGTGCGACGGCGACGGTGAAGGCCGGCAAGCTGATCGTGCTGCCACGCGGCGGCGGCAAGAGCGCGAGCGGTAAGCCGTTACCGATCGTGACGCTCAAGCCCGGCGACCTGATCGATTACGACATCAACTTTCCGGATCGCGCGAGCTTCGCGGCCGTTCGCACGAAGGTGCACAACCGCAAGACCGGGAAGAAGATCGATCTCACGATTCCGAATCCTGACGCTCCGCCAGGTGCGTCCGCGGTGCATACGGAGCGGCATGCGTTCGCGAGTCCGGAGGCTGCGAAAGCGGGGGCGACGTCACGCTTGGCGACGCTTAATCGGCATACGTCGACGAGCCGGCTCACGATGCGCGGCCGGTCGGATCTGTCGGCCGAAAAGACGATCGCGCTGAAGGGGTTCAAGACCGGAGTCGACGGCGAGTTTCTGATCGAGTCGGTCGAACACACGTTCGCATCGCGCGGATGGATCACGGTCGTGACTTTGAATGGAGGGAACAAGGGGAAAGCGAAGGTCGGACACGGGAAGAAGAAGGGCAAGAAGATCGATCTGGTGGTGCCGGCGCCGAAGTAACGCCGCGCACTGTTATTTGAAGGCCGCTCACGGGCAACCGGAGCGGCCTTTCTTTTTATCGGGCAAGGGGAACCGATGCAAGACCATGAAAAGACGATTCTGGAGCTGATCATCATGGGCGGTTTGATTGGCATCGCGAAGGTGTTGGTGGGTAATGAACATTTGACGTTCCGGCTCGTTGCAGGCCGTGCCGTGTTGGGGTCGGCGACGTCGATGGTGGCCGGGCTTGCGCTGCTGCAGATTCCGGATTTGCCGCCGATCGCGTTGCTCGGCCTCGGGAGCGCGCTCGGCATTGTCGGGTCGCAGTACCTCGAAGTGCTGCTGCGTCGGCACGCAAAGCGTGTGTTTGGGGAGAAGTAACAATGGCGCGAATCAGTGTGACCGCCGCAGGCGGAAAGAACCGTGTTGCGTTTCTCGATGCGATCGCGGTAAGCGAGATCAGCTCGGCGTTGCTCGCGAAGTCGGACGATGGTTACAACGTGCTGGTCGGTTCGACGGCATCGCGACCGCTGCTGTTTTCGAGCTACGCGACGCATCCGAACGTCCTCAACCGGCAGATCCGGGTGCCGTCGACGGCGGCCGGTCGTTACCAGATCCTCACGCGCTGGTGGCGGATCTATCAGGCGCAAATGAAGCTGCCGGACTTCGGGCCGGTGTCGCAGGATCGTTACGCGTTGCAGCAGTTGCGCGAGCACGGCGCATTGCCGTTGATCGACGCCGGACGCTTTCGCGAAGCCGTCGCGAAGGTATCGAACGTGTGGGCCAGTCTGCCGGGGGCCGGCTACGGCCAGCATGAGAACGACATCGAGCATTTGCTGGCCGCGTATCGCGCGGCCGGCGGGGAGGTCGTCGCATGACGTGGATCGATCCGCGTATCTGGCTGCTTGTCGTTGCCGGCGTCGTCGCCGGCTCGGCCTGCGGTTACTTCAAGGGGCACCGTGACGCTGACCAGTTCGCGAAGGTTGTGGACCAGCAGAGGCAGATCGATGACCTGACGAACGAGCGTAACGAGGTTCGCCGCCGGTTGGCGGCACAACAGGAGATCGCAACCGATGCTGCGAAAGAACGAGATCAGGCGGTCGCTGATGCGGCTGCTGCCGATGGTGCTGCTGTCGGCCTGCGCAAGCAGGTCGCCGCACTCGTTGCCGACATCCGGCGTGCCGGCGCTTCGACCGGAAGCACGACAGCCGGCGACGCCCTCGATCTGCTTGCCGACGTGCTCGGCCGGACTGACGAGGCTGCGGGAGAGTTCGCGCGAATCGCTGACGAGCGTGGCATCGCCGGTCGGCAGTGCGAGCGCAGTTACGACGCGTTGATCGTCGACGCGCAAACCGATCTGCCGCAGTAGCGCGGCAATCGAGGCCGGGCGGTCTCGAAAGAAACAGGGCGACCGGGGAAATGTTCGCGCATTGCCCCCGGTCGCCTTTCCACTGTCTGAGCCAGTGAATCAGCCAAGGCCCTGCTTACCTACGTAGGCGGGCCGGATTCTACACCAAGTTTAAAAACGGCTTTCACAATGGCAAATCCCATCATTCCTTGGATCGGCGGCAAGCGCCGGCTGGCAGATCACCTCATTCCGCGTTTTCCGGCTCACGACTGCTATGTCGAAGTGTTCGCGGGCGGGGCTGCGCTGTATTTCCTGCGTCCGCCGGCGAAGGTCGAAGTCATCAACGATGTGAACGGCGAGCTGATCAACTTGTATCGCGTCGTGCAGCATCACCTGGAGGAGTTCGTAAGGCAGTTCAAGTGGGCGCTGACCAGCCGGCAGGTGTTCGAGTGGCTGAAGCAAACTGTCCCGGAAACCCTCACGGATATCCAGCGTGCGGCGAGGTTCTACTACCTGCAGAAAAGTTGCTTTGGCGGGAAGCTGGAGGGGCAAACGTTCGGGACGCGGACTGAACATCCGCCGGCATTGAATCTGTTGCGATTGGAGGAGGAGTTATCGATGGCGCACCTGAGGCTCGCGAGCGCCTATATTGAACGTCTTGATTGGGCTGCTTGCATTGATCGATACGATCGCGCGCATACGCTGTTCTACCTCGATCCGCCGTATTACGAGACGGAAGGGTACGGCGTGGCGTTTCCGTTCTCGGAGTACGAGAAGATGGCGCAGCGTCTGCGGTCAATCAAGGGGCACGCTATCGTGAGCCTCAACGACCATCCCGACATTCGGCGCGTGTTCGACGGATTTCATATCGAGACCGTGCCGATTCAATACACGGTCGGTGGTGGGAGGGGCGTCGAGCGAAACGAGTTGATCATCTTCAGTTGGGACGACGCGGCGCAGCCCGTGGGGCTGTTTTAACCGACGATGCCGGCGCTGACTCTCGCGCCGGCATCGTGCTTACAAGGTATATGAGGTTGGACTAGACCAAGCAGACAGCGTCAGATCGTCCGACTCAGTTCGGCCAGTTTCTGCCACTCGGCGGCGCCTCCGCGTGGTCGCCTGAGTGTCGGATCCGCACATGTAACGGCCATGCGATCGGCGACGATGCGAGTGGCACGATCGACATCGCCGCCACTCACGACAGATGGACGATTCCATTGTGGACTGTTTTGTTTGTTGTTCATTCGTTACCGAACATCGTTGATAGTGTCTGCCAAAATGCGGAAAATCACTGCGGAAACTTGTGCTAATTTTGTGAGGTGCCAGGGTGCGACCGGACCAAACAACGATCAATGAAACATTTGAGCGCAGATTCTCCGAACTGGAGGATGGCTTCAGTAGGATGCCCAAGCACAGCGGGCACGGATTCCCGGCCGTTGTGCCGGACGGAAAATGGCGGCAATGGGCGACCAGTGCGCAGAGCCTAATAAAGGCCGTTTTTGGAGAGCATTCGCCGCACTATCAGAACTTCACGTCGACCTATGCTAAATGCAAAGGTACCGTCAGCGATGTGGCGGCCCTAGATGCGATTTTTCGCAGCGCCAAGGATGACTTTGATGGCGGTTACGTGTTCGACGTCGAACTACGTGTGTCTGGAGAAATATTTGGCGATTTTGTTGTCCTGGCACGTCAAGCTCTTTCGGAAGGTCACAAAGACGTTGCCGCAGTCCTTGCAAGCGCGGCGCTCGAAGACGCGCTAAAGCGTTACGCAGTAGTCCAAGGGCTAGAAGTAGACGAGAAGTCGATGCAGGATATAGTGAACTTGCTCAAGAGCGCCGGACTAGTAGGGGGCGCACAAAAAACACTGCTCGACGCTATGCCGAAGCTCCGGAATTTCGCGTTGCATGCCCAGTGGGATAAGCTCACGGAGCCGGACGTCAATAGCATTATCGGCTTCGTTGAACAATTCCTGCTGAATAAATTTAGTGGCTAGCACCACTACACGGAGACCAAGATGGCGTCGAACAACACCAACGCTCCACCCAAAAAATCGTCGTGGAAACGGCGGATTGTCTGGCTGATTAGCTTCGCCGTAGCGTTCGTAGCCGTAAAAGCATACAGGCAGCATATCGCCGACGAGGGAGCGTTAGCTCAGGGGGCTGCGAATGCGACTGCGTCGATGCGCGAGCTTCAGGACCAGGCGGCGAAGCAGCATCCTGAGATGCCGCTTGGTGAAGCCGCCCGTGAGGCCGCCGCGTTGCAGAGTCAGGCTGACCTGGCCGCGAAATCGGGCGCGCAGAAAGCCGACGCGGCGGCTGGACAGTTTCTCGGATACTACCTCGTCAATGTTCGGGCCCGGCCTGACTACTGCAAGTCGCAAGGGGTCGACATCACTGCTTTCGTCGAAGCATTCAAGCAACACAACGCAGCTTTATATGCGAAAAGCCGTGTGATTAATGCCAGGGGACCGTATTCGGCGGATACGCTTGAAGACATGCTCTACAAGCAGATGGGGCCGAGCTTGGAGCAGACTATCCGGTCGACCACGGAAGATGCAGCCGCACGACAAAACGTGAGTGTCGCCGTCGTTTGCCAGAGCCTTGGTGCTTCGCCAGAGGACGCTGTGCAACAGTTGGATCTGCAGCGGGTGAACCCTGCACTCTATCAGGCATTAACGAACGCGCAGTAAGGTCTCCACGGGCCTACACCAACGCGCGGATGACCGTTGGGCCTTTGAAAGCCGACATTGAGGTAGTGCCGAGTCGAGCGGCGGCATTGGGTCGATCACGGCCCTTGAAGAGGTGACGTCCAAGCAATCTCAGACCTGATCTGACGTTGACTGAGAGATCAGGTCTAGACTTACACACTTACAGGTCAGCGAAATTGGGCAGAAGGTCTTGGTCGACGAGCCGAATCTCGATACGGTTGGCAACCTCGACGTGTTCGGCGTTGTCCACCGAAAAAACGGCATCTGGGACGCTCACAATGATCGTCCCGGTCTGCTTCCGACCGGCTTCGGGAACTGGAATCAATTCGCGTGCTTCCGGGACTTGCTGAACCGTGAGGAGCTTCGGGAGATACAGCATCCAGCCAACGCCCGGCTTGTCATCAAACACCTGCCGGGGAAAATACTCTCGTGGTGAAACAGAGACATACATCGGGTCATAAACCGAGACCATCGCGGACACTATCTTAGCCACGCCCTTATAGCTGCGCTCGTCCGCCGAGACTGCGCTCTGTGCCGGTAGCCCAATTTCTACCTCGCTGGGTCGCCTCTTCGCATCGATGGCTAACTTCAGCCTCGCGCTGTCGGCCGCGTCCATCTGACCATTCCAGAAGCCAAATACTTTAGGCAGGTCCATCTTTTTTTCGTACCGTTGCGCCAAGACTGCCAAAACGGCTGTCGAAGGTATGCCGGGCGCTTCATACATGGGATACAGACGGGCTTCTTCCTCGGTATCCGCCTTCAGCCACCACTGCCCTAAACGTTCGTCCTCGCGTGACATAGCCTCAACCACCGGCCACAGACGGACAAGATGAGCCGCAAAATCGCCAAGCTGGGCGAAATCGGCAGGGCTACGAAATTGCGTAACTATTTCCATGTTTGTCAGGGCACCCATTCTGATTCGACGCGAAGACGGGCAAGCGGCGTTCTCATGTAGTTCCAAGTCCGCTCCGTCTGAAAATACCATTTCAACCTCGCAGGAGGATGATCATCTACAACCGCGGCCTGAGCTCCAGCCTGCTCCTCCATGTCATCAAAGGTCTTGGTGTACGGTACATCGTCCTTCTTCAAGAACTGATCGTACTTTCCCTTCGCTTCTATCAACAAACAGCTTTCCGGTCGAAAGCCGTCGAAGTCGCGCTGCCAGACCCACTCCATGCTCCAGGCCTCTTCAACGCTATAGGGGAACCCCGTAATTCGCCCTTGATACTCTCGGGAGTTGTCACTCATGCTCCAGTTGCGGCGCTGCATGCTCCCCGTCTCAGGTGGACACTTCTTGCAGCTCTCTCCTGTACGCGGAATCGCCCGGACGTCCGGCTTTGCCTTGCTTTCATCCTTTGGGGTATCACCCGACAGACTCCCCGTTCCCGCGACTGCCGCCCCGCCCAATAAGGCGACGCCAGCGCGCGCCAAGACCGGTCCGAGTTCCACTATCGCCGCTTCGATCGCCGGCACCACCAATCCCGCCATGCTCAGCCCCTCCCTTGTCGTTCTGATGTTCGATGCGCCATTTCATGACGCGTAGGTAATCGTGAAAACGTTCGTCGGCCGAGCGTCCAGGCCGAGTCAACCACGCGCGCGTGGCCGGCTTCTCGTAAAACTTCGGAGCGTATGCCTCGATTCGAAGAAACGCCGCGACGTTCTCATCGGACTGAATGCCGAGCTGTCGAGCAGCGATGTATGCGTTCCAAAGGCGCGTGGGTAGGGTGCCGTCGTCGCCCAGCTTTGGGTCGGCTTTGACGAGATCCTGTCTGGTGCGTTCGACGTATCCGCGTGCGTCGATCTCGGCAAGTCCGGCAACCTGTTCGCTCGTCAGCTCAAGCATGCGGGTGTACTCCCTTCAGTTTTCCATTCATTTCGACGAGCCAGTCGAATGTCGAGACGAAGAACTGCATGCGCTGCGTGAATTCCATCAGCGACGCCATGTCGGCCATGATGCGGGCATCGTAGAAGCGGAGCAGGGCTGTGCTTCCGTCCGGCAAGCGTACGTCGAGGCGGCTGCGCAGCTCGTCAGCGAGTGATTCGATCGGATATGCGCTGATTAGCCAGGACACGCCCGTTGAGCTACTGGCCATTGCAGAAAGAGTGCGACGGGTATTGCCGGATGCGCGCTCGTAGTCGACTAGCCACGGTCCGGCATCGGCCAGCGACGCGTCGGGAGTGTTGTCGAACAGGGCGGCGGCCGACTGTGATCGTTGCGGTGGTGAACCGTTGGCCGCGTCGGCGTAAAGAAGGCCGTCGACAAGGGCGTACAGGTGAACCTGCATGGTCAACTGCTGTTGCCGCTTGAAGAAGAATGCTTCAATCGAATTTTCGGTCATGTCCTACCCGCGCGCGATCATCGTCGCGGCATTCTCGGCCGCAGCTTTCAGGCATTCGAGACAGAGCGTCGGTGAGGGGGCAAGCGCTGCTGCAGTAGCGGCGACGGCCGAACCTGCGCCGCCTGTCGTCGCTTCGCCAGATCCGACGTCGTCGAGTGTGGCGGACGACTGCGATGCGATCAGCGTCGCTCCGCACGCGGTTTTCATACCCTCGATGGCGGTTTCTCGTCCATCAAAGGTGTGCGGGTATCGCCGCCCCGTGGCGGGCAAGATCGGAAAGACTCCCTTGCACTGCGGGCAAAGTACCTTGTGCCCGACGCCGGCAATGGGTTTCCCGTCAATGGTCGCGGTCGCGCTGCCCTCCAGCACGCGGCCGCCATGCGTCGTCGTGTCGCCGACGCAGATCATGGCTCGGGCCATATGTTCTCTCGTAGGTGTGGTTTTCGTATGAATTTACCATTTCCGGGAGAGCGGCCGGTCGTTGGCTATCTTGCAGTCGGTCAACTATTGTCAATCGAAGCGAGCGACGTCGATCATGCGGCGGAGCTGGTCGAGCGCGAACGAGTCGGGATAACCGTTCTTCTTCAATTCCAGCTCTGCGGCGCAAACCATTTTCTCCATGAGTCGCAGCGTTCGGCGGACATGTACGACTTCCAGCACGAAGCGCTGTTCAAGCGTCAGCGCGCGATTTTTCTTGAAGTTGGCCGCGCTCCACGCGTCGCGCAATTCGGACCATGTCAGGCGCTGGAACTCTGGCAACTTCGTTGCCTTGTCGGAGCCGGGATCTGGTTCGCCGGGGACGGCGTGGAGCCTGCATTTCATGGCTTCGCGTGCGCGCCACTCGTCGGAGAACGGCGCGATGGGCGCACGTGGGTTGCCCATTCGGCCGGCTCGCATAATTTCTTTGTCGATCTTGAGCGACAACCGGCGCAGTGGGGCTGCGTACTTCAACTCGTCGGCCCGTTCGAGGTACGCGATCATGCGCGTAGCGTCGCCAGTAAGCGAACTCATCTCGGTCAACGTAATCCGCAGGTGTAGCACCTCTAGAATCAGCCGATGAACTTCGGCGTACGTGCACGTGCGCCACCATTCCGACATAGCGTCGAACCGGGGCGGGTCAAATGGGGGCAATATCATGATGCGCGGACGACACTGTATGGATATACAGTTTATCGCGCGGTAAGATGGGGCCGTCAAGTCTCAAAAATGGGGGCGGGCAGTGTGCACAAATTACAAAGCGCCAAACGAAGATCCGGGCATCAACGAGCTGAAGATTGGCATTGGTGATCTGTACCGCCGCGATCCGTGGGAGCCGGATGTGTACCCGGACTACGCAGCGCCAGTCGCATGGGCGGACGGGGACGGCCTTGGCGTCGTCAAGGCGGTGTTCGGCTTCTGGCCGAAGTTCATGCAGCCTGATCGCGTCGACGACAACGGCAAGAAGCGGAGAAAGCTCGACACGGTCAACGCCCGTTCGGAAACAGTCGGAGAGTCCCGGCTGTACGGCAAGGCGTGGCGAGCTGGTCAGCGCTGCCTCATCCCGGCTCGCTGGATATACGAGCCGTGTTACGAGTCAGGTCGGAACGTCTGGCAACGGATCGGGCTCACGGACTGGCAGCCGTATTGCGTCGCTGGTATTTGGCGGCGCTATGACGGAGACGATGGCCGCACGCTGGTTGGTATGTCCATGCTTACCGTCAACGCCGATGGCCATGCCGTGATGGGGCGGATGCACAAGCCCGGCGACGAAAAGCGTTCAGTCGTGATCTTGCAACCGACCGACTATGACGAATGGCTGCACTCGAAGAATGTCGAGGCCGCACGCGCTATGCTGCAGCTCTATCCGGCTGACGGCATGATGGCCGAGCCAAAGTAACTTGGCGGGAACCAGATACACAAAAGCCCGCTGCGAGCGGGCTTTTTTACGTGCTATAAATTTGCTACAGCAACCGGTTGGATCCTTGCTGGACAAGCCTTGCGCTTATCATTCCGCCCCCTGAACTACGGGGAGAGCCGAGTCCGCGATATCGCGTGCAAAAAACGCGACCGGGACGGCGATGTGGACAGCGCGCAGAGTATAGCAAACGCGCGGCGAATCGGCGGACGGAAAGCGTGCCGATGCGCGGCGCGCGTGCTCAGTGTGTCCAGAAACCGAAAATCGAAATCAGAAATCCACGACGACGAAATCTTCCTTGCCCACGTCGCACAGCGGGCACCGCCAGTCGGCGGGAATGTCGGCGAAACGGGTGCCGGCGGGAATGCCCTCGTCGGGCAGCCCTTCGGCTTCGTTGTAGACCCACCCGCAAATCAGGCAGACCCAGCTCTGGTATTCGATTACTTCGCTCATAGGGCGTTCGGGATGAAGAAAGTCGGTCATGCCGTCCGCGGTGCGGCCAACGGACGAAAGGCGCAATAGTACCGTAATTTCGCCGAACACCTGCGCAACGTCCTTTTAAACGTACGCATCGCGAACAACGGCTGTCATCGCACGGGCCGGGCACGCAGTGTATGCTTCGTGAGCCTTTCAATCTGAAGGAGGAAACGATGCTCAACAAGAAATGGATCGCGGGTGCGGTATGTGTCGCGGCACTGGCCGTGTCGACGCTCGCGCGTGCCGAGGCGCGCGTGTTCTTCGTCGAGCCGAAGGATGGCGCGACGGTGTCGAGCCCCGTGCACGTGCAGTTCGGCCTCGAAGGGATGGCGCTCAAGCCGGCCGGCGACATGACGCCGGACACGGGCCACCATCACCTGCTGATCGACGGCAAGCCGGTGCCGAAGGGCGACGTGATTCCCGCCTCCGACCATTCGCTGCACTTCGGCAAGGGCCAGACCGAAACCGACGTGAAGCTGCCGCCTGGCCAGCACACGCTGACGCTGCAACTCGGCGACGGCGCACACCGTTCGTACGGTCCCGAGCTGAGCTCGACGATCACGGTCAACGTGAAGTAATCGCACCTCCCGCGTGCGGGCGCCCGGCCGGGAAGCTGCGGCCGGATGCCCGCCGTGCCGGCTTCGCGTGGCGGCGAAGTGCGCGATGCCGGCGCCGTCCGCCGAGCGCACGCCGCACGCAGTCACAGCACAAAAAGCACCGCGCACCGGCATAGTCCGTCCGGCCATCCCGGCGCAGGCGTCCGCCACCGGTACAATGGGCGCTTCCGATTTCTCTCTTCGCCGTCTCCCCATGTCGCTTTATTCCATTACCGGCGCGCACCTCGCGTTCGGTCACGTCGCGTTGCTCGATCACGCGGACTTCTCGCTGGAGGCAGGCGAACGCGTCGGCCTGATCGGCCGCAACGGCGCGGGCAAGTCGTCGCTGCTGAAGATCGTCGCCGGGCTCGCGAAGCCCGATGACGGGCTGATCACGCGCCAGCAGGAGCTCGTGACCGTCTACGTGCCGCAGGAGCCCGAATTCGAACCCGGCGCGACGGTGTTCGAGGCCGTGGCATCGGGGCTCACGCACACGCGCGAAGTGCTCGAAGAATACGATTCGATTGCGCACCGCCTCGCCGACACACCCGAAGGCGCCGAGCACGATGCGCTGCTCGCGCGAATGAACGCGCTGCAGTCGTCGCTCGACATGCACGACGCGTGGAACTGGCGCACGCGTGTGTCGATGACGCTCGCGCAGATCGGCCTGACGGACGGCGACGCCAGCGTCGACGCGCTGTCGGGCGGGATGCAGAAGCGCGTCGCGCTGGCGCGCGCGCTCGTGCTGCAGCCCGACGTGCTGCTGCTCGACGAACCGACCAACCACCTCGACTTCGACGGCATCCGCTGGCTGGAAGAACTGCTGGTCTCGCAGCGCGCGGGCCTGCTGTTCATCACCCACGATCGCGCGTTCCTCGACCGCGTTGCGACACGCATTGTCGAGCTCGATCGTGGCGGGCTGCTGTCGTATCCGGGCAATTTCTCCGCGTACCAGACGCGCAAGGCGCAGCAGCTCGAAGTCGAGCGCGTGGAAAACGAGAAGTTCGACAAGCTGCTCGCGCAGGAAGAAGTGTGGATCCGCAAGGGCGTCGAGGCGCGGCGTACGCGCAGCGTCGGGCGCATCGCGCGGCTCGTGCAGATGCGCAACGAGCGCTCGGAGCGCCGCAATTCGCAGGGCAACGTGAAGCTCGACGTCGCGCAGGGCGAGAAGTCGGGCAAGATCGTCGCGGAACTGACGGACGTGACGAAGCGCTACGGCGATCGAACGGTCGTCGACACGTTCTCGACGTCGGTCATGCGTGGCGACAAGATCGGTTTCGTCGGCCCGAACGGCGCGGGCAAGACTACGCTGCTCAATCTGATCCTCGGCGAGCTGAAGCCCGACACGGGCACGGTGCGCACGGGCACGAACCTGCAGGTCGCGTATTTCGACCAGATGCGCGCGCAGCTCGACCAGGAAAAGAGCCTGGCCGACACGATCAGCCCGGGTAGCGAATGGGTCGAGATCGGTGGCGTGCGCAAGCACGTGATGAGCTATCTCGGCGACTTCCTGTTCGCACCGGAACGTGCGCGCTCGCCGGTGAAGTCGCTGTCGGGCGGCGAGCGCAACCGGCTGCTGCTCGCGCGCCTGTTCGCGCGTCCGGCCAATGTGCTGGTGCTCGACGAACCGACCAACGACCTCGACATCCCGACGCTCGAACTGCTCGAAGAGCTGCTGGCCGACTATGACGGCACGGTGCTGCTCGTCAGCCACGATCGCGCGTTCCTCGACAACGTCGTGACGTCGGTGATCGCGGCCGAGGGCGACGGCAAGTGGCGCGAATACGTCGGCGGCTTCACTGACTGGCAGATCCAGAGCGAGCGTTCGCAGCAGCTCGCGCAGCAGGACGCGGCGAAGCGCGCGGTGAAGGAAGCGGCGCCGGTCAAGGAAGACCCGGCGAAAAGTGCGGCCGGCCGCAACGCGCAGCGCACGGTCAAGCTGTCGTTCAACGAGCAGCGCGAACTCGATGCGCTGCCGCAGAAGATCGCGGCGCTCGAGGAAGAACAGAAGACGATCAACGCGCAGCTCGAGGACGGCGCGATCTTCGCGAAGGATCCGCAGGAAGGCACGCGCCTGACCGAACGGTTCGCGGCGATCGACGACGAACTGCTCGCCGCGCTCGAGCGGTGGGAAACGCTCGAGGCGAAGCGCAAACCGGTCTGACGCGCGGCGCGCGGCGCGTCGCTGGCGGGCGCGTCGTATCACCGGTCGCATGGCCGGTTGCGCCGTGCGACGATCTTGCGATGGCGCGCCACGCGGAACCAGTAAAATACCGCGCGTCCCGGGTCGCGTAGCGCATGCCGCGCGCCCGCTTTCGAAGCAGTCCAAGCACAGCGTTGTTTCGATTCGCTTTTTTACGGAACTCAACGTTTTGTCCACGACGTTATCCACACGAGGTGTGGACAACGTCCCGATGAATGACGAAATTCAGTGCCTATGTCAACGAAGAAGCCCAGCGCGGCCTATAGCGAAGCATCGATCAAGGTGCTCAAGGGTCTCGAGCCGGTCAAGCAGCGGCCCGGCATGTACACCCGTACCGAAAATCCGCTGCACATCATTCAGGAAGTCATCGACAACGCGTCCGACGAGGCACTCGGCGGCCACGGCAAGCAGATCACGGTCACGCTGCACGCCGACCAGTCGGTGTCGGTCGAGGACGACGGCCGCGGCATCCCGTTCGGCATGCACCCCGAGGAAGGCGTACCGGTCGTCGAGATCGTGTTCACGCGCCTGCACGCGGGCGGCAAGTTCGACAAGGCCGCCGGCGGCGCGTACACGTTCTCGGGCGGCCTGCACGGCGTCGGCGTGTCGGTGACGAACGCACTCGCGACGCGCCTCGACGTGACAGTCTGGCGCGACGGCAAGATCGCCGAACTCGGCTTCGCCGACGGCGATGTCGTGAAGCCGCTCGCGACGCAAGGCGCGGGCCGCGGCGAGAAGAAGTCCGGCACGCGCGTGCAGGTGTGGCCGAATCCGAAGTACTTCGATTCGCCGAACCTGCCGCTCGGCGAGCTGCAGCGCCTGCTGCGCTCGAAGGCCGTGCTGCTGCCGGGCGTCGAGGTCGTGCTCGTCAACGAGAAGACCGGCGAACGCCAGACCTGGAAATACGAGGACGGCCTGCGCGGCTACCTGCTCGACGAGATGAACGGTAGCGAGCTGCTGATCCCGCTGTTCGAGGGCGAGCGCTTTGCCGATGCGCGTTCGACCGACGAAACCTTTGCCGAAGGCGAGGGCGCGTCGTGGGTCGTCGCATGGAGCGAGGAAGGTTCGCTCGTGCGCGAGTCGTACGTGAACCTGATCCCGACGCCGGCCGGCGGCACGCACGAGTCGGGCCTGCGCGACGGTCTCTACCAGGCGGTGAAAAGCTTCGTCGAACTGCACAACCTGCAGCCGAAGGGCGTGAAGCTGCTCGCGGAAGACGTGTTCGCACGCGTGTCGTTCGTGCTGTCCGCAAAGGTGCTCGACCCGCAGTTCCAGGGGCAGATCAAGGAACGCCTGAACAGCCGCGACGCGGTGAAGCTCGTGTCGTCGTTCTCGCGGCCGGCGCTCGAGCTGTGGCTGAACCAGCACGTCGAGCACGGCAAGAAGCTCGCCGAACTCGTGATCAAGCAGGCGCAGGCGCGCACGCGCGCGGGCCAGAAGGTCGAGAAGCGCAAGAGCTCGGGCGTCGCGGTGCTGCCCGGCAAGCTGACCGATTGCGAGACGGAAGATATCGCGCGCAACGAACTGTTCCTCGTCGAGGGCGACTCGGCGGGCGGTTCCGCGAAGATGGGTCGCGACAAGGAATACCAGGCGATCCTGCCGCTGCGCGGCAAGGTGCTGAACACGTGGGAAACCGAGCGCGACCGCCTGTTCGCGAACAACGAGGTGCATGACATCTCGGTCGCGATCGGCGTCGATCCGCACAGCCCGGACGAAACCGTCGACCTGTCGAACCTGCGCTACGGCAAGATCTGCATCCTGTCGGACGCGGACGTCGACGGCTCGCACATCCAGGTGCTGCTGCTCACGCTGTTCTTCAAGCACTTCCCGCAGCTGATCGAACGCGGCCACGTGCATGTCGCACGGCCGCCGCTGTTCCGCGTCGATGCGCCCGCGCGCGGCAAGAAGCCCGCGCAGAAGCTCTATGCGCTCGACGAAGGCGAACTCGAGGCGACGCTCGACAAGCTGCGCAAGGACGGCGTGCGTGAAACCCAATGGAGCATCAGCCGCTTCAAGGGTCTCGGCGAAATGAGCGCCGAGCAGCTGTGGGACACGACGATGAACCCCGACACGCGCCGCCTGATGCCCGTGAAGCTCGGCGAGCTCGACTACGAGGCGACCGTCGCGCGGATGACGATGCTGATGGGCAAGGGCGAGGCAGCCGCGCGGCGCGGCTGGCTCGAGGAAAAGGGCAACGACGTCGAAGCGGACATCTAGTCCGCGCGGCCGGGCATGACGCCCGGCCCGGCCTCACGCCATTTACGAATACGGAATTCAGATGGACGACAATACTTCCGATCTCTTCGCCGGGTCCGACGCACCGGACGCCGATGCGCTGACGCTCGGCAATTACGCGGAGCAGGCGTACCTCAGCTACGCGGTCAGCGTCGTGAAGAGCCGCGCGCTACCCGACGTGTGCGACGGCCAGAAGCCGGTGCAGCGCCGGATCCTGTTCGCGATGAACGAAATGGGCCTTGGCCCCGACGCGAAGCCGGTGAAGTCGGCGCGCGTGGTCGGCGACGTGCTCGGTAAATACCACCCGCATGGTGACCAATCGGCCTACGACGCGCTCGTGCGTCTCGCGCAGGATTTCTCGCTGCGCTATCCGCTGATCGACGGGCAGGGCAACTTCGGCTCGCGCGACGGCGACGGCGCGGCGGCGATGCGATACACCGAAGCGCGGCTCACGCCGATCTCGAAACTGCTGCTCGACGAGATCGACCAGGGCACGGTCGACTTCATGCCGAACTACGACGGCTCGTTCGAGGAACCGAAGACGCTGCCGAGCCGCATGCCGTTCGTGCTGCTGAACGGCGCATCGGGCATCGCGGTCGGCCTCGCCACCGAAATCCCGTCGCACAACCTGCGCGAAGTCGCGGCGGCGGCGGTCGCATTGATCCGCAATCCGAAGCTCACGCACGCGGAGCTGATGAACCTGATCCCCGGCCCGGACTTCCCGGGCGGCGGCCAGATCATCTCGAGCGACGCCGAGATCGCGGCGGCCTATGAAACTGGCCGCGGCAGCCTGAAGGTGCGCGCGCGCTGGAAGATCGAGGATCTCGCGCGCGGCCAGTGGCAACTCGTCGTCACCGAGCTGCCGCCGAGCACGTCGGGCCAGAAGGTGCTCGAGGAAATCGAGGAGCTGACCAACCCGAAGCTCAAGCTCGGCAAGAAGACGCTCACGCCCGAACAGCTCAACACAAAGAAGGCGATGCTCGACCTGCTCGACGCGGTGCGCGACGAGTCGGGCAAGGAAGCGGCGGTGCGGCTCGTGTTCGAGCCGAAGTCGCGCACGATCGACCAGACGGAATTCGTGAACACGCTGCTCGCGTACACGAGCCTCGAGTCGAACGCGACGCTGAACCTCGTGATGATCGGCGCCGACGGCCGGCCGGGCCAGAAGGGGCTGCTGACGATCCTCGACGAATGGGTGAAGTTCCGCCAGCTGACGATGACGCGCCGGTGCCGCCATCGTCTCGCGAAGGTCGACGACCGCATCCACATCCTCGAAGGGCGGATGATCGTCTTCCTGAACATCGACGAGGTGATTCGCATCATCCGCGAGGCGGACGAGCCGAAGGCCGCGCTGATGAGCGCGTTCGGCCTCACCGACCGCCAGGCGGAAGACATTCTCGAAATCCGGCTGCGCCAGCTCGCACGGCTCGAGAAGATCAAGATCGAGAAGGAACTCGAGACGCTGCGCGACGAGAAGGCGAAGCTCGAGGAACTGCTCGCGAACGAAAGCGCGATGAAGCGGCTGATGATCAAGGAGATCGAGACCGACGCGAAGCAGTACGGCGACGATCGCCGCACGCTGATCCAGCAGGAAAAGCGCGCGACGTTCGAGGCGAAGGTCGTCGACGAGCCGGTGACGGTCGTCGTGTCGCAGAAGGGCTGGGTGCGCGCGCTGAAGGGTCACGGGCTCGACCCGGCCGGCTTCACGTTCAAGGCGGGCGACCACCTGTACGCCGCGTTCCAGTGCCGCACGCCCGACCGGTTGATCGCGTGGGGCAGCAGCGGCCGCGTGTACTCGGTCGACGTGTCGGTGCTGCCGGGCGGCCGCGGCGACGGCGTGCCGGTGACATCGCTGATCGAGCTCGAATCGGGCTCGCACCTGATGCACTACTACGCGGCGCCGGTCGACCAGCAACTGCTGCTCGCGTCGAGCAACGGGTTCGGCTTCCTCGCGAAGGTCGGCGACATGGTGAGCCGCGTGAAGGCCGGCAAGGCGTTCATGACGATCGATACGGGCGCGGTGCCGCTCGCGCCGATGCCCGTGCTGCCGAACGCGACGCAGGTCGCGTGCCTGTCGAGCGGCGGCCGGCTGCTGGTGTTCGGGATGGACGAGATGAAGACGCTGTCCGGCGGCGGCCGCGGCGTGATCCTGATGGCGCTCGACGACAAGGAAACGCTCGTGCAGGCGCTCGCGATCGACCCGGCCGGCGTCGTGCTGATCGGCACGGGTCGCGGCGGCAAGGCGCAGGACGAAACGCTGTCGTACGCGGGGCTCGCGCCGCACATCGGCAAGCGCGCACGCAAGGGCCGCGCGCCGGAGACGAAGCTCAAGGTCGTCAACGAACTGCGTCCGCTGCTCGGCTGACGCCGCATCCGCTTGCCGGCTCGACCGGCATCGCAGGCCGCACCTCCGCTTCGGCGGGCGTGCGGCCTGTTCTTTTGCGCGGCGTATTCAGGTAAGCGACAGTGGCGGCGCCACGCGGAATTTGCAAAATAGTGTGAAATGCCGCCCGGGGTCTGAACCGAGCGGCGGGCCGCCGGTCGAACGTCGCTCGAGACCGCGCGTGACGCGGCTGTTCGTTGCACCCAACCCCTATCAGGATTGTCGCCATGTCCCACGCTGTTGCCGTCGCGCTGTTTCTTCACCTGCTGGCCGTCGCCGTGTGGGTGGGCGGGATGGTCTTCGCGAATTTCTGCCTGCGCCCGGCGCTGTCCGACCTGACGCCGCAGCTCCGGCTGCCGCTGATCGAAGGCGTGTTCGGCCGCTTCTTCAACTGGGTGTCGGGCTCGGTGATCGTGATCCTGCTGTCCGGCGGGTTCCTGCTGATGGCATTCGGCGGCGCGCACGCGACGTGGACGCTGCATGCGATGGCGGGGCTGGGCGTCGTGATGATGCTGATCTTCGGCCACATCCGCTTCGCGCTGTTCCCGCGTATCCGCCGCGCGGTGCAGGCGCAGAACTGGCCCGATGGCGCGCGTGCCGTGAACACGGTGCGCCTGCTCGTCGTCGTCAATCTCGTGCTCGGCGTCGTGACGATCGGCGCCGCCGTGTTGTCGCGCGGCTTCTGACCTCCGATTCCGCGGCGCCGCTCGGCGCCCGCCGCCGGCGCGGTGCCGCGCGCCGCTACGCGGCCAGCATCGCGTCGAGCAGCCACGCGCCGGCCGGGCCGAGTGGCCGGTTGCGCGACCAGACCGCATCGACCCGCACGCGCCGCGGCCAGCCGCGCGAGCGCAGCTCGCACAGCCGGTCGCGCGCGAAGTGCTCGACCATCCAGCGCGGCAGCTCGGCCCAGCCGAACCCCAGCACCGCCATCTCCAGCAGCATCAGATAGCTCGGCGCGAGCCAGCGCTGCGTGCCGACGACGATCCGGTCGTCGGCGCCGCGATCCTCCGGCTTCACGTAGGTGTTCAGGCGCAGCTCGCGCGCGTCGCGCAGCGCCGCATGCGGCACGTCAGCGTCGCCGTGGGCGGCCAGCGCGTGCGTGCGTCCGACGAACAGACCGATCTCGGATTCCTCCGCCACCGTCGCCGCGCCGATATCGGGCGGGTAGACGGCGCGCGCGGCCATCAGCCCGAGCTGGGCGCGGCCCTGCTGGATCAGGTCGAGCACGTCCTCGTGCTCGGCGATCTGGCATTCGAGCTCGAGCGCCGGAAAACGTCGCTCGAGCGCCATCAAGGTTTCCTCGTATCGCTTCGACTGGTACGTATCGGACACGACGAGCGTGAGCCGCGCTTCCTCGCCCTGCGCGAGCCGCGCGGCGGTGCGGTCGATCGCCGCGCCGGCTTCCAGCGTGCGCTGCACCTGCGGCAGCAGCGCGCGGCCGGCATCGGTCAGCGTCGGCGTGCGCGTCGAGCGGTCGAACAGCTGCACACCGAGATCGATCTCGAGGTTCGCGATCGCTTCGGAGACCGTCGACTGCCGCTTGCCCAGCTTGCGCGCGGCGGCCGTGAACGAGCCGAGCAGCGCGGCTTCGGCGAAGGCGAGCAGGGCTTCGGGGGCGTGGCGCATGCGGCGGACCTCACGGCGTTGTATCGGTAAAACCGATGATATCAAACTGGATTCATACGGTCGTGCCGATCAAAATGGCCGACATGAGCTGGACCAACGAATCGGAGGGAAGCATGAAACAGATGAACAAAACGGTGACGGAACGCCTCGTTCACGCGCTGACGTTCGAGCTGGTGGCGATCGCGCTGTGCGCGCCGATCGGCGCGTGGCTGCTCGACATGCCGGTCTCGCACGTCGGCGTGCTGACGGTGATGGTGTCGCTGATCGCGATGGCCTGGAACATGACGTTCAACACGCTGTTCGACCGCTTCGAGCGGCGGGCCGGCCTCACGCGCACGCTCGGGATGCGGATCGCGCATGCGGTCGCGTTCGAGCTCGGCCTCGTCGCGATGGTGGTGCCGGTCGCCGCGTGGTGGCTGGATGTGAGCCTCGTCGAGGCGCTGCTGCTCGACCTCGGCATCGTGCTGTTCTTCCTGCCTTACACGTTCTGCTTCAACCTCGCCTACGACGCGCTGCGGGCGCGCTGGGTCGCACGCCGCGTCGCGGTGCAAGCAGGCTGAGCGGCAAGCGGTGGCGGTGGCGGTGACCGCCGCCGGCCGTCAATGCGCGACGGCCCACAGCCATACGCCGCACACGATCGCGACCGCGCCGTAGACTGCATACACGGGCACCTTGAAGCGCGCGAAGCACAGCATCGCAAAGGCGCCCGTGAGCCAATAGACGGGATCGGCCGGTTCGCGATGCAGGATCTTCACGACGGCGACGACCAGAAAGCCCGTCGTCGCCGCGCGCATCAGGCGCATCCCGTGCTCGAAGCGCGAGTGGCGCTTGAGCCGGAACAGATGGTTTTGCGCGAACACGACGAGACACCCCGACGGAATGAACAGCGCGGCGGTCGCGAGCAGCGCGCCGATCCAGCCGTCGGTCAGGTAGCCGAGAAACGGCACGACGTTCAGCAGCGGGCCGGGCGATACGGGCGACAGCGCGAACGCGAGCGTGAAGTCGTGATCGGAGATGCCGGTCCCCGGCGACACGAACAGCGTCTTGAGCACGGGCAGCGCGGAGAAGCCGCCGCCGAACAGCGTCATCCCGGCGCCGGCGAGCCGCGGCCACAGCAGCGTCATCTGGTAGTCGCCGGACAGCGGCAGCGCGAACAGCGCGACGAGGACGGCGAGCAGCACGAGCAGGTTGCGGTCGCGCCTGGACAGCGTGAAGTCGACCACGTCGTCTTGCGGCGGTCCGGTCAGCCAGCCGGCTGCAAACGCAGCGAAGAGAATCCCGACGAACGCGGCCGGACTATGCGCGAAAGCGAGCAGAATCGTCGATAGCGCGGCAATCAACTGTTCGAGCCGCGTGCGCACGAGCGTACGCAACTGCTTGATCCATGTGACGCCGATCAGCGCGGCGAGCACCATCCCGAAGTGATTGATCAGCATCGGCGCGGCGAGCGAGCGCACGATCGGCGTGCGGTAGAAGATCGCGAACAGCGTCATCAGCAGGAAGAACGGCAGCACACTCGCGATGCCGGCGATCCACGCGCCGATGCGGCCGTGCAGCGTCTGGCCGACCTGCACCGCGACATTGCAGCCGACGGGGCCCGGCACGAGCCATGCGAGGGCGATGAAATCGGCGAACACGTGCGGCTCGATGCGCTGCAACCGGTCGACGTAGTGGCGTTCGAGCTGCGCCATCATCGACAGCCCGCCCCACGACACGGCGGAAATGCCGGCGATGACCTTGAACAAGGTCCATAGGGAGGCCTGTGCCTGTTCGACACGTTCGGCCGCTTCGACTTCGACGGTTGTCATGACTATGCTGTTGGCGCTGGGCCTGGTCTCGCGCGTGAAAACGTGCCGGCGGCCCGCCGACACGGTGGCCCTCCCGATTGTCCGCCGCGCATCGTGACACTGCCATGCGCGAAAACGCTAGTAAATGGACTAAACAATCGGATCGGAAGCCGAAACAATCGATGGGCCGCGCAACACGTGCGGTGCGTGTTGCGGGCTCAGGCGCCCGTGCTGCCGGTCGCGCGGTGGGCGAGGACGTTCGGCCGGGCGCCGCGCACGCCGAAGCGTGCGATCAGCGCGGGAATCGCGTCGGCCGGCACGGGGCGCGAGAACAGGAAGCCCTGCGCCTCGATCTCGCCGAGCGCGGACAGCCACGCGATCTGCTCCTCGGTCTCGGTGCCCTCGACGACGACCGTCAGGCCGAGCGAGCGTGCGAGATGCACGATCGACGACACCATCACGCACACGCTGCGATCGTTCGGGATGGCCTGCACGAACGAGCGGTCGACCTTCAGCGTGTCGACGGAGAAGCGGTGCAGGTA
This sequence comes from Burkholderia sp. PvR073, assembly GCF_054055695.1. Classification (NCBI taxonomy): domain Bacteria; kingdom Pseudomonadati; phylum Pseudomonadota; class Betaproteobacteria; order Burkholderiales; family Burkholderiaceae; genus Burkholderia; species Burkholderia sp. PvR073. The sequence goes on from NZ_JBSRXO010000004.1 coordinate 338,533, forward strand.
CGACAGCGACGAATAGCCGGTGCCGAAATCGTCGAGTGCGATCCGGATGCCGAGCTTCTTCAGCGCGACGATCTTCTCGGACACGAGCTCCGGGTATTCCATCATCGCGGTTTCGGTGATCTCGAGTTCGAGCCGGTTCGCGTCGATGCCGGTGTCCTGCAGCGCCTGGGAAATCGTCTCGATCAGGTCGCCGCGCCAGAACTGCACGGGCGAGATGTTGATCGCGAGTGTCAGCGTGTCGTGGCCGTCGTCGCGCCAGCGCGCGATCTGTTCGCATGCGGTGCGAATCACGAAGTCGCCGATCGGCACGATCAGGCCCGTCGATTCGGCGATCGAAATGAATTCGTTCGCGGAGATGACTCCGTGCTCGGGGTGGTCCCAGCGCGCGAGCGCCTCGAAGCCGGTGATCGTGCGGTGCGTCAGGTCGATCTTCGGCTGGTAGGCGAGGAACAGCTGCCCTTCGGCGAGCGCGACGCGCAACTGCTGTTCCCAGCGCATCAGGTGGTCCGCGCGGTGCGACAGGTGCGGCGCGTAGAACTGGTAGCAGTTCTTGCCGGCGTCCTTCGCGCTGTACATCGCGAGGTCGGCCTTCTTCAGCAGGTCGATCTCGCTTTCGTTCGCGACGCTGTGCAGCGCGATGCCGATGCTGGCGTGCAGCACGAACGAACTGCCGCGCACGTCGAACGGCTCGCCGAACATCCGGATGATCGCTTCCGCGAGTCGCACCGCGCGCCGTTCGATGTCGTCGCCCTTCATCACGACCACGAACTCGTCGCCGCCGATCCGCGCGAGTGACCCTTCGTCGCCGACGGCATCCGACAGGCGCGACGCGGTCATCTGCAGCACGATGTCGCCGGCGTTGTGGCCGAGCGTGTCGTTGACGGTCTTGAAGTTGTCGAGGTCGATGAACAGCAGGCCGAGCCGCGACAGGCTGGCCGGCATCGACACGTCGTTACGCAGCCCGCGCAGCGTCGCGTAGCGGTTCGCGAGGCCGGTGAGCAGGTCGTATTCGGCGAGCTGGGTCATCTCGCGCTCGCGCCCCAGCAACTTGCCGATCAGCCCTGTCGCGACGCTGAAGAACGCGAGCATCGCGAGCGTGATGAAGCTCGTCATCAGCAGGTAGACGTTGCGCGTGTGGTAGTAGTCCGCGAATTCCTCGGTCTGCGACAGCCCGACCATCACGGCGAGCGGGTAGCCGTCGAGGTGGCGGTACGACACGATGCGCGTCACGCCGTCGATCGGGTCGATGATCGTGCCCGTCACGCGCTCGGCGATCGGGTACACGCCCGAGGCGGAGAACGCACCCGGTGCGTTGCTGAGCGAGCCGGTGCGCCGCGCGAGCACGGCACCCGTGTCGGACACCACGGAGATCACGCCTTCCTTGCCGATCGCCGCGTTGTTGTAGAAGTCGTTCGTGAAGTAGCTCGGGTCTTCCGACACCACGACGATGCCCGCGAAGCTGCCGTCCGGGTTGTTCAGGCGCCGCGTCATCTGCAGCGTCCAGTGGCTCGACACGCGGCCGAGCACCGGCTTGCTGATGTACAGGCGGTCGTCGTTGTGCGCGAGATGCACCTTGAAGTGCTCGCGATCCGACAGGTTGATCGGCTGCGGATGGAGTTCGGCCGTGTTCGCGAACAGGATACCCTTCGCGTTCACGAGCGAGACCTGGATCAACGTGTCGCTCGGCACGACGCCTTTTTCGACCGCGCTCGCGAGGTTGAAGTGCGCGGGCGATTTCTCGAATTCGAACTTGACGAAGCGGGTGATCTGGTCGACCTGGTGGATCGCCTTGACGGTGTGCTGCTCGAGCGCGGACGACAGGATCGCCGCGGATGCCGCCGCTTCCTTGTACGCGCTGTCCTTTTCGACCGACAGTCGCGCGATGATCACCGCCCACAGCAGCGCGAGCGCCAGCATCCCGAGCAGCGGGATCGCGAACAGCGCACGCCGGCGCGATTTGCGCGGCGCACGTAGCGGCCGGGTCGGCGGCGTGTGGTTGGACCGGGCGGAGCTCATTGAAGAAGGGCGGCGTCCTGCTCGCTTGCGCCATCCTCGTCGGGATGGCCGGCTATGGTTGGGGTCGCCCCGGCGTCTGTTCGTTCGCGGGGTGCGCAACCATGGACAGACCCGCCGAAGCGACGGATTAGGCCCGATATTACTGGTTGGAACGTTTTTGCGATAGCCGGGCAACCTCAGGGCGCCCGGCCGGGCCATCGCACATGGCGAAACGTCGAAACGTCAGGCGGGCATCTGGAACGTGCCGTCCACGACCGTCACGACGTGGCCGCCGATCCAGATCGTGCCGTCGTCGTCATAGCGAACGGCAATGCGGCCGTCGCGGCCGATCGCCGTGCCCTGGCGGGCTGTATACGACGTGCCGGGGCGGCGCTGCTGGCGGCTCAGCAGCTCGGCCAGCGCGGCGTTCGCGCTGCCGGTGGCGGGATCCTCGCCGATGCCGAAACCGCCGCCCGTCATCAGACAGCGGATTTCGAACGTCGCGGGGCCGTCGTCGGGGTGGGGCGCGTAGGCCGCGAGGCCGTGCGCGCCGTAGCGATGGGTGAGGGCCTCGAGCGCGGCCGGATCGGGCGCGAGGCCGATGCAGGCCTCGGCCGACGTGAGCCGCACGACGAGCCATGGCGCGCCGTTGTCGACCGCGCACGGTTCGGCGTCCGGATCGATCGCATTGCTGCGCAACGCGGCCGCCAGCACCGGATAGTCCGACCGGTCGAGTGGCGTGAACCGTGCCGGCGGCGCGGCGAATGCCCAGCCGGCGGCCTGTTCGCGCAGTTCGACCCGGCCGACGCCGCATTGCTGGATCAGCACGCCCGGCGTGCGCGGTCGCGCGCCGCTTTCCAGGAACGCGTGCGCGGTGCCGAGCGTCGGGTGGCCGGCGAACGGCAGTTCGCCGCCCGGCGTGAAGATCCGGACGCGGTAATCGGCCTCCGGATCGGTCGGCGTGCACACGAACGTCGTTTCCGACAGGTTCGTCCAGCGGGCGATCGCCAGCATGTCGTCGTCGCCGAGCGAATCGGCGTCGAACACCACCGCGAGCGGGTTGCCTTTGAACGGCACCGACGTGAAGACGTCGACCTGCTTGAAACGGACGCGGTGGCTGGTCATCGTGACGATTGCGTGACGTGAGTTACGCGACTTCGGCGATCAGCTCGATCTCGACGCATGCGCCGAGCGGAATCTGCGCGACGCCGAACGCCGAACGCGCGTGCTTGCCGGCGTCGCCGAACACTTCCGCGATCAGTTCCGACGCACCGTTCGTGACGACGTGCTGTTCGGTGAAGTCGAGCGTCGAGTTGACGAGGCTCATCAGCTTCACGATGCGCGTGACCTTGTTCAGGTCGCCGGTGTGCGTGTGCAGCGTCGCGAGCAGGTCGATCGCGATCGAGCGTGCGGCCGCCTTGCCGTCTTCCGTCTGCAGATCCGCGCCGAGCTTGCCGGCCCAGACCTTGCCGTCCTTTTTCGCGATGTGGCCCGACAGGTAGACCGTGTTGCCGCTTTGCGCGCTCATCACGTAGGCGGCGGCCGGTGCGCCGGCGGTCGGGAGCTCGATGCCGAGCGACTTCAGTTTGTCGTAGACGTTAGCCATGCGTTCGATTCCTCGTAGAGAGTCGTGACAGGAAAAAGCGGGGATCAGAGGCGCTCGCGCAGCAGCTTGCCGAGGCGCGCGACGCCTTCCTCGATCTTTTCGGGCGGCACCGTCACGAACGACAGGCGCAGCGTGTTCTGTTGAGCGTCGTCCGCGAAGAACGGCGCGCCCGGCACGAAGGCGACGTGGTTGTCCACGGCCGCGGCGAGCAGCTTCATGCTGTCGATCTGCGCGGGCAGGTTCACCCAGATGAACATCCCGCCTTCCGGACGGTTCCACGTGACGCCTTCCGGCATGTGGCGTGCGAGCGACGCGAGCATCGCTTCGCATTGCGCGCCGTACAACTGGCGGATCGTCGGGATGTGCTCGTCGAGGAAGCCGTCCTTGATCACTTCGTGCGCGATGCGCTGCGTGAGCGTCGGCGTGTGCAGGTCGGTGGCCTGCTTGGCCTGCACGAGCTTGAAGTGGAGTTCTTCGGGGGCAATGATGTAGCCGATCCGCAGGCCCGGCGCGAGCACCTTCGAGAACGTACCGAGGTGCACGATGTGGTCCGGCGCCATCGACAGCATCGTCGGCAGCGGCTCGCCCTGGTAGTTCAGCGCGCCGTACGGGTCGTCTTCCAGCACCGGGAACGGGCTCGACTGCGCGAACGCGGCGAGCGCGCGGCGGCGCTCGACGGGCAGGCGGCGGCCGGTCGGGTTCTGGAAGTTCGGCTGCGCGTACAGCAGGCGCGCGCCTTGCGTCAGCTCGGGCGTGAGGCCTTCGGGCAAGAGGCCCTGCTCGTCGGTCGGCACCTGCACGTAGCGCGGCTCGTACAGCGAGAACGATTGCAGCGCGCCGAGGTAGGTCGGGGTTTCGACGAGGATCGGGCTGTTCGGATCGATCAGCGCCTTGCCGAGCAGGTCGAGCGCCTGCTGCGAGCCGGTCGTGATCAGCACCTGCGACACGCGCACGCTGTAGCGCTCGGCGATCCATTCGCGCAGCGGCAGGTAGCCTTCGGTCGCGCTGTACTGGAGTGCGGCGGCGGGCGCATCGCGCAGCACGCGGTCGGCTGCGGCGCGCATGCGTTCGGCAGGGAACGTCGCCGGAGCCGGCAGGCCGCCTGCGAACGAGATGACCTCGGGGCGTTCCGTGACCTTCAGGATCTCGCGGATCGCGGAGCTCGTCAGCTTGCGGGCGCGTTCGGAAAGCTGCCAGTGCGGCGGATGCAGGTCGGTCGGATTCATAGTCTCCTCGTTCGGATATCGGGGTCAGTCAAGAAAGGTCGATCAGGCAGATTGCGTCGACGCGGCCGGGTAGGCATGCGGGAGCGCGATCGGGCCGTCGCGGCCGGGTGGGCAAAACCGTTCTGGCAAAACAAACATTATGGCGCACCTCATCAACCGGCGCGAGCAGGACGCGGGGCCGTGGCCACGGCCGAGCGCCGGCCGAGCATCACGGTCGCGATCACGGCGGCGGCGAACAGCCAGGTGGACGGCGTCACCGTTTCGCCGAACAGCAGCGCGGAGAAGGCGATCGTGAAGAAGATCTGCAGCAGCTGCACCTGGCCGACGCGCGCGATGCCACCCATGGCCAGCCCCGCGTACCACGCGAAAAAGCCGATGAATTGCGAAAAAAGGGTCACGTAGCCGAAGGCGAGCCACGTGCGCAGCGCAAGCGGGGCCGGATGCGCGACGTGCTGCGTCCACGCGAGCCAGCCGACCGGCAGCACGAGGAACGGCGCGGACACGACGAGCGCCCAGCAGATCACCTGCCAGCCGCCGATCTGGCGCGCGAGGCGCGCGCCTTCCGCATAGCCGAGCGCGCCGATGCCGACCGCGACGAGCATCAGCGCGTCACCCGCCTGCACGGTGCCGCCGCCGTCGCGCAGCGCGAACGCGATCACAAGCGCGCTGCCCGCCAGCGCGCTGGCCCAGAACGCCTTCGACGGGCGCTCGTGCGACAGCCACGCCGCGTACAGCGCGACGAACAGCGGCTGCAGGCCGTTGACGACCGCGCCGTGCGACGCGGGCACGGTTTTCATCGCCCAGGCGGAGAACACCGGATACGCGATGATCACGCCGGCCGATACGACGGCCAGGCTTTTCAGCTGCGCGCGCGTCGGTAGCCGTTCGCGGCGCCACCACAGCAGCAGGCCGGCCGGCACCGACGCGGCGAGCGCGCGGCCGAGCCCGTTGAGCAGCGGATTGAGTTCGGAGACGACGATACGCGTCATCGGCAGCGTCAGGCTGAAGATCATCACGCCGATGAGGCCGAGCAGCATGCCCCGGGTTTCGCGCGAATTCATGTACTGGGTGTCTCCGTATTGCTGGGTTTGTGTAATCGAACGGGCGGCCGGGCGGTCAGCGCAGCGTGCGGGCGCCTTGCGGCGTGTCGAATTCCGCGACGAGCGCGGGTGGGCCGTCGCCGGTTTCGACGTCGAGGAGATGGCTGGCGCCGAGCCAGTCGAGCTGCTCGCGGATCGCGTCCGCACGCGGGTGGACGCCCTTGAGCGACTTCAGCACGACGCCGTTGTCCGGCAGCGATTCGGCCGGATGACGCGGGCTGTCCCACTGGATCAGCGACGGCACGAGGCCGTCGCCGGCGCGTTGCCACGCGGGGAACGCGCCGTCGTCGGGCACCGTGAGGCCCCAGCTCAGGTCGCCGCGCCGCATCGCGACGACCGGCGCGATGCGCGCCGGGTACTGGCTCTGCCACAGCGCGAGCTGGCGCGGGCGGTCGACGCGCGCGACCCAGTGCGCGAGGAACGGACCGTGCGCGAGCCGTGCGTGCATCGCCGGATCGTCGAGGCCGAACAGCCGCGCGCGCGGCGGCGTGGCGTCGTCGCCGGTGGCCGGTGCGTCGGGATCGATCGCGATCACTTCGAGGTACAGCCCGCCCCACGCGCCGAACAGCGCGTTATGGGTGCGCATCAGCGGATGGCGGCCGCCGCCGGCGGGCTGGATGCCGAGCGCGTCGGCGACATGGCGCACGCCGTCGTCGAGCGTGCGCGCGGCGATCACGAGATGGTCGAGGGTCAGGGAGCGGGCTGGCATGAACGTCGGTCGGGAAGCGAAAGTGTCATGGTGGGCGGACGGTAGCGCGACCGGCCGGTGCCCGGGCCGCGTTGCACGCCGGGCGGTGCGGCCCCGCGTGCGGCCGGGCCGGAACGGCGGCCGCAGGTCGCCATTGAGGTCAACTGTAATCGTCGGCACCGGCACAGTAACGGTACAATCGGCGCGATAGCCTTCGGTACAGTTGGAGTTGCCCGCCCGTGTCCACCGTTCCTCTCGCCCAGATTCCCGCGCCGCACGATACGGCCACCCTCACGCTCGTCGACCAGCTTGTCCAGTGGGCGCGGCGCCGCATCGACGAGCGCGTGTTCCGGCCCGGCATGCGCATGCCGTCGATCCGCAAGCTCGCGCTCGACAAGAGCGTGTCGCGTTTCACCGTCGTCGAGGCGTACGAGCGGCTCGTCGCGCAGGGGTATCTCGATTCGCGGCGCGGCTCCGGTTTCTACGTGCGCGAGCGCACGGCCGTCGGTCCGCAGCCGGTCGACAACGTGGCGCGCGTGGCGGAGGCCGCGCCCGTGCACAACACGATCGACGTCGTCTGGCTGCTGCGCAACATGCTGCACACCGCCAGCCCGGAAAAGGGGCCGGGTCTCGGCTACCTGCCGGGCCGCTGGCTCGACGGCGAGCTGATCACCGGCTCGCTGCGCGCGCTCGGGCGCCAGTCCGGCGCTCAGATGCTCGGCTTCGGCACGCCCCAGGGCTTCCTGCCGCTGCGCCAGCAACTGCAGACGCGGCTCGCGGAAGTCGAGATCGGCGCGAAGCCCGAGCAACTCGTGATGGTGTCGGGCATCACGCAGGCGATCGACCTGATCTCGCGCATCTACGTGCAGCCGGGCGACGCGGTGATCGTCGGCGATCCCGCATGGTTCCAGATGTTCGGCCGCTTCGCGTCGCAGGGCGCGCAGCTCGTCGGCATGCCGTATACGCCCGACGGCCCCGATCTCGACGCGCTGGAAACGCTCGTGCAGATGTGGCGGCCGAAGATGCTCGTGATCAATTCGGTGCTGCAGAACCCGACCGGCACGTCGCTGTCGGCCGCGCAGGCGTTCCGGATCCTGAAGCTCGCGGAGGCGTACGACTTTCTCGTCGTCGAGGACGACGTGTACGGCGACCTGTGCCCGCCGAGCTACCCGGCGACGCGACTCGCGAGCCTCGACCAGTTGAAGCGCGTGATCTACCTCGGCAGCTATTCGAAGACGCTCGCGGCGAATTTGCGGGTCGGCTATGTCGCCTGCGCGCCGGAGATCGCGAAGGCGATCACCGACCAGAAGATGCTGGTCGGGATGACGACGCCGGAGCTCAACGAGCGCGTGCTCTACAAGATCCTGACCGAAGGGCATTACCGGCGCCACGTCGAGCGCTTGCGCGCGCGACTCGACGGCGTGCGCGACAAGACCGCGCGGATGCTCGAGCGCACCGGGCTGCGGCTGTTCACGATGCCGGCAGCCGGGATGTTCCTGTGGGCCGACACGGGCGTCGATTCGGACGCGCTCGCGGCCGCCGCGCACGAGGAAGGATTCTTGCTGACGCCGGGCAGCCTGTTCTCGCCGCAGCAGTCGTCGTCGACGTGGACGCGCTTCAACGTCGCGAACTGCGGCGATCCGGCGCTGCCGGGCTTTCTCGCGCGCTATATCGAGTCGGCGGCGCGGCGCGCGTCATGATGGGGCGGCACGACGCCCCTTGAAATCCGGTCGCCCGGCCCCAGATACCCGCGCAAACCGCTTGCGCCAGGCGGTCGTCCTTGACGGGCCTTCCGGCATCGCGCGCCGGGCGCCCGCGCCACACCATTCAAGTTCAAGTAAGAGGAAACAGCATCCATGGCACACGAAACGATGAGCTTTCAGGCAGAGGTCAAGCAACTCCTCCACCTGATGATTCATTCGCTCTACAGCAACAAGGAAATCTTCCTGCGCGAACTGGTGTCGAACGCGTCCGACGCGGCCGACAAGCTGCGTTTCGAAGGACTCGCGGACAACGCGCTGTATGAGAACGATCCGAACCTGCGCATCCGCATCGGCTTCGACAAGGCCGCACGCACGATCACGATCGACGACAACGGCATCGGCATGAGCCGCGACGAGGCGATCGCGAACCTCGGCACGATCGCGCGCTCGGGCACCAAGGAATTCTTCACGAAGCTGTCCGGCGACCAGCAGAAGGACGCGGCGCTGATCGGCCAGTTCGGCGTCGGCTTCTACTCGGGTTTCATCGTCGCTGACAAGATCACCGTCGAGACGCGCCGCGCCGGCCTGCCGGCGAACGAAGCCGTGCGCTGGGAAAGCGCGGGCGAGGGCGATTTCACGATCGACGCGATCGAGCGCGCGCAGCGCGGCACGACGATCACGCTGCACCTGCGCGAAGGCGAGGACGAGCTGCTGTCGTCGCACCGCCTGAAGTCGATCATCCAGAAGTATTCCGATCACATCGCGCTGCCGATCCTGATGCAGAAGGAAGAGTGGGATCAGGAAAAGGGCGAGATGGTCCTGAAGGACGAGGACGAGACCGTCAACCAGGCGAGCGCGCTGTGGACGCGTTCGAAGAGCGACATCACCGACGAGCAGTACACGCAGTTCTACCAGCACGTCGCGCACGACCACCAGGATCCGCTCACGTGGACGCACAACCGCGTCGAGGGCCGCAGCGAATACACGCAACTGCTGTTCGTGCCGGCGCACGCGCCGTTCGATCTGTGGAACCGCGACTATCGCGGCGGCCTGAAGCTGTATGTGAAGCGCGTGTTCATCATGGACGACGCCGAGCAGCTGCTGCCGCAATACCTGCGCTTCGTGAAGGGCGTGGTCGATTCGGCCGACCTGCCGCTGAACGTGTCGCGTGAAATCCTGCAGGAAAGCCGCGACGTGAAGGCGATCCGCGAAGGCGTGACGAAGCGCGCGCTGTCGATGCTCGAGGAACTCGCGAACGCGGAAGAGGATGCCGGCAAGGAGAAGTACAAGACGTTCTGGAGCGCGTTCGGCCAGGTGCTGAAGGAAGGCCTCGGCGAGGATCACGCGAACCGCGAGCGCATCGCGAAGCTGCTGCGCTTCGCCTCGACGCACGGCGACACCGATGCGCAGGACGTGTCGCTCGCCGACTACGTGTCGCGCATGAAGCCGGAGCAGAGCAAGATCTACTACGTGACCGCCGATACGTGGCAGGCCGCGAAGAACAGCCCGCATCTGGAAGTGTTCCGCAAGAAGGGCGTCGAGGTGCTGCTGCTGACCGATCGCGTCGACGAATGGATGCTGTCGTTCCTGCATGAATTCGACGGCAAGCCGCTCGCGAGCGTTGCCCGCGGCGATCTCGACCTCGGCGAGCTGAACGACGAGGAAAAGAAGGCGCAGGAGCAGGCGGGCGAGGCGATCAAGCCGGTCGTCGAGAAGATGAAGGAAGCGCTCGGCGACAAGGTGAAGGAAGTGCGCGTCACGTTCCGCCTGACCGATTCGCCGTCGTGCCTCGTCGCGGACGACAACGACATGAGCGGCTACCTGCAGCGGATGCTGAAGGCGGCTGGTCAGAACGCGCCGGCGATGCAGCCGATCCTCGAGATCAACCCGGAGCACGCGCTCGTGAAGCAGCTCAACGCCGAGAGCGCCAATTTCGGCGACTGGTGCCATCTGCTGTTCGACCAGGCATTGCTGGCCGAAGGCGGGATGCTCGACGATCCGGCGAGCTTCGTGAAGCGAACCAACGCGCTGCTGCTGTCGCGCACTGCGTGAGCACGCGGATTCGATTCGACGGCGCACAGGCGGGCTGGCGCGAAACGCCCCGGCCCGGCTGCACGCTCGACCAGCGCGACTGGCTGACGCGCGGCGGTTCGCTGACCGCGCATCTCGCGCGGCTCGGCAGCGTGAGCGTGCGCGTGACACGCGAGGCCGTCGACTGTCCGTGGTTCGACGAGCCTGACGCACTCGACAGTGCGCCGCGCGCGCCGATGTGGGTGCGCGAGGTGATCCTGTCGGTCGACGGCACGCCGTACGTCGCCGCGCACAGCATCGCGCCGCTCGCGGCCAGCAAGGGGGTATGGCAGGCGATGCGGCGGTTGCGCACGCGGCCGCTCGCGGAGCTGCTGTACAGCGATCCGCAGGTCGAGCGCTCGGCGCTCGTCAGCCGGCGCGTGATCGCCGGTCATCCGCTCTATGCGCTCGCGAGCCATGCGTTGCAGGGCGCGCGGGCGCCACACGCGTTCGTCGCGCGGCGCTCGGTGTTCCAGCGGCACGGCAAGCCGTTGATGGTCACCGAGTGCATGCTGCCCGCGTTGTGGCGCCATCTCGATGCGCATGGCGACGGGCCGCGCGGAGCCGCGTGATGCTGCAAGGTTTTGCGCCGGTCGTCGGGCCGAATACGCACACGATGATTCTCGGCAGCTTTCCGGGCGAGGCGTCGCTCGATGCCGCGCAGTACTACGCGCATCCGCGCAATCAGTTCTGGCGGTTGCTCGGTGCGGTGCTCGGCGAGCCCGGGCTGCACGAACTTGCGTACGACGCACGGCTCGAAAGTGTGCTTTCGCACGGCATCGGCATCTGGGATGTCCTCGATGCATGCCATCGGCAAGGCAGTCTCGATTCAGCGATCCGGAATGCGAAGCCGAACGACTTCGCGTCGTTGCGCGAGCATGCGCCGTTGCTGAAGAAGGTGTGTTTCAACGGGAAGACGGCGGGGCGCTTTGCCGACGTGATCGGGCAGGCCGGGTATGAAACGCTGGTGCTGCCTTCGTCGAGCCCGGCGAATGCGATGCTGTCGTTCGAGCAGAAGCTTGAGCAGTGGCGTCACATTGCTTCCTGAGCGCCCAAGCGCTGCCGCCGCACTCACGGCTAGCGCTGTGAAGTCGTTGGCAGGGCGTGATCGAGCGCAGCATGCATTTGCGCGCCGTGATGAAGATCAGCGTAGACGTTTCCGCTGCGCGCCGCGTGATCACTCGTCCTCGCCCCATCTCCACCGGGGCTTCTCTCCCTTGAGCCAGCACACGGCGGTCAGCAGCGCGACCAACACCACGATGCAGGCGCCGTATGCCAGCGGCGATCGATGCGGCGGCAGAAGCCATGCGGTGACGCCGATCCCGATCGCGAACAGCAGCAACACGACCCAGCCCTGCCACGCGACCGGCAAACCCCATCCCCATCCGTAGCGCTTGGCCGGAAACCAGATCTTTTTGTCGTTCGAGCTCATATGACTCCCCGTCGTCAGTGGTAGTCGCCTTCTCGTGGATGGCGAACTGCAAGCGTCGTCACCGTTCGACTGTCCCGCATGCCCGAAGCGCATGCAAGTCGACCGAATGGCCGGGCTACCGGTCCTGCGCTTGCCTGGCGGCCGGCCCGCTCCCACCAATGCTATCCTCTCGTCCGCTCATCCGGCATTACCCAGCATCACCCAGCGAGATTCAATCATGTCCCGACTCATCAAGCGCGCGTCCGCCGAGGCGCGCGCGTTCAAGCAACGCAAGACGTCCGCCTACAACGGCTCCGACAAGCTCCAGCCGCCGCGCATGAAGCGCCGCCCGGAGATCGACGAACACGACGACGTGCCCGTGCTCGAAGCGCCGCGCAAGCCGCGCTTCGCGCCCGTCACATTCTCGGAAGAGCGCGGCGTGCGCTTCCTGCACTTCGGCACCGAATGGGTGCAGGGTGCGATGCGGATCTCGAAGCCGCTGCACATCGAGCTCGAATACGCGCAGCAGATGATGGCGTGGCTGCTGTTCCTCGAAACGCCCGAACGGATCGTCCAGCTCGGGCTCGGCACCGGCGCGCTGACCAAGTTCTCGCACCGCTTCCTGTCGCACGCGAAGGTCGAGGCCGTCGAACTGAACCCGGCCGTGATCGTCGCGGCGCGCACGATGTTCGCGCTGCCGCCCGACGACGAACGCCTCGTCGTGCACGAAGCCGACGCATGGGATTTCGTCAACGATCCGGCCAACCGCGGCACGACGGGCGCGCTGCAGATCGACCTGTACGACGCGACCGCGCGCGGCCCGGTGCTCGACAGCGTCGCGTTCTATCGCGCGGTGCGCGGCTGCCTCGCCGACGCGGGCATCGCGACGATCAACCTGTTCGGCGACCATCCGAGCTTCGTGCGCAACATGAAGCACCTGAACGCGGCGTTCGACCATCGCGTGATCGCGCTGCCGGAAGTGCACGACGGCAACCGGATCGCGATCGCGTTCTCGGGCCCCGTGCTCGACGTGTCGTTCGCGCAGCTGGAAGCACGCGCGAAGCTGATCGAGGACACGCTGAAGCTGCCCGCGCGCAAGTGGGTGAAAGCTTTGAAAGAAACGACCGGCGCACGCGAATCCTCGTTCGCGATCTGACGCTCATGCACCGGCCGCATGCCGGTGCAACCGCGCGACTGGGGGCGGATCACCTCGGGTTCGCCCCCGCTTGACCGCGTGCTCGCGGCTCCTATACTGGCGCGAAGCCAGGGGAGCCGCAGCCTACCCGTTTCGCCGCTCCTCCCGGCGCCGTACCCGCTCAACAAGATCGATAACCGGGAAAGAAGAGGAGACGTCATGGCTCACGATGCCGACGCCAATCGGGCCGCGAAGCGCTGGCTCTGGCTGCTGGTGCTGCCGCTGATCGCGATGGTCTGGGTACCGTCGTACAGCAAGATCGAACCGCAATGGTTCGGTTTTCCGTTTTTCTACTGGTACCAGCTGCTGTGGGTCTTCATTAGCGCGGTGATCACCGCGTTCGTCTATTTCAAGACCAAGAACGCGTGGAAGGCGAGCGGCCCGCAGGGAGGTGCGCAATGAACCTCGGCGCAACCTTCGTCTTTGTGCTGCTGTTCATCGGCGTCACGATCATCGGTTTCCTGGCCGCGAACTGGCGGCGCGGCGATCTCGCCCATCTCGACGAATGGGGCCTCGGCGGACGCCGCTTCGGCACGATCGTCACGTGGTTCCTGCTCGGCGGCGACCTCTACACGGCCTATACGTTCGTCGCGGTGCCCGCGCTGGTGTTCGGCGCCGGCGCGATGGGCTTCTTCGCGCTGCCCTATACGATCCTGATCTATCCGTTCGCGTTCGTCGTGTTCCCGAAGCTGTGGAGCATCGCGAAGCGCCACGGCTACGTGACGGCCGCCGACTTCGTGAACGCACGCTACGGCAGCCGGATGCTCGCGCTCGCGATCGCGGTGACGGGCATCCTCGCGACGATGCCGTACATCGCGCTGCAGCTCGTCGGCATCGAAGTCGTGATCGGCGCGCTCGGTTTCGACACGACCGGCTTCGTCGGCGATCTGCCGCTCATCATCGCGTTCGCGATCCTCGCCGCGTACACGTACACGTCGGGGCTGCGCGCGCCCGCGATGATCGCGATCGTGAAGGACGTCCTGATCTACATCACGATCGCAGCAGCAGTCATCGTGATTCCCGCGAAGCTCGGCGGCTTCGGGCACATCTTCGCGTCGGTGCCGCCGGCCAAGCTGCTGCTGAAGGCGCCTGACGCGATGAGCCTGAACGGCTACAGCGCGTACGCGACACTCGCGATCGGTTCCGCGCTCGCGCTGTTCCTGTATCCGCACTCGGTCACGGCGATCCTGTCGTCGTCGTCGGGCAACTCGATCCGCCGCAACATGGCGATGCTGCCCGCATACTCGTTCGTGCTCGGCCTGCTCGCGCTGCTCGGCTACATGGCGCTCGCGGCGGGCGTGAAGGACATGCCGCAGTACGCGCCGTACTTCAAGGCGTTCGGCCCGAACTTCGCGGTGCCCGCGCTGTTCCTCGAGTATTTCCCGTCGTGGTTCGTCGGCGTCGCGTTCGCGGCGATCGGCATCGGCGCGCTCGTGCCGGCGGCGATCATGTCGATCGCGGCCGCGAACCTGTACACGCGCAACATCCACCGCGAGTTCGTGAACCGCAACATGACGCACCAGCAGGAGACGCACGTCGCGAAGCTCGTGTCGCTGATCGTGAAGGTCGGCGCGGTCGCGTTCATCCTCGGCTTGCCGCTGACATATGCGATCCAGCTGCAGCTGCTCGGCGGGATCTGGATCATCCAGACGCTGCCGGCGATCGTGCTCGGCCTGTACACGCGCGTGCTCGACCATCGCGGCCTGCTGGCCGGCTGGGCGGCCGGCATCGTGTGCGGCACGTGGATGGCGATCTCGCTGAAGCTGGCCGGATCGATCTTCACGATCCACGTGTTCGGTCTCGCGATTCCGGGCTACGCGGCCGTGTGGTCGCTGATCGTGAACCTGGTGGTGTCGGTGGCGGTGAGCGTGCTGGTGCGCGTGATGGGCATGGCGCATGCGGAGGACCGCACGCGGCCGGAGGATTATCTCGACGTCGTCGAGAGCTGATACGGGCGGCGCGGCCGCGCGCCGCGCGCCGCGCATCGCGCCGCAACAACGACGCCCGTCACTGCGAAGTGGCGGGCGTTTTCGCTGGCGTCAGCCCTGCGCGCGTTTCGCGAGATCCTCGCGCTGCGACAGATCCTCGACGTTGACCATCCAGTGCACGCCGAAACGATCCTTCGCCATCCCGAAGCCGAGCGCCCAGAATGTCTTGCCGAACGGCATCGTCACTTCGCCGCCGTCGGCGAGCGCATTGAATAGCTTCTGGCCTTCGTCGACCGTCGCCGGGTTCAACGACAGCGAATAGCCGGCGTGCATGCCGCCGCCCGGCTGGCTGCAGTCGCCGTCCGAGCACATGATCATCGAGTCGCCGATCGTGAAGCTCGCATGCATGACCTTGTCGGCCATTTCCGGCGTCATCGGGTAATCGGGATTGGGCGGCGCATCCTTGAAATGCATCTTGAACATCGTCTTCGCGCCGAGCGCCTTTTCGTAGAACTGAAGGGCTTCTTCCGCGCGGCCGTAGAACGTCAGGTACGGTTGGACTTGCATCGTTGTCTCCTGTTGACCGGGCTGGCGTGTCGGGGCCGGCCCGGGTACTTCGAAGATTGACCGGGAAGAGCGCGTCGGGATGCGGCCGGCGCACTCGTGACGTGGATTGTAGTGCGCGCGCTTGACGATGGAATGAAAAATAAAAACGGCCACGAACACGAGGTTCGCGGCCGTTCGCAGCGCTTGCTGACGGCTGTTGTCAGCGTTGCTGACAGTTCAACTGACAGCAGTCATGCGCGGCACGGATCAGCGCAGCGAGTCGATCAGCTTTTCGAGCTTCACCGCGTCGGCGGCGAACACGCGGATGCCTTCGGACAGCTTTTCCGTCGCCATCGCTTCGTCGTTCAGCTGGAAGCGGAACGAGGCCTCGTCGATCGCGACGCGCTCGGTCGGCTTGTCGAGCAGCGCGTCCGGCGACAGCTTGCGCTCGACCGTGTCGTTGCTGTCCTGCAGCTTCTGCAGCAAGTCGGGGCTGATCGTCAGCAGGTCGCAGCCCGCGAGCTCGGTGATCTGGCTCGTCGTGCGGAAGCTCGCGCCCATCACTTCGGTGTTGTAGCCGAACGTCTTGTAGTACGTGTAGATGCGGCGCACCGACTGCACGCCCGGATCGTTCGCGCCGCCGTTCTTCGCTTCGTCCCAGTCGGCGCCGGCCTGCTTCTTGTACCAGTCGTAGATACGGCCGACGAACGGCGAGATCAGCTGCGCGCCGGCTTCCGCGCTCGCGGCGGCCTGCACGAGCGAGAAAAGCAGGGTCATGTTGCACTTGATCCCTTCCTTCTGCAGCACCTCGGCCGCGCGAATGCCTTCCCACGTCGACGCGAGCTTGATCAGGATGCGCTCGCGGCCGATGCCGGCGTCTTCATACAGCTTGATGAGTTCGCGACCCTTGTCGATCGAGCGCGGCGTGTCGAACGACAGGCGCGCGTCGACCTCGGTCGACACGCGGCCCGGGATCAGCTTCAGGATCTCGGTGCCGAATGCGATCAGCAGGCGGTCGATGATGAAATCGGCGGATTCGTCGCGGTGATCGCGGACGGTTTTCTCGAGGATCGGCTTGTACGCGTCCTTCTGGACGGCCTTCAGGATCAGCGACGGGTTCGTGGTCGCGTCCTGCGGCTTGTATTGCGCAAGCTGCTGGAAATCGCCCGTGTCGGCGACGACGGTCGTGTACTGCTTCAGCTGGTCGAGTGCGGTAGTCATGGCGATTCGGGAGGAGGGCGCGGGGCGCCGGGGTTCTCACGGGCCGCGCGAGCGCGGCAGCGAAGCGAAGCGGCGCCGGGCGCCGCCTCCGATTCATCATTTTAGGCCCGATTCGTGTCGCGCACGTTTTGGCGTGCCGTTTGCAGGGGGGGCCCCGCCGTGGGGCGGCGCTACGCGGGGCGCCGCGCGTTCAGGATCACCTGCGTGACGATTCCCGCGACGAGCCCCCAGAACGCCGAGCCGATCGACAGCAGCGTGAGTCCCGACGCGGTGACCATGAACGTGACGAGCGCGGCCTCGCGCTGTTTCACGTCCTGCATCGCGTTCGCGAGGCCGCTCATGATCGAGCCGAACAGCGCGAGCGCGGCGACCGACACGACGAGCGCCTTCGGCAGCGCCGCGAACAGCGCGGCGATCGTCGCGCCGAAGATCCCGGCGATCAGGTAGAACGTGCCGCACCACACGGCGGCCGTGTAGCGCTTCGCGTGCTCCTCGTGTGCTTCGGGGCCGGTGCAGATCGCCGCGGTGATCGCCGCGAGGTTCACGCCGTGCGAGCCGAACGGCGCGAGCAGCAGCGATGCGAGGCCGGTGGTCGCGATCAGCGGCGACGACGGTGTCGTGTAGCCGTCCGCGCGCAGCACTGCGATGCCGGGCACGTTCTGCGACGCCATCGCGACGACGAACAGCGGAATGCCGATGCTGACGATCGAAGCGAGCGAGAACGCGGGCATCGTGAACACGGGCTGCGCGAGCGCGATGTGGAAGCGGCTGAAGTCGAGCAGGCCGAGGCCGCCGGCCACGGCGGTGCCGACGATCAGCGTCGTGACGATCGCGTAGCGCGGCGCGAGCCGCTTGACGATCAGGTACGTGAAGAACATCGCGAGCACGAGCGCGGTCTGGAACTGCGCGGCGCGGAAGATCTCGATGCCGATCTCGAACAGGATGCCCGCGAGCAAGGCGGCCGCGATCCCGGCCGGAATGCGCCGCATCAGCGTGTCGAACAGCCCGCTCACGCCGACCGCAGTCAGCAGCAGCGCGCACACGACGAACGCGCCGATCGCCTCGGGATACGGCACGCCGGGCAGCGACGCGATCAGCAGCGCGGCGCCGGGCGTCGACCATGCGACCACGACAGGCGCGCGAAAGCGCAGCGACAGGCCGATCGTCGTCAGCGCCATGCCGATCGACAGCGCCCAGATCCACGACGAGATCTGCGCGTCGCTCAGGTGCGCGGCGCGACCGGCCTGGAACATCAGCACGAGCGAGCTCGTGTAGCCCGTCATCATCGCGACGAAGCCGGCGACGAGCGCGGAGACGGACGTATCGGTGAAAAAGCGGCGGCCGCCGGCGCGGGCTGCGCTCGCGGTGGGCGAAGGATTCATGCTATCTCCGGAGAGGGCCGCTCGGACGCGGCCTTCGTGTCTGCAGGTTGGGTTCGTTACTTGCTGAGCGCGCGCATCGCGGTTTCGAGGCCCGCGAGCGTGAGCGGATACATGCGCTGGCCGAGCAGGTCGCGGATCACCGCGACCGATTGCCGGTATTCCCATAGCCGCTCGGGCTCGGGGTTCAGCCATGCATGGTGGGGGAACTGGTCGGCGAGGCGGCGCAGCCAGACGGCGCCGGCTTCCGGGTTGTTGTATTCGACCGAGCCGCCGGGCTGCAGCACCTCGTACGGGCTCATCGTCGCGTCGCCGACGAAGATCAGCTTGTAGTCGGGCGTGAACTTGTGCAGCACGTCCCACGTCGCGGTGCGCTCCGCATGACGGCGGCGGTTGTTCTTCCACAGGTGGTCGTACACGCAGTTGTGGAAGTAGTAGAACTCCAGGTGCTTGAACTCGGCCTTCGCGGCGGAGAACAGCTCCTCGGTGCGCTTGATGTGGTCGTCCATCGAGCCGCCGACGTCGAGCAGCATCAGCACCTTCACGTTATTGTGACGCTCGGGCACCATCCGCAGGTCGAGCCAGCCGGCATTCGCGGCCGTGCTGCGGATCGTGCCGGGCAGGTCGAGCTCCTCGGCCGCGCCTTCGCGCGCGAAGCGGCGCAGGCGCCGCAGCGCGACCTTGATGTTGCGCGTGCCGATCTCGACCGAATCGTCGTAGTCGCGGTACGCGCGCGCCTCCCACACCTTGACCGCCGTGCGGTTGCCGTTCGACGGGCCGCCGATGCGCATGCCCTCGGGGTTGTAGCCGCCGTGCCCGAACGGCGACGTGCCGCCCGTGCCGATCCACTTGTTGCCGCCTTCGTGGCGTTCCTTCTGCTCGTCGAGCAGTTCCTTCAGGCGCTCCATCAGCTTGTCGAGCCCGCCCATCGCCTCGATCTGCGCCTTTTCCTCCGGCGACAGCTCGCGTTCGAGACGCTTCTCGAGCCAGTCGAGCGGGAGGTCGAACGCTTCGGACGGCAACGCGGACACGCCGTGGAAATACGCACCGAACGCCTGGTCGAACTTGTCGAAGTACTGCTCGTCCTTGACGAGCGTCATGCGCGCGAGGAAGTAGAACGCGTCGATCGACGGCGAGATCAGCCCGGCCTTCAGCGATTCGAGCAGCGTCAGGTATTCCTTCACCGAGACGGGCAGCTTGGCTGCGCGCAGCGCGTAGAAGAAATTGAGCAGCATGGCCGGGCCTTCGCGGGTGGGTTACCGGTTGTGCCGGTTCATGTAGACGAGCCGCTCGAGCAGGCTCAGATCCTGCTCGTTCTTCAGCAGCGCACCTGCGAGCGGCGGCACGATCTGCTTCGCGTCGACGCTGCGCAGCGCGTCTGCCGGGATGTTCTCGGCGAGCAGCAGCTTCAGCCAGTCGAGCAGCTCGGACGTCGACGGCTTCTTCTTCAGCCCCGATACGGTGCGCAATTCGAAGAAGCTCTCGAGCGCCGCGCGCAGCAGCTCCTCGCGGATGTTCGGGAAGTGGACCGCGACGATCTTCTGCATCGTCGACGCGTCGGGAAACTGGATGTAGTGGAAGAAGCAGCGGCGCAGGAACGCGTCGGGCAGCTCCTTCTCGTTGTTGGACGTGATGATCACGAGCGGGCGGTGCTTCGCGCGCACGGTCTCGCGCGTCTCGTACACGTGGAATTCCATCCGGTCGAGCTCGCGCAGCAGGTCGTTCGGGAATTCGATGTCGGCCTTGTCGATCTCGTCGATCAGCAGCACGCTCGGGCGCTCGGCGTCGAACGCCTGCCACAGCACGCCCTTCACGATGTAGTTCGAGATGTCCTTCACGCGCTCGTCGCCGAGCTGCGAGTCGCGCAGCCGCGATACCGCGTCGTATTCGTACAGGCCCTGCTGCGCTTTGGTCGTCGACTTGATGTGCCACTGCAGCAGCGGCATGTCGAGCGCGGCCGCCACTTCCTCGGCGAGCATGGTCTTGCCGGTGCCGGGCTCGCCCTTGATCAGCAGCGGGCGTTGCAGCGTCAGCGCGGCGTTGACCGCGAGTTTCAGGTCGTCGGTGGCGACGTAGTGCGAGGATCCTTCGAAACGCATGGTGGCGCTCTTCTTAATCGCAAAAAAACCCAGTATAAGTCAGAAGGGCTGTCCAGTCGGGCCGGGGGCGCGTATCGTTGCGGAGCTGCGGCGGGGCGGGCCGGGGCGCCTGGTGGACGCGTTCCCCGCCGACGCGGTACAATCTGGCCGTTTTTTTTGGCCTGCGTGGCGATCCGATAGCAAAACGGCGCGGGCCGTTGCCGCTTCGGCGCCAGTTTCCCCTCAAGCTAGGTTACAAGAGCTATGAACAAATTCGTCGGCAAACACGTCGTTGTCGCGGCGCTCGTGGCGCTCGCGGGCAGCGCGCAGGCGGCCGGTGTGGTCGGCAACCCGAAGGACGGGGCGGGCAAGGCCGCCATGTGCATCGGTTGCCACGGCATCCAGGATTACCGCGCGGCGTACCCGGAGGTCTACCGGGTGCCCGTCCTTGGCGGCCAGAACCAGCAATACCTCGAGAACGCGCTGAAGGCTTACCGCAAGAAGGATCGTCATTTCCCGTCGATGAACGCGATCGCCGGTTCGCTGACGGACCAGGACATCGCGGATCTGGCGGCCTACTACGCCGCCCAGAAGGCCGACACGAAGGACAATCCCTACAAGTAAAGCGCGCGCCGCCGATCTGACCGGCGGGACAGGAGCATTCATGAACAACGCATTCAAGACGGCGGCGGTTGCACTGGCGGCCGGCCTCGCGATCGGTACCGCGCATGCGGCGGACACCGTGAAGGGCAAGGAACTGGTCGAGTCGCACAACTGCGCGGCCTGCCACGGCGCGCAATTGAACAAGCCGATCAACGCCGAGTATCCGCGCCTCGCGGGCCAGCACGCCGACTACCTCGTGTGGTCGATGCGCCAGTACCAGATGGGGCTGACGAACCCGCTGCTCGGTCGCAACAACGCGATCATGCAGGCGCAGGTCCAGAACCTGTCGGTCAGCGACATGAAGGACATCGCGGCCTACATCGAGTCGCTGAAAGAGACCGATCTCGTCTTCAAGAAGTAAGCGCGCCGGACCTTGCCGGTCCGTGCAGCAGGAATACCCCGCCATGGCGGGGTATTTTTTTGTCCGCGGCGCTCAGTCGCGCGACGCGCGGCGCAGGATGCGCTGCAGGTACGCGTCCGTATCGGGCGGCGTGCCGGTGCGCTGCGCTTCCCAGATCGTCTCGCCGAGACATTCCATGATCATGTGCTGCGCTTCGTGCGTCGAGTCGAGCTTCGCGGCCAGCTTGTCGTGCGCGGCGCGGATGCCGGGCGGCTGGTCGATCGACAGCTGCTCGCTGATCGCGAGGTGCATCGACAGGTGCAGGAACGGGTTCGTGCGGCCTTCCTCGGGCGTGTAGTCGCGCGCGGTGGCGCCGTCGGCGTCCGCGAGGTCGGCGTGGTATTCGGGGTGCTCGACGATCCAGTCGGCTGCCATCGCTTCCAGCGGCGTCAGGATCTCGCCGGCGCGCTGCTTGCGCCAGGTCTCGGTGAAAAAGCGACGGACTTCGTCGCGACTCGGATTGAACATGGTGGGGAAACGTCGTGATTCGGGCGGCGTCATGCCGCGTCGCGCATTGTACGCCGGGTCGGCGCACGGTGCTGGCGGCGATGGGCGCGCGGGCGGGGCGCGCATCGTGGCGGTCCACGGGGGTGGCGTGGGCGGCGTGGGCGGGAGCCAGCCTGCCGCGGGCCGCGGCGCGGCGCAACGGGTAAGCGCGGGCTAGGCTGCCGGCCGCCGCGCCGCTACACTCCGACGATTCCCGTCGTCGCGCTTGCACCGCTCAACCCGCTCAACATGTCCGCCACCGCCCGCTCATCGTCCCCCGCGCTGCAGGGCGCGCTCTATGTCGCGCTGTCCGCCGCCTCATTCGGCGCGATGGCGATCTTCGGCCGCTATGCGTATGCGGCCGGTGTCGACGTGCTCGGGCTGCTGATCGTACGTTTCGCGATCGGCGGCGCGATCCTCGCCGCGATCGCCCGGCACCGCCGCGTCGCATGGCCGCGCGGCCGCACGCTCGTGCCGCTCGTGGCGATGGGTGCGCTCGGCTACGTCGGACAGTCGTTCTGCTATTTCAGCGCGCTCCAGCATGCGCAGGCGAGCCTCGTCGCCTTGCTGCTGTACCTGTATCCGGCCTTCGTCACGCTGCTGGCCGCGTGGTGGCTCGGCGAGCGCCTGACGCGCGCGAAGGCGGTCGCGCTCGTGCTCTGTGTCGCGGGCTCGGCGCTGATGGTCGGCGGCGGCCACGGCGAGCCGCTCGGCATCGCGCTCGCGCTGGCTTCCGCGGTGATCTATTCGCTGTATATCGTCGGCGGCACGAAGGCGACGCGCGGCGTTGATCCGCTCGCGACCACCGCGATCATCTGCCTGTCGGCGACCGCGACGCTCGTCGCGATCGCGATCGTGCGGACCACGGCGTTCGGCGCGCCGCCGCGCTGGCCGGCGACCACCGCCGGCTGGGCGTCGATGCTCGCGATCGCGCTGGTGTCGACGGTCGCCGCGATGCTCGCGTTCTTCGCCGGGCTCGAGCGGCTGGGGGCCGCGCGTACGTCGATGCTGTCGACGCTTGAACCGGTCGTGACGGTCGCGCTCGCGGCGCTGCTGTTCGGCGAGGCGCTGTCGCCGCTGCAGTGGGCCGGCGGCGTCGCGATCCTCGCGGCCGTGCTGGCGCTCGTGCGCGCGGGCGGTGCGGCGGCCGACGACGCGACGGCGACGTCCAACGCATAGCAGGGAAGGGGAAAGCCGCCGGCGCAACGATGGAGCCGGCCGGTTGCAAGGCGCGCGGCCCGTCAGCCGCGGCTCGCGCTCACTCGTTCGGCGGCGGCGTCTTCGGCCGGAATTCGCACAGCGGCTCGATCGCGCAGTGCCAGCATTCGGGCTTGCGGGCCTTGCACACATAGCGCCCGTGCAGGATCAGCCAGTGATGCGCATCCTGCAGGAATTCCTTCGGCGTGAACTTCTCGAGCGCGGCCTCGACGGCCCGCACGTCCTTGCCGGGCGCGAGCCCCGTGCGGTTCGCGACGCGGAAGATATGCGTGTCGACCGCGATCGTCGGCTGGCCGAACGCGGTGTTCAGGACGACGTTCGCGGTCTTGCGGCCGACGCCCGGCAGGCTTTCGAGCGCTTCGCGATCGGCCGGCACCTCGCCGTCGTAGCGCTCGAGCAGGATGTTGCACGCGGCGATCACGTTCTTCGCCTTGGTGCGGTACAGGCCGATCGTCTTGATGTAGTCGGCGACGCCTTCTTCACCGAGCGCGACGATTTGTCGCGGGGTGTTCGCGACCGGAAACATCTTGCGCATCGCCTTGTTGACCGACACGTCGGTCGCCTGCGCGGACAGCATCACCGCGATCAGCAACTCGAACGGCGTCGTGTATTCGAGCTCGGTGGTCGGATGCGGATTGAGGCTTTGCAGCGTTTCGTAGATCGCGCGTCGTTTGGTGGCGTTCATGGACGGTTCTTGGGCGGCGCGGACGGGCTGCTCCGGTCGTCGTTGTTGTCTGGATCGTCGTTGTCGTTATCGTCGCCGGCTGCCGCGGCTTGCGCGTCGCGCTGCGCCTGCTGCTCGGCGAGCCGCTTGCGGCGGCCTTCGGCCGCGTCGATCTGCGCCTGCACGGCCGCGCTCACACCTTCGGTGTTCTTCGGCCCGGTGCCTTGCTCGGACAGTTCTTCCTTCTTCTTGCGCGCGCGTTCGAGCGCGGCGGCGATGATCGCGCGTTTCTTCGCGTCGGCGTCGTCGGCCGGCGCGGCGCTCGGTGCGTCAGGCTGTTTGCCGGGTTCGGCCGCGGCCGGCGCCGTACTGGCCGCACCGGCGCTGGCCGCGCGGCGGGCGGCGGCGCGCGCTTCGGCGGCCTCGCGTTCGCGGCGCTGGCGGGCGAGCCGGCGGTCGTGGCGCTCGCGTGCGGCGTCCGCCTGTTGCTGCGACCACGCGTCCCAGCCGGTGCGCTCGCCGGTCACGGGAACCATCGCGATGCAGTCGACCGGGCAGGGCGGCACGCACAGGTCGCAGCCCGTGCACAGCGATTCGACGATCGTGTGCATCTGTTTCGGTGCGCCGACGATCGCGTCGACCGGGCACGCCTGCATGCACAGCGTGCAGCCGATGCACAGGCTTTCGTCGATGAACGCGACGGCGCGCGGATGCTCGGTGCCGTTGACGGGGTTCAGCGGGATCACGGGCTTGCCGAGCAGGCGCGCGAGGCGCGCGATGCCTTCGGCGCCGCCGGGCGGGCACTGGTTGTAGCTCGCGTCGCCGGCGGCGATCGCGTCGGCGTACGGACGGCAGCCGTTATAGCCGCACTTCGTGCATTGCGTCTGGGGAAGCAGATCTTCGATGCGATCCGCGAGGGTCTTGGAATCAGTCACGGTGACAACGGGCGCTGTAGCGCCGAATGGCTCTCGGCCGCGTGTGGCGCGGCCGGAAAGGTTTGCCAAACCTTGATTATCGCCGATTTCCCGCATTGCGCTGGACGCCGTCTGTGCGCATAATCGAACCGCTTTTTTGCAGGGGCTCAGCAGGAGGGCGGCCGCACGTGGTGCGCCCGTTCCAGGGCGGCCGGCGCCGAGGCGGTGGGGGTGCCGGTCCGGATCACGCGGCTCACATAGCAAAACGCCACATGAATCAGCCAAAAATCAAAAGAGATCCTGAAGGTACGCGCCGTCGCATCCTGATGGCGGCAGCCGAAGAGTTCGCGAGTGGAGGGCTGTTCGGCGCACGCGTCGATCAGATCGCACGCCGGGCCGAAACCAACGAGCGCATGCTCTATTACTACTTCGGCAGCAAGGAGCAGCTGTTTACGGCCGTGCTCGAGCACGCGTTCTCCGCGCTGACCGACGCGGAGCGCGTGCTGGATCTCGATGGCGTCGCACCCGTCGAAGCCGTCACGCGGCTCGCGCATTTCGTGTGGGATTACTACCGCGATCATCCGGAGCTGCTGCGGCTCATCAACAACGAGAACCTGCACGAGGCGCGCTACCTGCACAAGTCGACGCGGATCCGCGAGATGATGTCGCCGATCGTCGCGAAGCTCGGCAACGTGCTGATGCGCGGCCAGAAGGCCGGGCTGTTCCGCGGCGACGTCGATCCGCTGCACTTCTACGTGACGCTGTCGGGACTCGGCTACTACATCGTGTCGAACCGCTTCACGCTCGCCGCGACGCTCGGGCGCGACTTCAGCGAAGCCGACGAGCGTGCGGAGATGGTCAGGATGAACACCGAGGTGCTGCTCGCGTATCTGCTGCGACGCTGAGTCGTGCGCCGGTGCGCGGCCCACTCGCGGCCGCTCGCTGCATAAGAAAACGCCGCCGTGCCCAACAAGCAACGGCGGCGTTTTTGCGTCGGAATGCGGCGCGTCAGGCGGCCTTGCGCGCGCGAACGGGTTTGACCCGCGTGCTGCCCGCGCTTTTCGCGGCCGGCGCGGCCTTCACGGTTGCCGTCCTGGCGGGGGCAACCGTCGCGGCCGGGGCCTTCGCGCGCACGCGCTTCGCGACGGTGGCGCGCGTCGTTTCGGGCTGCTTGCTGGACGGCACGGCGGCGAGGGTTGTCGTGGCCGGGGCATCGGCGGGCGTCTTCGTCGCGCCGTTCTTCGGTTCCGGCGCATGCTCGCGGATGAAGTCGCGCAGTTGCGGGTAGATGATCGTGCGCCAGCGGCGGCCCGAGAAAATCCCGTAGTGACCGCACTTCTCCGCGGTCAGGCTGCGGCGATCGTCCTGCGGGATGCCCGTGCACAGCTCGTGCGCGACGTGCGTCTGGCCGCTGCCCGAGATGTCGTCGAGCTCGCCCTCGATCGTCATCAGCGCGGTGTGCTTGATGTCCTGCGGACGCACGCGCTCGCCTTCGACATCCCACGTGCCTTCCGCGAGCCGGAATTCCTGGAACACGACGCGGATCGTCTCGAGGTAGTACTCGGCGGCCATGTCGAGCACCGCGTTGTACTCGTCATAGAATTGGCGGTGCGCTTCGGCGTCTTCCTCGTCGCCGCGCAGCAGGCTCTGATAAAAATCCCAGTGCGATTGCGCGTGGCGCTCCGGGTTCATCGCGACGAAGCCCGTGTGCTGCAGGAAGCCCGGATACACGTGGCGGCCTTCGCCCGGATAATTCGCGGGCACCGTGTGGATCACGTTGTTTTCGAACCACGAGGTCGAGTGCTGCGTCGCGAGCGAGTTCACCGAGGTCGGGCTGCGGCGCGCGTCGATCGGGCCACCCATCATCGTCATCGTGAGCGGGGTGTCCTCGCCGCGGCTCGCCATCAGCGAGATCGCCGCGAGCACCGGCACCGTCGGCTGGCACACGGAGATCACGTGCAGGTTGCGCGCGCCGATGTGACGAATGAATTCCTGGATGTACGCGACATAGTCGTGCAGGTGGAACGGGCCAACCTCGACCGGCACCATCCGCGCATCGATCCAGTCGGTGATGTACACCTTGTGATCCTGCAGCAGCGTGCGCACGGTATCGCGCAGCAGCGTCGAATGGTGGCCCGACAGCGGCGCGCAGACCAGCACGACCGGCTCGTCCTTCAGTTGCGTGACGGCGTCGGCGTCGTCCGAATAGCGCTTGAACCGCAGCAGCCGGCAGAACGGCTTCTCGACGATCGTCTGCTCGACGATCGGGATGTTGTGGCCGTCCTTGACGATCTGGTGCAGGTTGAATTCGGGCTTCTCGTAATCCTTGCCGAGCCGGTACATCAACTCGTAAGCGGCCGCCATCCGCGTCGCGCCGGGCATCAGCGAGAACGGGCTGGACGGATTGGCGAACGACTTGGAGGCGGCCTGGGCCCAGGCCGTGAGCGGGCTCAGCATGGCCCGCTGGAATTCGTGCAGTTGGTAAAGCATGCAGACTACTCCCGCTTGGGGGACGGTGCGCAGGGGCGGTGTGGTGCGTCGCGGCGTGCCGTGTGGGTCAGCAACCGGCCATATTGCAGTGCGGCCGGACAATCGAGTTGATCATATCGGACAACGATGGATGTTGCAATGCAACATTTCCCCGATTTTTCATCAAACTTTTGCGAATTGACGATCTCTGAAGAAGCCGCCCCGCCGCCGGTCAGCGCCCTGTCGCCATGGCCGGTGCGGGCTGGCCTGCCGCGCGTGCCATTGCATCTTCGTGGTGCATGAGGTTCATGGCGGTATGCACCAACGCCACGTGCGAGAACGCCTGCGGGAAATTGCCGACGAGCCGGCCTTCGACCGGGTCGTATTCCTCGGCAAGCAGCCCGAGGTCGTTGGACAGCGCGAGCAGCCGGCTGAACAGCCGGTGCGCGTCGTCGATCCGGCCGAGCAGCGCGTAATTGTCGACCAGCCAGAAGCTGCACGCGAGAAACGTGCCTTCGCCGGGTGGCAGGCCGTCGTCGTATTCGGTCGTGCGGTAGCGCATCACGAGCCCGTCGTGCAGCAATTCCCGCTCGATCGCGTCGACCGTGCCGACGATGCGCGAGTCTTCCGGCGGCAAAAAGCCGAGCAGCGGCATCAGCAGCACGCTCGCGTCGAGCTCGTCGCTGCCGTAGCTCTGCGCAAACGACCGTTTGCCTTCATGCCATGCGTTCTCGCATACGTCGGCGTGGATCCGGTCGCGCAGCGCGCGCCAGCGGTCGAGCGAGCCGGGCAGCCGGAACATCTCCGCCGACTTGATCGCGCGGTCGAACGCGACCCACGCCATCACCTTCGAGAACGTGAAATGGCGGCGGCCGCCGCGCGTTTCCCAGATGCCCTCGTCGGGCTCCTGCCAGATCTTCTCGAGATGGTCGAGCAGCGTGCATTGCACGGACCAGACCGTGTCGTCGGCCTGCAGGCCGCCTACGCGCGCGAGGTGCAGCGCGGCCATGATCTCGCCGAACACGTCGAGCTGCAGCTGGTTCGCGGCGCCATTACCCACGCGCACCGGTTTCGAATCCTGATAGCCGGGCAGCCAGTCGAGCTCCATTTCCGGCAGCCGGCGCTCGCCGGCGATTCCGTACATGATCTGGATCTGCTCGGGCGAGCCGGCCATCACGCGGCCGAGCCACGTGCGCCACGCGCGCGCCTCGTCGTAATAGCCGCCGCGCATCAGCGCGAGCAGCGTGATCGTCGCGTCGCGCAGCCAGCAGTAGCGATAGTCCCAGTTGCGGTTGCCGCCGATCTTCTCGGGCAGCGACGTGGTGGGCGCCGCGACGATGCCGCCGGTCGGCTCGTACGCGAGCGCCTTCAGCGTGATCAGCGAGCGGCGCACGGCGGCCGCGTAGCGGCCCTGCACCTGGCAGCGCCCCGACCATTCGAGCCAGTAGTTCTCGGTGCGCGCGAGCATCGACAGCGGGTCGCGCGCGGGCGGCAGCCGCAGGTGGGACGCCGCGTAGCCGAGCGAGAACGGGATGCGCTCGTCGGCGCTCACCGTGAATTCGGCGAGCGTGTGCAGGTTCTTGCCAGTGAGCTCGACCGGTGTGCGCAGCACGACCGTATCGGGTCCGGCGATTGCTTTCATCCCGTTCTCGCGTGACAACTGCGTGACCCACGGGATCGAGAAACCGTAGTCGAAGCGCAACACCAGTTCCATGCGCATCTTCATCGTGCCGTGCCGGCCGACGACGATCCGCACGAGTTCCGACCAGCCGTTGCCGGGCGGCATGAAGTCGATCACGGTGACGGCGCCGTCGACGCTTTCGTAGTCGGTTTCAAGGATCAGCGTGTCGCCGCGGTAGCGGCGTGACGTGTGCGTGATCGCGGCGTCGGCGGCCGGCGCGAGCAGCCAGCGGCCGTGCTCGGGGGTGCCGACCAGCGCCGCGAAACAGGCGCCCGAATCGAAGCGGGGCCAGCACAGCCAGTCGACGGAGCCGTCTTTCGAAATCAGCGCGGCGGTGTGTCCGTCGCCGACGAGGGCGTAGTCTTCGATCAGGGCGGGCATGGGCAAGCGGTCCTTGGGTTATTCGAGTTCACAATGCAGGCTGCGTCGCCCGGGCTTCACGTGTCGGCGTCGCGCCCCGTATACTCGGCCGGGCGGCGGAGCGCATGAACGGCCGGCGTTTCGTCCTATCTCAACACTTGAAGCGACTCGATGCAAGGAGGATTCAATGCCCAACCGTTTACGCGAGCATGACGCACGCGCTTCGACACGAGGGTTCCCGCTTAGGCTCGCTCACTGGATGAAAGGTTTCGCGCTCGTGCTTTCCTTGTCCGCGACCCACGTCTACGCACAACAATCGCCGGCACCGGCCGACGGCGTCTACAACCTGCTCGTCGGCACCTATACGGGGCACGGCAGCGACGGGATCTATGTGTACCACTTCGATACGAAAACGGGCAGCGTCGCGCCCGTGTCGTCGGCGAAGACCGTGAATCCGTCCTATCTGTTGCCGAGCCGCGACGGTCGCACCGTCTACGCGGTCAACGAACTGCCCGGCGACAACGGACCGGCCACGCAGCGCGGCGGCGTCAGCGCGTTCGGCTTCGATCCGAAAACGGGTGCGCTCACGTTCATCGACCGCGTTTCGTCGGAAGGGAACGATCCCTGCTATCTCGCGCTGTCGCCGGACGGCAAGTACCTCGTCACGGCCAACTATTCGGTCGCGGCCGATCCGGGCGGCAGCTTCGCGGTGTTCCCGACCCGCGACGGCGGCGCGGTCGGCCCGGCCGTGCTCTCCGTGCACCACGAAGGCACGGGGCCCGTGAAGGGGCGCCAGGACGGCGCGCACGTGCACTCGACGGTGTTCTCGCCCGATGGTCGCTACCTGTTCGTGCAGGATCTCGGCGCGGACAAGCTCTATGGCTACCGCTACACGGTGGACGGTAGCCGCGGGCTGATCAGCCCGACCGACACGCGCTACACGCCCGTGAAGGCCGGCTCCGGCCCGCGTCACATGGTATTCGGCGCCGACGGCCGGTTCGCGTACGTGACGAGCGAACTCAACGCTTCGGTCGAGGTGTTCGGCTACCACGACGGCAAGCTGACGCCGGTCGAGACGCTGCCGATGACGGCGCCGGGCTTCAAGGGCAAGGTCGGCGGCGGCGCGATCCACCTGTCGCCGGACGGCCGCTTCCTGTACGTGACCAACCGCGGCGACGTGAACGACATCGTGATCTACGCGGTGAGCCAGGCCGACGGCCGGTTGAAGCTCGTGGGCCGCCAGTCGAGCCTCGGCAAGACGCCGCGCGAATTCCTGATCGATCCGACCGGCAAGTGGCTGATCGTCGGCAACCAGGACAGCGACACGTTCTACGTGTTCAGCCGCGATGTCGAAACGGGGCAGCTCGGCTCGAATCCGCAGAAGGTTGCGCTCGGCAGCCCGGTCGACTTCAAGCTGGTGCCCGTGGCGCAGTAAATGCACGAAGGGCGCTGCCGAGGCAGCGCCCTTTCAGTGTCGGGCGGCTGCTTGCGCGGGGCGCCCGTAACGATCGTCTGCGGCCATGCGGCCGCCATGCTCAGTCGGCCGCGGCCGGCACGAGCACCTCGCGGCTGCCATTGATGCCCATCGCCGACACGAGTCCGGCCGCTTCCATCTGCTCGACGAGGCGTGCGGCACGGTTGTAGCCGATGCGCAGCTGACGCTGCACCGACGAGATCGACGCGCGCCGCGTGCGCACGACGAACGCGACCGCTTCGTCGTACAGCGGATCGGCTTCCGCATCCGGCGCGTCGCCGAACAGGTCCTGCGTCGCACCGTCGGCAGCGGGGCCGTCGAGAATCCCTTCCTCGTACTGCGGCTCGCCGAACTGCTTCAGGTATTCGACGATCCGGTGCACTTCCTCGTCGGCGACGAACGCGCCGTGCACGCGCTGCGGGTAGCCGGTGCCCGGCGGCAGGAACAGCATGTCGCCCTGGCCGAGCAGC
This sequence comes from Burkholderia sp. PvR073, assembly GCF_054055695.1. Classification (NCBI taxonomy): domain Bacteria; kingdom Pseudomonadati; phylum Pseudomonadota; class Betaproteobacteria; order Burkholderiales; family Burkholderiaceae; genus Burkholderia; species Burkholderia sp. PvR073. Next base: position 369,478 of record NZ_JBSRXO010000004.1, read on the forward strand.
GATTCGGCGCCCATCTGGTCGAGGATCGTGCGCGAGTCGATCTTCGACGACACCTGGAACGCGACGCGCGTCGGGATGTTGGCCTTGATGAGGCCGGTGATCACGTCGACGGACGGGCGCTGCGTCGCGAGGATCAGGTGGATGCCGGCCGCGCGCGCCTTTTGCGCGAGACGGGCGATCAGCTCCTCGATCTTCTTGCCGGCGACCATCATCAGGTCGGCCAGCTCGTCGATCACGACGACGATCAGCGGCAGCTTCGACAGCGGCTCGGGATCTTCGGGCGTCAGCGAGAACGGGTTGCCGATCTTCTTTTCCTTCGCTTCCGCGTCGCGGATCTTCTGGTTGAAGCCCGCGAGGTTGCGCACGCCGACGGCCGACATCAGCCGGTAGCGCTTCTCCATTTCGCCGACGCACCAGTTCAGCGCGTTCGCCGCGAGCTTCATGTCCGTGACGACCGGCGCGAGCAGGTGCGGGATGCCTTCGTAGACCGACAGCTCGAGCATCTTCGGGTCGATCATGATCAGCCGCACGTCCTCGGGCGTCGCCTTGTACAGCAGCGACAGGATCATCGCGTTGATCGCGACCGACTTGCCGGAGCCCGTCGTGCCGGCGACCAGCATGTGCGGCGCCTTCGCGAGATCGGTGACGACCGGGTGGCCGGTGATGTCCTTGCCCATCGCGATCGTCAGTTGCGACGTCGAGTGCTGGTACTGGCGCGATTCGAGGATCTCCGACAGGCGGATCATCTGGCGTTTCGCGTTCGGCAGTTCGAGGCCCATGCAGGTCTTGCCGGGAATCGTTTCGACGACACGGATCGACGTGAGGCCGAGGCCGCGCGACAGGTCCTTCATCAGGCCGACGATCTGGCTGCCGCGCACGCCGAGCGCGGGTTCGATTTCGAAGCGGGTGATCACCGGGCCCGCCGATGCGCCGACCACCGTCACCGGCACCTTGAACTCCTGCAGGCGCTGTTCGATCACCTGGCCCGTCTGCGCGAGATGTTCTTCGGTGATCGGTTCGACGTCGCCGGAGGCGGGCTCGAGAAGATCGAGTGTCGGCAGTTCGACGTTGAACGAGGCGGGCGCGTGGAATTCGAATGCGTTCGGACGCGGCGGGCGTTCGGGTGCGGCTGGTGCGTCGGGGCTCGGGGCGCTCGATTCCACGAGTGCGGCGGGATCGACTGCGGTCGGCAGGGTGGCCGCGGGAAGCATTGCGGCCGGGAGCGGCGCGGTCGTGACGGCCGGGATCGCGGTGCCGGTCGTCGTGGGCATTGCGCCTGCGCCGGGCATGGCCCAACTCGACAGCAAAGCAGCGGGAGCCGGCGAGGCGGCGAACGGCTGGGCCTGCGGCGCCGGGGTGGGCGCGATGGGTGGTGTCGGTGTCGCCACGTCGATGGAGGCGCCCGGAACGGAGAGGGTCGGCAAGGCCGACGCCGACGGGCTCGCGGAAGTCGCGGGCGCAGCCGATGCCGTCGCGGTGGGGGTTACGGCGACGGAGGCAAGCGCACCGCTCGTCGAGACTGGCGTGCCGCCGAATGCGGCGGGCGAAGCGGCCGCGACCGGGCTCGTCGGGGTGAGAGCGCCTGGGACGGCGGCGGCAACGGCCGCGGCAGGCGCGGTGCCGGTTGCCGTCTGCGCTGCGCCAGTCGACATGGACGGGTGACCGATCGCCGAAGCGTCGGGCATACGGCTCGACGATGCTGCCGAAGGCGTGGTCGACGCGCTCGACGTTGCGGTAAATGCGCTACCCGACGCGGCGGACGGCACGGCGGCAGGCGACACCGGCGTGCTTGGCGCCGGTTGCGAGGCGGTTGCGTTGAAGGACGCGCCGGTCGATGCAGGTGCCGACGAGGCTGTCACGCTCGGCGCTGTCGCAGCAGGCTGCGCGGGGGGCATGCCCGAGGCGCCCGTCGCGGACGTCGCAGCCGCTGCGAACGGCGCGGATACGGAAGACGGCGCCGTGGTCGGGCTGGAAGCGCCCGCTGCGGACGTCGGGACGGATGTCGCGACCGATGCGGCTGGTTGCGACAGCGAACCGGAGGCCGTGTTCGTCACGCCGGCAAACGAAGGCGTGGCGGCAAGCGGCGTGCTGTTCGACGTGTTTGCCGGTGCCGGTGCCGGCGCAGCGGAGCCGGGCGTGGTGCCCATGGGCGACGGCGTGCCAGCTACCGGGGCTGTCTGCGCGGCAGCGAAGGGTTCAGCCGACAACGGTTTCGACCACGACGCGGGCGCAGCGGAATCGACGGACGCAGATTCAGCGCTCGCGAAGGTCGACGCAGTCGCCGCAACAGACGCAACAGACGCAGCAGACGCAGCAGACGCAGCAGACGCAGCAGACGCAGCAGACGCCACCGGCGTCGCGCGTTGTGTGTCTGCGGGCAACGGCGCGGTGTCGCCAGTGTGCTTTTCCGCTGCCTTCCAGACCGTTCCCGTCACGGCGTCGGCCACTGCGGCATTCGACGCGGCGAAGGGCGCCGTCGTCGTTGCCGCGACGGGCATTGCGTCGGCGGGCGGACGCGTCGGCGTTGCCGCGATCGACGAAGCGGGGAGGGGAGTGCCCAGCGCGACCGGCTGGACGGGCTTCACGTCGTCCAGGGTTGCGTGTGCGTGTTGTTTCGCCTCGACCGATACGCCGGTGTCGGCAGGAGGCGCGGATTGCGGCTGGAACTGGCCGGCGATCCTGGCTGCCGTTCCCACGTCCTTCGCATCGACGGGGCGGCCCATATCGCTTGCCGTCGGTGTGACGGCGGCCGCAGGCGCTTCGACAGCCGTGTGTGCGGCCACCGGCTCACGCGTGGCCGACAGCGGCGTGGCAACCGGGCTCTGGTGTGATTCGCCGAGTCCGGAAACCGGCTGGCTGACGATGTCTTCCCACGGCGCAAAGTCGATCGGCGCATCGAATGCCGGCGTGGCTGGGACATCGGCACCATGCCGATGCTCGCCGTCCGCATGACGCGTCGGCGCATCGGCCTCGACGGCGGAATCCGACATGGCATGGCGCGCGGCGTCACTGAACGTAGAGGTGCCGGTATCAACAGCATCAACCGCATCAACCGCATCAACAGTAACAGCAGGCGCGCGCACGATCGGCTCGGCCGGCATGAACGCATCCAGCACGATCGGTGCGTTGTCGTCGTATGCCGACGCAGCTTCGTGCGCATCCGGACGGGCTGCGTCGTGCGGTGCGAACTGAGGCGCACCCTCAACGACGCCGGCCGGTACGGCCGTCGAGGCCGACGCGGCCACGCTGCCTGCGGCGGCAACCGTGCCGACCACGGTCGCTGCGGCGGCCGTCGCCGGCGACCCATCGGTCGGGCGCACGCCATCCAGCGTCGCCCACTGCGCGGTGCTGGCCTCGATAGAGCGCAGCGTGTCGTGAACGCTCGGCGCGGGCGTGATCGGCTCCGCGGGCTGTTGTACCCATGCGTAGAGCGGCGCGCGTGCCGGTGTCGGCGGCGTGGGGCGGCGGCGTGCCGCATCCTGCGACTGGCCGGCGGCGCCGGCTCCCGTCACCGGGCGTGCCGGCGTGCGCGGCGGCGTCGTGCCGACCGGACGCGGCGTGACCGCGGTGCGAGGCGCGGCCGGCTGCTTCAGGGCGGCCGCGGCCGGTCGCGCGGCGGTCGGTTGCGGCCGAACGGGCTCGAACCCGGCCGGCAGCGGGGCCGGACTGGGGCGCGGGACTTGGGCGTTCGCGGCGGCGCGCGCGAGGCTGGCGGTGCTGCCGGTCGTCGGGGGCGGCATTGCGCTCGCCGTGCCCGGTGCGGGCGGTGCCGGCATCCGGCTGGCCGGCGTCGGCTTGAGCCACCCCGACGGCGCGACCGGCTCCGCGAGCGGACGCGGTGCTGCCTTGCTGCGCGGCTTCGGCCGGGCTTGCGGATCGGGTTTCCACACCGTCGGGCGCGAATACCGGCCGTTCTGCCGCGGCGCCATCGAGTTGACGGTATGGGCGGTCGTCGGCTGCACGAGGTCGTCGTCACGGTGCAGCGCGCTGCGCGGCAGATCGGCGACGCCGCGCACATCGTCGTCGTCGACGTCGCGCGCGAGCTTGACGCCGAACGACGTGTCGACCCACGCGGCGAACTGCCGCCAGCCGATGCCGGTCAGCCACGGCAGGCCCGCGAAGAACAGCACGACCATCGCGACCGGCGTGCCGATCGGGCCGAGCACGTGCGCGAAGCCGTTCGAGAACGCGTGGCCGAGCGCATTCGTGTCGGGGCCCGACAACGGGCTCGTCAGTGCGCAGCTCGCGACGAACACGGCCGCGAAGCCCAGCCACAGGCGAATCGAGCCGCGGCCGGCGAGGCCGCCGCCACCGGGCAGCATCGCCTGAACGAGACGCCAGAAGAGAAGGAGGAACCAGACGGCGGAGATGCCGAACCAGCCGAAGACAACCGTGTGCATGCTTTGATGAAACAGGAAGAGGGCGGGGAGCGCGGTGCGCGACCCGCCGAGTTTAACCGGCCGACGAACAGGACTCTAATGCAGCATGAAGGCAGCGGAGCGCTTCCAGGCTGCGGGACGCATGCGTCCGGGTTCCGCGCGTGGCGAAGGCGGCCGGTCGGCCTTCGCCCGCGCGCTGCATCAGGGGCTCCGGCGCGTGAAGGTCAGCGTCGCGCCGGCTTCGGTCACGATCTGCAGTTGCTGCGGCTCGCGCATCTGCACGCCGGTCTTTTCGATGTGCGCGAGCGCATCGAGGTAGGCGTGCTCGAGCTGGCCGCCGAGCGCGTTCGGGCACGCCATGCGCGTGCCGGCGAGCGGTCCGAAGCTCAGCAGGCCGTTCTTGAGCGCATAGGTACCCATGTAACGGTTGCAGCCCGAAAAGCCGCTGGCGCGCCGGACGCCCGATTCGGTGGACAGCGCGAGCTTGATCGGCTCGCCGTTGTCGCCGTGCGGAATCGTGCGCGGCGTGCCGTCGGCGTTCAGCCAGCTCGTGAGCTCCCAGCTCGTGTCGTCGAGCAGCTGGACGGCGGCCGGGTTGTACGGGTCGGGTGCGGGGGCGGCGGAATCGGGGTGGGTCGGCATCGCGCAGGCGGCGAGAAGCGTGGCAAGCGTCAACGCGCAGAGCGGCGCGCGCAACGGGCGAAGCAGACCGGTGCGTGCGCGTGCGGCTGCGGACAAGTGGGACATGAGCCTCGTTCCTCATCGGATTCTGATCAAGGCGTAAGAGTAACGCACCCGCCCCGCGCGAGGCGAGCCGACACTTCGCGCGTGAAAACGTTCGCGGCCCGCCCGCGGGCCGCGCGCGGCGGGGCGGCGGCGCGACGAAACCGGCCAAACCGGCGCGGGTGCGCGTGTTAACATCGAAGCCGTTTTCGTCCTCCAACAGAACCAGCGGGAAATCACATGCAGATCGGTCAGCGGCTCGGTACACCGCTTTCTCCCTCGGCCACGCGCGTCATGCTGCTCGGCGCGGGCGAACTCGGCAAGGAAGTCATCATCGCGTTGCAGCGGCTCGGCGTCGAAGTCATCGCGGTCGACCGCTACCCGGACGCGCCGGGCCACCAGGTCGCGCATCGCGCGCACGTGGTCGACATGACCGACGCCGCCGCGCTGCGCGCGGTCGTCGAGGCCGAGCGTCCGCACCTGATCGTGCCGGAGATCGAGGCGATCGCGACCGACGCGCTCGCCGCGATCGAGGCGGCCGGCCTGGCCGAGGTGATCCCGACCGCGCGCGCGACGCAGCTCACGATGAACCGCGAAGGCATCCGCCGGCTCGCGGCCGAGGAGCTCGGGCTCGCGACGTCGCCGTACGCGTTCGCGGATTCGTTCGACGCATTCAGCGCGGCCGTCGCGAAGATCGGCATGCCGTGCGTCGTGAAGCCCGTGATGTCGTCGTCGGGCAAGGGGCAGTCGGTCGTGCGGACCGAAGCCGACGTGAAGCCCGCGTGGGACTACGCGATGGCGGGCGGCCGCGTGAACCACGGCCGCGTGATCGTCGAGGGCTTCATCGATTTTGAATACGAGATCACGCAACTGACCGTGCGCGCGATCGACCCGGCGACGCTCGAGACGCGGACCTACTTCTGCGAGCCGGTCGGCCACGTGCAGGTGGCGGGCGACTACGTCGAATCGTGGCAGCCGCAGCCGATGAGCGCGCTCGCGCTGGAAAAGTCGCGCGAGATCGCGCACAAGGTGACCGAGGCGCTCGGCGGGCGCGGATTGTTCGGCGTCGAGCTGTTCGTGCGCGGCGACGACGTGTGGTTCTCCGAGGTGAGCCCGCGGCCGCACGACACCGGTCTCGTCACGCTCGCGTCGCAGCGTCAGTCGGAGTTCGAGCTGCACGCGCGCGCGATTCTCGGGCTGCCGGTCGATCCGACGCTCGGTTCGCCGGCCGCCTCGGCGGTGATCTACGGCGGGCTCGACGAGCGCGGCATCGCGTTCGAGGGCGTGCGCGACGCGCTGGCCGTGCCGGGCGCCGACCTGCGCCTGTTCGGCAAACCGGAAAGCTTTGCGAAGCGGCGCATGGGCGTCGCCCTCGCGACCGGCGCGAGCGTCGACGAAGCCCGCGAACGCGCGAAGCGTGCCGCGGCGGCCGTGCGGCCCGTGTCGGCGCGCTGACGAGACGAGGCGCGCGCGATGGCATCGAGATGGCGGCGGATCGGACGTATCGGCAGGCTGGGCACCGCGCTGGCGCTGATCGCGAGTCTCGCGGGGTGCGGCCTCGCGGCCGCGCCGTGCCGGGTCGCATCGGCCGGGTTGAAGATCGTGCCGCTCGTCGGCCATATCGCGGCCGCGCCGACCGACGCGTGCGCCGACGTCATCGATCCCTGAGCGCCGAATCCTCGTCCCCTCGGCCCATCACCAACGATAACCGCGCGTTCCGCGAGGGCGCGCTTCCACCCGTCTCGTGAAAGGATCTGCATGATTCGCCAAACCTTCGCCGCGCTCGCGCTGGCCGGCACCGCCGTTTCCGTCGCGCATGCCGCGCAACTGACCGTCGAGGAGATCGACGCCGATGCGCGCGAGCAGACCATCTATCAGTGCGCGAACCTGAAGCAGCCGGTACGCGTGTCGTACTGGCGCGCGGCCAACGGCCAGAGCTTCGCGCTGGTGCCGGTCAACGGGCAGCAGTTGCTGTTCGTCGACACCGTATCGGCGTCGGGCGCGCGTTATCAGGCCGGACGCTATACGTGGTGGACGAAGGGCAGGGAAGGGACGCTGCGCGACGAGATCGCCGACCAGAATGCGGCACCGCTGCTGGGCGACTGCATGCAGGTCGAGAAGAAGAAAAAGAAGAAGGGCTGAGCGCCGCACGCGATCGGATACGTGATGCGAGCGTGCCGATCGCCGCGACCGGCGCGGCCAGCCGGGTGGGGTCCTGAACCGGACGGCGGATCGGGCGGCCCCCCGGGCTCGCCGGCCATCCGGTGATTTTTCGATCTCCACGACCGCGATCCGGCCCCTAATAGCGGCCATCGGCCGATCGGAATAGCCCGATCGCTCCGCGCATCGCCCGCGCCCAGCCTCCCGGCGCACGCCGCGAACCGCCACCCGGGGCCGTTCGCGGTGTTGTCACGGACAGATGGCCGCGCAGTGCTACAATACGGCCCTTTCCGCCGGCATTCGCGCCGAACGGAGTCCGCACGGCCTGTGGTGCCCGCTGTTCGAATCGAACCGGTCCCAAGCGCCAGAGCGGCGCCGCGCGGCGCGCCGCGGCTCCGTCTACTTCCGAATTGTGATGAGCGCAGGCCCGGCGGGCCTGACGCACGATGTCCCCGCCGCGCCTTTTGAGCGAAACGCCACCATGTCCGATTCTGTCGCCAAGCCAGTCGACGCAACCTTCGATCAATTCGGCCTTGCCGCCGATATCCTGAAAGCCATTGCGGAGCAGGGTTATACGACGCCGACGCCGATCCAGGCGCAGGCCATTCCCGTCGTGCTCGCCGGGCGCGACGTCATGGGCGCCGCGCAAACGGGTACCGGCAAGACCGCGAGCTTCTCGCTGCCGATCATCCAGCGGCTGCTGCCGCAGGCCAGCACGAGCGCGTCCCCGGCGCGCCACCCGGTGCGCGCGCTGATCCTCACGCCGACCCGCGAGCTCGCCGACCAGGTCGCCGCGAACGTGCACGCGTATGCGAAGCACACGTCGCTGCGCAGCGCGGTCGTGTTCGGCGGCGTCGACATGAATCCGCAGATGGCCGAGCTGCGCCGCGGCGTCGAGATCCTGATCGCGACGCCGGGCCGCCTGCTCGACCACGTGCAGCAAAAGACGGCGAACCTCGGTCAGGTCCAGATCCTCGTGCTCGACGAAGCCGACCGGATGCTCGACATGGGGTTCCTGCCCGACCTGCAGCGCATCCTGAACCTGCTGCCGAAGGAACGCCAGACGCTGCTGTTCTCAGCCACCTTCTCGCCGGAAATCAAGAAGCTCGCATCGACCTACCTGCGTAACCCGCAGACGATCGAGGTCGCGCGCAGCAACTCGACCAACGCGAACGTCACGCAGATCGTCTACGACGTCGCCGAAGGCGACAAGCACTCGGCCGTCGTGCAACTGTTGCGCGATCGCGGGCTCAAGCAGGTGATCGTGTTCTGCAACAGCAAGATCGGCGCGAGCCGGTTGGCGCGCAACCTCGAGCGCGACGGCGTGGTCGCGTCGGCGATCCACGGCGACAAGTCGCAGCTCGAGCGGATGCAGGCGCTCGACGCGTTCAAGCGCGGCGAGATCGAGGCGCTGGTCGCGACCGACGTGGCCGCGCGCGGTCTCGACATCGTCGAACTGCCGGCCGTGATCAACTTCGACCTGCCGTTCAACGCGGAAGACTACGTGCACCGGATCGGCCGCACGGGTCGCGCGGGCGCGACGGGCGATGCGCTGTCGCTGTGCAGCCCGAACGAGCGCAAGCAGCTGGCCGATATCGAAAAGCTGATCAAGCGTCCGCTCGAGGTGCAGACGCTCGCGCTCGACAAGCCGTCGCGTCATCGCCACGACGAACGTGGCGGCGAGCGTGCCGGGGAGCGCAGCGGCGAACGCGGTGGTGAACGCGGCGGTCGGCGCGAGCGCGACGAGCATCGCGGTGCGTCGGCGCGTCGTTCGGGTGGGTCCGAGCGTGGCGGCCACCATCGTCGCCACGAGGCGCCGGTCGACGATTTCTTCCTGAAGCCGTACGAACCGTCGGTGCCGGCGACGCAGCCGGAAGAGACGCAGTCCGCGCAGCAGCACGAGAAGAAGGGGCCGAAACGTCAGGTCGCCGCGTTGCTCGGCGGCTTCGGGATGCCGCGCAAGCCGTCGGCGTAAGCGGGCGGGTCAAGCGGTTGGTGCGGCGCGCGAGCGCTGCCGCAGAAACGGGTGCATGCGATGAGCATGTGCCCGTTTTTCATTGGGCGAGTGGATTGCGAGCGCGTGGGTGAGCGGGGGCCATGACGTGCCGCGCGGGGCGGCGCAGTCCGGGGGACGCTCCGGTGCCGTGCAGTCAGCGGGCGTGCTGTCCTCATGCAACTTGAATCGGCGCCGACGGATGCAGGAACGCGGTCGGCCCGGACCGTGTCCTGCGCGCGATTCAATCGGCGCGCTGTCCGAAGCGGCGTGCCCACGCCTCGGTCGCGGCCGCGTAGAACGCATCCATCGTATCGCCCGATGGACCGCCATCGACTGCCAGGCCGAGATGCGCGGCGGCGGCCCGCAGCGCCGGCAGCGGATCGTCGCGTTCGAGCGCGATCGCGCCCGTCTGCTTGCTGAGCTTTTCGCCGTTCGCGTCGACGACGACGGGCACGTGGAGGTAGGCGGGTGTCGGCACGCCGAGACAGCGCTGCAGGTAGATCTGGCGCGCGGTCGAATCGAGCAGGTCGGCGCCACGCACGACGTGCGTGATGCCCGCGTCGGCATCGTCGACCACGACCGCGAGCTGATACGCCCATTGGCCGTCCGCGCGCTTCAGCACGAAATCGCCGACTTCGGTCGCGAGGTTCTGCGTTTGCGTGTGCTGCCAGCGGTCGTCGAAGGTGACGATCGCATCGTCGCCGTCCGGCACGCGCAGCCGCCACGCGCGCGCGGGCTTGCCGTGCAGGCCGGTGCGGCAGGTACCGGGGTACGCGAGTGTCGTGTGACGCTCGTGCGCGGCACGCAGCGAATCGGTGATTTCCTTGCGCGTGCAGCCGCACGGATAGACGCGCCCCGCGGCGACGAGCCGTTCGAGGGCGGCCGCATAATCGGCATCGCGCGTGCTTTGCCATACGGGCGGCTCGTCGGGCGTCATGCCGAAATGCGCGAGCGTCGCGAGGATGTCGTCAGCGGCGCCGGGCACCGTGCGCGGGCCGTCGATGTCCTCGATGCGCACGAGCCACGCGCCGCCGTGCGCGCGCGCGTCGAGCCAGCTCGCGAGCGCACCGACCAGCGAGCCGAAATGCAGCGGGCCGGTGGGCGACGGCGCGAAGCGGCCGCGGTAGCCGTTCATCGGGGCGCGGCGCAACGCGCGCTTACGCGGCGCTGGCTGCCTGCGCGCAGGCCGGGCACGACTTGCCGGGCACGTAGCTCGGCGATTGCTGGGCGTCCGGCGTGACGACCGCGCGGCACGCGAAGCACGTGACGTTCTCGGTCGGCTGCAGTTGCGGGTTCAGCGCGGTGCGGTAGTCGAACACGAAGCAGTCGCCGTGATAGTGCGCGCCGCCGACTTCCTCGAAATACTTCAGGATCCCGCCCTCGAGCTGGTACACGTTGTCGATGCCGATTTCCTTCATGTGGATCGCCGCCTTCTCGCAACGGATCCCGCCGGTGCAGAACGACACGACCGTCCTGCCCTCGAGATCGGCGCGGTTCGCGTCGATCACCTCCGGGAACTCGCTGAACTTGTCGATCCGGTAGTCGAGCGCGCCGTCGAACGTGCCGACGTCCACTTCGAAGGCATTGCGCGTATCGAGCATCACGACCGGGCGGCCGGCGTCGTCGTGGCCGCGGTCGAGCCACGCCTTCAGCGTGCGTGCGTCGACCGACGGCGCGCGGCCGAGCTCGGGCTTGATCGCGGGCTTCTTCATCGTGATGATCTCGCGCTTCAGGCGCACGAGCATCCGGCGGAACGGCTGCGAGTCGGACAGGCTCTCCTTGAACTGCAGCGTCGCGAACTTGCCTTCGAACAGCGGATCGTGGCGGATGTAGTCGATGAACGCGTCGGTCGCTTCGCGCGGGCCGGCGACGAACAGGTTGATGCCTTCCGGCGCGAGCAGGATCGTGCCGCGCAGGCCGAGTTCGTTGCAGCGGGCGGTGACGAGGGGGCGCCATTGCTCGGTCGCGTCGATCGACACGAAGTGGTAGGCGGCGAGGTTGACGATGGTCATGATGGTCCGACGGGAAACGGCCGCGGCCGTGCGGCGGGGCGCACGGCGGCCCCGCAAAAAAGGGTGCGAAGCCGGGGCGAAGATTCGAAAACCCGTATTATCCCGCAAACTGCGCATGCGCCGGCACCTGAGCGTTCGGCCTGCATCGCGTGCATCGGCCGAACGGCCGGGCGCGGGGATTTTTTGGGCAGCCTGCGCGACGACGCGGCTACAATAACGCCCATGTCAGATCCCCGCTTCGTCCATCTTCGCGTTCACTCCGAATTCTCGATTGCCGACGGCATCGTGCGTCTCGACGACATCGTCAAGGCGGCGGCCGCGGACGGCCAGGGCGCGCTCGCCCTCACCGATCTCGGCAACGCATTCGGCCTCGTCCGTTTCTACCAGGAAGCCCGCGGCAAGGGCATCAAGCCGATCGCCGGCTGCGACGTCTGGATCACCAATCCGGACGATCGCGACAAACCGTCGCGCCTGCTGCTGCTGGTGAAGGACAAGGTCGGCTACCTGAACCTGTGCGAGCTGCTGTCGAAGGCGTGGCTCACGAACCAGTATCGCGGCCGCGCGGAGCTCGACGCGAGCTGGCTCGACGGCGAACTGTCGCAAGGGCTGCTCGCGCTGTCGGGCGCGCAGCAGGGCGATATCGGGCTCGCGTTCGCGGCCGGTAACGAGGAAGCCGCGCGCCGTCATGCCGAGCGCTGGGCGAAGGTGTTCCCGGGCGGCTTCTACATCGAGCTGCAGCGTTACGGCCAGCCGGGCGCCGAGGCGTACATCCAGCAGGCCGCGACGCTCGCCGCGTCGCTCGGTCTGCCGGTCGTCGCGACGCATCCGACGCAGTTCATGACCGACGATGATTTCACCGCGCACGAAGCGCGCGTGTGCATCTCGGAAGGCGACATGCTCGCGAATCCGCGGCGCCAGAAGCGCTTCACGACCGATCAGTACTTCCGCACGCAGGACGACATGGTCGCGCTGTTCGCCGACCTGCCGTCGGCGGTCGCGAACACGGTCGAGATCGCGAAGCGCTGCAACCTGAAGCTCGAGCTCGGCAAGCCGAAGCTGCCGCTGTTCCCGACGCCGGACGGCATGTCGCTCGACGATTACCTGGTCCAGCTGTCGAAGGAGGGGCTCGAGAAGCGCCTCGAACAGCTGTTTCCGGATACGGCCGAGCGTGACGCGCAGCGCGACACGTACTACAAGCGGCTCGAATTCGAGTGCGGGACCATCACGAAGATGGGCTTCCCGGGCTACTTCCTGATCGTTGCCGACTTCATCAACTGGGCGAAGAACAACGGCGTGCCGGTCGGCCCGGGCCGCGGCTCGGGCGCCGGCTCGCTGGTCGCGTACGCGCTCGGCATCACCGATCTGGATCCGCTGCGCTACAACCTGCTGTTCGAGCGATTCCTGAATCCGGAACGCGTGTCGATGCCCGACTTCGACATCGACTTCTGCCAGCACGGCCGCGATCGCGTGATCCAGTACGTGAAGGAAAAATACGGCGCGGACGCCGTGTCGCAGATTGCCACCTTCGGCACGATGGCCGCGAAGGCGGCCGTGCGCGACATCGGCCGCGTGCTCGATCTCGGCTACATGTTCACCGATGGCATCGCGAAGCTGATCCCGTTCAAGCCGGGCAAGCACGTGACGATCGCCGACGCGATGAAGGAAGAGCCGCAACTGCAGGAGCGCTACGACCACGAGGACGAAGTGCACCAGCTGCTCGACCTCGCGCAGCGCGTCGAGGGCCTGACGCGTAACGTCGGGATGCACGCGGGCGGCGTGCTGATCGCGCCCGGCAAGCTGACCGATTTCTGCCCGCTGTACACGCAGGGCGACGACGGCGGCGTCGTCAGCCAGTACGACAAGGACGACGTCGAAGCCGTCGGCCTCGTGAAGTTCGACTTTCTGGGTCTCACGACGCTGACGATCCTCGACTGGGCCGAGCGCTACATCCGCCGCCTCGATGCGTCGAAGGCCGACTGGTCGCTCGCGCAGGTGCCGCTCGACGATCCCGCGTCGTTCCAGATCCTGAAGAAGGCGAACACGGTCGCCGTGTTCCAGCTGGAAAGCCGCGGGATGCAGGGCATGCTGAAGGATGCGCAGCCCGACCGCTTCGAGGACATCATCGCGCTCGTGTCGTTGTACCGTCCGGGCCCGATGGACCTGATCCCGAGCTTTTGCGCACGCAAGCACGGCCGCGAGAAGGTCGAGTATCCGGATCCGCGCGTCGAACCTGTCCTGAAAGAGACCTACGGCATCATGGTCTATCAGGAGCAGGTGATGCAGATGGCGCAGATCATCGGCGGCTACTCGCTCGGCGGCGCCGACTTGCTGCGTCGCGCGATGGGCAAGAAGAAGCCCGAGGAGATGGTCAAGCACCGCGAGATCTTCGCCGAAGGTGCGGCGAAGAACGGCCTCACGCGCGAGAAGTCCGACGAGATCTTCGACTTGATGGAGAAGTTCGCGGGCTACGGCTTCAACAAGTCGCACGCGGCGGCCTACGCATTGCTCGCGTATTACACCGCGTGGCTGAAGGCGCACCATCCGGCCGAATTCATGGCGGCCAACATGACGCTCGCGATGGACGACACCGACAAGGTGAAGATCCTGTTCGACGATTGCGTCGTGAACAACCTCGTCGTGCTGCCGCCGGACATCAACCAGTCGCATTACCGCTTCGAGCCGGTCGGCGAAGCCGACGGCAAGCGCTCGCGCACGATCCGCTACGGCCTCGGCGCGGTGAAAGGCAGCGGCCAGAATGCGATCGAGGAAATCCTGCGCGCGCGCGAGGAAAAGCCGTTCACCGACCTGTTCGACTTCTGCGAGCGGATCGACCGGCGCGTCGTCAATCGCCGCACGGTCGAGGCGCTGATCCGCGCCGGCGCATTCGATTCGCTGAACGCGAACCGCGCACAGATGCTCGCGTCGGTGCCGCTCGCGATGGAAGCGGCCGAGCAGGCCGCGGCGAACGCGATGCAGGCCGGCCTGTTCGACATGGGCGCCGAGTCGCCGCACGCGCATGCGCTCGTCGACGAACCCGCGTGGGACGACAAGCGCCGCCTGCAGGAAGAGAAGGGCGCGCTCGGCTTCTACCTGTCCGGCCACTTGTTCGACGCGTATCGCGACGAAGTGCGCCGGTTCGTGAGGCAGAAGATCGGCGATCTGAAGGAGGGGCGCGACAAGCTCGTCGCGGGCATCATCGCGTCGTTGCGCACGCAGATGACCCAGCGCGGCAAGATGCTGATCGCGTTGCTCGACGACGGTTCGGGCCAGTGCGAGATCACGATCTTCAACGAGCAGTTCGAGGCGAACAAGGCGCTGTTCAAGGAAGACGAACTGTTGATCGTGCAGGGGCAGGCGCGCAACGACGCGTTCACCGGCGGTCTGCGCTTCACGGCCGACACGGTGATGGATCTCGAACGTGCGCGCAGCCGCTACGCGCAGGCGGTGCGGCTCACGATGAACGGCAATGCGGATGCGACGGTGCTGCGCCGCGTGCTCGAACCGCACGTGTCGAAGGACGATTCGGCGGCCGCGCCTCCGGTCGAGGCGCCCATGCCGCGTGGCGGCGGGCGCGACGGCGGCCGTCGCCCGCAGGCACCGTTGCCGAACGGGCTCGCGGTGCAGGTTCACTACAGCAACGCGCGCGCGCAGGGCGAAATGCGTCTTGGCGACGCGTGGCGCGTGAAGCCGAGCGACACGCTGCTCGCGGAGCTGCGCGCGACCTTCGACGGCAGCGTCGTCGAAATCACGTACTGAACGCGTCCCCGCCGGACGGTCGGCGCTTTTACGGCCCGTCGCATCGCCATCGTGCGGTGCGGCGGGCCGTTTTCATTTTGGCGGGTGCTTGGGACTGTCATCCGGACGCTATACAATCCATCGCGCGCAATGCAGATCCGACGCCGGCCGCGGTCCATCCTCCGGCCGGCCGTGACATCACGAGCTTGAAAACGGGGACGGTTCGCGCGGCACACGATGCGGCGCGGCGCCGTGAGCTACCCCGCGAGGAGGCCGGCGCGGCGCTGGACGTCAGGATGCCGGTCGGTGCGCGACGATAACAAATCGACAGTGACACCATAACAATGGCCAATGGGACACCGAAGCGGCGGATTCTCGTGATCCGGATTGATTTTCTGGGCGACATGCTGTGCACGACCGCTTTCCTCGGCGCGCTGAAACGGCGCTGGCCGGACGCGGAACTGCACGTGGTCGCGAACCGCTACAACGCGAGCGCGCTGGACGGCAACCCGGACGTGCACGCGGTCCATACGTATGTGTACAGCCGTCAGTGCGAGCGCAACGACCGCCCCGGACGGATGCGCGCGTTCTTCGACCGGCTGCGGCTCGTGCGTCGGCTGCGCCGCCTGCGGTTCGACCTCGTGGTCGTGCCGAACGGCGGCATGCATCGCAGCAGCATCCAGTTGGCACGGCAGCTCGGCGTGAAGGATTGCCGCTGGCACGATGCCGATTCCGAATTCGACGATCGCAAGCCCGCACACGTTGCGTCGCGGCCGATGTGCCATGAAGCGCTGTCGGGATTCCGGCTCGTGCCCGAACTCGGTCGTGCCGACGTCGACGGTCTCGCGCTGTCCGTCCATCCGGATCGCGCGCTGCAGGACACCTGGTATCGGCTGCTAGGGGCCCGCACGAAGCCGCGCGTCGGGCTGTTCGTCTCGAACAAGGCGACGGAGCGGCGCTGGCCGGCCGATCGATGGTGCGATCTCGGCCGGCGGCTCGCGCCGTTCGCCGACGTGATCGTGTTTCGCGATCCCGCGGTGTCAGCCGAGGCCGACGGCGACGCGTGGCGGGATGTGAACGCCCGGCATGTCGCGCCGTCGTCGGTGGCCGAACTGGTGGCCGCCACGAGCCTGCTCGACGCGATCGTGTCGGCCGACAGCGCTCCCGTGCATCTCGCGTCGGCGCTCGGCGTGCCGGTGGCCGCGCTGTTCGAGGACCGTCCCGAGAAATACCGGCGCTGGCATCCGCTCGGCGTGCCGCACATGATCCTGCGGGCCGGCGCGACGGTCGACGCGATCGGCGTCGACGCGCTCGAGCGCGCGGTGCTGCATCTGTTGGAGAAGGCCGGGCGGGCCGACGACGCGACGGGCGGCGCGCTGCCGCTTCCGGACGTTACGCTAGCCGTACCCGAGGTCGGTGCGATCGTTTCGTAGCGCGCCCGGCCGGCGCTGACACGGGACAGGCCAGCGGCAGCAAACGGGCGCAAACGGGCGCAAACGGGAGCAACGCGACGCGGTGGCCGCAGGTCCCGCAGCGCGCGGCGCGCCGTTGCCGCGTCGCCGGGAAAGAGCGGCACCGGCTACCGGCCGCCGCCGGGACGTGCCGCCCCCGCTCGATGCCCGCTGGCCGCCGCCCGCCGCCCGCCGTTGCCGCATCGCCGGAAAGGGCAGCACCGGCTACCGGCCGCCGCCGGCACGTGCCGCCCACGCTCGACGCGCTGCCCGACGCTACGCCTGCCGCCGCAAAATCCTGTACATTGCGAGCCTTGTCCAGCCTGCTTGACGGAACGATCGCCGTGGCCCTGTTTTCTTCCGCCCACCCGCCCAGAACCATCCTCGTCGCCGCACCGCGCCGCATCGGCGACGTGCTGCTGACGACGCCGCTCGTGCGTTCGCTGAAGGCGCGCTGGCCCGATGCGCAGATCGACATGCTGGTGTTTCGCGGCACCGAGGGCGTGCTCGAGCACAACCCCGACGTGCGGCGCGTGATCGTCGTCGCGCAGCGCGCCGGGTTCCGGGAGCGGCTGCGCGACGCGCTGTCGATGTGGCGCCGCTATGATCTCGCGTGCGCGGCACTGAGCTCTGACCGGCCGCGCTTCTATAGCTGGTTCGCCGGCCGCAAGCGCGTCGGCCTCGTCGATCCGAACCGTGTCACGTGGCTCACGCGGATGATGCTGAACGGCATCGCGATCAATCACCACGAGTCCGCGCATACGGTCGTCAGCACGCTCGCGCTCGCGCCGGTGATCGGCATCGAGCCGGTGTCCGAGGTCGTTGCGCCGGGGATCGGCGACGATCCCGCGCGGCGCGCGCGTTTCGACGCGTGGCTCGCGGAGTCGCCGGCCGTCCGCGACGGCAAGCCGCTCGTCGTGCTGCATCCGTACCCGATGTTTCGCTACAAGCAATGGCGGCTCGAAGGCTGGATCGAAATGATCGAATGGCTGCGCGCGCAGGGTTTTGCGATCGCGCTGTCGGGCGGCCCGGCCGATCGCGAGCGCGAGTACGCAGAGCAGGTCGCGGCCGGGGCGGGCGGCGACCTGCTGAACCTGGTGGGCCGCCTCACGTTCGGCGAAAGCGCGGAGCTGGTGCGGCGCGCGCGGCTGTTCATCGGGCCCGATACGGGCGCGACGCACGTCGCGGCCGCGACGGGCGTCGACACGATCGCGCTGTTCGGTCCGTCCGACCCGGTGCGCTGGGGGCCGTGGCCGCAGCACTGGCCGCCGACCGAAAACCCGTGGGCGCTGCGCGGCTCCGCGCGGCACGGCAACGTATGGCTGCTGCAGGGTGAGGGCGATTGCGTGCCGTGCCGGCAGGAGGGCTGCGAGCGCCATGTGGACAGCCACAGCGACTGCCTCGTCAATCTCGGCACGCAGCGTGTGAAGATGGCGGCGGCCGAGATGCTCGGGCTGAATCCGCCGGACGCCGCCGATACGGTCATCGACACGTCGCGGCTGCATCGCGCGCGCTCGGACTGACGCGCGAGCCCTGAACATTTCCCGATTTGAAAGGCGGAGCGTGGCATTGCGGCGCCACGCGTCGAAGGCGTGCGGCCGCGCATCCGGCAGCGGCGCGCGCCGTCATTGAAGACGAGCCGGGGGCGGGCGGCACCATGCGCCGCCCACCAGCCCGGCGTGTGATGCGTTACGCGCTGCGCCGGATCGCCGACGTCTCGCGCGGCAGCGCTTCGCCGCGCTCGGCGCAGCCGAGCAGGATGCCGGCGAGCAGCACCAGCAGGTGACCTTCGGCGAAATCGAGCAGCAGCGAATTCGCGAGGCTGCCGATCGCGAAGATCGCGAGCCATGCGAGCAGCAAGTGCTGCGAACGCGGGCCGAGCGCGCGGCTGCCGCGCGCGATCTGCACGATCAGGTTCACGAACAGCAGTACCCCGAGCGTGCCGAGCTGCACGGCCATCAGCAGGTATTCGTTATGCGGGTTCGACGTGAGCTGGCCTTCGGCAGCCGTCTTGCCTGCCGTGAGCTTCTCGAACTCGAACTCGAGACCGCCCGAGCCGTAGCCGATCACGGGGCGCATGCGATACAGCTCGAGCCCCTTCTTGTACCACTCGAGACGCAGCCCGGTCGACGTGGCCGCATCGGTCTGCCGATACTGCTGCACTTCCGTCACGACCTTCACGAGGCGGCCGTTGTGCACCGTGCACGCGGCGGCGACGAGCGCGACGCCGGCCAGGACCAGCGCTCCGGCGGCGAGGGTCGCGCGCAGTGCCGACTGGCGGCGCAGCAACAACACGAAACGCACCGCGACGACGAGGATCAGCAGCAGCGCGATGACCTGCCCCGTGCGCCCCTGCAGCATCACGAACACGTTGATCAACGACCATGCGGCGACGGCTGCATACGCGGCGCGCGATAGCGCGGTGCGGGCCGACAGCGCCAGGTCGGCGGCCTGATAGAACAGCAGCGCGCCGAACATGCCGGCCGCGATGTGGTTCTTGAACACCCACGCGCGCGACAGCGGCAGATCGGTCGCATGCGCGGGCCCGATCGCGGTCAGGCCGAGATAGTTGGTGGTCGACAGCAACAGGATCACGCACAGCGTGCCGAACCACGCGCGCCGCACGATCGGCGCCCAGTTCGAATGGCGGAACGCGACTACCGCAAACGGCAGCAGCAGCAGCTTGTCGTACTTGCCGATCCAGTTCCACGCCTTCGGGTGCGGCGCGACGGTATAGGTGACGCTCGCCGTCAGCGCCACGAGGATCAGCAGCGCGGCGAGCGACGCCGGTTCGGTGACGAACGAGCGCAGGTCGCGCCAGAATTCGGGGGAGATGACGAGCGCGGCCGCGAACAGCCCGCAGAACACATTGGTCAGCGCGGTCGAGACGGGCACCATGCAGAGCGCGATGACGGCGAAGGCGCGGGCGGCGGTCAGGCGCCGCGTGGCGGGAGCGGAAAACGAAAGCATCGGAACCTGTCGAATGGACGAATGCGGCATGCGGGCACCGTGCTGCGCGCCGCGCGCCCCGCGGCGGCAGTGCCCGGGACGAAGCGCGCAGTATACGCGAAGCGGCGCGCGTTTCCGTGGGGTTTCCGGGGTCTGATCAGCTGAATGCGCGCTTGATCCGCGAGCGCAGCAGCGCGCGCTTGAGGCGCCCGTCGACGGCCGGCGTGTCGAGCGCGATACGCGAGCCGGCCGGCTCGCCGCGATGCAGGTAATAGCGGTCGAACGTGGCCTGCGTCATGCCCCATTTGTTGAGGAACTGGCGGCGGCCGTCGTTCTTGACGATCTTGCCGGTGCTCTTCTGCTGGAAGTGATAGACGAGGCTGTCGCCGACGCCGAGGAAGATCCGGCAGCCGGCGTCCCAGAATTTCATCGAGAAGTCATTGTCGCTGCTCATTCCCGGCGACAGTTCGCTGCTGTAGCCGCCGATGCGGTTCCACCAGTCGCGGTGCACGAGCGTCGGCGGCCAGGTCGAGCCGAGCCAGTCCGCCCGCGCGAGCCGCGGCGTGGCCGCGACGAGGCCGGCCGCGTCGAACTGCTCGGCGTCGCGGCCGAAATTGCTGACGACGACGCACGGGTTGCGCGTGTCGACCGGCTCGACCATCGTGCCGGACAGCATGAACAGGTCGGTCGGCATCTGCTCGATGCGCCGCACGAGCGCCGCATCCCAGCCGGGGCAGCAGTACATGTCGTCGTTCATGTAGACGACGTAGTCGCGCGTCGCGCGCGCGGCGGCCAGGTTCACCGCGTGGCAGATGCCGATGTTGGTCGGCGACGCGGTGTGCTCGATGCCTTCGCCGCGCACCCAGTCGAGCGTGCCGTCCGAGCCGTCGTTCACGTGCACGATGATCTGGTGGTCGTACGCCGAATGGCGGCGCAGGCTGTCGACGACGAGCTTGAGGTACGGCAGGTTGTTCCAGGTCGGGATGATGATGGAGAACATGGCGGTCGGATTCGGTGGTCGTCGTGTCGGCGGCGCGTGGCGCGGCGCCGCGCTTGGGGCGCGCATGGCACGCAGGCAGCCCGGCATTGTAACGCCGGGCCGGCCGCATGCCGGCGGCGTCGGGGTGGGGCGGGCCGTGCCGCGCTCAGCGGGCTGGTTCGTGGCCGAGCTTCAGGAACCGGTAGTACACCGTTTCCGCGTTGAACACGGCGATCATGAAGCCCGCGCGTCCGTCGAGAAACCCGCGCCGCAGCACGTAGGTCCGCACGAACGCCCATGCGCCGCGCGCGAGCGCCTTGCCGAAGCCGCCGCGCTGGCCGGCCGCGCGGCGCTGGCGCGCGCCGGCCGTCGAATACGCATCGAGCTTGCGCACGACGGTTTCGAAATCCTCGTACGAATAGTGCATCAGCTTGCCCGGCAGCCGCTGCGCGGGCGTGTCGAACACGAGCCGTTCATGCACCAGATCGTCGGAGAAGCGTGCGGCGCCGCGCCGGAACAGGCGCGGTACCCAGTCCGGATACCAGCCGCTGTGGCGGATCCACTGGCCGCAGAAGCTCGACAGCCGATCGAGCGCGTAGACTTGCGCGGCCGGCGCACGGATGGCCGCACGGATCGACTGTGCGAGTTCGGGGCTGACCACCTCGTCGGTGTCGAGCGACAGGATCCAGTCGGTGTCGAGCGCGGCGAGCGCGCGGTTCTTCTGCGGGCCGAAGCCCGGCCAGTCACGCTCGACGATCACCCGGGCGCCGTGCGCACGGGCGATCGCGACGGTATCGTCGGTGCTGCCGCCGTCGATCACGACGACGTCGTCGGCGAAGGCCAGCGCGTCGAGGCACTGCGCAAGCCGCGCGGCCGCGTTGAGGGCGATGAGGGCGACGCCGAGGGTGGGTTCTGCCATGAAATCGTCGAAAAGGCGGAGAAAACGGTGAGCGGCAGTATACCCGCGCACCGGCCGGCGGCCGCTTCGGCAACGGCCGTGCCGGCGCGGGCGGTACAGCTATAATGTTGGGCCTTTTTCGGCAACCGCCGGACTGGGCGAATCCCGGGCAGCCATGCCCCGGGCGCCGCGTCGCGGCTCAAGAAGGATTGCCTTGGAAACCCAGAACACTCTTCGCAAACCGATGGACGGCACGGGCACGTCGCCGCTCACGGTTCTCAAGCGCCTGTGGCCGTACATCCGGCCGCTGATCGGCATCGTGGTGCTCGCCGTCGTCACGATGGGCGTCGTCGCGGCCACGGAAGCCGGGATTCCGGCGCTGCTCAAGCCGCTGCTCGACCACGGCTTCGGCTCGCACGGCAGCGACCGCGCGAAATGGTATGTGCCGATGGCCGTGATCGGCCTCGCGCTCGTGCGCGGCGTGTCGCAGTACGCGTCGAATTACCTGCTCAACTACGTATCGAACCGCATCCTGCTGCAGCTGCGGCTCGAAATGTTCCAGCGGATGCTGCACACGGGCGCGTCGTTCTTCCAGCGCGAGACGGCGAGCACGGTGATCAACGCGATCGTGTTCGAGGTCAACCAGATCCTGTCGGTGCTGACCGGTGTGATGGTCACGCTCGTGCGCGACTCGCTGACCGTGATGTTCCTGCTCGGCTACCTGTTCTACCTGAACTGGCGGCTCACGCTGATCGTCGCGGTGATCCTGCCGGGCATCGGCTGGCTCGTCAGCAAGATCAACCGCCGCCTGCGCCGCCTGAACCGCGAGCACCAGACGCTGACCAACGAGCTGTCGTACATCGTCGAGGAGACGGTCGGCGGCTACAAGGTCGTCAAGGTGCACAACGGCGAGACGTACGAGATGGACCGCTTCACGGCGATGAGCAAGCGCCTGCGCGGCTACGCGATGCGCATGACGATCTCGGGCGGCCTCGCGCAGCCGCTGACGCAGTTCCTCGCGTCGATCGCGCTCGCGGTCGTGATCACGATCGCGGTCGTGCAGTCGACCAACGATCAGACGACGGTCGGCGGCTTCGTCGCGTTCGTCACGTCGATGCTGCTGGTGATTTCGCCGCTCAAGCACCTGATCGACGTGAACCAGCCGCTGCAGCGCGGGATGACGGCCGCCGAGCTGATCTTCGGGCTGATCGACGAGCCGGCCGAGCCGCAGGGCGGCGGCCGTGCGCTGACGCACGCGCGTGGCGAGATCGAATTCCGCGGCGTGTCGTTCGACTACGGCGCATCCGAGCGGCCGACGCTCGACCGCATTTCGTTCAAGGTCGCGCCGGGCGAGATGATCGCGCTCGCGGGGCCGTCGGGCAGCGGCAAGACGACCCTCGTGAACCTGCTGCCGCGCTTCTTCGACCCCACGGGCGGCGCGATCCTGGTCGACGGCGTGCCGGTGGCCGACTACGACCTCCACGCGCTGCGCGGCCAGATGGCGATGGTCAGCCAGGACGTCGTGCTGTTCAACGACACGATCGCCGCGAACGTCGCGTACGGCCAGACGCCCGACCGCGCACGCGTGCAGGCGGCACTCGAGGCGGCGAACCTGGCCGACGCGGTCGCCGCGATGCCCGACGGGCTCGACACGCTGGTCGGCGGCAACGGGATGCGTCTGTCGGGCGGCCAGCGGCAGCGGCTCGCGATCGCGCGCGCGATCTACAAGGACGCGCCGATCCTGATCCTCGACGAGGCGACCTCCGCGCTCGATTCGGAGTCCGAGCGCCACGTGCAGGCCGCGCTCGAGCGGCTGATGGAAGGGCGCACGACGCTCGTGATCGCGCACCGGCTGTCGACGATCGAGCGTGCGGACCGGATCCTCGTGCTCGAAGCCGGCAAGATCGTCGAAGAGGGCAGCCACGAAGAACTGCTGCGCCACGGCGGGCTGTACGCGCACCTCCACCGGATCCAGTACCAGCAGCAGGCGGCGTGACGCCGGGTCACGCCGGTGTGCTAGTCTTGATCGGGCAGGCACCGTTGTTTCCGGTTCGACGTGACAACTCGGAGGGAAGAACAATGAACAAGATGCACGGGACGATGCTGGCCGCGCTGATCGTGG
Source organism: Burkholderia sp. PvR073 (assembly GCF_054055695.1). Taxonomy (NCBI): domain Bacteria; kingdom Pseudomonadati; phylum Pseudomonadota; class Betaproteobacteria; order Burkholderiales; family Burkholderiaceae; genus Burkholderia; species Burkholderia sp. PvR073. The sequence continues at coordinate 392,882 of NZ_JBSRXO010000004.1, forward strand.
CGGGTTTCGCGGCACCCGCAGCCATGGCGCAGGATCACGGCAACGATGACAACCACGGCAATCATGGCATGCACCGCGGTCATGGCCCGAAGCACATGCCACCCGGCCAGATGCGCCACGAGGACGACGTGCCGCCGCGCTGGGCCGACCAGCCGCGTCGCGAGTGGCACAGGGGCGACCGGCTTCCCGGCGAATTCCGCGATCGCCAGTACGTGGTCGAGGACTGGCGCGGCTATCATCTGAGTGCGCCGCCGCGCGGCTATCAGTGGGTCGGCGTCGGCGGCGACTACCTGCTCGTGCAGATCGGTTCGGGCATCGTGCTGCGGGTCGGTCCGTAACGTTTCTTTTCGATGGTTCATCCGGCTGCCGGGCGCGTTGCCCGGCGCCGCGTCACTTTGCCGCCGCCCGGCGGGACCAGCGTCGCTCGATCAGCGACATCGCCCAGCACACGGCCAGCGCACACACGGTGCCGAGCGCCACTTCCCCGAGCCGCATCAGCGGGATGTCCCATAGCGGGCCGTTGCCCGGAAACAGCAGCACGATCGTCGCGGTCACGCCGCCAAGCCGCGCCGCGCTGCCGACGTTCAGGCACCAGCAACTGACGATCGTGAGCGCGACCGCGATCGCATAGGCGACGAGGCGGTCGCCGCCGAGCGCCGCGCCCGCGAAGCCGAGCAGGCCGCCGATCATCGCGCCGATGAACTGATCGCGCGACAGCGACATCGTGTCCGAGTAGTTGTGCTGCGTCACGGCGATCGCGGTGACCGCCGCCCACACGGCCTGTTCGGTGTGCAGCGCGCGGCCGATCGTGTACGCGAGGCACGCGCCGCAGACCGCCTGCAGCGCCATCAGCGCGCCCTGCGTGAGCCGTTCGCCGAAGGTCAGCCCCTTGAACAGATCGAAGATCGACTGCTGGATCTGCTGGCGGGCTTCGTTGAGTGTCCTGATCGTATCCATCGTGTCGTGCCAAGAAGCGGGGGCGGTGCGAGCGCGTCAGTGCGCCTGTTCGGGCGACGCGGCGGCCGGCTCGCCGGCGGTCACGTCGCCGTTTTCGACGCGCGTTTCGGGCATCGCGAGCCAGACCAGCAGCGCCGCGAGCGCGCCGGCCGCGGCCAGCCCGAAGAAGCTGGTCGTGTTGCCGAAGTGATCGGCGACATAGCCGGCCACGGCCGTGCTGAGCGTCGCGCCGATTCCGGCCGCAAGACCGAACAGCCCGATGCACAGGTTGTAGCGGCCCTTGCCGCCCGCGACGTCGGCCGCGATCAGCGGCAGCATCACGCCGAACACGGCCGCGCTGATGCCGTCGAGCATCTGCACCGGCACGAGCAGGTACGGGCTGCTCACGCCGGCGAACAGCAGCGCGCGCACCGGCAGCGCGGAGAAGCCGAGCAGCAGGATCGGCCTTCGTCCCCAGCGTTGCGACGAGCGGCCGACCCACGGCGACAGCATCGCGACGATCGCCTGCGGCACGATGATGCACGCGGCGATCACGAGCTGCACGTTCTCGCCCATCCCGGCCGTGACTTCGCCGGCCGCGAGGTTGAGCATCGCCGCGTTCGACAGGTGGAACAGCACGACGCATGACGCGAAGATCAGCATCCGGCGATCGCGCAGCAGCTCGAGCAGCGTCTCGCGGTGCTCGCCTTCGTCGTGATCGTCGGGCTTCGACGACTGCGGAATCACTTCGTGCGTCGGCTGGATCATCGCGAGCGCGAACAGCGCGGGCAAGGCCAGCACCGCGGTCAGCCAGAACACCGCGCGCGCGGAGAAATACTCGCCGGTGAGCCCCATGAGCCCCGCCGCGACCGCGCTGCCGATCGACGCCCAGCGCGCGTTGCGGCCGAGCCGGTCGCCGAGATCGGCGCGGCCGACCAGCGAGAACGAGATCGCGGCCATCGCCGGCACGAGCATGCAGCTCGCGAAGCCGTGGAACACTTCGGCCGCGATCACCGGCACGATCGTCGGGCTCGACGCGAGCAGCACCGCGGACAGGATGATGGCCACGATCGCCCATGCGGCCGCGCCTTTCTTGTTCTTCAGCGCGTCGACGGCGGCGCCGCCCGGCACCTGGCTGACCATCGCGCTGATCGTGCCGATCGACAGCACCATGCCGATCTCGCCCTGCGTCCACTTGTGCGACGCGAGGTAGGACGCGATGAACGGACCGAACCCGGTTTGAACGTTTGCAACGAAAAAGTTGAGCCAGTCGAGGGACCGCAGACTGCGTACGGTGACGGAATGCTTGATCGTCATCGGGTCGCACTCGCAGAGGAAGCCTGCGCCGGTGCCGGGGCAACGGGCGGGTAGACCGCGACGATCGGCTTGTCGGCCGCGTAGGGCGGCGCCGCCTTGATCTGTGCGTCGTTCAGGTCGAGCTGCGGGTGCAGCGCCTTGTCACGCGTGACGAAGCGCAGCGCGCCCCAGCTCGCGGCGATCGAACGGCGGTCGGTATTGACGAGGCCGCCGAGGTCGAGAACGATGGCCTGCGGCTGCGCGGCGCGGTCGATCAGCACGTCGACGACGCGGCCGATCTTCGTGCCGTTCGGGCGCTCGACGTCGCTGTCGAGCATCGGCAGTCGCGTGGCGGGAGACGCCGCGGCAGAGCCCGACAGCGGCACGGCCTTCGGCCTCGCGGCAGGCGGCAGGTCGCCCGACGGCACGTCGAGCACGATCGGCTCCTGCTTGCCACCTGGCGTGAAGCGGAACACGTTCCACGGGAAGATGACCTTGCGGTCGCCGATGCCCATGAAGCCCTGCAGGTTGACGATCATCTCGCGCGGATTGCCGTTCGCGTCGATCACCATGTCGACCGCGCGGCCGATCACCTTGCCGTTGCGGCGCGCGACTTCGCTGTCGAGCAGTGCATGGATCTGGGTGCGGTCGAGCGGGCGCGTCGCGACGAGCGGCGCGGGCGGAGGCGGCGGCGGTGTCGGCGATTCGGGGCGCTGCACGGGCTTCGGCCGCGTGACTTCACGGTGCGGCTTCTTCGGCGCTTCCGGTTCCTCCGGGGGCGTCGGCGCGGGCACGGGCGGCATCGTCAGCGGCTCGCCGGCGGTTTCCTCGATGGGCTCGACGAGCGCCTCGCTGATCGGCGCGGGCGGATTCTGGGTCGGCAGCAAGCCGCAGCCGGACAGCAGCGCGGCGGCTGCGAGCACCAGGAAGACCGTCGAGGACGGGAACGACATTCGGGATGCGGGAAACGGGAGTCCGCCGCTCATTGACACTCACTCCATGGGTCGGGGGCCGGGCCGGAGGCGCGCGGCTGGCGATGGATGGCGGGTGCGGGCGGCGCACCTCGCGAGGTGAGAGTTTAACGTGTCTTCCTTTCAGGACCGATTTCCGCGGAGGATTGGGCGCGCAATGGCGGGGAAAGGGTAGCGATCGATCGCGGGGCGGGCGGCATCGGGTGTCCGGGTGCCCTAACGCGCGCGGCGCCCGACCGTCGACGACGGTACGGGCGCCGCACGGGCTGCAGGCGTGACGTTACTTTTTGGCCAGCGTGCCGAGCGTCGTCGTGACCGGGGCGAGCAGGCCGCCGCCGGTCTTCGACAGCGCGCCGCTGCCGCTGCCGCCCGTCAGGCCGCCGACCGCCGACGTCAGCGCGCCGGCCGGGTTGCTGCCGCTTGTCGTGCCGCCGAGTGCGCCGGTCGACAGGAGCCCCGTCACCGGTGCGAGCGGATTCGTCGCGGCCGCGCCGCCGCCGAGCAGCGCGGTGCCTGCGGTGGCGACCGTGTTGCCGGTCGCGGTCACGACGTTGCCGACGCCGGTCGTGACCGGATTGTTGCCCGTCTTCGCGATCGTCGTGCCGGCGTTCGCGACCCCGTTGCCGACGGTCGTGACGAGGTTCGTCAGCGGCGCGCCGAGCGGCGTGCTTGCCGCGGCCGTCTGCGTGAGCGAGCCGACCGTCGTCGTGATCGGCGTGATCGCCGAGCTGGCCGCGCCCGTCACCTGCGCGACCGGGCCGGTCGACAGCTGCGTGCCGAGCGCCGCGCCGCCGCCCGCGATCGTGTTGCCGAGCATCGTCACGGCACCGCCGACGGGCGAGGTGACGGGCGCAAGCGGCGCCAGTGCGGAGCCGGTGGCCCCCAGGCTCGACACGACCCCGCCCGTCGCGGCGACGGCCTGGCCGAGATTCGTGACCACACCGCCCGTGCTCGCAACCGTCGTGCCGACCGGATTCGACGACGCGCCGAGCTGGCCGAGGCCCGAGCCGAGGCCGGTGCCGAGCGTCGTGACGGCCGCGCCGACATCCTGTACGACCGTGCCGAGCCCCTGCGTCGTCGCGGGGTTCGTGCCGGGCAGCGTTTGGGCCGCGATCGCCGTGCCGACGCCCGAGATGGCGCCGCCGCCGGCCGTCACGATGTTGCTCGACGCCGCGACCGTCTGGCCGACGCCGTTGGCCGACGTGCCGCTCGCACCGGTACCGGTGCTGCCGGTGCTGCCCGTGCCGCCGGTCGATGCCGTCGTGCCGCTCGTACCGTTGCTGGTACCGCCGGTGGACGCCGTCGTGTCGCCGGACCCCGATCCGGAGCCGCCGGTGCCCTGGCTCAGCGAGCCGGAGCCGCCGCACGCGGACAGCGACATCAGCGCCGCAACGCCTGCCGCGATCATGATCATTCGGAGTCCTGCTTGATGGGTGCTGGGCGTGTTCATGTCGTCCTCGTCTCGATTATGGAAATGGATCAGGCGGCTTTCGTGTGCGCCGACGTGCCGTCGCTGCGGAAGTGAAGCGGCGGGCGCATTGTTGTTGTCCCCCTGATTGACCTGTCGCCGTGTCGCGTCTTCGCCTGAGTCGGAATCCGGAGCGCTTGCAAGACGAGTCGTTTGCATTCTTTCGTCTTGCTTGCCGATCGTGCCGGAAATCACCGGATTCGTACGATCAGAGTAGGTCCGTCTGCGCGAGCCGTCTTTTAATGATCGTTAAATTGAAGTAAGCGTCCGATTCACTGCCGGAATCGGGGTAATCACGATCGACACGGGGCGCGTCGTGTGATGGGCAGGAGGAGAAGGGAGGAAGGGGGGGAGACGTGCGGGTGAAGCGGCGGCGCCGGCCCGGTCCGCCCTCACGGGGGCAGGCGCGGGCGGCGCGCGACGGGTGAAGCAGCCGGAGCGTCAGGCGTCCGGATACCACGCGTCGCTGAATTCGCTGACCTGGACGTCGGTCAGCTCCGGCCGTGCGGCCAGCCACGCACGCACGCTCTCGCGGTCGGCATCGGTCGTCGTGCCGCGCGGCGCGCCGGAGATCACGTAGGCGCCGATCCCTTCGTCGGCGGACGCGACGGTGAGCAGCCCGTTCGCTTCGACGAAATCGATGAACGAATCGATCAGCTGGCCGCGCTCGAGGTCGGACAGCTCGTTGCGGTATTGCGCGGTCGCGTTGAACGCGAGTTCCTGGAACTCGGCGATGTGGAGTTTCTTGCGCTGGCGACGGTTGTGGCGTTGGCTCATGGTGGGTGATGTACGAGAAGAGAAAAAGGGCGGCGGCGGGTGCTGGCGCGACATGCGCAAGCGGTCCGGGCGGCCGCATCGGGGCGCCGCGCGGCAAAGCCGGCGGCGGGCAGGCTGGAGGTTACATCAGCACGATATCGTACTGCTCCTGGCTCAGGTTCGACTCGACCTGCAGCGACACCGGCTTGCCGATGAAGTCGATCAGCATCGCGAGATGCTGCGACTCCTCGTCGAGGAACAGGTCGATCACCTGCTGCGCGGCGATCACGCGGAATTCGCGCGGATTGAACTGGCGCGACTCGCGCAGGATCTCGCGCAGGATGTCGTAGCACACGGTGCGCGACGTCTTCACCTGGCCCTTGCCCTGGCAGGTCGGGCACGGCTCGCACAGCACGTGCGCGAGCGATTCGCGCGTGCGCTTGCGCGTCATCTCGACGAGCCCGAGCTGCGAGAAGCCGTTGACCGTCACGCGCGTGCGGTCGCGCGACAGCGCCTTCTTCAGCTCCGACAGCACCGCGTCGCGATGCTCGGCGTTCTCCATGTCGATGAAGTCGATGATGATGATCCCGCCGAGATTGCGCAGTCGCAATTGTCGCGCGATCGTGTGCGCGGCCTCGAGATTGGTCTTGAAGATCGTGTCGTCGAAGTTGCGTGCGCCGACGTAGCCGCCGGTGTTGACGTCGATCGTCGTCATCGCCTCGGTCTGGTCGATCATCAGGTAGCCGCCCGACTTCAGGTCGACGCGGCGCGACAGCGCGCGCTGGATCTCCGTCTCGATGTTGTACAGGTCGAACAGCGGCCGCTCGCCGGTGTAGTGATGCAGCTTCGGACTCACCGCCGGCGTGAACTCGCCCGCGAATTCCGCGAGGCGCTGGTACGTCTCGCGCGAATCGACCTGGATGCGCGTCGTGTCGTCGTTCGAGAAATCGCGCAGCACGCGCTGCGCGAGGTCGAGATCCTGGTACAGCAGGCTCGTCGCCGGCAGCCGCTGCGCCTGCGCGACGATCGTCGCCCAGGTCTTGCGCAGGTACGTGACGTCGCCGGCCAGTTCCTCGGAGGTGGCATCCTCGGCGATCGTGCGCACGATGTAGCCGCCTTTCTCGTCCGGCGGGATCACGGCGGTCAGGCGCGCGCGCACGGCCTCGCGCTCGGCTTCGCTCTCGATTTTCTGCGAGATGCCGATGTGCGGCTCCTGCGGCAGATATACGAGCGTGCGGCCTGCGATGCTGACTTGCGTCGACAGTCGCGCGCCCTTCGTGCCGATCGGATCCTTGATCACCTGGACCATCAGCGTCTGGCCTTCGAACACGATCTTCTCGATCGGCTGGTGCGGCGCGCCCGACTGCGGCTCGCCGGCGAGGCGCGGATGCCAGATGTCCGCGACGTGCAGGAACGCCGCGCGCTCCAGCCCGATGTCGATGAACGCCGACTGCATGCCGGGCAGCACGCGCACGACCTTGCCGAGGTAGATGTTGCCGACCCGCCCGCGCGACAGCGTGCGCTCGACGTGAAGCTCCTGCACCGCGCCTTGCTGGACGAGTGCGACCCGTGTTTCCTGGGGCGTGAGGTTGATCAGGATTTCTTCGTTCATGGTGGGATTCAGAAGGCGAGGCGCGCGGTGCGCAGCAACGCGGCAGTCTCAAAAAGGGGCAGACCCATGATACCCGAATGGGAACCGTCGATTCGCTCGATGAATTCGGCGGCGCGCCCCTGGATCGCATACGCGCCCGCCTTGCCGAACGGCTCGCCGGTTTCGACGTAGCGCGCGAATGCGTCGCGCGGTGCGGCCGAAAAGCGCACCGACGAGCGCGACAGCGCGGGCGGCAGCAGTTCGCCGTCGGCGCCGATCACGGCAACCGCGGTCAGCACCTCGTGTTCGCGGCCCGCGAGGCGGGTCAGCATCGCGAGCGCGTCGTCGGCGTCGGCCGGCTTGCCGAGGATCGCGCCGTCGATCGTCACCGTGGTATCGGCGACGAGCACCGGCGCGGCCGGCTTGCCGCTCGCGACGAGGCGCGCCCGCGCGGCCTCGGCCTTCGCGACGGTGACGCGCCGCACGTACGCATCGGCGGCTTCGCCGGGCAGTTCGGCTTCGAGCGCCTCGGCGTCCTCGTCGGGGCCCGGCAGCAGCAAGTCGAAGCGCACGCCGATCTGCTGCAGCAGTTCCTGGCGGCGTGGGCTTTGCGAAGCGAGGTAAAGAATCGGGAAAAGGGCGGAGGACGTGCTGGACGGCATGGTGTCGTTATCTCGGTGAGCGCGCGCGGCGCGCGTCCGAGGACGGCACGTCATGCGCGATGATAGGGATGATTCTGCGTGATGCTCCACGCCCGGTAAAGCTGTTCGGCAAGCAGCACGCGTACCATCCCGTGCGGCAGCGTCATGCTCGAGATGCGCAGCAGCACGTCGGCGCGCGCTTTCAGCTCCGGATCGAGCCCGTCGGCACCACCGATTACGAACGCGACGTCACGGCCGTCCTGCTGCCAGCCGGGCAGCGCCTGTGCGAGCTGCATGGTGGTCCAGTCGCGGCCGCGCTCGTCGAGCGCGACGATGCGCGCGCCCTTCGGCAGCGCGGCCTCGATCTTCTGCCGCTCGGCCGCCATCACGCTGTCCGCGCTGCGGCCGCCCGAACGCAGTTCGGGCTTGATCTCGCGCAGCTCGATGCGCAGCTCGGGCGGCATCCGCTTCGTGTATTCGTCGAAGCCGGACGCAATCCAGCCGGGCATCTTGTGGCCGACCGCGAGGATGAAAAGCTTCATCGGGACGACTCGCTGCGACTCAGCGGCGGCGGGCCGCCGTCTTGCGCGCCGGGCGTGCGGGCGCTTCTTCCTCGTCGTCCTCGCCTTCGCTGGCCGTCGCGAAACCGTCCTTGCCGCCGCCGAGCTTCATCCGCACGGGCTTGTCGCCCCAGATTTCCTCGAGGTTGTAATACTGGCGCAGCGCCGGTTGCAGGATGTGCACGACGGCGTCGCCGCAGTCGACCAGCACCCATTCGCCGGTGTCTTCGCCCTCGGAGCTGACGATGTCGCCGCCGGCTTCCTTGACCTTGTCGCGCACGCTCGACGCGAGTGCCTTGGTCTGGCGGTTCGACGTGCCCGACGCGACGATCACGCGGTCGAACAGTTCGGTCAGGTGGCTGGTGTTGAACACCTTGATGTCTTGCGCCTTGATGTCTTCGAGAGCGTCGACGATCACGCGCTGCAGTTTGCGGATATCCATGGAATCAGGAATGGTAGAGACGATGTTGAAGAATATAGGCCCAGACGGCGGCCGGCACATGCTCGGCCGACGCATCGGGCATTTGCGCGTGACGCGCGATGCATTCGCGCAGATGCGCGCGGATGTCGGTTGCGGCGATATCGAACGCCAGCGTCGTATCGATCAGCAGGTGGCCCGCCGGCGTCGTTTTCAGCACGTCGGCGCCGGCCTGCCGCCGCGCGATTTCCTGCGCGACGTCCGGCGACGCCGCGCCGAGGTCGAAACCCGGGCGCGTCGACGCGCACACGTGCGCGTAGTCGAACAGCTTGCGCCAGTCGCGCCAGGTGTCGAGCCGCACCAGCTGGTCGGCGCCGATCAGCAGCGACAGCGACGCCTCGGGGCCGATCCGCTCGCGCCAGCGCGCGAGCGTCTCGACCGTATAGGTCGGGCCGGCGTGCTCGATCTCGTCGGTTGCGACCGTGACCGTCACGCCGGGCAGGGACAGCGAGCCGGCAGCGGCTCGCGTCATCGCGAGCCGATGCTCGGCGGCCGACACGTCGCGCTTCTGGTACGGCTGCCCGGCCGGCAGCAGCGCGAGCTCGGTCAGGCCAAGCACGTCGGCGAACCGGCGCGCGAGCGCGAGGTGACCGTCGTGGATCGGGTCGAACGTGCCGCCCAGCAGGCCGATGCGACGTAACGGCGGGTGCGGCTGCGGGGTGGGGCGGGCGGTGGTGTCCAGAAAAACGTGTCCTGTTCTTGGGGCGGCGGGGCGCGGCGGGCTCACACCCAGTCGCGCGGCACGAGAAACTCGGTCAGGCGCGCTTCCGGCGAGCCCGGCTCGGGCTGCCAGTTGTAGCGCCAGTTCGCGACCGGCGGCATCGACATCAGGATCGATTCGGTCCGGCCGCCGCTTTGCAGGCCGAACAGCGTGCCGCGGTCGAACACGAGGTTGAATTCGACGTAGCGGCCGCGCCGGTAAGCCTGGAAGTCGTGCTCGCGCTCGCCGTACGGCAGTGCGGCACGGCGCTCGACGATCGGCAGGTACGCGTTCAGGAACGCGTCGCCGACGCTTTGCATCATCTCAAACGAGCGTTCGAATCCGGGCTCGGAGAAATCGTCGAAGAAGATCCCGCCGATGCCGCGCGTCTCGTTGCGGTGCTTCAGGAAGAAATACTCGTCGCACCAGGTCTTGAAGCGTGGGTAGAGCTCGGCGCCGAACGGATCGAGCGCGTCCTTGCAGACCTGGTGGAAATGCCGCGCGTCGTCCTCGAACGGATAAACCGGTGTCAGATCCATGCCGCCGCCGAACCAGAAGATCGGCGCCTCGCCCGGCTTCGTCGCGATCAGCATCCGCACGTTCATGTGCACGGTCGGGCAGTACGGGTTGCGCGGGTGCAGCACGAGCGACACACCGAGCGCCTCGAAGCCGCGGCCGGCCAGCTGCGGGCGCGCGGCGCTCGCCGACGGCGGCAGCGCGTCGCCCGCGACGTCGGAAAAACCGATCCCCGCGCGCTCGAACACGCGGCCGCCTTCGAGAATCCGCGTACAGCCGCCGCCGCGCAGCCGCTCTTCAGGGCCGCGCTGCCATGCGTCGGTCGCAAGCGGCGTGCCGTCGAGCGCGCCGAGCGCGTCGGCGATGCGAGCTTGCAGGCCCTGGAGGTAGGTGCGCACGCGTGGCACGTCGTAGGTGGAATCGGTCATGTCTGGACTGGGTGCCCCCGCGCGAAGCGGGGGCCGGAAAAAAGGCCGCTGCCGGGCATTCTATCGAACCCCGGCAGAGGGGCCTGCGCGAGCAGGGCGGCGGTCAGTGCGTCACGCGCTCTTGCGGTTCAGTGCACGGAAGCCGATGTCGCGCCGGTACTGCATGCCTTCGAAATTGATCTGGTTGATCGTGTCGTACGCATGCTGCTGCGCTTCGCGCACCGAATCGGCGAGGCCGACCACGCACAGCACGCGGCCGCCCGACGTGACGAGCTTGTCGCCTTCGGCGAGCGTCGTGCCCGCGTGGAACGTCACGGCCTGTGCCGTCTCGGCCGGGATCCCGTTGATGCGGTCGCCCTTGCGCGGCGCGTCCGGATAGCCGTGCGCGGCCAGCACGACGCCGAGCGCGGTGCGGCGATCCCAGTCGAGCTCGACCGAATCGAGCGTGCCCGCGATCGCCTGTTCGACGACCTTCGAGAAATCGCTCTTCAGGCGCGCCATGATCGGCTGCGTCTCGGGGTCGCCCATCCGGCAGTTGAACTCGAGCGTGCGCGGATTGCCTTCCTTGTCGATCATCAGGCCCGCGTACAGGAAGCCCGTGAAGCGGATGCCGTCCTTCTCCATCCCGCGGACCGTCGGCATGATGATTTCGCGCATCACGCGTGCGTGCATCTGCGGCGTGACGATCGGCGCGGGCGAATAGGCGCCCATGCCGCCTGTGTTCGGGCCGCGGTCCTCGTCGAGCAGGCGCTTGTGGTCCTGGCTCGATGCCAGTGCCAGCGCGTGCTTGCCGTCGACCATCACGATGAAGCTCGCTTCCTCGCCGTCGAGGAATTCCTCGATCACGACGCGCGCGCCGGCATCCCCCAGCTTGTTGCCCGACAGCATCATGTCGACCGCGGCATGCGCTTCTTCCAGCGTCATCGCGACGACGACGCCCTTGCCGGCCGCGAGGCCGTCGGCCTTCACGACGATCGGCGCACCCTTCGCGTCGATGTACGCGTGCGCGGCGGCGGCGTCGGAGAAGGTTTCGTAGTCGGCGGTCGGAATGCCGTGACGCTTCATGAACGCCTTCGCGAAATCCTTCGAGCTTTCGAGCTGCGCGGCTTCGCGGGTCGGGCCGAACACCTTCAGGCCGCGTGCGCGGAACAGGTTGACGATGCCGGCCGCGAGCGGCGCTTCCGGCCCGACGAGCGTGAACGCGACGCCTTCGCTTTCCGCGAAATCGGCCAGCGCGTCGAGCGACGTGATGTCGACGTTTTTCAGACGCTCGTCTTGCGCCGTGCCGCCATTGCCGGGCGCGACGTAGACCATCTGGACGCGCGGCGATTGCGCGAGCTTCCACGCGAGCGCATGTTCGCGGCCGCCTGAACCGACGACGAGTAGTTTCATGGGATTCCCCGCAGACTAGAAAACAGGGCGGCCGGCACGCTCAGGCGCGCCGGCCGCGAAATCGGTCGGGCCGCCGCCGTGACTGTGGGCACGGCGGCCGGCATCTCATTCCTCGACGATGACGGCGTTCGTATACACCTCCTGCACGTCGTCGAGGTTCTCGAGCGCGTCCAGGAGCTTCTGCATCTTTGCCGCATCGTCGCCGGTGAATTCGACTTCGTTCTGCGGCTTCATCGTCACTTCGGCGAGTTCGGCCTTGAAGCCCGCGGCTTCGAGCGCGTCCTTCACCGCCGAGAACGCCTGCCAGTCGCACAGCACCTCGATCGAGCCGTCGTCGTTCGTGCTGACGTCGTCCGCCCCGGCTTCGAGCGCCGCTTCCATCAGCGCGTCTTCCGACGTGCCGGGCGCGAACAGGAACTGGCCGACGTGATCGAACATGAACGCGACCGAACCGTCGGTGCCCATGTTGCCGCCGAACTTCGAGAATGCGTGGCGGACTTCCGCGACCGTGCGGGTGCGGTTGTCTGTCAGCGTGTCGACGATGATGGCCGCGCCGCTGATGCCGTAGCCTTCGTAACGGATTTCTTCGTAGTTCGCGCCGTCCGCGCCGCCGACACCGCGGTCGATCGCGCGCTTGACGTTGTCCTTCGGCATGTTGGCGTCGGCCGCCTTGTCGACCGCGAGACGCAGACGCGGGTTCGAATTCGCGTCGCCGCCGCCGAGACGGGCCGCGACCTGGATTTCCTTGATCAGGCGGGTCCAGATCTTGCCGCGCTTCGCGTCGGCTGCTGCCTTCTTATGCTTGATGTTGGCCCATTTCGAATGACCAGCCATACCTTTCTCCGTGCCCGGGCGCGCTGCGCGGGCGATTGTGCCAATGTGTCGTTGAATCGGCGGCCGTGTCGGCGGGCGTGATGCCGCGGGGCCGCGCGTGTCGAGTAGAACGTGATTTTATCACGCGGCGACCGTCGCTTCGGGGCCGCCGCGCATGGCCGAACGGCCGGTGCGGGCCGTCGCCGCGCACCGGCCGTTCGGCCCGGCCGCGGCGCGTCAGTTCTTGGTGCCGAACAGGCGGTCGCCCGCGTCGCCCAGGCCCGGCACGATGTACGCGTGCTCGTTCAGGTGCGAGTCGAGCGACGCGACGAACAGCTTCACGTCAGGGTGCGCATCCTGGAACACCTGCACGCCTTCGGGCGCGGCGACCAGCGCGACGAACATGATGTTCGCGGCCGGCACGTTGCGGCGCTTGAGCACGTCGACCGCGTGCACGGCCGAGTAGCCGGTCGCGACCATCGGGTCGCACAGGATGAAGATGCGGTCTTCGAGATCCGGCAGGCGCACCAGGTATTCGACCGGGCGGTGATCTTCCGCGCGGTACACGCCGATGTGGCCGACCCGCGCGGACGGGACCAGGTCGAGCAGGCCGTCCGACATCCCGATGCCCGCGCGCAGCACGGGCACGATCGCCAGCTTCTTGCCCGCGATCACCGGTGCGTCGACCGCGACGAGCGGGGTTTCGACCCGCTTGGTCGTGATCGGCAGGTTGCGGGTGATCTCGTAGCCCATCAGCAGCGTGATTTCGCGCAGCAGCTCGCGGAACGTGCGCGTCGACGTGTCCTTGTCGCGCATGTGCGTGAGCTTGTGCTGGATCAGCGGGTGATCGGTGATGAAGAGATTCGGGAAACGGCTGTCCTGTTTCATGACGGGGGCGCCTTGACGGCAAAAGGGGATCGGGGGCGGCGCCGGGCGCAAGCCGGCTGCCGCTTATGGCCGCAATTTTACCAAGGCGCGCCGCGCGATCCGGATATTATCGACGTCTCACGACAATCCGCGCGTCGTGTCAGCCCGTTCGCGACCGTTCGCCCGTCCGGCGATGCGGCCGAGCCGGGCCGCGCCGGCGCGCGTCGCCATAAAGGAATCGACGATGGATCTCGGCATCGCAGGAAAGACCGCACTCGTGTGCGCGGCGAGCAAGGGCCTCGGGCGCGGCTGCGCGGAAGCGCTGGCCGCCGAGGGCGTGAACCTCGTGATCGTCGCGCGCACGCGCGATACGCTGGAGGAAACCGCCGAGGAGATCCGCGCCGGGGCGAACGTGTCGGTCACCGCCGTCGCGTGTGACATCACGACGCCCGACGGGCGCGCGGCCGCGCTCGCCGCCTGCCCGCAGCCGGACATTCTCGTGAACAATGCGGGCGGGCCGCCGCCCGGCGACTTCCGCGATTTCTCGCACGACGACTGGATCCGCGCGCTCGAGTCGAACATGCTGACGCCGATCGAGCTGATCCGCGCGACCGTCGACGGGATGATCGGGCGCGGCTTCGGCCGGATCGTCAATATCACGAGTTCGGCCGTGAAGGCGCCGATCGACGTGCTCGCGCTGTCGAACGGCGCTCGCTCGGGGCTGACCGGCTTCGTCGCGGGGCTGTCGCGCAAGGTCGCCGGCCAGGGCGTGACGATCAACAACCTGCTGCCGGGTCTGTTCGACACCGACCGGATCGCGACGACGCTTGCCGCGTCGGCGAAGGCGCAGGGCGTGACGGTCGACGAACTGCGCGCGCGGCGCGCGAAGGAGATCCCGGCCGGGCGCCTCGGCACGCGTGCCGAATTCGGCGCCGCGTGCGCGTTTCTCTGCAGCGTGCATGCCGGCTATATCACCGGGCAGAACTGGCTGCTCGACGGCGGCGCGTATCCGGGCACCTTCTGACGCACGCACCGCCATTCACGAAGACGACAACCATCGAACCACGAAGGAACCGGAGATGAGCAAACCCCGCATCGCATTGATTGCGCACGACGCGAAGAAGGACGAGATCGTCGCGCTCACGGGCCAGTTCCGCGAGACGCTCGCGCAATGCCGGCTGGTCGCGACGGGCACGACGGGCAGCCGCATCGCCGCCGCGCACGGGCTCGAGGTCGAGCGCAAGCTGTCGGGGCCGCTCGGCGGCGACCTGCAGATCGGTGCGGAGCTGGCCGACGGCCGCGTCGACATCGTCGTGTTCCTGCGCGACCCGATGACCGCGCAGCCGCACGATCCGGACATCACCGCGCTGGTGCGCGCGTGCGACGTGCACGACGTGCCGGTCGCGACCAACGTCGCGACCGCGCGGATGCTGCTCGACGATCTGGCGCGGAACATGCAGGACGTCTGCTAGGGCGCGGGCTACAGATGAGCGCGCTCGGTCGGCGTCATCGGTCGCGTGGAGGATGCGGCAGATGACGCCGAGCGTTCAGGGTGTGTCGGCGGTGTGTCGACATGGGTGCCGATTGCGACGGGCGAGATCGGGGACCGGCGATCATCGTAGCGGCCAGAACCACACGGTCGATGCCGTCCAGTAGCAATCCGAGCTGCAGAGGGCGCGTTCACCGTCAATCAGGTCGATGTGGCCGCCACGGCCGTTCATGTAGCCTGGGATATTCCAGAACGCCACCACGCCTTTTCTGCCGGCAATGCCGGCTGTCGCGTCGTCCCGCCGAAACACTTCGGCTTTGCCGAAATACGCCGGCTCTGTCAGCATTCTGGCCAGTCTGGCTTGTCCGGCTTCAATGCGCCGCCCCCGGTGCGGACCTTTCTGAATCATGAGCCCGCCGCGCAATGTCATGCCGCTCCTGACGAGTGCCAGGCTGACCCGGATGGCGCAGGTATTCGCATACGACGGATTGGAGATCAGGTCCTGCCAGCCCAATGCCTCGTAAAGCGCTTCCCGCGAAACGGTTCTGTTGCTCGGGTAGTGGCTGCTCAGCAAAGAAAAGTGCGGTCTCAAACAAATGTTCTCCGATCAACGGCAAGGATATTTTTGTTGCAGGATGCGGATGACCAGTCCTGCTGCGTTTGCCCGCAACGCAACGTTCGGTAGTTTCCGGAGATCGCCGAGTACTTCGGAATCGATTTCTCCCGGTTTGACGCGCCCGTTGTCGCACCAGTCCTTGCCTTCGGAAGTATCGGCCACGCCGGCCAGATAACCGGTCATGGCGTGACGCTCGGCGTCGGCGTACGGCGTGTTGTCGGTGCGGCTCATGCCGTCGAGTAGTCGGGTGCCGTCGACACGCGGTACCCCTGCGCCGTGTGCGATGCCGATGCTTGCCGACAACGACGCGAAAACAAACACACTTCGGATGACAAAGACGTTCATGGCATGGGGCTCGTGGATTCGGCGAAAAGCAAAATAGCATGGCCGTCTTCCCCGCAGCTTCCTTCGACGCTCCACGGCAGGGCACGGCACGCGGGGCCGCCGGGCGGCAGCGCTTTGCCGTCGCGTACCCGGCGTCCATTTCATCTACCCTGCAAGTCGTGACTTGAAGGTGACAAAGTGTTGCGCATGACCGGCTGGACGTCGTGCCATCCCTCTTTCGCGAAAACCCTACGGACGTGAAGGGATTTCGGCGACGCGCTGCATACGACGCGCGAGAATCAGGCGCTGAGCCCTGCGTCTGCATGCATCGCCTATCGGGCGACATTGACGCGTTTGCCAGATCCGATTTCCAGACAAACGAGGAGCGAAACGATGCCGAAAGCAATCCGATACGACCAGCCGGGCGGCCCGGACGTGATGAAGTGGGTCGATGTCGAGGTCGGCGCGCCGAAAGCGGGCGAAGTCCGCATCCGGCAGCACGCGGTCGGGCTCAATTACATCGACGTGTATTTCCGTACGGGCCTCTATCCGCAGCCGCTGCCCGGCGGCCTCGGGATGGAGGCGGCGGGCGAGGTGACGGCCGTCGGCGACGGCGTGACCGCGCTCAAGGCGGGCGATCGCGTCGCGTACGTCGGGCAGCCGCCGGGCGCGTATGCGCAGGAGCGCGTGATGCCGGCCGAGCGGCTCGTGAAGCTGCCGGACGGAATCAGCTATGACGACGCGGCCTCGGTGATGCTGCAGGGGCTGACCGCGCACTACCTGCTGCGCCGCACCTACCCGGTGAAGGCCGGCGACACGATCCTGATCCATGCGGCGGCCGGCGGCGTCGGCCTGCTCGTGTGCCAGTGGGCGAAGGCGCTCGGCGCGACCGTGATCGGGACGGTCGGTTCCGACGAGAAGGCCGCGCTCGCGAAGGCGCACGGCTGCGATCATCCGATCGTCTATACGCGCGAGAACTTCACGCAGCGCGTGAAGGAGATCACGAACGGCGCGGGCGTGCCGGTCGTCTACGATTCGATCGGCAAGGACACCTACATCGGTTCGCTCGACTGCCTCGCGCCGCTCGGCTACTTCGTCAGCTTCGGCAATGCATCGGGCCCGCTGCCGGCGATCGACTCGAAGGAGTTCGCGTCGCGCGGCTCGTTGTTCTTCACGCGGCCGACGCTGTTCACGTACATCGCGAAGCGCGCCGATCTCGAAGCCGCGGCCGCCGAGCTGTTCGACGTGATCCTGTCGGGCAAGGTGAAGACGAGCATCAACCAGCGCTATCCGCTCGCGGAAGTCGGCCGCGCGCATGCCGACCTCGAATCGCGCAAGACGACCGGCTCGACGATCCTCATTCCCTGACGCTCCCTTCGTGCCGGCACCCCGCCGGCACGCGCCCTTGCGGGCGGCGCCGGCCGCCGCCCGTCCTGCTCCTGTCCCGCCCGCCGTCCTCCGCTGCACGCGTTTACGCGTTTTTTACACCCGCCCGATCACCTTTGACCCGTCCTTTACGCGCATTCCCATAATGTTCGAGTCGTCAGATTTCGACGACGGAGAACACAAAAATGGATGGGGTTTTCATCGGTGCACTGGTGCTGTTCACCGCGCTGATCCTCGGTTTGCTTGCCGGTTGCGAGAAGCTCGTGCAATACGGTCGCGGGGGGCGAGCATGACCTGGATGCTTTGGCTGGCGGGCGCCTCGACGGCCCTGCTGTTCGCGTACCTCGTCTTTGCGCTGCTGCGCGCGGAGGACATCGAATGAACGCGAACAACCTGTTGCAGACGCTGCTGTTCATCGTCGTGCTGCTCGCGGCGGCCGTGCCCGTCGCGCGCTACCTGACCGGCGTGATGGACGGCAGCTCGCGCGTCGTGCGCGTGTTCGGGCCGCTCGAGCGCGCGCTGTATCGCATCGCCGGCGTCGACGCCGGCACCGAAATGAACTGGAAGCAATACGCGATCGCGACGATTGCGTTCAACGCGCTCGGCGTACTGTTCCTATACGGGCTGCTGCGCCTGCAGGGCTTTCTGCCCGGCAACCAGCAGCAATTCGGCGCGATGACGCCCGACGGTGCGTTCAACACGGCCGTCAGCTTCGTCACCAACACGAACTGGCAGGACTACACACCCGAGCAGACGGTCAGCTACCTGACGCAGATGCTCGGCCTGACCGTGCAGAACTTCCTGTCGGCGGCGACCGGCATCATCGTCGTGATCGCGCTGATCCGCGGCTTCGCGCGCCACACCGCGCAGACCATCGGCAACTTCTGGGTCGACCTCACGCGCGTGACGCTGTACGTGCTCGTGCCGATGGCCGCGCTCGTCGCCGCGCTGCTGATGAGCCAGGGCGTGATCCAGAACATGAAGGCGTACCAGGACGTGCCGGTGCTGCAGGCGAGCACCTACGCGGCGCCGAAGCTCGACGCGCAGGGCAGCCCGGTGAAGGACGACAAGGGCAACCCGGTGACGGTGCCGACCCCGCTCGTCAAGCAGACGCTCGCAATGGGCCCGGTCGCGTCGCAGGAAGCGATCAAGATGCTCGGCACCAATGGTGGCGGCTTCTTCAATGCGAACTCCGCCCATCCGTACGAGAACCCGACGCCGTTCGCGAACTTCCTGCAGATCTTCTCGATCCTGATCATCCCGGCCGCGCTGTGCCTGGTGTTCGGCCGCATGATCGGCGACCGCCGGCAGGGCATTGCGGTGCTCGCGGCGATGACGGTCGCGTTGGCGGTCGCGATCGGCGTCGAGGTGAGCGCCGAGCAGGCCGGCAACCCGACGCTCGCCGCGCTTCACGTCGACCAGTCGGCCGGCGCGCTGCAGCCGGGCGGCAACATGGAAGGCAAGGAAACGCGCTTCGGGATCGCGCAGACCGGCATCTTCACGGTCGCGACGACGGCCGCGTCGTGCGGCGCGGTCGACACGATGCACGATTCGCTGACGCCGCTCGGCGGCCTCGTGCCGATGCTGCTGATGCAACTCGGCGAGGTGGTCTTCGGCGGTGTCGGTTCGGGCCTCTACGGGATGCTCGTGTTCGCGCTGCTCGCGGTGTTCGTCGCCGGCCTGATGATCGGCCGCACGCCCGAATACGTCGGCAAGAAGATCGAGTCGTACGAGATGAAGATGGTGTCGATCGTCGTGCTGCTCACGCCGCTGCTCGTGCTGGTCGGCACGTCGATCGCGGTGCTGGCCGACGCAGGCAAGGCCGGCATCGCGAACCCGGGCCCGCACGGCTTCTCGGAAATCCTGTACGCGTTCAGCTCGGCCGCGAACAACAACGGCAGCGCGTTCGCGGGCCTCACGGTCGGCACGCCGTTCTACAACTGGATGACCGCGATCGCGATGTGGTTCGGCCGTTTCGGCACGATCGTGCCGGTGCTGGCGATCGCCGGCTCGCTCGCTGCGAAGAAGCGCATCGCGGTGACGAGCGGCACGCTGCCGACGCACGGTCCGCTGTTCGTCGTGCTGCTGCTCGGCACCGTGCTGCTGGTGGGCGCGCTGACCTACGTGCCGGCGCTCGCGCTGGGCCCGGGCGTCGAACATCTGATGATGTGGCTGGGCGCGTAACGCGCGCCCGCATCGCGACACCTTGAAAAGACTGAAGAGATCGCAATGACTCAACATTCCGCAACACGGTCCATGTTCGATCCGGCGCTGGTGCGTCCGGCGATCGTGGACTCGTTCAAGAAACTCACGCCGCGCACGCAGTTCCGCAACCCGGTGATGTTCTGCGTGTACGTCGGCAGCATCCTGACCACGATTCTGTGGATCGCGGCACTCGCCGGCCAGGCCGAGGCGCCGGCGGGCTTCATCCTCGCGATCGCGCTGTGGCTGTGGTTCACCGTGCTGTTCGCGAACTTCGCCGAAGCGCTCGCCGAAGGGCGTTCGAAGGCGCAGGCCGCGTCGCTGCGCAGCGCGAAGAAGGATGTGATGGCGAAGAAGCTGAACGAGCCGCATCCGAAGTCGCCGATCCGCATCACGACCGCGTCCGAGCTGCGCCGTGGCGACGTCGTGCTGGTCGAGGCCGGCGACGTGATCCCGGCCGACGGTGAGGTGATCGACGGCGTCGCCTCGGTCGACGAATCGGCGATCACCGGCGAATCCGCACCGGTGATCCGCGAGTCGGGCGGCGACTTCTCGTCGGTGACGGGCGGCACGCGCGTGCTGTCCGACTGGATCGTCGTGAAGGTCACCGCGAACCCCGGCGAGGCGTTCCTCGACCGGATGATCGCGATGGTCGAAGGCGCGAAGCGCAAGAAGACGCCGAACGAGGTCGCGCTGACGATCCTGCTCGTCGCGCTGACGATCGTGATGCTGCTCGCGACCGCGACGCTGCTGCCGTTCTCGATGTTCTCGGTCGAAGCGATGAAGGCCGGTCACGTGGTGACGATCACCGCGCTCGTCGCGCTGCTGGTGTGCCTGATCCCGACGACGATCGGTGGCCTGCTGTCCGCGATCGGCGTGGCGGGGATGAGCCGGATGATGCAGGCGAACGTGATCGCGACGTCGGGCCGCGCGGTGGAAGCGGCCGGCGACGTCGACGTGCTGCTGCTCGACAAGACCGGCACGATCACGCTGGGCAATCGCCAGGCGTCGATGTTCGTGCCCGCGCCGGGCGTGACCGAGGAAGCGCTGGCCGATGCCGCGCAGCTGTCGTCGCTCGCCGACGAAACGCCGGAAGGCCGCAGCATCGTCGTGCTGGCCAAGGAACGCTTCAACATCCGCCAGCGCGACATGGCGCAACTGCACGCGACGTTCCTCAGCTTTTCCGCGCAGACGCGCATGAGCGGCGTCGATCTGTTCCCCGAGGGGACTTCCGCCGGGGCGCCCGGTCGCGAGATCCGCAAGGGCGCGGCCGACGCGATTCGCCGCTATGTCGAGACGCACGGCAGCCGCTTCCCGGAAGAAGTGCGCCGCGCGGTCGACGACGTCGCGCGCCGCGGCAGCACGCCGCTCGTCGTGGCCGACCTGCATGACGGCGTGGCGCGCGTGCTCGGCGTGATCGAGCTGAAGGACATCGTGAAGGGCGGCATCAAGGAGCGCTTCGCGGAGCTGCGCAAGATGGGCATCAAGACCGTGATGGTGACGGGCGACAACCGGTTGACGGCAGCGGCGATCGCGGCGGAGGCGGGGGTCGACGATTTCCTCGCGGAAGCGACGCCGGAAACCAAGCTCGCGACGATCCGCGAGCACCAGACGGCCGGCCGGCTCGTCGCGATGACGGGCGACGGCACCAACGATGCGCCGGCGCTCGCGCAGGCCGACGTGGCCGTGGCGATGAACACCGGCACGCAGGCGGCGAAGGAAGCCGGCAACATGGTCGACCTCGATTCGAACCCGACGAAGCTGATCGAGATCGTCGAGATCGGCAAGCAGATGCTGATGACGCGCGGCTCGCTGACGACGTTCTCGATCGCGAACGACATCGCGAAGTACTTCGCGATCATCCCGGCCGCGTTCGTGACCACGTACCCGCAACTGCGCGTGCTCGACATCATGCACCTGAGCTCGCCGGCATCCGCGATCCTGTCGGCGGTGATCTTCAACGCGCTGATCATCGTCGCGCTGATTCCGCTCGCGCTGAAGGGCGTCCCCTACCGGCCGCTCGGCGCCGCGTCGCTGCTGCGCCGCAACCTGCTGGTGTACGGCCTCGGCGGCCTGCTGCTGCCGTTCCCGTTCATCAAGCTGATCGACATGACGCTCGCCGCACTCGGCTGGGCCTGATGTGCTGTACCTGAAGGAACCATCATGAAAACGTTGATTCGCCCGCTCGTCGTGATCTTTGTCGTACTGACCGTCGTGACGGGATTCGCTTACCCGGCCGTGATGACCGTGTTCGGCCAGGCCGTGTTCCCGTCGCAGGCGAACGGCAGCCTGATCGAGAAGGACGGCCGTGCGGTCGGCTCCGCGCTGATCGGCCAGCCGTTCGATGCGCCGAAGTACTTCTGGGGCCGGCTGTCGGCCACCTCGCCGATGCCGTACAACGCGAGCGGCTCCGGCGGCTCGAACCTCGGCCCGCTGAATCCGTCGCTCGCCGACCAGGTGAAGGCGCGCATCGCCGCGCTGCGCGACGCGGGCACCGACCTGTCGAAGCCCGTGCCGGTCGACCTCGTGACGGCCTCGGCGAGCGGCCTCGATCCGGAGATCACGCCGGCCGCCGCCGCGTACCAGGTGGAGCGCGTCGCGAAGGCGCGCAACCTGACGGCCGACGCGGTCGCGCAGCTCGTCGCCGCGAACACGGCGGGCCGCCAGTTCGGCGTGCTCGGCGAGCCGCGCGTGAACGTGCTGAAGCTGAACCTCGCGCTCGACGCGGCGCAGGCCGCGCACTGAAAGTGGACGCGGGCTTCCCGGCGCGGCTTGCGGCGCGCCGGGTCCGACTTTTCCGACGGCGCCTGCGCCGTCTTTGCCTTTTGCGGCGATTTGGAACAACAATGCCGATACTCGCGCGCAATCCGGCGCTTCGCCTTCCTCACGCATGAACCGCCCCGATCCCGACCAACTCCTCGACAAGCTGCAGCGCGACGAAGAAAAGCAGCGGCGCGGCCAGCTCAAGATCTTCTTCGGCGCGTCCGCGGGCGTCGGCAAGACCTACGCGATGCTGCAGGCCGCGCGCCAGCGGCTGCAGGACGGCGTCGACGTCGTCGTCGGCATCGTCGAGACCCACGGCCGCGGCGAAACCGCCGCGCTGCTCGACGGCCTCGACGTGCTGCCGCTCGCGCGCATCGACTATCGCGGCCGCACGCTCGCCGAATTCGACCTCGACGGCGCGCTCGCGCGCGCCCCGCAGCTGATCCTCGTCGACGAGCTCGCGCATTCGAACGTGCAGGGCGCACGTCACCTGAAGCGCTGGCAGGACGTCTACGAACTGCTCGATGCGGGCATCGACGTGTACACCACCGTCAACGTCCAGCACCTCGAAAGCCTGAACGACGTGGTCGGCGCGATCACCGGCATTCGCGTGTGGGAGACCGTGCCCGACCGCGTGTTCGACGCGGCCGACGAGGTCACGCTGGTCGACCTGCCGGCCGAGGAGCTGCTCGAGCGGATGCGCGACGGCAAGGTGTATCTCGCGCAGCAGGCCGAGCGCGCGGTGCGCAACTTCTTCCGCAAGGGCAACCTGATCGCGCTGCGCGAACTGGCGCTGCGGCGCACGGCCGACCGCGTCGACGCGCAGATGCGCGAGTACCGCGCCGATCGTTCGATCCAGCGCATCTGGCAGGCGCGCGAGCGCTTGCTCGTGTGCGTCGGGCCCGGTCCCGAGGCGCCGACGCTGGTGCGCGCGGCCGCGCGGCTCGCCGCGAGCGTGAAGGCCGACTGGATCGCCGTGTACGTCGAGACGCCGCGGCTGCAGCGGCTGCCCGACGCGCGGCGGCAGCGCACGCTCGATGCGCTGAAGCTCGCGGCCGAGCTCGGCGCGGAGACGGCCACGCTCGCTGGCGACGACGCAGTTGCCGCGCTGATCGGCTATGCGAAGGTGCGCAACGTGTCGAAGATCGTCGCGGGCGGCTCGCCGAAGGTCGGGCTCGCGCGCCGCTTCGCGCGGCCGTTCGGCGAAAAGCTCGCCGAACGCGCGGGCGACGTCGACCTGATGCTGATCCGTGCGTCGGCGAGCGACGAAGTGCGCGCGGTGCCGCTCGACGCGCGCGCCCGCGACTGGCGCGATGCGTTCGCGCAATTCGGCACGCGGCGTTCGCCGCCGCGACACTACCTGTACGCCGCCGCGATCTGCGCGGCGATCACCGGCGTCGCGAGCCTCGTATCCGCACGGCTCGACCTCACGAACCTCGTGATGCTGTACCTGCTCGGCGTCGTGTTCTCGGCCGTGCGGCTCGGACGTGGCCCGGGCGTGCTGCAGTCGTTCCTGTCGGTCGCGGCGTTCGACTATTTCTTCGTGCCGCCGCGCATGTCGTTCTCGGTCAGCGACACGCAATACCTGCTGACCTTCTTCGGGATGCTGCTCACGTCGCTCGTGATCAGCCACCTGACGTCGACGCTGACGCGCCAGGCGAGCGTCGCGCAGCACCGCGAGCGCCGGACCGGCGCGATCTACGCGATGGCGCGCGAACTCGGCGCGGCGCTGACGACGGAACAGATCGTCGAGATCGGCAGCCGCCACGTGGGCGAGGTGTTCCGCGCGCGCGTCGCGTTCCTGCTGCCCGACAGCGCGGACCAGGTGCGGCAGAAGATCGAGGAACCCGACGAGGCCGTCACGCTGACGGGCGCGGATCTCGACAGCGACGTCGGCCAGTGGGTGTACGACCAGCAGAAGCCGGCCGGCCGCGGCACCGACACGCTGCCCGCGACCGCCGCGCTGTACCTGCCGCTGAAGGCGCCGATGCGCACGCGCGGCGTGCTCGCGGTGGCGTCGCGCGAGCCGCGCGAGCTCGAGGTGCCCGAGCAGCTGCGCATGCTCGATGCGTTCGCCGCGCAGATCGCGCTCGCGCTCGAACGCGTGCACTACGTCGAGATCGCGCGCGATGCGCTCGTCAACATGGAGTCCGAGCGGCTGCGCAACTCGCTACTGTCGGCGATCTCGCACGACCTGCGCACGCCGCTCACGACGATCGTCGGCTTTTCGTCGATGCTCGCGAACGCGCGCGCGGCCGCGCCGCACACGCCGGCGGCCGAACGGTCCGCGCAGCGCGAAGGCGAACTCGTCGACGCGATCCACGACGAGGCGCTGCGGATGACGGGCATCGTCACGAACCTGCTCGACATGGCGCGGCTGCAGGCCGGCAGCGTGCAGCTCAAGCGCGAGTGGTCGCTGCTCGAGGAAACCGTCGGCGCCGCGCTCGCCGCATGCAAGCGCGTGCTCGCGCACCATCCCGCGCGCGTGTCGCTGCCGGCCGACCTGCCGCTCCTGCAGATGGACGCGGTGCTGATGGAGCGGCTGCTCACCAACCTGTTCGAGAACGCGGCGAAGTACACGCCGGCCGACACGCCGATCGACATCGGCGCGGCACGCGTGACCGACGACGGGCGCCCGTTCGTGCGCGTGCACGTCGACGATCACGGCCCGGGCTTGCCGAGCGGGATGGAAACGCGCATCTTCGACAAGTTCACGCGCGGCGAGAAGGAATCGGCGACGCCGGGCATCGGGCTCGGCCTCGCGATCTGCCGCGCGATCGTCGAGGCGCACGGCGGTAGAATCGGCGCGCTCAACCGGACCGGGCCCGACGGCCGCGTGACGGGGGCGCGCTTCTGGTTCACGCTGCCGGTCGACACGCCGCCGGCCGTGCCTGCCGTACCCGACGACCTCGACGTGCCCGGCGCACCGTCACCCTCCGAGCCATTGCCAGATCATGAGTGAACCGAGCCTGACCGTCGTCCTGATCGAGGACGAAAAACAGATCCGCCGTTTCGTGCGCGCCGCGCTCGAAGAGGAGGACATCGCCGTGTTCGAGGCGGAGACGGGCAAGCAGGGGCTGATCGACGCGGCGACCCGCAAGCCCGATCTCGTGATCGTCGACCTCGGTCTGCCCGATACCGACGGCCTCGACGTGATCCGCGAGTTGCGCGGCTGGTCGGAAGTGCCGGTGATCGTGCTGTCCGCGCGCACACAGGAAGAGGAGAAGGTCGCCGCGCTCGACGCGGGCGCCGACGACTACCTGACCAAGCCGTTCGGCGTGTCCGAACTGCGCGCGCGGATCCGCGCGCAACTGCGCCGGCGCAACCAGGGCGGCGCGAACGAATCGCCGAAGGTCAGCTTCGGCAGCGTGAGCGTCGATCTCGCGCTGCGCCAGGTGTGGCGCGACGGCGAGATCGTGCACCTGACGCCGCTCGAGTACCGGCTGCTCGCGACGCTCGTGCGGCATGCGGGACGCGTGCTCACGCATCGCCAGCTGCTGCGCGACGTGTGGGGCCCGTCGCATGTCGAGAGCCACCACTATCTGCGCATCTACATGGCGCACCTGCGCCAGAAACTCGAGCGCGATCCCGCGCAGCCCGAGCACATCGTCACCGAGACGGGCGTCGGCTACCGACTCGTGGGCGCCGCGTGATCGCGGCGTGATGCCCGCCGCGTGATGCGGCCGGAATGCAAGGCCGCCCGCCGGTGAAGTTGCATCGGCGCGACATCGCCGCCGCACGCGCCGGCCGCGCACACCCGCCACGCATTCCCCGCTATGCTGACCGTTGCGCGAACGAAACCGAGGAGCGTCCAATGTCCGTCCGTCTGGTCGTCATGTGTGCGCTGGCGCTTGCCGCGTCCGGCGCGTTCTCGCAGCCGCTGCCGCCCGGGCAGCAGCCTTCGGCGCCGCAAGCGGCGCTTGCCAATCCCGCGTCGGTCAACTGCGTGAAGCTCGGCGGCCGCCACATGATCCGCAACCTGCCGAGCGGTCAGATCGGGATGTGCGTGTTCAAGGACGGCCGCGTGTGCGACGAATGGGCGTTGTACCGCGACGACCGTTGCGTCGGCGGTGGCGGCGCCAAGCGCGTGTCGAACTGAGCGCGGCGTGGCCGCCGCGGCCGGACCATGTTCCGGCCCGATTCTCAATGTGGGCATCCTGCATACCTGTAAGCCTCTTGTTATACTCGGCGCCGCCCGGGGACGACCCCGGGTCATTCGATTCAACGGGGACGGCCCCATCCGATACGGAGTAATCGAGATGGCGTGGGTATTGTTGTTGATCGCCGGTTTGCTGGAAGTGGCCTGGGCGGCCGGCATGAAATCGTCAGAGGGTTTCACGAAACTCTGGCCGTCGGTGTTTACGATCGTCACGTCGCTCGCCAGCTTCGGGCTGCTCGCGGTCGCGATGCGCCAGCTGCCGCTCGGCACCGCGTATGCGGTGTGGACGGGTATCGGCGCGGTCGGCGCGTTCGTGTTCGGGATCGTCATGATGGGCGAGGCGCTGACCGTCGCCCGCGTCGCGAGCGCGTCGCTGATCGTGCTCGGGCTGGTCGGCCTGAAACTGTCGTCCGCTGCCTGATGCCGACCTGCCGGGCGCCGGCTGGCGCCCGCGCCCGGCCGTGACGCACCGCGGAATTGCGTCGACCCTCCTGACAGCCTGTCTATAATGGAACGCATTCGGGCCTGAATGCCGTTGCGCCGTTCGCGGCAGGCGGGGCCGGTCGCCACGCGCCCCGCGGCCGGTCATACCGACTCGATCCGATCAATCGGCAAATCGCACGGCACGTGCAAGGAGAGGGCCATGATCGAAGCCATTTCGCTCGGCGCGGGGCTCGCGTGGGCGAGCGGGCTGCGCCTTTACCTGACGGTTCTGATCGCCGGCGTGCTCGCGCGGGTCGGCTGGCTTCATCTGCCCGATACGCTGGCGGTCCTGACGTCGCCGTGGGTCATCGGCGCCGCCGCCGTGCTCGCCGTCACCGAATTCCTCGCCGACAAGATTCCCGCGTTCGACTCGCTGTGGGACGCCGTGCACACGTTCATCCGCATTCCGGCCGGCGCGGTGCTGGCCGCCGGTGCGCTCGGTCATGCCGACCCGACCGTGCTCGCGGTCGCCGGGCTGGCTGGCGGTTCGCTCGCCGGCGCCGCGCACGTCGCGAAGGCCGGCACGCGCGCGCTGATCAACCTGTCTCCGGAACCGATCTCCAACTGGGTCGCGTCGTCTACCGAGGACGGGCTCGTGTTCGGTGGCCTCGCGCTCGCGTTCTTCGTTCCGCTCGCATTCCTCGTGCTGCTCGCGGCGTTCATCGCGGCGTCGGCGTGGGCGCTGCCGCGTCTGTGGCGCGGCGTGTCCGGCGGATTCCGCGGGATGGCCAACCACATGGTGACGCGGCTCAACTCGATCGGGGGCAAGCGCGATTGAAGGCGCCGTCACCCGCCGAGCGGCAGCACGCTGACCCGTCGCCGGCCGGGCGGCCCGGCCATGCCGGCCGCTTCGGCTGGCACGACCTGATCCACCAGGCCGCGCGGATGACCGCACGCGACTGGCGTGCCGGCGAGCTGACGCTGCTCGTGCTGGCGCTGGTGCTCGCGGTCGCGGCGCTGACAAGCGTCGGTTTTCTCGCCGACCGGTTGCGCCAGGGGCTCGAGCGCGACGCGCGCCAGATGCTCGGCGCCGATTTCGTCGTGCGTGCCGACCATCCCGTCGATCCGTCGTTCGATCAGGAGGCGCGCGCACTCGGGCTGCGCACCGCGACGACCGCCATCTTCCCGAGCATGATCGCGTCGGCCGCCGGCGGTCACGCGAGCGACGCGGCACCCGCGCGCCTCGCGGCCGTCAAGGCCGTATCGCCCGACTATCCGCTGCGCGGCGCGGTCGAGATCGTGCCGGCCGGCGCGAGCGCCGCGCACAAGGCGACTGCGATTCCCGCGCCCGGCACCGTGTGGGCCGATCCCGCGCTGCTCGATGCGTTGCATCTGAAGGCGGGGGACACCGTGCGCGTCGGGCTGCGCACGTTCACGGTCGCCGCGTCGATCTCCCGCGAGCTCGATCGTGGCTTCTCGTTCGTCAATTTCTCGCCGCGGCTGATGATGCGCGCGGACGAACTCGCCGCGACCGGGCTCACGGGCTACGGCAGCCGCGTCACGTACCGGCTGCTGATTGCCGGCGACACGCCGGCCGTCGCGCGCTTCGAGGCCTACGCGCACGGGCGCGTCGACGGCGGCAAGCTGCGCGGCGTCGGCCTCGAATCGCTGCAGGAAGGTCAGCCGCAGGTGCGCCAGACGCACGATCGCGCACGCCATTTCCTGACGCTCGTCGCGCTGCTGACCGCGCTGCTCGCGGCGGTGGCGATCGCGATGGCCGCGCAGCGCTACATGCGGCGCCATCTGGACGGCTGCGCGACGATGCGCTGTCTCGGCGTGAGCCGCCGCACGCTCGGCGCGCTGTTCGCGCTCGAATTCGCGGGCATCGGCATCGTCTCGGGCATCGCGGGCGCGGTGCTCGGCTACGGCGGCCACTGGGCGCTGCTGGCTGCGCTCGGCGGCCTGATCGAGGTCGCGCTGCCGCCGCCGACACTCTGGCCCGCGCTCGTCGGGGTCGGCGCCGCGCTCGTGCTGCTGCTCGGCTTCGCGCTGCCGCCGCTCGCGCCGCTCACGCGCGTGCCGCCGGTGCGCGTGCTGCGGCGCGACTGGGGCGACGCGTCGCGTATCGCGTGGGCCGCGTATGCGATCGGCGTCGTGCTGTTCGCGGGGTTGCTGATCGTCGCGGCGGGCAACCTGAAGCTCGGACTGATCGTGGCGGGTGGGTTCGCCGGCGCGCTGGTCGGTTTCTCGCTGATCGCGCGGCTCGTGCTGTACGCGGCGGCGCGCGCGGTGCGCAATGCGCGCGTGGCCGCGGGCATCGGCTGGCGCTACGCGCTCGCGTCGCTGCACCGGCGCGGCACGGCGAGTGCGCTGCAGATCACCGCGCTCGCGCTGGGCCTGATGTGCCTGCTGCTGATCGCGATCACGCGCAACGATCTGGTCGCCGGCTGGCGGCAGTCGACGCCGCCCGATGCGCCGAACGAGTTCCTGATCGACATCCAGCCCGACCAGCGCGACGACGTCGCGGCGTGGCTCGCCGCGCACGGCGTGCGCGACGCGGTGCCCGCGCCGATGGTGCGCGGCCGGCTCGTCGCGATCAACGGCAAGCCGGTGAACCCGGACGCGTATCCGTCGGACGAGGCGCGCCGGCTCGTCGACCGTGAATTCAACCTGTCGTATACGACCGAGCTCCCGTCCGACAACCGGATCGTCGCGGGCGACTGGTTTGGCCACTCGGCCAGGCCGGAGATCTCGATCGAGGACGGGCTCGCGAAGATCCTGAACGTGAAGCCGGGCGACACGCTGCGCTTCGACGTGACGGGGCTGACGGTCGATGCGCCGATCACCAGCGTGCGCAAGCTCGACTGGGGCTCGTTCCGCGTCAATTTCTTCGTGTTGATGCCGCCGCCCGTGCTGAAGGATTTCCCGGCCGTCTACCTGACGAGCTTCCACCTGCCTGCCGAGCAGGCGGCGCTGCTCGATCCGCTGATCGCGCGCTACCCGAACCTCACCGCGATCGACGTCGCGCCGATCCTCGCGCAGCTGCAGCGGATGATGCTGCAGGTGGTCGGCGCGGTGCAGTTCCTGTTTGGGTTCACGCTCGCGGCCGGCGTGCTCGTGCTGTACACGGCGCTCGCCGGCTCACGCGACGAGCGTGTGCACGAGGCCGCGCTGCTGCGCGCGCTCGGCGCGTCGCGCGCGCAGGTCAATGCGGTGCAGCGCGCGGAATTCATCGTCGTCGGCGCGCTCGCCGGCGCGCTGGCGTCGGCGGGCGCGATCGCGGTCGGCTGGGTGCTTGCATCGCGCGTGTTCGACTTCCAGCTCGCCGTCGATCCGTGGCTCGTGCCGGCCGGCATCGCGGCCGGCGTCGCGTGCGCCGGTGCGGCCGGCTGGCTGAGCCTGCATAATGTGTTGCGGCGCCCCGCGCTGCAGTCGCTGCGCGACGCCTGAGCGTCGCCGGCGGCCCCGAATATCCCGTTTCCGATTATCCGTAATGACCGATGTGAATGATGATGCGCCGTCGCAGCCGACGGCGTTCGAGCTCGTGGGCGGCGAAGCCCGCGTGCGCGAGATGGTGGACCGTTTCTACGACCTGATGGACCTCGAGCCCGAGTTCGCGGAGATTCGCGCGTTGCATCCGGCGTCGCTCGACGGTTCGCGCGACAAGCTGTTCTGGTTCCTGTGCGGCTGGCTCGGCGGCCCCGACCACTACATCAGCCGGTTCGGCCACCCGCGGTTGCGCGCACGGCACCTGCCGTTCCCGATCGCGTCGGTCGAGCGCGACCAGTGGCTGCGCTGCATGGCGTGGGCGATGGAGGACACCGGCTTGCCCGAGCCGCTGCGCGAGCGGCTCATGCATTCGTTCTACGACACGGCCGACTGGATGCGCAACCGGCCCGGTTGATCGACCGGTACGCCGCTGCCCGGACGCTGGACGATCTGCGTATGGGTGCCGATCCGGTGCGGCGCGACACTGACCGTTTCCCCGATCGATACGAGGTCCCCCGATGACGACCCAGGCCCTGTTTCGCGAAGACGCCTATCTGACGCAATGCGACGCCGTCGTCGCGGCCGTCGGCGATGACGGCATCCGGCTCGACCGCACCGTGTTCTATCCGCTCGGCGGCGGCCAGGCTGGCGACAGCGGCATGCTGACGCTGCCCGACGGCGGCACGATCGCGATCGCCGACACGCGCAAGGCGAAGTTCGACGGCGCAACCCCCGACGACGCCGTGCACGTGCCCGCGCCGGGCCAGGAAGCGCGCGTGGCGGCGCTCACGCCCGGCGCGCGCGTGGTCGCGGACCTCGACTGGCCGCGCCGCTACCGGCACATGCGGCTGCATACGGCCGCGCACCTGATGTGCGCGGTGCTGCCGTACCCGGTCGACGGCTGCAGCGTGACGGCCGACTACGTGCGGCTGGATTTCGCGACGTCCGACGCGATCGATCGCGTCGACGTCGAGCGCCGTCTCGCGGAGCTGGTCCGCGGCGCGCATGCGGTCACGACCGAATGGATCACCGACGCGGAGATGACCGAGCGGCCCGAGCTCGTGCGCACGATGAGCGTGAAGCCGCCGATGGGGCTGGGCCGCGTGCGGCTGCTGCGCATCGCCGGCGTCGACCTGCAGCCGTGCGGCGGCACGCACGTGCACAATACGTCGGAAATCGGCGACCTGCGGGTCGCCAAACTTGAAAAGAAGAGCGCGCGGACACGGCGCCTCGTACTGGAGTTTGCATGACGATCGACAACCTGACGGACAGCGCCGCGGCGCTCGATCCGCAAGCGCGCGAGATTCTCGATTTCTGGTTCGGCGAGCCGGATTCGGCCGAGTTCGGCCACGCGCGCAAGGTATGGTTCAACGGCGGCGCGGCGTTCGACGACGTGCTGCGCACGCGCTACGGCGCGTTGCTCGACGCCGCGTGCGACGGCGCGTGCGATCGCTGGGCCGCCACGCCGCTTGGCGCGCTCGCGCTGATCGTGGTCCTCGACCAGTTCTCGCGCAACATTCATCGTGGCACGCCGCGCGCATTCGCCGCCGATCCGAAGGCATTGGCGCTCGCACGGCGTGTCGTCGCGGCCGGGTGGGACGCGCAACTGCCGAGCGGCCATCACCGCGCGTTTGCGTACCTGCCGTTCGAACATGACGAGTCGGATGAGAGCCAGCGCGAGGCCGTGCGGCTGTGCGCGGGCATTCGCGGCGAGGCCGGGTGCGAGAGCTATCACGACTTCGCGCTGCGCCATGCGGCGGTGGTCGAGCGCTTCGGGCGGTTCCCGCACCGGAACGCGATTCTCGGCCGCGCGTCGACCGATGAAGAGGCGGCATTCCTGCGCGAGCCCGGTTCGTCGTTTTGACGTGCGCAGCGGTGGCGCGCCGGGCGTGACGCGGCGCTCGCGCGCCGCTTGAGTCGCATGCCGGAGATCATGACGGCGCCGTTGCGCGGCGCCGCCTTGCATCACGGCGCGTCGTGTTCTTCAGGCGTGCGCACGTAGACGCGCAGCAGTTCCTCGTTGTCGCCCGGGCGCGCGCCGGTCCAGAACAGTTTCCATTCGCTGCCCGGCGCCGGATCGACGGCCCGCACGCCCTGGACGATCATCCACGTGCAGCGTGTCGTCTTCGCGTCGTCGATCGGCGTGTGCTGGATCCCGGAGAAGTAGTACAGCATCGGCGCTTCCGACTCGCCGAGCCCGTGCAGGCTCGCCATGCAGTCGCCGTCGCTCCATTCGAGCGCGAGATGCGCGTTCAGGTCGTCGAACACCGACCGGTAGCTCTTCGCGACGTCGAGCCACGGCAGCAGCAGCGTATATATGAGGCCCCATGCCACCAGCGCGCCCGCGCCCCACGACAGCGCGCCGCGCCACAGGCCGGTCGTGCGCAGCTTGGGCAGCAGCCACAGCCAGCCGACGGTCAGCACCAGCGCGCCGATCACGAACCCGGGCTCGATCGGCATCGTCCAGTCGAGCGGCAGCCAGCGGCCGAGCGGGGCGAGGCTCGCCCGCGATGCGCGCGGATCGGCCATCACCGCCCAGATCACCCACGCGAGCGCGACGGCGGTACCGAACAGCAGGCGGCTCAGGTAATCCCAGGCGAGATGCAGCCCGCGCGGCAGGCGTTCGATCGCCTGCGCGGCGACCAGCGCGAGCGGCGCGAAGAACGGCAGGATGTAGAGCTGGCGCGAGGTCGCGGACACTTGCAGCACCGCGAGGCCGATGCCGGCGAACAGCACGGGCAGCGCGATGCGCGGCGCGTGCCAGTCCCGCCATGCGCCGCGCGCCAGCGCGACGATCGCGAGCGGCGCGACCGGGAAGCCGACGAGCAGGAACGCACGCAGGATAAAGAACGGCTTGTCGTTTTCCGCGCCGAGTTCCGGCACCGAGAAGCCGAAGAAGCGGCCCACGTTGTTGTCCCAGAACCACGTCATGAACAGCGTCTCGGAGCGCAGGAACAGCGCGGTTGGCCAGATCAGCGCGAACGGTGCGAACACGAGCGCGGCGACTCCGAGCGAGCGCGCGAACGCGCGCGTACGGCAGGCGGGGTAGAGCACCAGCGCGCCCATGAGCGTGGCGGCGAACACCAGCGGCACGAACAGCCCCTTCGCCATCAGCGCGATGCCGACGCCCGCGCCGAACATCGGCGCGGCCCAGCGGCTCGACGGCTGCATCGGCAGCGCATGCCGCATCTGCTGCGCGCGCGCGACGTGCTGCATCACGAGCTCGAGCAGGCCGCAGAAGGCCATTGCCGTGCCGGCGAACAGCGCGACGTCCGTCATCATGTCGTGCACGTGCTTGATGACGACGAGCGTGCCCGCGCTCAGCACGACGGGGCCCATTACGCGCAGCTCGAGCCAGCCTTGGGCCCGGCTGGCACTGCGTGCCGCGCGGGCGATGAAGCCGAACGCAAGCGCGGCGAACAGCGCGCTCGCGAGCCGTGCCGCGTCGTGCAGCGGCATCACGCGCTGCAGCAGCCACGCGAGGCTCGTCGCGACCCACGCGTAGAGCGGCGGCTTTTCCATGAAGGGCAGGCCGGCGTTGGTCGGTACGACGAAGTCGCCCGTCTCGAGCATGTGCTGAATGATGCCGAACGTATAGGTTTCGTCCTGCTTCCACGGATCGTGGCCGAGCACGCCCGGCAGCGTATACGCGCAGACCAGCGCGGCGACCAGCAGCCAGACGCGCCAGCCGAGCCGCAGCACGCGATCGCCGACGCCGTTCGTCGCGCTCGCGCCGGCCACGGCGGGCGTGCCGGCGGCATTGAGCGTCGCGTTGAGGTCGGGATCGGCGGCTGATCGGGCGTGCGTGGCCGAAGCGGGCACGGAGGACGTGCGTCGCCGGCCGGGTGCTGCGGTTCCGGGCATGGAAAAAGATCTCGGTCGGGTCAAGCCGGTCCGGCGACATGGGCCGGAACCAATAAGGGGCACATCAAGGCGAGAAAGACAGCCGGTGACCGGCCGTTTTCAGGCTTGGCGCTAGTAAAGCATGGAACTGTTACGAACGTTTACTGAAATGGTCACGATATTGTGGAGATTTGTGGTGTCGTGACCAAGGGAATGTTTCAGTCGGCCCGTTTTGGTGCCTTGGAGGGCGATTATCGTCCGCCGCCGACGTCGAGCAGGGCGCCCGTCGTGTATGACGCCGCGTCGCCGAGCAGCCAGACGATCGCCTCGGCGATCTCCTGCGCTTCGCCCGCACGGCCGAGCGGTGTCTGCGCGCCGAGGCGCGCCGCGCGGCCCGGCTGGCCGCCGCTTGCATGAATTTCGGTCTCGATCAGGCCCGGGCGCACCGCGTTGACGCGCACGCCGTGCGGGCCGAGCTCCTTCGCCAGGCCGATCGTCAGCGAATCGACCGCGCCTTTCGAGCCCGCGTAGTCGACGTACTCGTTCGGCGAACCGAGCCGGGACGCGATCGACGACACGTTGACGATCGCGCCGCCGCGCCCGCCGCGGTCGGTGGACAGCCGGCGCGCGGCTTCGCGCGCACACAGGTAGGCGCCGAGCACGTTGGTGTCGAACATCCGCCGCAGCCGGTCGACCGGCATGTCGGCGAGCGACATCGACGGCGCGACGATCCCCGCATTGTTGACAAGTGCATCGAGGCGGCCGAACGCCGCCGTGACTGCATCGAACATCGCGATGACGTCCGCTTCGTTCGCGACGTCGCCGGCGACGACGCACGCGCGTGCGCCGGCGTCGCGAACGGCTTGCGCGGTCAGTTCGGCGGCCGCCGCGTCACGCGCGTAGTTGATGCCGACGTCCCAGCCGCGCTCGGCCGCGAGTACGGCGGTCGCGCGGCCGATGCCGCGGCTCGCGCCGGTGATCAGGACGGCTTTGCGATCGGACGGTGCGGGCATCGCGCGTGGCTCCCGGGAAGCGTTACTTGGCCGCGTCGTCGGACGCCCACTTGTCGCGGACGGGCGGCTGGTAGCGGCGCAGCTGCTCGATCAGCGCGACCGGTTCGGAGTCGATGCACAGCGCGTCGAAGTAGGTCGGACGCATGAAGCCTTCGTCGACCGTATGGCGCAGCAGCGCGATCAGCGGATCGTAGAACGAATCGATGTTGTACACCGCAACGGGCTTGCGGTGATAGCCGAGCTGCGCCCACGTATAGACCTCGAACAGTTCCTCGAGCGTGCCGGCGCCGCCGGGCATCGCGACGAACGCGTCGGCGAGGTCGGCCATCATCTTCTTGCGGTGGTGCATGTCGGGCACGACGTGCAGCTCGGACAGCCCGGTATGACCGACTTCCTTGTCGACGAGCAGCTCCGGGATCACGCCGACCGCACGGCCGCCGGCCGCCATCACTTCATCGGCGATCACGCCCATCAGGCCGACACGGCCGCCGCCGTAGACGAGCGTCAGGTCCGCATCGACGAGTGCGCGGCCGAACGCGCGCGCGGCGTCCGCATAGACGGGCCGCACGCCGGACGACGAGCCGCAATAAACACACACTGCCTTCATTGTTTCGTATCCTTCGCGGCGGGCTTGGCGGTGACCGGGCTGCCGGCGGGGCGCGGCGAACCGTCGCGCGGCGGCAGGTAGTCGGTGAACTGGCGCTTGGGCAGCTTGCCGGAGACGAGATCGTCGAACAGCTGGCGCGAACGGCCGCGCAGATACGGGGCCATCACCGAGATCACGTGCATGCTCACCTGGTGCAGCTCTTCGCGGATCGCGTCCTGATCGTTGTATTTGCGCGGATGCATCACGTACTGATACGACAGCCAGTACGTCGAGATCACGGCCATGTTGGTGGCGATGACTTCGATCTCGGCCGGCGTCGCGACCATTTCGGCGTCGGACACGAGCAGTTCGCACATGTCGTGCGCGAAGCGCACTTTGTGGCTGATGATCTGCTTGAAGTGCGTCTCGAGCGTGCGGTTGCGCGCGAGCAGGTCGTTGAGGTCGCGATACAGGAACCGGTAGGTCCACATGAAGTCGGCCATGTACTGCAGATACGACCAGGTCTCGTCGATCGTCGGACGGTGATCTTCGGGGAAGCGCAGCCGCCGTTCGATCTGCTGCTCGAACTGCGCGAAGATGCTGTTGATGATGTCGTCCTTGTTGCGGAAATGGTAGTACAGGTTGCCTGGACTGATTTCCATTTCCTCGGCGATCGTCGTGGTCGTGACGTTCGGCTCGCCGATCTCGTTGAAGAGTTTCAACGACAACTCGAGAATCCGTTCGCGGGTGCGGCGGGGAGGTTTCGCTTCCATGTCGTCCGGCCCTGTGTGTGCCGGACTGGCGGGCGCTGCAATCGATGCTGCGAGATTCGTCCGGCGCGGGTTGCTGTTCTAAGTCTAGCGGACGATTATAAACCGCTGTTTCCTGCCAACGGGCGCATTTCGTGATCGCGCGCGTTCCCGGCGCATGGTGCACCGCCGCACGGCGGCGATGCCGCGGATGCCGCTAGAAGCCGAGCCAGCGCGCGACGACCGGGCCGAGCACGAAGCCCCACGTCGTCACGCACGCGAACAGCGCGACCGTGACGGCCGCGCTGCCGAGGTCCTTCGCGCGCTTCGACAGTTCGTGGCGCTCGAGCGAGATGCGATCGATCGCGGCCTCGACGCTCGAGTTCAGCAGTTCGACGATCAGCACGAGCAGCACCGACGCGATCAGCAGCGCGCGTGACGCGGCCGGGACCGGTGAGAACGCACCGATCGGCAGCATCAGCGCGGCGAGCGTGAGCTCCTGGCGAAAGGCGCTTTCCTCACGGATCGCGACGCGAAACCCGTTCAGTGAATGCTTGAGCGCGTACCACGCGCGCGTGATGCCGCGATGGCGCTTGTACGGGTTCGGCGGCAGCGGCGCCAGACGATCGTCGGGGCCGAGCGGTTCGTGCGTGTGCACGTCCGCGTCGGCGTGCGGCTCTTCTTCGTCGAACGGATGAGGCAGTTGCGCCGTCGCGGCAGCGGGTGGGATCTTGTCGTTCAGGTCTCGTTTCAAACGGCGGCACCTTCGGCGGGCGAGTACGAGGTCTTCGGCAGCGGCTTCAGATGCGACGCGAACTGCTCGGACGCCGCGCGCCACGAGAAGCGCTCGGCCCACGCGCGGGCAGTCTCGCGTTCGATCTTCAGCGCCTCGAGGCAGGCTTCCTGCAGGTCTTCGTGCATCGCGCCGGCAG
This sequence comes from Burkholderia sp. PvR073, assembly GCF_054055695.1. NCBI lineage: Bacteria > Pseudomonadati > Pseudomonadota > Betaproteobacteria > Burkholderiales > Burkholderiaceae > Burkholderia > Burkholderia sp. PvR073. The sequence continues at coordinate 430,269 of NZ_JBSRXO010000004.1, forward strand.
CGCCCCCGCCGAGCACGTCGATCGGGCCCGTCACGGGGTAAGCGGCGACCGGCGTGCCGCACGCGAGCGCCTCCAGCAGCACGAGGCCGAACGTGTCGGTGCGACTCGGGAACACGAACACGTCGGCCGCAGCATACACCTTGGCGAGCTCGGCTTGCGACAGTACGCCGAGATAGTTCGCTTCCGGATAGCGCGATTTCAGCTCGGCGAGCGCCGGGCCTTCGCCCGCGACCCACTTCGAGCCCGGCAGATCGAGACGCAGGAACGCCTCGACGTTCTTCTCGATCGCGACGCGGCCCACGTACAGGAAGATCGGTCGCGCGGTGTTGAGCACCTTCGACTCCATCGGCCGGAAGATGTCGAGATCGACGCCGCGCGTCCACAGCACGACGTTCGTGAATCCGAACTTCTCGAGATCCTGCTTCACGACCGGGGTCGGCGCCATCACCGCGAGCGACGGCCCGTGGAACCAGTGCAGGAACTTGTAGGTGGCCGACAGCGGGATGCCGAAGCGCGCCTGCACGTATTCCGGAAAGCGCGTGTGATACGCGGTCGTGTACGGCAGCTTGCGCGAGCGTGCATAGCGTCGCGCGGCGAGGCCGAGCGGGCCTTCGGTCGCGATGTGCAGCGCGTCGGGTGCGAACGCATCGATGCGGGCGCGCAGCTTGCGGTACGGCAGGATCGACAGGCGGATCTCGGGGTAGGTCGGGCAGGGCACCGTGCGGAATTCCAGCGGCGTCAGCATTTCGACCCGGTGGCCGAGCGCGGTGAGTTCGCGGCAGGTGCTCTTCAGCGTGCGCACGACGCCATTGACCTGCGGTTCCCATGCATCGGTGACGATCATGATCTTCATCGCGGCTGTGTCCTGTAAGTGGAGTTGTGTCAGGCGGTGGCCTTGGCCTTGCGCGACGGGGCAGCGGACGGCGCGGTGCGCATCGCCGTCCAGTAGACGATCTTCAGTTCGCCTTCCATCGTTTCGACGAGGGCGGACAGGCTCTCGACCCAGTCGCCGTCGTTGCAGTACAGCACGCCGTCGATGTCGCGGATCTCGGCCTTGTGGATGTGCCCGCACACGACACCGTCGCAGCCGCGGCGGCGCGCTTCGTCGGTCATTACGGTCTCGAACTGCGAGATGAAGTTCACTGCGTTCTTCACCTGGTGCTTCAGGTACTGCGACAGCGACCAGTACTGGAAGCCGAGCCGGCTGCGGATCCGGTTGAACCAGCGGTTGAGCACGAGGATCAGCGTGTAGAGCGTGTCGCCGAGATACGCGAGCCATTTCGCGTGCTGGATCACGCCGTCGAACAGGTCGCCGTGCACGATCCACAGACGCTTGCCCGCGAGCGTCGTGTGAAACGCCTCGCCGCGCACCTGGATGTCGCCGAACGCGAGGTCGCAGAACTGCCGCGCGCCTTCGTCGTGGTTGCCCGGGATGTAGACCACCTGCGTGCCCTTGCGCGCCTTGCGCAGGACCTTCTGCACGACGTCGTTGTGCGCTTGCGGCCAGTACCAGCCCTTCTTCAGCTGCCAGCCGTCGATGATGTCGCCGACGAGGTACAGGTACTCCGAATCGTTGTGGCGCAGGAAGTCGAGCAGGTACGGCGCCTGGCAGCCGCTGGAGCCGAGATGGATGTCGGACAGCCAGATCGTGCGGTAACGATGCGCGGACGGTTCGGGGTCGTCATGCTGCGTCGCGTGCGCGGCCGGCGGCTCGTGCGTCGAAAGGGCATCGGTTGCGGCCGAGCCGGACAGGAAGGCGGTGACGGCGCGGGCGCCGAGCGGTTGACGGAACAGGGAGGTCGCGGACGTTTTCTGGCCCATGCATGACTCGCGCCGGTTGACATTACCGGCATTGCGCCATGTGGGCGTGACCATGCCATGACAGTCACGAGACGTTCTTATTACTGTCGTCGCGGCGTGTTTAGCGGTGAATGGGGCGGGGTTGTGTCACCTGCCGAACCGACGGGCCTGTCGCTATCGGGCAAGCCGTGCGGGGCGGCCCTGCGGGTGGTTTCGACGGGTTTCGTCTGAGGGATGCGCGAACCGCGCGCAGTGCGTCAGCGCGGAATCGCGACGACGCGCGTGCGCGCGAGGCGGTCGTGGGGGAACTGACGCTCGGCGTGCAGGCGGGCGGCGCCGGCCCACGTGACGATCCACGCGGCGGCGAGCGCGAGCGTGACGGGCACCGACAGGCCGAGCAGCGGATGCAGCGCGAGCGGCGGCAGGAACCACAGCCAGCCGAGCGCATAGCGCACGAGCGCATGCACGGCGCTCAGCGGCCGGCCGCTCGACGATTCGAGCCGCAGCCGCCAGGTCTTCATCGGCAGTGTCTGGCCGCCATGGGTCCAGAACCAGACGAAATACGCGCCGACGACGAGCGCGATCCACGCGGCGAGGAGGTCGTGATGGACGAGGCCGTTGCGCTGCTGCGTCGAGAGGCTGAATGCGAGGCCCGCGAAGAACACAACGCCGAACAGCAGCACGGCCTCATACAGCATCGCCGCGAGGCGCCGCCGCACGGACGGCGCGGCGATGGCCGGGGCCTGGGGTGCGGGGGCGCTCGCCACGGCCGCTCAGGAACCCTTGAACATCGACGGCGCGTCGGCCGGTGATACGGGCGTGACGACGGCCGGTGCGGTTGCGGGCCCGGTACCGGACGTGGATGACGCGGCGGGCGGCACGCCGGCACCGGCCGATGCGGGCACCGGCGCGGCTGCGACGTTGCTCGCCGGATGCTCGTGCGAATTGACGAGGCGGCGCACATCGCGGTCGGCGACGGTCGGCGGCGCGCTGACGACGCTCGGCCGGCGGCGGCGCTCGGTCGCGGCGAGGCGTTGCTTCTGTTCTTCGGGCAATTCCTGGTAGGCCTTCCACGCGCGCTCGCGCGCCTGCGCGGACAGCTCCTTCGCGCTCTGGTAATTCTCGCGCGCGACGCGACGCTGCTCGGGCGTCATCCGCGCCCATTCGGACATCCTGTCCTGCAGGTTTTTTTGCGCATCAGGCGTCAATTTCGCGAAACGCGATGCGATCTTCAGCCATTTTCGCTTGCGTGCATCGCTGAAGCCGTCCCACTGATCGGCGAACGGCGCGAGCGCCACACGTTGTGCGGGCGTCAGCCGCGCCCACGACAGCGGGCCGTTGGCGGCCGGCAGCGGCAGGGGCAGCGGGGCGAGTTCGGTGGACAGCGCGGCGGCGGCCGAGGTCGGCGCGGGCGCGCTGCTGGCCGCGGCGGAGACCGTCGCGGGGGGCGGGTTGAATCGGGAGTAGGTGGCGACGTAGGAAACGGCGATCGCGATCACGCATCCGAAAAATACGGCCAGGCCGCGTTTCTGATTCACCCGTGCGATCCCCTCGTTATTGTCTGTTAGCGTGCGTGCGAAAGATACGCGTTGAACCCGTGATCGAGATACGCGTTGAGCGGCAGGTCGTCGCTGAGCATTGCCGCGTCGATGTCGGCGAGCTCGGCGGTGCGCTGCATGTCTTCCCAGTAGGCGATGCCGACGAGCCCCGCCAGCAGCAGCGCGAGCGGCCACGCGCGCAGCAGCCGGCGCGCGAGCGACACGGACGGGCGGCCGGCCTGCGGGTGGCTCGCGGGCGACATGCCGTATGCGCCGGCCGCACCGGCGAAGGCGGGCACGAACACCGGCGCGTTCGCGGGTTCCGGCTTCTTGCGCGCGAGCGCGGCCCGGCGCGCGACGGCCAGACGGTCGGTGGTCGCGGCAGGCAGCGCCGCGGCACGTTCGTCCAGCGCGCGGCGGACCTTCAGCGCGAATTCGTATTCTCGATTTACGGGAGCGGAGCTCATAGCGTGATTCCTTTGGCCTTGAGCGCGTGTGCCAGGGTGTGAGTGGCTCGCGAGCAGTGCGTCTTGACGCTGCCTTCGGAGCACCCCATTGCGGCGGCAGTCTCGGCGACATCCATATCTTCCCAATAACGCATCAGGAACGCTTCCCGTTGACGCGCCGGAAGTTTCTGGATTTCTTCGTCGATCAGGGCCAGAACCTGTTCCCGCTCGAGGCGGTGCTCTGTGCTCTCGACACCCGCATTGTCGTCCGCGGATTCGAGTGTTTCCAGTGGGTCGAAGTCGTCGTCGTCGGTATTGTTGAGCGACGAGAAGAGCGTGACCCACGTGTTGCGGACCTTCTGCCGGCGGAACCAGTCGTGGATGGTGTTCTGCAGGATCCGCTGGAACAGCAGCGGCAGCTCGGCCGCCGGCCGGTCGCCATATTTCTCCGCCAGCTTGATCATCGCGTCCTGCACGATGTCGAGCGACGCATCGTCGTCACGCACGGCGTACGCAGCCTGCTTGAACGCGCGCCTTTCGACGCCCGCCAGAAAGTCGGCGAGTTCCTTGTCTGATGCCATTCCGTAAAGGTATGCGCTGCGGACTGCGGCGTGTGAAAAGGTCGAAAAATTTCGTAAAACCCGCGGATGCTAACAAATTTTCGCGCAACTTGGCACCGGTTACGGCGCGCCACGTTGCGCGCGAGCCGCGTCCGCGGGCCGCCGGGCGGCGGCCATGATGCGCTGCGGGATATTTTGCTTGACGACCCAATCATGAGCCGCTATCGTCAACGATTCGCAACATGAAGTGATGGTCTCATTTGAGGCTGGCCCAAGAAGCCCGCCCTTCAAACTGGACGCGCCGCTTGAACCCGAGCCACAAGCCCGGCAGAGAGCACCCGATCAATTTTTTGCCGAAAATTCGAAAGGTCAAAATGAACATGCCCAGCGCGGAATTCTCCACGTCGGAACCCCTTTCCCCTCCCGATAGCGACTCCATCGGCGCCACCGTGCTCATGAAGGCACTGGCCGACGAGAACGTCGAATTCATCTGGGGCTACCCCGGCGGCTCGGTACTCTACATCTACGACGAGCTTTACAAGCAGGACAAGATTCAGCACGTGCTGGTGCGCCACGAACAGGCGGCCGTGCACGCAGCCGATGCGTATGCGCGTTCCACCGGCAACGTCGGCGTCTGTCTCGTGACGTCCGGCCCCGGTGTCACCAATGCGGTGACCGGCATCGCGACGGCCTACATGGATTCGATCCCGATGGTCGTGATCAGCGGCCAGGTGCCGACTGCCGCGATCGGCCAGGACGCGTTCCAGGAATGCGACACCGTCGGCATCACGCGTCCGTGCGTGAAGCACAACTTCCTCGTGAAGGACGTGCGCGACCTCGCGGAAACCGTCAAGAAGGCGTTCTACATCGCCCGCACCGGCCGTCCGGGCCCGGTGCTGATCGACATCCCGAAAGACATCTCCAAGACGCCGTGCCAGTACGAGCCGGTCAAGAGTGTGTCGCTGCGCTCGTACAACCCCGTCACGAAAGGTCATTCGGGTCAGATCCGCAAGGCCGTGTCGTTGCTGCTGTCGGCGAAGCGTCCGTACATCTACACGGGCGGCGGCATCATCCTCGCCGACGCGGCGCGCGAACTGAACCAGTTCGCCGACCTGCTCGGCTACCCGGTCACGAACACGCTGATGGGCCTCGGCGGCTATCGCGCGTCGGACAAGAAATTCCTCGGCATGCTCGGCATGCACGGCACCTACGAAGCGAACATGGCGATGCAGCACTGTGACGTGCTGATCGCGATCGGCGCCCGCTTCGACGACCGCGTGATCGGCGACCCGGCGCACTTCGCGTCGCGTCCGCGCAAGATCATCCACATCGACATCGACCCGTCGTCGATCTCGAAGCGCGTGAAGGTCGATATCCCGATCGTCGGCGACGTGAAGGAAGTGCTGAAGGAGCTGATCGAGCAGCTGCAGACGGCCGAGCATGGCCCCGACACCGACGCGCTCGCGCAATGGTGGAAGGACATCGAGGGCTGGCGCTCGAAGGACTGCCTGAAGTTCGACCGCGAAAGCGAGATCATCAAGCCGCAGTACGTGGTCGAGAAGGCGTGGGAGCTGACGGACGGCAACGCGTTCGTGTGCTCGGACGTCGGCCAGCACCAGATGTGGGCCGCGCAGTTCTACCGTTTCAACAAGCCGCGTCGCTGGATCAACTCCGGCGGCCTCGGCACGATGGGCTTCGGCCTGCCGGCAGCGATGGGCGTCAAGATGGCGCACCCGGACGACGACGTGCTGTGCATCACGGGCGAAGGCTCGATCCAGATGTGCATCCAGGAACTGTCGACCTGCCTGCAGTACGACACGCCCGTGAAGATCATTTCGCTGAACAACCGCTATCTCGGCATGGTCCGCCAGTGGCAGCAGATCGAATACAGCAAGCGCTATTCGCATTCGTACATGGATGCGCTGCCCGATTTCGTGAAGCTCGCCGAAGCGTACGGCCATGTCGGCATGCGGATCGAAAAGACCTCGGATGTGGAGCCGGCGCTGAAGGAAGCGCTGCGCCTGAAGGACCGCACCGTGTTTCTCGATTTCCAGACCGATCCGACCGAAAACGTCTGGCCGATGGTACAGGCCGGTAAGGGCATCACCGAGATGCTGCTCGGATCGGAAGATCTGTAACGGCGCGACGCGCGCTTGAGCCGTGCGGCCGCCTTCACGAAGGGCGGTGCGGCACCGGGCGGCGCGCGGCGCGAGTGAATCGACACGGACACATTCTGGAAGAAGCGAACATGAGACACATCATTTCCGTCCTGCTGGAAAACGAACCGGGCGCGCTGTCGCGCGTGGTCGGTCTGTTTTCCGCACGCGGCTACAACATCGAAACCTTGACGGTGGCGCCGACCGAAGACCAATCGCTGTCGCGGCTGACCATCGTTTCCATTGGCTCGGACGACGTGATCGAACAGATCACGAAGCATCTGAACCGCCTGATCGAGGTGGTGAAAGTGGTGGACCTGACCGACGGTGCACACATCGAACGCGAGCTGATGCTGATCAAGGTACGTGCAGTGGGCAAGGAGCGCGAAGAAATGAAGCGGATGTCGGACATTTTCCGCGGCCGCATCATCGACGTGACCGAAAAGACCTACACGATCGAATTGACGGGCGCGAGCGACAAGCTCGACGCATTCATCCAGGGGCTGGACGCCACCGCGATCCTGGAGACCGTGCGTACCGGCAGCTCCGGCATCGGACGCGGCGAGCGCATCCTGAAGGTGTAATGCCGAAGAGGCACGCCGGGTGCGCCGTCATGGCCCGGCCCGCAGTACCCAATCCGAACGAATTGTTGAATTTTTGAATTAGCGAAGGAACCATCATGAACGTTTTCTACGACAAAGACGCCGACCTCTCCCTCATCAAGGGCAAGCAAGTCACGATCATCGGCTACGGCTCGCAAGGCCATGCGCACGCACTGAACCTGAAGGACAGCGGTGTAAACGTGACGGTCGGCCTTCGCAAGGACGGCGCGTCGTGGAGCAAGGCCGAAAACGCAGGCCTGTCGGTCAAGGAAGTCGCTGAAGCGGTGAAGGGCGCGGACGTCGTCATGATGCTGCTGCCGGACGAGCAGATCGCCGACGTGTACGCGAAGGAAGTGCACGCGAACATCAAGCAGGGCGCGGCGCTGGCATTCGCACACGGCTTCAACGTCCACTACGGCCAGGTGATCCCGCGCGCCGACCTCGACGTGATCATGATCGCGCCGAAGGCACCGGGCCACACCGTGCGCGGCACGTACTCGCAAGGTGGCGGCGTGCCGCACCTGATCGCGGTTGCGCAGAACAAGTCGGGCGCGGCACGCGACATCGCGCTGTCGTACGCGGCAGCGAACGGCGGCGGCCGTGCCGGCATCATCGAGACGAACTTCCGTGAAGAAACCGAAACCGACCTGTTCGGCGAGCAGGCCGTGCTGTGCGGCGGTACCGTCGAGCTGATCAAGGCAGGTTTCGAGACGCTGGTCGAAGCCGGCTACGCGCCGGAAATGGCGTACTTCGAGTGCCTGCACGAGCTGAAGCTGATCGTCGACCTGATCTACGAAGGCGGCATCGCGAACATGAACTACTCGATCTCGAACAACGCCGAGTACGGCGAGTACGTGACGGGCCCGCGCGTCGTCACGGAAGAGACGAAGAAGGCGATGAAGCAGTGCCTGACGGACATCCAGACGGGCGAGTACGCGAAGAGCTTCATCCTCGAGAACAAGGCAGGCGCCCCGACGCTGCAGTCGCGTCGCCGCCTGACGGCCGAGCACCAGATCGAGCAAGTCGGCGCGAAGCTGCGCGCGATGATGCCGTGGATCGCGAAGAACAAGCTCGTCGACCAGACGAAGAACTAAGCATTGCGCGCCGTTCCGGCCCTTCGATTGGAGGGTCGGCATCAAAAAGCCGCCCGAAGGCAGTAGTGCCCCGGGCGGCTTTTGCTATCCTACGGGCTTTGCAATTCACCGAACACAGAACGAATCCATGAACTATCCTCATCCGATCATCGCGCGCGAAGGCTGGCCGTTCATCGCGATTGCTGCCGTCATCGCGCTGTTGATCCACGCCGTCGGGGGCTTCGGCTTCGCGTGGCCGTTCTGGCTGCTGCTCGTCTTCGTCGTCCAGTTCTTCCGCGATCCGCAGCGCCCGATTCCGGCGCAGCCGAACGCGGTGCTGTGTCCGGCGGACGGCCGCATCGTCGCGGTCGAGACCACGCAGGATCCATACGCGAACCGCGAAGCGCTGAAGATCAGCGTGTTCATGAATGTCTTCAACGTCCATTCGCAGCGTTCGCCGGTCGACGGCGCGGTCACCAAGGTCGAGTACTTCCCGGGCGCGTTCCTGAACGCGGCAATCGACAAGGCATCGACCGAGAACGAGCGCAATGCGGTCGTGATCCAGACGGCGAGCGGCAAGACCGTCACCGCCGTGCAGATCGCCGGCCTCGTCGCCCGCCGGATCCTCTGCTACGTGCGCGCCGGCGAGCCGCTGTCGCGCGGCCAGCGCTACGGTTTCATCCGCTTCGGTTCGCGCGTCGACGTGTACCTGCCGCTCGGCAGCCGCGCGAAGGTGTCGATCGGCGAGAAGGTCTACGCGTCGTCGACGATCCTCGCCGAGCTCGAACAGTAACCGGCGGAACGCACGATGGCCGCATTCAAACCGCGCCGGCCGCGCAACGGCTCCAGCCAGACGCCACGCCCGTTCCGCCGCAACAAGATAATGGCGCCCGATCCGGTGCCCGAAAGCCGCCGCGCCGCGCGCCAGCGGTTCCTGAAGACGCGCGGCATCTACCTGCTGCCGAACGCGTTCACGACCGCCGCGCTGTTCTGCGGTTTCTTCGCGGTCGTGCAGGCGATGAACGTGCGCTTCGAGATCGCCGCGATCGCGATCTTCGTCGCGATGGTGCTCGACGGGATGGACGGGCGCGTCGCGCGCATGACGCATACGCAAAGCGCGTTCGGCGAACAGTTCGACAGCCTGTCGGACATGGTGTCGTTCGGCGTCGCGCCCGCGCTCGTGATGTACGAATGGGTGCTGAAGGATCTCGGCCGCTGGGGCTGGCTCGCCGCGTTCGTCTACTGCTCGGGCGCCGCGCTGCGCCTCGCGCGCTTCAACACCAACATCGGCGTCGTCGACAAGCGCTTCTTCCAGGGGCTGCCGAGCCCGGCCGCCGCCGCGCTGATCGCCGGCTTCGTCTGGCTCGCGACCGACAACCGCGTGCCGATGAAGCTCGGCTGGCTGCCGTGGGTTGCGTTCGTGCTGACGATCTACGCGGGCGTGACGATGGTATCGAACGCGCCGTTCTACAGCGGCAAGGCGCTCGACGTGCGGCACCGCGTGCCGTTCGCGGCGATCCTGCTGGTCGTCGTCGCGTTCGTGCTCGTGTCGTCCGATCCGCCGCTGATGCTGTTCTGCCTGTTCGTGCTGTATGGGCTGTCCGGCTATGTGTTCTGGGCCTACATGGCCATCCGCGGGCGGGCGAATCCCGCACGCTCGTCGCAGCGCGATCACTGACGCGCCACCTGCCCGGAAACGGCGGCCTTGCGGCCGCCGTTTTCATGTGCCCCTTTTGCGCATTGCGCGGCCCGGTCTCGCGGGTGCCGTCCGATTGCGCACCTTGCGGAATGCCGCTATAGTCTTTGGCATGACTGCATTTTCCCGCCTCTCCCTCCTTCTAGCCGGTGCGCCGCTACGCGCGCTAGCTTTGGCGCGCCTGCCGCGCTGACCGTTCTCGCCCTCCGTCAAGCCTCGTCTGTTGTTGAGCGTCGCCAGCGGTGGCGCGATCTCATTACGTTTGATTCCCGTATAAAGAGCCCTGGAGCCCCCCATGACAGACAAGCTGATCATTTTCGATACGACGTTGCGTGACGGTGAACAATCGCCCGGCGCGTCGATGACGAAGGAAGAGAAAATCCGCATCGCGAAGCATCTCGAGCGGATGAAGGTCGACGTGATCGAGGCCGGCTTCGCAGCCAGCTCGAACGGCGACTTCGACGCGATCCACACGATCGCCGGTCTCGTGAAGGACAGCACGATCTGCTCGCTGGCGCGCGCCAACGACAAGGACATCCAGCGCGCGGCCGACGCGCTGAAGCCGGCCAATAGTGCGCGGATCCACACGTTCATCGCGACGTCGCCGCTGCACATGGAGAAGAAGCTGCGGATGACGCCGGACCAGGTGTTCGAGCAGGCGCGCCTCGCGGTGCGCTTCGCGCGCAAGTTCACCGACAACGTCGAATTCTCGCCGGAAGACGGCAGCCGTTCGGATCTCGACTTCCTGTGCCGCGTGCTGGAAGCCGTGATCGCCGAAGGAGCGACGACGATCAACATCGCCGACACGGTCGGCTACGGCGTGCCGGAACTCTACGGCAACCTCGTGAAGACGCTGCGCGAACGCATTCCGAACTCGGACAAGGCGATCTTCTCCGTGCATTGCCACAACGACCTCGGGATGGCGGTAGCGAACTCGCTCGCCGGCGTGAAGATCGGCGGAGCGCGGCAGGTGGAGTGCACGATCAACGGTCTCGGCGAGCGCGCGGGCAACACGTCGCTCGAGGAAATCGTGATGGCCGTGAGGACCCGCAAGGACTATTTCGGCCTCGACGTCGGCATCGACGCCACGCAGATCGTCCCGACGTCGAAGCTCGTGTCGCAGATCACCGGTTTCGTCGTGCAGCCGAACAAGGCCGTGGTCGGCGCGAACGCCTTCGCGCACGCGTCGGGGATCCATCAGGACGGCGTGCTGAAGGCGCGTGACACGTACGAGATCATGCGCGCGGAAGACGTGGGCTGGACCGCGAACAAGATCGTGCTCGGCAAGCTGTCGGGCCGCAATGCGTTCAAGCAGCGTCTGCAGGAACTCGGCGTGTCGCTCGACAGCGAAACCGAACTGAACGCCGCGTTCATGCGCTTCAAGGACCTCGCCGACCGCAAGTCCGAGATTTTCGACGAAGACATCATCGCGATCGTCTCCGAGGAGTCGGCGTTCGCGCAGGAGCACGAGCACTACAAGTTCGTGTCGCTGTCGCAGCGCTCCGAAACCGGCGAGCAGCCGCAGGCCAAGGTCGTGTTCGCGCTCGAGGGCAAGGAAGTGACCGGCGAGGCACGTGGCAATGGCCCTGTCGACGCGACGTTCAACGCGATCGAGAGCGAAGTCGGCAGCGGTTCGGAACTGCTGCTGTACTCGGTGAACGCGATCACGACCGGTACGCAGGCGCAGGGCGAAGTGACGGTGCGGTTGTCGAAGAGCGGGCGGATCGTCAATGGCGTCGGCACCGACCCGGATATCGTCGCGGCTTCCGCGAAGGCGTACATCGCCGCGCTGAACAAGCTGCACTCGAAGGACGACAAGCTCAACCCGCAGCGCTCGTAAGCGCTGCGCGTCGAGCGCCCGAAACGCCCCGTGCGGCCCTGCGCCGCCCGGGGCGTTTTTTCATGCGTCGCTCATTCGGCGGCCGGGGTGCGGAACAGCCAGCGGCGCGCGGCCGGGCGGGGCGCCGGGCTGCGGCGGCGGAATTCCACCGTGATCCCGCGCCGCGGCGCATCGGCGACGAATGCATCGAGCAGTTCGAGCACGTCGTGATCGATGTAGTCGGCGCGCGTCGCGTCGATGATCACGGCCGCGCGGTCCGGAATGTGCCGCAGGTGATGCTTGACCTGCACCTTGCCGAGGAACGACACGTCCTTGCGGAACGACAGCAGGAAGTGGTCGTCGTGCTGCGCGAGCGTGACGGGGCTCTTCAGGTTCGCCACCGCGACCGCCAGCACGCTGCATGCGAGGCCGAGCGCGATGCCGAACAGCAGGTCGACCGCCAGCACGCCCGCGATCGTCGCGGCGAACGGCACGAACGCGGCCGGGCCCTGCTTCAGCACCGAGCGGAACAGCGCCGGTTTCGCGAGCTTGAAGCCGGTGTGGATCAGGATGGCCGCGAGGCTCGCGAGCGGGATCAGGTTGATCAGCCCGGTGAGCGCGAACACGCTGGCGAGCAGCAGGATCCCGTGCACGATCGCCGACATCCGGCTCTGCGCCCCCGCGTTCACGTTGACCGAGCTGCGCACGATCACCGACGTGATCGGCAGCCCGCCGACCGCGCCCGCGACGAGATTGCCGACGCCCTGCGCCTTCAGTTCGCGGTCCGGCTGGGTCGGTCGGCGCTTCGGATCGATCTGTTCGACCGCCTCCAGGCTCAGCAGCGTTTCGAGGCTCGCGACGACCGCGAGCGTGATCGCGACGCGCCATACGTCCGGATTGACGAGCTGCGCGAAGTTCGGGCCGAGCTCGGCGTGCTTCAGCGATGCCGCGAGCGCCGCGAACGATTCGAGCTCGGGCAACGTGACGCGATGCGCGGCGCCCAGCGCGACCGACGGCATGAAGGCGCCGAGCACCAGCGTGGCGCCGATGCCGAACACGACGACCGCGAGCGGCGCGGGCACCGAGCGCACCCAGGCAAAGCGCTTGAGCGCCGGCGCGTCCCAGGCGATCAGCAACCCGAGCGAGGCGAGCGCGATGGCCGTGGCGGCCCAGGCGGTCGGCAGGCTTGGCCATGATGCAAACGATTGCGCGGCCGAGCCGCCAAGGCCGAACGCGAACGGAATCTGCTTCAGGATCAGCAGCAGACCGATCGCCGCGAGCATGCCCTTGATGACGGGCGACGGCACATAGGCGGCGAAGCGGCCGGCGCGCAGCATGCCGAAGCCGAACTGCAGCACGCCGGACAGCAGCACCGCGAGCAGGAACGCGGAGAAGCTGCCGAGTTGCGCGATCCCTTCGACGACGATCACGACGAGGCCGGCGGCAGGCCCGCTGACCGACAGCGACGAGCCGCTCAGCAGCGCGACGACGATGCCGCCGACGATGCCGGACACGAGCCCGGCGAATGGCTCGACACCGGATGCATTGGCGATGCCGAGACACAGCGGCAGCGCGACGAGGAAAACGACTATGCCGGCGACGATGTCGCGCGGCAGGGTGGACAGGCGCTCGTTCAGTTTCATGGTTGGGGCGATTTCGTGGCGTTGGGGAAGGGCGCGGGTCAGGCGACTGCGGCGGCCGCGGCGGCAGGCTCCGGTTCGGCTTCGGCCGGCGGTGCCGCATAGCCGGAGTCGAGCTCCTTCAGGCGGCCGTCGGCGAGCGAGAAGATCCAGCCGTGCACGAGCGGCGGCCGCTGCCGGCCATGCACGATCGGCGACGCGCGCAGCAGCCGCACCTGTTCGAGCACGTTCAGCTCGGCGAGGCGGTCGGCGGCGGCCGTGTCGTCGAGTCCGTCGAGCGCGTCGCGATGGCGTCGCGCGAGCGCGCAAAGCGGTGCGATGCGACGCGCGACGTGCGGCAAGTCGGCGGGCGGCGGCAGCAGCGACGCGCGCACGCCGCCGCACCCGTAGTGGCCGCATACGATCACGTGGTCGACTTCGAGCACGCGCACCGCGTATTCGAGCACGCTGGCGGAATTGTCATCGTCGGGATGGAACAGGTTGGCGATGTTGCGATGGACGAACAGCTCGCCGGGTACGCTGTGCGTGATGGTTTCGGCCGGCACCCGGCTGTCGGCGCAGCCGATCCACAGCACGCGCGGGTTCTGGCCGCGCGCGAGCGCGTCGAAGAAGCCGGGCGTGTGTTCGCGCGTCTCGCGGGCCCAGGCGATGTTGGCAACCAGCATGCTCTTGGGGCGGTTCATAAGGACTCCTTTCCGATAAAGGAAAACAAATGGCAAACAAATACGGGACGAAGTGGAGCAATAGGATCCTTTCTGAACTGAAAGGTTCAATTTCGACTGATATTAGGGGTATGCCCTAACGCCGGGTGCCACTGATACAAATTGTTTCAACTGGATCGGGCGAGGTGCACTAAATGCACCAATGCGACGCATGAGATGTATCGCGCATGCCTGTTTCCCGCTGCGGCCGCGTGGCGCGGCGTTTCGCGGGATCGCTTGCAGAGCGCCGTCAATCGGAAAGGATTGCCGCGCGATTGGGGAATTAATCGAATATGACGGAAAAAATGAAATGGCCATTCACGCAATAATTCGTGAATGGCCATTGTGAAAATTGCAGATAAATGCGTAATCGGTCAGAACAGGTTGCGGCGGTCGGGATCGTGAAGTGGGTCCGGTGTTTTCTGCGTCGTGCGCAGGATGCCCTGCGGGTCGAAGTAGAAGCTGTACATCATGTACCAGACGTTGTCTTCGAGATAGCGGTAGGTCCACACCTCGCGCTTCATCAGCGGGAAGTAGGACGTCTCGACCGGGCGGCCGAAATTCACGAGCACGTCGGTCTTGGTCCACTTGCCGATTTCCGCGCGATAGAACTCGCTCGGCTGCAGCACCTGACGCACGTTGACGATGCGGTGGGCCGCGTCGACATCGGCCGCGACAGTGATCTCTCCCATCGGCTGAGTCGGCCACATCAGGCGCTTGCCGCCGCCCGGCAGGTCGTAGATTTCGCGCGGCGGGCCCATGCGCGCCACGATCGCCGACTCGTCCTGGCCGGCCTGGTATTGCTGCCACGGTTGCGCGCAGCCGGCGAGCAGCGCCGCCGCGCAGGCGACCAGCACCGGCAGGCGCACGGAAATGCTAATGCGCATCGGATTCTCCAGAACTCTCTGACCGTTCAGTTGTATCACGGACGGCGCGCGCCGGCGCGTCGTGCCGAAAAAATCGGTGCGGATCGCCGCCGGTGTGCCGTCGGGGCGCGGTGTCGCACCGCGCTTGCGGCCGGCAGCGCCCGCGGCCTATGATCCGCGCTTCTCGGACAGATTGAAGGGCAGGTAGCCGATGCAGCAGTGGAAACGGTGCGCGCTCGCGTTGAGCGCGGGGTGGATGCTGGTGTCGTCCGCGTTCGCGGCAGGCGAGCCGGTGCGGATCGCGCTGATCGAAGGAATGTCGGGCCCGTTCGCGAATGCGGGCGCGGCGGTCGAGCGCAACCTGCGTTTCGGCGTCGAGCAGGTCAACGCGGCGGGCGGCGTGAAGCTGCGCGATGGCGCGCATCCGCTCGAACTCGTCGTGCTCGACAGCAAGGGCAGCCCGGAAGAGGCGCTCGTGCAGTTGCGCGCGGCGGCAGACCGGCACATCGGCTTCGTCGCGCAGGGCAACAGTTCGGCGGTCGCGGCCGCGCTCGTCGCGGCGCTCGACAAGCTGAACGCGCGCAATCCGGACAGCCGGATGCTGTTCGTGAACTATTCGGCCGACGATCCGGCGCTGACCGGCGCGCGGTGCAGCTTCTGGCATTTCCGTTTCGATGCGCACGCGGGGATGCGGATGGCTGCGCTGGCGGACGTGATGGCGCGCGACCGCGCGCTGCGCAAGGTCTACCTGCTGAACCAGGACTACAGCTTCGGCCACGACGTCAGCACGCTCGCGCGGCAGGCGCTGGCCGAACGGCGCCCCGACGTGACGATCGCCGGCGACGAATTCCATCCGATCGGTCGCATCAAGGATTTCGCGCCGTACATCGCGAAGATCCGGGCGAGCGGCGCGGACGCCGTCGTGACCGGCAACTGGGGCAACGATCTCACGCTGCTCGTGAAGGCGGCGCGCGAGCAGGGGCTGAACGCGAAGTTCTATACGTTCTACGGCAACAGCCTCGGCGCGCCGGCCGCGCTCGGCGACGCCGGCGTCGGGCGGGTGATCGCCGTCGCGGACTGGCATCCGAACGCCGGCGGCGCGAAGTCGGATGCGTTCTACCGCGCGTTCCGGACCCGTTTCCCCGCGGCGCAGGACGACTATCCGGTGCGGCGCATGAGCCTGATGATCGACATGCTCGCGGCGGCGATGACTCGGACCGGTTCAGCTGACCCGGTCGCGGTGGCGCGCGCGCTGGAGGGGCTGTCGTTCGACGACGGGTTCCACGCGTCGACGATGCGCGCGCGGGATCACCAGTTGATCCAGCCCCTTTACGTGATGGAAATGGACAAGGCCGGCACGCCGGGCGTGCGCTTCGACAACGAGGGCTCGGGCTACGGCTTCCGGACGGTCCTCGCGGTGCCCGCCCAGCGGACGCAGATGTCGTCGACCTGCTCGATGACGCGCCCGTGACAGGAGGCGGTAGAACGGTGTGCAGTTGTGTTACAATGCCCGCCGGTTGTAAGTCACGGCACGGCCATTCTTCCGTGTCCGCCTGTTTAGTTAGCAAGTAGGAAACCAAGGAAATCACATGTCTGTTGCAGATATCAAGAAGTCGGAAGTCGTTGCTCAGTTCGCCCGTGGTACCAACGACACGGGTTCGCCCGAAGTCCAGGTCGCACTGCTGACCGCCCGTATCGTCGAACTGACGGGTCACTTCAAGACCCACGCGAAGGATCACCACAGCCGTCGCGGCCTGCTGCGTATGGTGAGCCGCCGCCGCAAGCTGCTCGACTACCTCAAGGGCAAGGATGCCGACCGTTACCGCGCGCTGATCGAGAAGCTGGGTCTGCGTAAGTAATCGAGGCGATTGCCGCCAGCAAGATGCCTGTGTCAGTCCGCTGATGCAGGCATTTTGTTTTTGCGCGGTGCGTAGCGTCACGCGCACCGCAGGTTGTTCGGCACGTGCTTGCCGGACTGCCGGAACGGCTGATGCCGGGGTCGGGATTTGTGTCATTCCAGCGCGTCGCTCGATGAGCGTTGCGCTGGAATGGCATAAAAAACACACCTTGCTCCGGGTGATTCGGTCGGGACGCCGCCGCGCGGGATGGCCCGCACGGCGAATGAAATGAATGAATTCAAAGGAGCAACCATGTCCATGTTCAACAAGGTCGTGAAGGAATTCCAGTGGGGCCAGCACAAGGTGCGCCTCGAAACCGGTGAAGTCGCCCGCCAGGCGAGCGGTGCCGTGATCGTCGACGTGGAAGACACCGTCGTGCTGGCAACCGTCGTCGGCGCGAAGTCGGCGAAGCCGGGCCAGGATTTCTTCCCGCTGACCGTCGACTACCTCGAAAAGACCTACTCGGCCGGCAAGATCCCGGGCGGCTTCTTCCGTCGCGAAGGCCGTCCGTCGGAACACGAGACGCTGACGTCGCGCCTGATCGACCGTCCGCTGCGTCCGCTGTTCCCGGAAGGCTTCTACAACGAAGTGCAGGTCGTGATCCACGTGCTGTCCGTGAACCCGGAAATCCCGGCGGACATCCCCGCGCTGATCGGTGCGTCGGCCGCGCTCGCCGTGTCGGGCCTGCCGTTCAACGGTCCGGTCGGTGCCGCGCGCGTGGCGTACATCGACAACGCGTACGTGCTGAACCCGACGCGTGACCAGCTGAAGGCATCGAGCCTCGACCTCGTCGTCGCCGGTACGGAGCGCGCGGTGCTGATGGTCGAATCGGAAGCCGACCAGCTGCCGGAAGACGTGATGCTGGGCGCGGTCGTGTTCGGCCACGAGCAGATGCAGACGGCGATCGACGCGATCCACGAACTCGTGCGCGAAGGCGGCAAGCCCGAGTGGGACTGGCAGCCGGCACCGAAGAACGAGGCGCTGATCGCGCGCGTGACGGAACTGGCGCACGGCGACCTGCTCGCCGCTTACCAGCTGCGCGACAAGCAAGCGCGTTCGACGAAGCTGAAGGAAGTCTACGCGGCGACCTCGGCGAAGCTCGAGGAAGACGCAGTGGCGGCCGGTACGGTTGCGGCCGACAAGGCCACCGTCGGCAACGTCCTGTTCGACATCGAAGCGAAGATCGTCCGTTCGCAGATCCTGAACGGCGAGCCGCGCATCGACGGTCGCGACACGCGCACCGTGCGTCCGATCGAGATCCGCACCGGCGTGCTGCCGCGCACCCACGGTTCGGCGCTGTTCACGCGTGGCGAAACGCAGGCGCTCGTCGTCGCGACGCTCGGCACGAAGGGTGACGAGCAGATCATCGACGCGCTCGAGGGCGAATACCGCGAGCGCTTCATGCTCCACTACAACATGCCCCCGTTCGCGACCGGCGAAACGGGCCGCGTCGGCTCGCCGAAGCGCCGCGAAATCGGCCACGGCCGTCTCGCGAAGCGCGCGCTGGTCAAGTGCCTGCCGAGCGCCGACGAATTCGGCTACTCGATCCGCGTCGTGTCGGAAATCACCGAGTCGAACGGTTCGTCGTCGATGGCGTCGGTGTGCGGCGGCTGCCTCGCGCTGATGGACGCCGGCGTGCCGATGAAGGCGCACGTCGCGGGTATCGCGATGGGCCTGATCCTCGAAGGCAACAAGTTCGCGGTGCTGACCGACATCCTCGGCGACGAAGATCACCTCGGCGACATGGACTTCAAGGTGGCCGGCACGGAGCAAGGCGTGACGGCGCTGCAGATGGACATCAAGATCCAGGGCATCACGAAGGAAATCATGCAGGTCGCGCTCGCGCAGGCGAAGGAAGGCCGCATGCACATCCTCGGCAAGATGACGTCGGCGGTTTCGGGTGCGAACACGCAGCTGTCGGAATTCGCGCCGCGCATGATCACGATCAAGATCAACCCGGAAAAGATCCGCGACGTGATCGGCAAGGGCGGTTCGGTGATCCGCGCGCTGACGGAAGAAACGGGCACGACCATCGACATCTCGGATGACGGCGTCGTGACGATCGCGAGCACGAGCAGCGAAGGCATGGCCGAAGCGAAGAAGCGCATCGAGAACATCACGGTCGAGATCGAAGTCGGCCAGGTGTACGAAGGCACGGTGCTCAAGCTGCTCGATTTCGGCGCGATCGTGAACCTGCTGCCGGGCAAGGATGGCCTGCTGCACATCTCGGAAATCGTCAACGAGCGCGTGAAGGACATCAACGACTACCTGAAGGAAGGCCAGCAGGTGAAGGTCAAGGTGATCCAGACGGACGAGAAGGGTCGCGTGCGTCTGTCGGCGAAGGCGCTGCTGAACGAAGCAGCGGCGTCGCAGTCGGATACGCCGCCGCAGCAGTAAGCGCAAAGGCGTGAGAACGGCCGGCTGTGCGAAAGCGCGCCGGCCGTTTTTTCTGTAGCATCGTTGCGCGGTGCAGCAGCGCCGGCGAGGCGTCCGTGCCGCGCACGGATGTGCCCCCGATTCCGATCCTGGAGCGACCACCATGAAAGCCATCGAAATCACCGAATTCGGCGCCCCCGACGTGCTGAAGCTCGCGGAGCGTCCGCGCCCCGAACCGAAGCGCGGCGAAGTGCTGATCAAGGTGGCGGCTTCCGGCGTGAATCGGCCGGATGTCTTCCAGCGCAAGGGTGCGTATGCGCCGCCGCCGGGCGCCTCCGATCTGCCGGGCCTCGAGGTCGCGGGCGAGATCGTCGGCGGCGACCTGTCGGATGCCGCGCTGAACCCGTTCGGCCTGAAGCTCGGTGACCGCGTCTGCGCGCTGCTCGCGGGCGGCGGCTACGCCGAATATGCGGTCGCGCCGTTGTCGCAGTGTCTGCCGGTGCCTGACGGGCTGACCGACATCGAAGCCGCGTCGTTGCCCGAAACGTTCTTCACCGTGTGGAGCAATGTGTTCGACCGTGCGTTGCTGGGCGCGGGCGAGGGCGGCGAGCAGGAAACGCTGCTCGTGCAGGGCGGCTCGAGCGGGATCGGCGTGACGGCGATCCAGATCGCGCACGCGCTCGGCTTTCGCGTGTTCGCGACGGCCGGCACTGCCGACAAGTGCCGTGCATGCGAGGCGCTCGGCGCTGAACGCGCGATCAACTACAAGACCGAAGATTTCGTCGAAGTCGTGAAGTCGCTGACGCACGATCGCGGCGTCGACGTGATTCTCGACATGGTGGCCGGTTCGTACGTGCCGCGCGAGCTGTCCGCGCTCGCGGATGGCGGTCGCCTGGTGCTGATCGCGCTGCTCGGCGGCGCGAAGGCCGAGGTCAACCTGAACGAGATCCTGCGTCGCCGGCTGACGGTGACGGGTTCGACGCTGCGTCCGCGTCCGGTCGAGTTCAAGGCGCGCATCGCCGCCCAGCTGAAGGCGCGCGTCTGGCCGCTGCTCGCGGACGGCCGCATCAAGCCCGTCATCTACCGCGTGCTGCCGGCCGGCGAGGCCGCGCAGGCGCATGCGCTGATGGAGAGCGGCGAGCATATCGGCAAGATCGTGCTCGATTGGGGTACGACCGCCTGACGGTCCGTGCGGCCGGACTTGACATGCGCGGTTTGACCGGTTCAAGCCGCGCGCAGTAAAATCGCGGGTTTGCTTCGCCAGATCCAGCCTGACGGCCGGTTTCCGGTACGTTAATGACACGATAGTGACGAGACAGACACGATGTCGAAACAACGAACAAAGCGAGTGATCGGCAACTGGAAGATGCACGGCCGGCTGGCCGGCAACCAGGCGTTGCTGAATGAAGTGGTGCAGGGCGCGGGCGCGGTGGCGGCTGAAACGTCGATCGGCGTGTGCGTGCCGTTCCCGTATCTCGCGCAGGTTCAGGCGCAGCTCGGCGCTGGCCGTGTCGCGTTCGGCGCGCAGGACGTGTCCGCGCACGAGCAGGGCGCGTTCACCGGCGAAGTGGCTGCCGCGATGGTGGCGGAGTTCGGCGCGCATTATGCAATCGTCGGTCACTCGGAGCGTCGCGCGTATCACGGCGAGCGCAACGAGACCGTCGCGGCAAAGACGCAGCGCGCGCTCGCGGCAGGCCTCACGCCCGTCGTGTGCGTCGGCGAAACGCTCGACGAGCGTGAAGCGGGCGCGACCGAGCAGGTGGTCGGTGCTCAGCTCGACGCCGTGCTGGCCGTGCTGACGGCTGACGAGGCGGCTCGCATCGTCGTCGCGTACGAGCCGGTCTGGGCGATCGGTACGGGCAAGAGCGCGACGTCGGCGCAGGCGCAGGATGTGCACGCGTTCCTGCGTGCGCGTCTCGCGGCGAAGGGTGCGGCGGACGTGTCGGTGCTGTACGGCGGCAGCGTGAAGCCGGACAACGCGGAAGAGCTGTTCGCGCAGCCGGACATCGACGGCGGCCTGATCGGCGGCGCGTCGCTGAAGGCGGAAGATTTCCTGGCGATCTGCCGGGCCGCACGTTGAGCGGTCCGGGGTCGAATTGAAACATGATGGCGGCCGGTTGGTCCGGTCGCCTGATCCAATCGGGTGGGTGTGATGCTGTTATTCAAGACGCTGATTATTGTCGTGCAGGTGCTGTCTGCACTCGGTGTGATTGGGCTCGTGCTGCTGCAGCACGGCAAGGGTGCCGACATGGGCGCTGCATTCGGCAGCGGCGCGTCGGGCAGCCTGTTCGGTGCGACGGGTTCGGCGAACTTCCTGTCGCGCACGACAGGCGTGCTGGCCACGATCTTCTTTGTCGCGACGCTCGCGCTGACGTACCTCGGCTCGTACAAGTCAACGCCGTCGGCAGGCGTGCTGGGCGCGGCTGCGACTGCACCGGCATCGGCGCCCGCAGCGTCGGCGCCGGCCGTCGCGGCGTCCGCTGCAGCCGGTTCGGCCGCGAGCGCGCCGGGCCAGGATGTCCCGAAATAAAAAGTCGAATTTTTTGCGTTTGTGCGTTGAACAAATCTGGAACTCGGGTTAGAATTTAATTCTTGAAGCGATTCGCGGGAACAAGCAGCACAACCCGAGTTGCATGCAGTGCCGACGTGGTGAAATTGGTAGACACGCTATCTTGAGGGGGTAGTGGCGAAAGCTGTGCGAGTTCGAGTCTCGCCGTCGGCACCAAAGTTACTCAATGCCAGCCGCTTCTAGTGGCTGGCATTTTTCATTTGTGGGGTATGTCTTGCGATTGTCTTGTGATCGCACGCACTCCGAAATGATTCCTTCCGCCGGAAGTGGTATTCTCCGGACGCTCAGAACCAACCGATAGAGGATTGCCTTGAACCTCGCAGCCTATTACCCCGTCTTGTTGTTCCTCCTCGTGGGCACTGGTTTAGGTATAGCGCTGGTCAGCATCGGCAAGCTCCTTGGTCCCAACAAGCCGGACGTCGAGAAGAACGCACCATACGAGTGCGGCTTCGAAGCCTTTGAAGACGCCCGGATGAAATTCGACGTCCGGTACTACCTCGTCGCCATCCTGTTCATCATCTTCGATCTCGAAACCGCATTCCTGTTTCCGTGGGGCGTCGCGCTGCGGGACATCGGCTGGCCCGGTTTCATCGCAATGATGATTTTTCTGCTCGAATTCCTGCTGGGCTTTGCCTATATCTGGAAGAAAGGCGGTCTCGACTGGGAGTGATGGGGTTAATCGCCGGTTTGCATGGGCGGCCACGCTGGGTCGCTCGTCTGGAGTGGAAAGCAAATGAGTATCGAAGGGGTCTTGAAGGAAGGGTTTGTCACCACGACGGCTGACAAGCTGATCAACTGGACGCGTACCGGCTCGCTGTGGCCGATGACGTTCGGGCTCGCATGTTGCGCCGTCGAGATGATGCATGCGGGCGCGGCCCGTTACGATCTGGACCGGTTCGGGGTCGTGTTCCGTCCGAGCCCGCGTCAGTCGGACGTGATGATCGTCGCCGGCACGCTGTGCAACAAGATGGCGCCCGCACTGCGCCGCGTGTACGACCAGATGGCCGAGCCGCGCTGGGTGATCTCGATGGGGTCGTGCGCGAACGGTGGTGGCTACTACCACTACTCGTACTCGGTGGTCCGCGGTTGCGACCGGATCGTGCCGGTCGACGTCTACGTGCCGGGCTGTCCGCCCACGGCCGAGGCGCTGGTCTATGGCGTGATCCAGCTTCAGGCGAAGATCCGCCGCACCAACACCATCGCCCGTCAATAAAGCCCCGAGCGTCCCCTCAATATGGCAAGCAAAATCGAGATCCTCAAGGCAAACCTCGAAGCCGCGCTCGGCGCGCGCGTGGTGAGCCTCACCGAAGCGATCGGTGAACTGACGCTCGTCGTGAAGGCGAGCGATTACCTCGAAGTCGCAAAGACGCTGCGCGACGATCCGAAGCTCCGTTTCGAGCAGCTGATCGACCTCTGCGGCGTCGACTACCAGGCTTACGGCGACGGTGCGTACGACGGCCCGCGTTTCGCGGCCGTGTCGCAGCTGCTGTCGATCACGAACAACTGGCGCTTGCGCCTGCGCGTGTTCGCGCCGGACGACGATCTGCCGATCGTGGCGTCGCTCGTCGACATCTGGACCTCCGCAAACTGGTACGAGCGCGAAGCGTTCGACCTGTACGGCCTCGTGTTCGAAGGGCACCCCGACCTGCGCCGCATCCTCACCGACTACGGCTTCATCGGCCACCCGTTTCGCAAGGACTTCCCGGTGTCGGGCTATGTCGAAATGCGTTACGACCCGGAAGAGAAGCGGGTCGTCTACCAGCCGGTGACGATCGAGCCGCGCGAAATCACGCCGCGCGTGATCCGCGAGGATCGCTATGGCGGTCTGAAACATTAAGGGGGCGTCATGGCAGAAATCAAGAACTACACCCTCAACTTCGGCCCGCAGCACCCGGCAGCGCACGGCGTGCTGCGCCTGGTGCTCGAGCTCGACGGCGAAGTCATCCAGCGCGCCGATCCGCACATCGGCCTGCTGCACCGCGCGACTGAAAAGCTCGCGGAAAGCAAGACCTTCATCCAGTCCGTGCCGTACATGGACCGTCTCGACTACGTGTCGATGATGGTCAACGAGCACGGCTACGTGCTCGCGATCGAGCGTCTGCTCGGCATCGACGTGCCGGAGCGCGCGCAGTACATCCGCGTGCTGTTCGACGAAATCACGCGCGTGCTGAACCACCTGATGTGGATCGGCGCGCACGCACTCGACGTCGGCGCGATGGCGGTGTTCCTGTACGCATTCCGCGAGCGCGAAGACCTGATGGACGTGTACGAAGCGGTGTCCGGTGCACGGATGCACGCGGCGTACTACCGTCCGGGCGGTGTCTACCGCGACCTGCCTGACGCAATGCCGCAATACAAGGCGTCGAAGATTCGCAACGAGAAAGCGCTCGCGAGGATGAACGAAGCGCGCAGCGGCTCGGTGCTCGACTTCATCGACGACTTCTTCACGCGCTTCCCGAAGTGCGTCGACGAATACGAAACGCTGCTGACCGACAACCGGATCTGGAAGCAGCGTCTGGTCGGGATCGGTGTCGTCAGCCCGGAACGTGCGCTGCAGATGGGCCTGACGGGCCCGATGCTGCGCGGTTCGGGTATCGCATGGGATCTGCGCAAGAAGCAGCCGTACGAAGTGTACGACCGCATGGATTTCGACGTGCCGGTCGGGGTGAACGGCGATTGCTACGACCGCTATCTGGTGCGCGTCGAAGAAATGCGCCAATCGATCCGCATCGCGAAACAGTGTATTGAGTGGCTCCGCAAGAATCCGGGCCCGGTGATGACGGACAATCACAAGGTTGCACCGCCGTCGCGCGTTGGCATGAAGACCAACATGGAAGACTTGATTCACCACTTCAAGCTCTTCACCGAAGGTTTTCACGTGCCGGAAGGCGAAGCGTACGCAGCAGTCGAGCATCCGAAGGGCGAATTCGGCATCTACCTCGTGTCGGACGGTGCCAACAAGCCGTATCGCCTCAAGATTCGCGCCCCGGGCTTCGCGCATCTCGCGTCGCTCGACGAAATGGCGCGCGGCCACATGATTGCCGACGCCGTCACGATCATCGGTACGCAGGACATCGTGTTCGGCGAAATCGATCGCTAATGGTTGCGCCGCCTGCGCGTGCGGGCGGCGAGCAGTAAGTCACACGCGATGCGCGCTGAGCCGGCGCGGCTTCGCAAGCTGTCAACAGTGAGCGCCAGGTCTGCCGTCCATGCACAGCAGTGCGGCAGGTTGTTCGTTCGGTAGGAATTGAAAGAGTCGTGTCTGAAAATGATCTCAGCTGAAGGCCTGAAGGAAATCGATCGAGCGTTGACGAAGTATCCCGCCGATCAGAAACAGTCCGCCGTGATGTCGGCGTTGGCCGTTGCTCAGGAAGAGCACGGCTGGCTGTCGCCCGAACTGATGCAGTTCGTCGCGGACTATCTCGGCATGCCGGCCGTCGCCGTGCAGGAAGTCGCGACGTTCTACACGATGTACGAGCTCAACCCGGTCGGCAAGCACAAGATCACGCTCTGCACGAACCTCCCGTGCCAGCTTGGTCCGGACGGCGGCGCCGAGGCGACGGCCGAGTACCTGAAACAGAAGCTGGGCATCGGCTTCGGCGAGACCACGCCTGACGGCAAGTTCACGCTGAAGGAAGGCGAATGCATGGGCTCGTGCGGCGATGCGCCGGTGCTGCTGGTGAACAATCACAGAATGTGCAGCTTCATGAGCCGCGAGAAGATCGACCAGCTGCTTGAGGAGCTTTCGAAATGACGTCCCTTCACGACCGTCACATCAAACCGCTGATCCTCGCTGGTCTGAACGGCGAGAACTGGCATCTCGAAGATTACGTTGCGCGCGGCGGCTACAAGCAGCTGCGCCGCATTCTCGAAGAAAAGATTCCGCCGGAGCAGGTGATCGCCGACGTGAAGGCGTCGGGCCTGCGTGGCCGTGGCGGTGCGGGCTTCCCGACCGGCCTGAAGTGGAGCTTCATGCCGCGCCAGTTCCCGGGGCAGAAGTACCTCGTCTGCAACTCGGACGAAGGCGAGCCGGGCACGTTCAAGGATCGCGACATCCTGCGCTGGAACCCGCATGCGCTGATCGAAGGCATGGCCATCGGCGCGTACGCGATGGGCATCACCGTCGGCTACAACTACATTCACGGCGAAATCTTCGAAGTGTATCGACGCTTCGAGGCCGCGCTCGATGAAGCGCGTGCCGCGGGTTTCCTCGGCGACAACATCATGGGCTCGGAATTCTCGTTCCAGCTGCACGCGCACCACGGTTACGGCGCGTACATCTGCGGCGAGGAAACGGCGCTGCTCGAGTCGCTCGAAGGCAAGAAGGGCCAGCCGCGCTTCAAGCCGCCGTTCCCGGCGAGCTTCGGCGTGTACGGCAAGCCGACCACGATCAACAACACCGAGACGTTTGCCGCGGTGCCGTTCCTGCTGTCCATCGGGCCGCAGAATTACCTCGAGATCGGCAAGCCGAACAACGGCGGCACGAAGATCTTCTCGGTGTCGGGCGACGTCGAGCGTCCGGGCAACTACGAAGTGCCGCTCGGCACGCCGTTCGCGACGCTGATGGAACTCGCCGGCGGGATGCGCGGCGGTCGCAAGATCAAGGCCGTGATTCCGGGCGGTTCGTCGGCGCCGGTGATCCCGGGCGACATCATGATGCAGACCGATCTCGATTACGACTCGATCGCGAAGGCGGGCTCGATGCTCGGCTCCGGCGCGGTGATCGTGATGGACGAGACGCGCTGCATGGTGCGTTCGCTGCTGCGCCTGTCGTACTTCTACTACGAGGAATCGTGCGGTCAGTGCACGCCGTGCCGTGAGGGCACCGGCTGGCTGTATCGCGTCGTGAATCGTATCGAGCACGGCGAAGGCCGCCAGGAAGATCTGGACCTGCTGAACTCGGTTGCCGAGAACATCATGGGCCGCACGATCTGCGCGCTCGGCGATGCGGCGGCGATGCCGGTGCGCGGGATGCTCAAGCATTACTGGGACGAATTCGCGTACCACGTCGAGCACAAGCACTGCATGGTCGGCGGCCACGCGCACGCGGCGGCAGCCTGAAGCGAAGCACCGGTTGCGGAATTTGAGCGCACGGTCGGGCGAAGGCGCGAACGGGCGGAAATAGGTTAAGGACCATTCACCATCATGGTTGAACTTGAAATAGACGGCAAGAAGGTCGAGGTGCCCGAAGGCAGCATGGTGATCCAGGCTGCGCACAAGGCGGATACGTACATTCCTCACTTCTGCTATCACAAGAAACTGTCGGTTGCGGCCAACTGCCGGATGTGTCTCGTCGAAGTCGAGAAGATGCCGAAGGCCGTGCCTGCCTGCGCGACGCCCGTGTCGGCCGGCATGATCGTGCACACGCAGTCCGACAAGGCCGTGAAGGCGCAGCAGTCGGTGATGGAATTCCTCCTCATCAATCACCCGCTCGACTGCCCGATCTGCGATCAGGGCGGCGAATGCCAGTTGCAGGATCTGGCGGTCGGCTACGGCAAGTCGTCGTCGCGCTACTCGGAAGAAAAGCGGGTGGTGTTCCACAAGAACGTGGGCCCGCTGATCTCGATGGAAGAGATGTCGCGCTGCATCCACTGCACGCGCTGCGTCCGCTTCGGCCAGGAAGTCGCCGGCGTGATGGAGCTCGGCATGCTGGGTCGCGGCGAGCACTCGGAAATCACGACGTTCGTCGGCAAGACGGTCGACTCCGAGCTGTCGGGCAACATGATCGACCTGTGCCCGGTCGGCGCGCTGACCAGCAAGCCGTTCCGCTACAGCGCCCGTACGTGGGAACTGTCGCGCCGCAAGTCGGTGAGCCCGCACGATTCCGTCGGCGCGAACCTCGTCGTGCAGGTGAAGAACAACCGCGTGATGCGCGTGCTGCCGTTCGAGAACGAAGCGATCAACGAATGCTGGATCTCGGACAAGGATCGTTTCTCGTACGAAGGCCTGAACAGCGAAGAGCGCCTGACGAAGCCGATGCTGAAGCAGGGCGGCCAGTGGATCGAAACCGACTGGCAGACCGCGCTCGAGTATGTCGCGAAGGGCCTGAAGGGCATCGCCGCGGATCACGGCGCGAACGCGCTGGCGATGCTCGCGAGCGCGCACAGCACCGCTGAAGAGCTGTTCCTCGTGAAGCAGCTCGCCAACGAACTGAAGACGCCGAACGTCGACTTCCGTCTGCGTCAGCAGGATTTCTCGGCGCCGGTCCAGGGCGCACCGTGGCTCGGCATGCCGATCGCCGACCTGTCGAACGTGGATGCCGCGTTCGTCGTCGGTTCGTTCCTGCGCCGCGACCACCCGTTGTTCGCCGCACGCCTGCGTCAGGCCGCGAAGAACGGCGCGAAGCTGCACTTCCTGCACGCGACCGCCGACGACTCGCTGATCCCGACCGCGAAGCGCATCGTCGCCGCGCCGTCGGCATGGCTCGACGAACTGGCCGGCGTCGCCGCGGCCGTCGCGCAACTGCGCGGCGTCGCGCTGCCGGACACGCTCGCGGGCGTCACTGCGTCGCCGGCCGCGCAAGCGGTCGCCCAGTCGCTCGCGAACGGCGAGCGCCGTGCGGTGCTGCTCGGCAACGTGGCCGTCCGTCATCCGCAATTCGCGCAGCTGCACGCCGTCGCACAGTGGATCGCCGACAACACCGGCGCCACGTTCGGCTTCCTGACGGAAGCGGCGAACACGGTCGGCGCGCACGTCGTCGGTGCGCTGCCGGGCGAAGGCGGCCTGAACGCGCGCGAAGCGTTCGCGCAGCCGCGCAAGGGCTACGTGCTGCTGAACGTCGAACCGGAATTCGACACCGCCGATCCGGCGCAGGCGCTTGCCGCGCTGAACCAGGCCGAAATGGTCGTCGTGATGTCGCCGTTCAAGCACGGCCTCGATTACGCCGACGTGCTGCTGCCGATCGCGCCGTTCACGGAAACGGCCGGTACGTACGTGAACGCGGAAGGCTCGGTGCAGAGCTTCAACGGCGTCGTGCGCCCGCTCGGCGACACGCGTCCGGCGTGGAAGGTGCTGCGCGTGCTCGGCAGCCTGCTCGGCCTACCGAACTTCGAATACGAGACCGCTGAAGAAGTGCGTCTTGCGGCGCTCGGCGATGCAGGTGTCGCGAGCCGTCTGTCGAACCAGGCGTCGGTCGCGCCGGCACGCGTCGCGGCGACTGCCGCGAACGGCGGTTTCGAGCGCCTCGCCGATGTGCCGATCTATCACGCCGACGCACTCGTGCGCCGCGCAGGTGCGCTGCACCTGACGGCCGCCGCGAAGGTGGCGAACGCCGCAGCCCTGCCGGCCGCGCTGTTCGACAAGCTGGGCTTGAAGGAAGGCGACGCGGTGCGCGTGCGCCAGGGCGAGCGTGCGGTGCAGTTGCCGGCCGTGCGCGACGCGAATCTTGCGGAGACGGTCGTTCGCGTGTCGGCGGCGACGCCTGCCGGCGCAGCGCTCGGCAGCCTGTCCGGTGAACTGGTGGTGGAGAAGGCGTAAATGAGCTTGTTCGATACGATCAACGCGGGCGGAGCCCAGCTTCTCGGCATCGCATGGCCGACGGTGTGGGCCATCGTGCGCATCCTCGTCGTCGCCGTCGTGATCCTGCTGTGCGTCGCGTACCTGATTCTGTGGGAACGCAAGCTGATCGGCTGGATGCACGTGCGTCTCGGCCCGAACCGCGTCGGCCCCGCCGGCCTGCTGCAGCCGATCGCCGACGTGCTGAAGCTGCTGCTGAAGGAAGTCATTCAGCCGAGCGCCGCCAGCCGCTGGCTGTACCTGATCGCGCCGGTCATGACCGTCGTGCCGGCGTTCGCCGTCTGGGCGGTGATCCCGTTCCAGGCCGAAGCCGTGCTCGCGAACGTGAACGCCGGCCTGCTGTATGCGATGGCGATCTCGTCGATCGGCGTGTACGCGGTGATTCTCGCCGGCTGGGCGTCGAACTCGAAGTACGCGTTCCTCGGCGCGATGCGCGCAGCTGCGCAGATGGTGTCGTATGAAATCTCGATGGGCTTCGCGCTGGTGCTCGTGCTGATGACGGCCGGCAGCCTGAACCTGTCGGAAATCGTCGGCTCGCAGCAGCACGGCTTCTTCGCCGGCCACGGCGTGAATTTCCTGTCGTGGAACTGGCTGCCGCTCCTGCCGGCGTTCGTCGTCTACTTCGTGTCCGGTATCGCCGAAACGAACCGTCACCCGTTCGACGTGGTGGAAGGGGAGTCGGAGATCGTCGCGGGTCACATGATCGATTACTCGGGCATGGCGTTCGCGCTGTTCTTCCTCGCCGAGTACATCAACATGATCGTGATCTCGGCGCTCGCTGCGACGCTGTTCCTCGGCGGCTGGGATGCACCGTTCGAATTCCTGTCGTTCATTCCGGGCGTCTTCTGGCTGGTGCTGAAGGTGTTCGCGCTGCTGTCGGTGTTCATCTGGGTTCGCGCGACGTTCCCGCGCTACCGTTACGACCAGATCATGCGTCTGGGCTGGAAGGTGTTCCTGCCCGTCACAGTGATCTGGGTGGTCGTGGTCGGCTTCTGGATGATGTCGCCGCTCAACATCTGGGTGAAGTAAAGATCGGACGAAATCATGACGGCAATCCAACACTTCTTTAAGACCTTCTTCCTGACGGAGCTGCTGAAGGGGCTCGCGCTGACCGGTCGCTACACGTTCCGGCGCAAGTTCACCGTGCAGTTCCCGGAAGAGAAGACTCCGATTTCGCCGCGCTTTCGCGGGCTGCATGCGCTGCGCCGCTATGAGAACGGCGAAGAGCGATGCATCGCGTGCAAGCTCTGCGAGGCCGTGTGCCCCGCACTGGCGATCACGATCGAATCGGAAACGCGTGCGGACAACACGCGCCGCACGACGCGCTATGACATCGACCTGACGAAGTGCATCTTCTGCGGTTTCTGCGAAGAGAGCTGCCCGGTCGATTCGATCGTCGAGACGCAGATTCTCGAGTACCACGGCGAAAAGCGCGGCGACCTGTATTTCACGAAGGAAATGCTGCTCGCGGTGGGCGATCGCTACGAGAAGGACATCGCTGCGGCGAAGGCCGCCGACGCGCCGTATCGTTGATTGTGTTTGCAGTGCCGGCCCGGCATGAACGGGTCGAGCCGCCGCGACGGGTGCGGCACGCGAGAGCGTCCCGCAAGCCGCGCCTGACTATGGCCTAACGATGAACCGGTAATCATGGAATTCACGACCGTACTGTTCTACATCTTCGCGCTGCTCCTGGTGGTATCAGGGCTGAAGGTGATCACTTCGCGCAACCCGGTGGCGTCTGCGCTTTTCCTTGTGCTGGCGTTCTTCAACGCCGCCGCGATCTGGATGCTGCTGGAAGCGGAGTTCCTCGCGATCCTGCTGGTGCTGGTGTACGTGGGCGCCGTGATGGTGCTGTTCCTGTTCGTCGTGATGATGCTGGACATCAACATCGATTACCTGCGCCGCGACTTCAAGCGCTTCGTGCCGATGGCAACGGTGGTCGGCGCGATCATCGTGGTCGAGACCGCGCTGATCCTGTGGCGCGGCTACGGCGACACGCACACGGTGCACGCAATGGCGACGGGCGCGATGGCCGACTGGTCGAACACGCGACTGATCGGCAAGGTGATCTACACCGACTACATCTTCGCGTTTGAAATCGCCGGCCTGGTGCTGCTGGTCGCGATCATCGCCGCGATCGGGCTGACCGAGCGCAAGGGCAAGGACAGCAAGCGCCAGCGCGTGTCGGATCAGGTCAAGGTGCGCCGCAACGACCGCGTGCGCCTCGTGAAGATGGAAGCGGAAAAGCCGCAGCCGGAAACGGCGCAGAGCGAAGCCGGTACGAGCACCAACGGCTAAGCGGAGGAAAAGAAACCATGCTGACTCTTGCTCACTACCTCGTACTCGGCGCGATCCTCTTTGCGATCGCGATCGTCGGGATTTTCCTGAACCGCCGCAACATCATCATCATCCTGATGGCGATCGAATTGATGCTGCTGGCGGTGAACACCAACTTCGTCGCGTTCTCGCACTACCTCGGCGATGTGCACGGCCAGATCTTCGTGTTCTTCGTGCTGACCGTCGCCGCAGCGGAAGCCGCGATCGGTCTCGCGATTCTGGTGACCCTGTTCCGTAAGCTCGACACGATCAATGTCGAGGATCTCGATCAGCTCAAAGGTTAATTTCAGGCAACGCTGTTATGTCAATGACACTCAATGAAAACCTGCTGCTGGCGATTCCGCTCGCTCCGCTGGCCGGCTCGCTGATTGCGGGGCTGTTCGGGAACGCAGTGGGGCGCAAGGGCGCACACCGGATCACGATCCTCGGCGTATTGATCGCGTTCCTCCTGTCGGCGAAAGTCTTCCTCGACGTGATGGGCGGCGCGAGCTTCAACGCGACCGTCTATGAATGGATGAACGTCGGCTCGCTGAAACTCGAAATCGGCTTCCTCGTCGATTCGCTGACAGCGATGATGATGGTCGTCGTGACCTTCGTCTCGCTGATGGTGCACGTGTACACGATCGGCTACATGTCGGAGGAAGACGGCTACCAGCGCTTCTTCTCGTACATCTCGCTGTTCACGTTCTCGATGCTGATGCTCGTGATGAGCAACAACTTCCTGCAGCTGTTCTTCGGCTGGGAAGCGGTGGGTCTGGTGTCGTACCTGCTGATCGGCTTCTACTTCACGCGTGAGAGCGCGATCTACGCGAACATGAAGGCGTTCCTCGTGAACCGCGTGGGCGACTTCGGCTTCCTGCTGGGCATCGGCCTGCTGCTCGCGTTCGCGGGTTCGATGAACTACGGCGAAGTGTTCGCGAAGCGCGCCGAGCTCGCAAGCCTGCACTTCCCGGGCACCGACTGGGGCCTGCTGACCGTCGCCTGTATCTGCCTGTTCATCGGCGCGATGGGCAAGTCGGCACAGTTCCCGCTGCACGTGTGGCTGCCTGACTCGATGGAAGGCCCGACCCCGATCTCCGCGCTGATTCACGCGGCGACGATGGTGACGGCCGGCATCTTCATGGTGTCGCGCATGTCGCCGCTGTTCGAACTGTCGGATACCGCGCTGTCGTTCATCACGGTGATCGGCGCGATCACGGCACTGTTCATGGGCTTCCTCGGGATCGTCCAGAACGACATCAAGCGGGTTGTCGCGTACTCGACGCTGTCGCAGCTCGGCTACATGACCGTCGCGCTCGGCGTGTCCGCTTACCCGGTCGCCGTGTTCCACCTGATGACGCACGCGTTCTTCAAGGCGCTGCTGTTCCTCGGCGCCGGTTCGGTGATCATGGGCATGCACCACGACCAGGACATGCGCAACATGGGCGGCCTGCGCAAGTACATGCCGATTACGTGGATCACGTCGCTCGTCGGTTCGCTGGCGCTGATCGGTACGCCGTTCTTCTCGGGCTTCTACTCGAAGGACTCGATCATCGACGCGGTGAAGCTGTCGCACCTGCCGGGCTCGGGCTTCGCGTACTTCGCGGTCGTCGCGAGCGTGTTCGTCACGGCGCTGTACTCGTTCCGCATGTACTTCCTGGTGTTCCACGGCGAAGAGCGCTTCCGCAAGCCGAAGCATCCGGAATCGCCGATGGGCATGGCGGCTGCGCACGGCCACGACGATCACGGCCATGGCCACGGTCATGACGACCACGCGCACGAGCCGCACGAGACCCCGTGGGTCGTGTGGGTGCCGCTGGTCCTGCTGGCGATTCCGTCGGTGATCATCGGCGCGATCGCGATCGGCCCGATGCTGTTCGGCGACTTCTTCCAGCACGGCGTCGCATTCGACAAGGTGATCTTCATCGGCGCGAACCATCCGGCACTGACCGAGATGGCCGAAGAGTTCCACGGCTGGGTCGGCATGGGCCTGCACTCGGTGTCGGGCCTGCCGGTGTGGCTGGCGCTCGCCGGTGTCGTCGTCGCATGGTTCCTGTACCTGAAGCGTCCGGAGTTGCCGGCGTCGATCCGCCGCGCGTTCGGCCCGATCTACACGCTGCTGGACAACAAGTACTACATGGACAAGATCAACGAAGTGGTGTTCGCCCGTGGTTCGGTGGCGATCGGCCGCGGCCTCTGGAAGGAAGGTGACGTCGTCGTGATCGACGGCCTCGTCAACGGCAGCGCCCGGTTCATCGGCTGGTTCGCCGGCGTGATCCGCTTCCTCCAATCCGGTTACATCTATCACTACGCGTTCGCCATGATCATCGGCATGCTGGGGCTCCTGACCCTGTTTGTAACGCTCGGCGGCAAATAAGGCGGGGGGACAACACTAATGCACGCTTTTCCGATTCTCAGTACCGCGATCTGGCTGCCGATCGTTTTCGGCCTCCTCGTGCTCGCGGTGGGTAACGACAAAAATCCGGGGACGGCCCGCTGGGTCGCGCTGATCGGTTCGCTGCTCGGTCTCGCGGTCACGATCCCGCTGATCACGGGCTTCGACTCGAGCACGGCCGCGCTGCAGTTCGTCGAGCAGTCGACCTGGATCGAACGCTTCGACATCTCGTACCACCTCGGCGTCGACGGCATTTCGATGTGGTTCGTCGTGCTGACCGCGCTGATCACGGTGATCGTCGTGATCGCCGCGTGGGAAGTGATCACCGAGAACGTCGCGCAGTACCTCGCGGCCTTCCTGATCCTGTCCGGGATCATGATCGGCGTGTTCTCGGCGGCCGACGGCCTGCTGTTCTACGTGTTCTTCGAGGCGACCCTGATCCCGATGTACATCATCATCGGCGTGTGGGGCGGCCCGAACCGCGTGTATGCGGCATTCAAGTTCTTCCTGTACACGCTGGCCGGCTCGCTGCTGATGCTGGTCGCGCTGATCTACCTGTACACGCAGACGCATTCGTTCGACCTCGCGACGTGGCAGAACGCCAAGATCGCGATGACGCCGCAGATCCTGCTGTTCATTGCATTCTTCCTCGCGTTCGCGGTGAAGGTGCCGATGTGGCCGGTGCATACCTGGCTGCCGGACGCGCACGTGGAAGCGCCGACCGGCGGCTCGGTCGTGCTGGCGGCGATCATGCTGAAGCTCGGCGCGTACGGTTTCCTGCGTTTCTCGCTGCCGATCACGCCTGACGCAAGCCACTTCCTGGCACCGGTCGTGATCACGCTGTCGCTGATCGCGGTGATCTACATCGGCCTCGTCGCGATGGTGCAGGCCGACATGAAGAAGCTGGTCGCGTATTCGTCGATCGCGCACATGGGCTTCGTGACGCTCGGCTTCTTCATCTTCAACCAGCTCGGCGTCGAAGGCGCGATCATCCAGATGATCTCGCACGGCTTCGTGTCGGGTGCGATGTTCCTGTGCATCGGCGTGCTGTACGACCGCGTGCACTCGCGCCAGATCGCCGACTACGGCGGCGTCGTGAACGTGATGCCGAAGTTCGCGGCATTCGCGATGCTGTTCTCGATGGCCAACTGCGGCCTGCCGGGTACCTCGGGTTTCGTCGGTGAGTTCATGGTGATTCTCGCGGCCGTCCAGTACAACTTCTGGATCGCATTCGGCGCGGCATTCACGCTGATCCTCGGCGCCGCCTACACGCTGTGGATGTACAAGCGCGTGTACTTCGGCGCGGTCGCGAACGATCACGTTGCCAAGCTGAAGGACATCGGCCGTCGCGAATTCCTGATGCTGGCCGTGCTTGCCGCGTTCACGATGCTGATGGGCCTGTATCCGAAGCCTTTCACCGACGTGATGCACGTTTCCGTGGAAAACCTCCTCTCCCATGTCGCGCAGTCGAAACTGCCGCTGGCCCAGTAATCGCGAGCGGAGGAAATCAAGATCATGAACGCACCTATGAATGTCCTGTTGCCTGACGCGCTGGTGATGGTCGCCATCGTCGTCGCATGGCTGAACGACACCTTTACCGGTGCCGCTGGCCGTCGCCTGACCTATCTGATCGCGGTGGTTTCGTCGGTCGTCGCCGGCGTATGGTTCGCGGTGCAGGCGCTGGACCCGCACCAGTACTACTTCTTCTCGCGAATGGTCGTCGTCGACTCGTTCGCGAGCATGATGAAGGCCGTCGTGTCGATCGGCTTCGCGGTCTCGCTCGTCTATTCGCGCAGATACCTCGAAGACCGCGACATGTTCCGCGGCGACGTATTCCTGCTGGGCATGTTCTCGCTGCTCGGTCAGTTGGTGATGGTGTCGGGCAACAACTTCCTGACGCTGTACCTCGGCCTCGAACTGATGTCGCTGTCGCTGTACGCGGTCATCGCGCTGCGCCGCGATGCCCCGCAGTCGAGCGAAGCCGCGATGAAGTACTACGTGCTGGGCGCGCTCGCGTCGGGCTTCGTGCTGTACGGCATCTCGATGCTCTACGGCGCGACCGGCTCGCTCGAGCTGGGCGAGGTGTACAAGGCAGTCGGCGGCAACACCGACGCAGCCGTGCTGATGTTCGGCGTGGTCTTCATCGTCGCCGGTATCGCGTTCAAGCTCGGCGCCGTGCCGTTCCACATGTGGGTGCCGGACGTCTACCAGGGCGCACCGACCGCGATGACGCTGTTCGTCGGCGGCGGCCCGAAGGTTGCCGCGTTCGCGTGGGGTCTGCGCTTCCTGGTGATGGGCCTGCTGCCGCTCGCTCAGAACTGGCAGACCGCGCTCGTGATCCTCGCCGCGCTGTCGCTGATCGTCGGTAACATCACCGGTATCGTCCAGCGCAACATCAAGCGGATGCTCGCGTACTCGGCGATCTCGAACATGGGCTTCGTGCTGCTCGGCCTGCTCGCCGGCATCGTGAAGGGCGACGCGGCCGCACCGGCGAACGCGTACAGCTCGGCGATGTTCTACGCGATCGTCTACCTGATCACGACGCTCGGCTCGTTCGGCGTGGTGATGCTGCTCGCGCGCCGCGATTTCGAAGCGGAGACGATCGACGACTTCAAGGGCCTCAACAAGCGCAGCCCCGTGTTTGCGTTCGTGATGATGGTCATGATGTTCTCGCTGGCCGGTATCCCGCCGACCGTCGGCTTCTACGCGAAGCTCGCGGTGCTCGAGGCGACCGTCAACGCGGGCCTCACGTGGCTGGCCGTGCTGGCCGTGATCACGTCGCTGTTCGGCGCGTTCTACTACCTGCGCATCGTCAAGCTGATGTACTTCGATGCGCCGCAGGACACGACCCCGATCACCGGCGATTTCTGCAAGCGCACGATCCTCGCGCTGAACGGCATCGCGGTCGTCGTGCTCGGCCTGATCCCGAGCCCGCTGCTGACGGCCTGCCTGCAGGCGATCCGTCATACGCTGCCGCTGTAATGTCGGCAGCCGGCTGGTTCATCGTGCTGTTGGCGCTCGTATGCGCCAACGTGCCGTTCCTGAACCAACGCCTCTTCGCCGTCGTGCCGTTCGGCACGACGAAGAAGAACGCGTGGGTTCGGATCGGCGAGCTGATCGTGCTGTATTTCGTCGTCGGCGCCCTCGGCTTCTGGCTCGAGTCGCGCGCCGGCAACCGCTTCGAACAGGGCTGGCAGTTTTACGCGATCACCTTCAGTCTCTTTGTCGTGTTCGCGTTTCCCGGCTTCACGTTCCAGTATCTCGTCAAACGACGCTGACAAGGGCCTGTCCGCGCTGATCGCAAGCTTGCGTACGCGCGGTGCGGCCCGCTATGCGCGTTCGCCTGATTGAAAAAACACAGTAGTAGTGGGGCTGGCCGCCAGCACGGCCGATCGCGGCGTCATGCTCGTTGCGAATACGTCGAGTATTCTCTTCGTCGCAATCCTTGTGTTCGGCCCTTCTGGCGGCCAGCGCAAGTTTGTTATTAGCGCGGACCGGCCCTTGGCCGTCGCGCTCAATCACGGAGCCGCCGATGGCCGAACTACCCAATCACGACGCCGCACTGACCGAAACCTGCCTCGAGAGCGAGGCGATTTTCGAAGGCTCGTTCCTCAAGCTCAAGCGCGATACCGTCCGTTTGCCGGACGGCAAGCAGGCCACGCGCGAATACGTTCAGCACCCGGGCGCGGTGATGGTGATCCCGCTGTTCGACGACGGCCGCGTGCTGATGGAAAGCCAGTATCGCTATCCAATCGGGAAGGTCATGGCCGAATTCCCGGCCGGCAAGCTCGATCCGAACGAAGGCGCGCTCGCCTGCGCGGTGCGCGAGCTGCGCGAGGAAACCGGCTACACGGCACGCGAATACGTGTTCCTGGCCCGGATTCATCCGATCATTTCCTACTCGACCGAATTCATCGACCTGTATCTCGCACGCGGGCTGACGGCCGGCGAGCGCAAGCTCGACGAAGGCGAATTCCTCGAAACCTTCACGGCGACGCCGGCCGACCTGCAGGAGTGGGTGCGCACGGGCCAGATCACCGACGTGAAGACCATCATCGGCATGATGTGGCTCGACAAGGTACTGTCCGGCACCTGGCCGCTCGGCCCGGTCCAGAAACCCTGACGGCGCGTCAGCGGCGGGTGGGGCGCAGCGTTACAATCCAGTGACGCGGCCGCTTTCCGGCTGCGCGATCCTGATTTAGCACGATCGTTCACAAAAGCGCGTTTTGCGCTACACTCGTCACACGCCCTGATTCACAGCATGAAGGTCCTCGATTTACAGTGCCCGCACGGTCATCGGTTCGAAGGCTGGTTCGCTTCCGCCGATGAGTTCGAAGCGCAGTTGTCCCGCAAGCTGGTCGAATGTCCGGTGTGCGGGACGACCGAGATCAACCGGATGCCGTCGGCGCCGCGCCTGAACCTGTCAGGTGCGACGCAGGCGCAGCCGGCCGATCCGCGTGCGCTGCAGGCGCAGGTGATGCGCGCGCTGCGCGAGGTGCTGGAGAAGACCGAGAATGTGGGCGAGCGCTTCGCTGAGGAAGCGCGGCGCATCCATTACAACGAGGCGCCGGCACGCAGCATTCGTGGCGTCACGACGCCGGAGGATGCGCAATCCTTGGCTGAAGAAGGCATCGACGTGATGCCGCTGCCGATTCCTGCCGCGCTGAAAGAACCGCTGCAATGACGTACGCAGGGGGTCTTGGCCGGGCCGGATGGCCGCGGTCAGGAGACACTGCGCATGGATCTGGATTATTCCCCCGCCGACGACGCGTTCCGCGTTGACGTCCGCGCCTGGCTCGAGGCCAATCTGCCTCACGCCCTGCGCGCCAAAGTACTCGATCACAAACGACTCGACCGCGAGGATTTCGCGAGCTGGCACCGGATTCTCGGCCAGCGCGGCTGGTCCGCGCCCGCATGGCCCGCTGAATATGGCGGCCCGGGCTGGAACGCGACGCAGCGGCACATCTGGGACGAGGAGTGCGCCCGCATCGGCGCGCCGACCGTGCTGCCGTTCGGCGTGTCGATGGTCGCGCCGGTGCTGATGAAATACGGCAGCGAAGCGCAGAAGCGTCACTATCTGCCGCGCATCCTCGACGGCACCGACTGGTGGTGTCAGGGCTATTCGGAGCCGGGCTCCGGGTCGGACCTCGCATCGCTGCGCACGCGCGCCGAACGCCACGGCGATCACTACGTCGTCAACGGCCAGAAGACCTGGACCACGCTCGGCCAGTTCGCGGACATGATGTTCTGCCTCGTGCGCACGGATCCGGCGGCGAAGAAGCAGGAGGGCATCTCGTTCCTGCTGATCGACATGGCGACGCCCGGCATCACGGTGCGTCCG
The DNA here is from genome assembly GCF_054055695.1 of Burkholderia sp. PvR073. Lineage (NCBI taxonomy): Bacteria > Pseudomonadati > Pseudomonadota > Betaproteobacteria > Burkholderiales > Burkholderiaceae > Burkholderia > Burkholderia sp. PvR073. The sequence goes on from NZ_JBSRXO010000004.1 coordinate 469,576, forward strand.
ATCATCACGCTCGACGAGGATCACGAGGTCAACGAGGTGTTCTTCGAGGACGTGAAGGTGCCCGTCGAGAATCTCGTCGGCGACGAAAACCGCGGCTGGACCTACGCGAAATACCTGTTGGGTCACGAGCGCACCGGTATCGCGCGCGTCGGCGCGTCGAAGCGCGAGCTCGTGTTCCTGAAGCGCGTGGCGTCGCACCAGCAGAAGAACGGCAAGCCGTTGCTCGCGGATCCCGTGTTTGCCGCGAAGGTCGCGGCGCTCGAGGTCGAGCTGATGGCGCTCGAGGTGACGGTGCTGCGCGTCGTGAGCCGCGAGACGAGCGGCAAGGGGCCGGGCCCCGAAGCGTCGATGCTGAAGATCAAGGGTACCGAGGTGCAGCAGGCGCTCACCGAGCTGATGTTCGAGGCGATCGGGCCGCTCGCGGCGCCGTTCGACGTTCCGTTCCTCGAGGGCGAGCGCGAACACAGCATCGCGGGCGACGACGATGCCGCGCCGCTCGCCGCGTATTACTTCAATTATCGGAAGACGTCGATCTACGGCGGCTCGAACGAGATTCAGAAGAACATCATCGCGCAGATGATTCTCGGGCTGTGATCAGGGAACGGAGACAACCATGGATTTCAGCTTTACCGATGAGCAGCAACAGTTCGCCGACGCGCTGCGCCGCTATTTTGGCGAGCAGTATGGTTTCGACGCACGCCAGGCCATCGTGCGCAGCGATGCGGGCGTATCGGACGCGCAATGGAGCGCATTCGCGGAACTGGGCCTGACCGCGCTGCCCGTGCCGGAGGCACAGGGCGGATTCGGCGGCGGCGCGGTCGACATGCTGGTCGCGATGCGGGAGCTCGGCCGCGCACTCGTGGTCGAGCCGTACTGGGCGACGGCGGTCGGCATCGAGGCGCTGCGGGTGGCCGGGTCCGGCACGGGCGACGATGCCGCGCTGCTGGAAGCGGTCGCACAGGGGCAAAAGCGCCTGGCGGTTGCGTTTCACGAACCGCGGGCGCGCTACGACCTGTACGAACTCGGCACGCAGGCGCGCGAGCAGGACGGCTCTTACCGGCTGACCGGCACCAAGTCGGTCGTCCAGCACGGCGCACAGGCGCATGTGTGGATCGTGCCCGCGCGGGTCGACGGCGGCGGCATCGGCCTGTTCGTCGTCGAGCGCGACGCCGCGGGAGTGAAGCTCGTCGACTATCGGACGATCGACGGCCAGCGCGCCGCGACGATCGAACTGCATGAAACGCCCGCACGGCAACTGACGGGCGGCACACGTGACGCGGCCGCGCTCGAGCAGATTGCCGATTACGCGACCTTCCTGCTCTGCGCGGAAGCGGTCGGCGCGCTCGACGAACTGAACCGCGCGACGGTTGAATACACGAAGACGCGCGAACAGTTCGGCGTGCCGATCGCGCGTTTTCAGGCGCTGCAGCACCGGATGGTCGACATGCTGATTCACGCGGAGCAGGCACGTTCGCTGACCTACCTGGCCGCGGTGCGTTACGCGGGCGGCGATGCCGATGCGCGGCGCAAGGCGGTTTCGGCCGCGAAGGCGCGGGTCGGCGCGGCAGCCCGCTTCATCGGCCAGCAGGCCGTGCAACTGCACGGCGGCATGGGCGTGACCAACGAGGTGGCCGCCGCGCACCTGTTCAAGCGGCTGTCGATCATCGAGACGACACTCGGCGACACCGATCACCATCTTGCGCGTATCGCGGCCCTGCCGGATTTCGTGCAGGCCGACGCGGCATGACGGCGATGCGCGAGCGCGCCAGAGGAGACACACAGTGGGTATCAGTTACGAAGACCTGGAAGTCGGTAGTACGACCGAAATCGGCCGCTACACGTTCGAACCGGACGACATCAAGGCATTCGCGCAACGCTACGATCCGCAGCCGTTCCACCTGGACGAGGAAGCCGGCAAGGCATCGCCGTTCGGCGGACTGGTCGCGAGCGGCTGGCATACGTGTTCGGTGTTCATGAGCCTGCTCATCAAGAAGCTTGGGCCGGATTCGACCAGCATGGGTTCGCCCGGCATCGATTCGATCCGGTGGCTCAAGCCCGTGCGTGCGGGCGACACGATCACGATGCACCAGAAGATCCACGACAAGCGCGTGTCGGCGAGCAAGCCCGACCGCGGCATCGTGTCGACGGAGTGGATCGGCATCAACGGCGCCGGCGACACGGTCATCTCGGTGCATACCAAGGTGATCTTCGGGTTGCGCCATCCGCAAGGAGCGGACGCATGACGGACGTGACATTGCCGCTGATCGCGTCGATGCAGGCGCTGCATGCCCGCGTCGGCGCGGAACCGCTGGCAAGCGGCTGGGTCGAGATCGACCAGCGTCGGGTCGACGGTTTCGCCGACGCGACCGGAGATCGCCAGTGGATACACGTCGATCCCGAGCGCGCGCGGCGCGAGTCACCGTTCGGCGGTCCGATCGCGCATGGCTTCCTCACGCTGTCGCTGATTCCCGCGCTGATGGCCGATGCGATGCGCTTCGAGCAGAAGATGGGCGTGAACTACGGACTGAATCGCGTGCGGTTCCTGAAGCCGGTGCCGGTCGGCACGCGTGTGCGCGCGCTGTTCGCGGTGAAGGAAACCGCGGAGGCCGCGCAGGGCGGCGTGCAGGTCACGTGGTCGGTGTCGGTGCAGGCCGAGCGTCCCGACGCGCCGTTGCTTGTTTGCGCGGCGGAATTCATTACGCTGCACTACTTCTGATGCGCGCGGCGGCATCGACGGATGCCGCCCGCGTTGCCCACCCGTGCTGCTTCAGTGCTTCGCGTATTGCGTTGCGCCGAACAGCATCTCGCGCGCCTTGTCGTCCTGCAGTGCCTTGCGCAGCGATGCGAGGACTTCGACGCCGCGCTGCACGGCAGGACGCGAGGCAATCGCTTCTTGCCAGCGCTTCACGTTCGGCAGTTCATCGAGCACGATGCCCTGGTTCTGCCACGAACGCGTCCACGGGAACGTCGCAATGTCCGCGATCGTGTACGTGTCGCCCGCGAGATATTCGGATTCGCCGAGGCGTTTGTCCATCACGTTGTACAGGCGCTTCGCTTCGTTCGTGTAGCGATTGACCGCGTATTCGATCTGCTCCGGCGCGTAGAGGCGGAAGTGATGCGCCTGCCCGAGCATCGGGCCGACGCCGCCCATCTGGAACATCAGCCATTCGAGCGTCGCGTAGCGCGCGGCCGGGTCGGTCGGCAGGAACTTGCCGGTCTTTTCCGCAAGGTACACGAGGATCGCGCCCGATTCGAACAGCGAGATCGGTTTGCCGCCAGGGCCGTCCGCGTCGACGATCGCGGGAATCTTGTTGTTCGGGCTGATCTTCAGGAATTCGGGCTTGAACTGGTCGCCCGCACCGATATCGACCGGATGCACACGATACGCGAGGCCCGTTTCCTCGAGCATGATGTGTACCTTGTGGCCATTCGGGGTCGCCCAGCTGTAGACGTCGATCATCGTCAACTCCTTCGTTGCATGCGCGAAAACGGCGCCGGCAGGACGCCGCGACAGGCGGTCATTAGAGCATGGATCGACGTGCGTTGCAGGCGGCGGAAATGCGCGGCCGCGCGCCGGCGCACGCGTGTCGATGCGGCGACGGCGAGGCCGTTAGAACAGCGGGATTGCGCGGATCAGCGCTTGTAGCGCGGCTGGCGTTTCTCGAGAAACGCGGTAATGCCTTCGAACGCGTCCGCGTGATGCAGCGATGCGACGAAGTGATCGCGCTCGGTGCCGAGATGGGTTTCGAGCGGCTGCGCGGGCGCATCGTCGAGCAGCGACTTGATGCGCGTGAGTGCGTTCGGCGAGATGCCGGCAAGCGAGTCGGCCCACGCGAGCGCATCGGAGAATGCGGTACCGGGCACGGCGAGCCGATTGACGACGCCGAGCGCATGCAGGCGTTCGGCCGCGACGGGCTTGCCTTCGAACAGGATTTCGGCGGCCAGCGCGCGCGGCAGCGCGCGCGCGAGGAACCATGAGCCGCCGCCGTCAGGCGTGAGGCCGACGCGTGCATACGACATCACGAACTTCGCGTCGTGCGCGGCGACGATGAGGTCGCACGCGAGCGCGAGCGAGAAGCCCGCGCCGGCCGCCGCACCTTCGACCGCCGCGATCACGGGTTTCGTCGATGCGCGGATCGCCGTGATCCACGCGCCGAGCTGATCGATGCTGTCGGCCTGGTAGCACGGATCCTTCGAGCGGTTGTCGAGCAGCCGGTTCAGGTTGCCGCCCGCGCAAAAGAAACGATCGGCCCCCGTGAGCACGACCGCGCGAATCGCGGGATCGCGCTCGGCGGTGGCGAGCGCTTCGACGCCGGCCGCATACATGTCGGGATGCAGCGCATTGCGCGCGCCGGGATTGGACAGCGTGAGGACGAGCGTCGATTCGCTCTCGGGCGGACGCGAGGCGAGCAGTTCAGCACTCATGCGAGGGTGTCTCCATCGGATGGCGAGGCTGCGGCGCCGCGCGTTGCGCGGGCTCGTGCGCATACCCGTGAGGGCGCTGCCGCAGCGGATGCATTGTTGTCGTGACGGACACGAAACTGTTTTAGACTAGCACGAACGTGCTTTTCAGCGCGACGAATCCTGATGCGGCCGGCGTCGCTGCGGCCGCGCTCCAGCAACGAAGGAGACTCCGATGCTACAGCTGTGCGGTATTCCGTTGTCCAACTACTACAACAAGGTGAAGTTCGTTCTGCTCGAACATGACATCCCGTTCGAGGAAGCGACATGCCGCTTGCCGATCGGCGATCCGGCATTGCTCGCCGATTCGCCGCTCGGCAAGATTCCGTTCCTGAAGACGGAAGAGGGTGCGTTGTTCGAGTCGCAGGTGATCATCGAGTATCTGGCAGCGCGTTATCCCGACAAGGCCATTTTCCCGGCGGGGCCGTTCGCGGCCGCGAAGGTGCGCGAGCTCATCGAGACGCTCGAGCTGTATCTCGAATGGACCGCGCGAGAGGTCTATACGGAAGCGTTTTTCGGCGGCAAGGTTAGCGACGGGATCAAGGCGCATGTCGAGAAGCGCCTGCCGCGTGCGATCGATGCATTCAAGCGGATGACGCAATTCTCGCCCTACGTGCTCGGTGACACATTCGGTCTTGCGGACATCGCCGCGTCGGTCCATCTGCCGGTGATCGGGATGGCGACGAAGGCCATGTTCGGCCGCGATTTCCTGCTCGACGCAGGCATCGACTGGAAGGCGCACGCGAAGCTGGTCGGCGAGCGGCCGGCCGCGCAGCGCGTGGCGGCCGATCGCAAGGCCTATGTCGAGGCGACGAGCACCGCGCGTTCGTAAGCGCGACCCGGCACGGCACGGGCCGCGTCTGGCCGCCCGTGCCGGACTTACAGGCGCGCGAGCCGTTCGAGTGCGGACGCGAGCGTGCTTTCCTGTTTCGCGAAGCAGAAGCGCACGACGCCCGATTCGTGCGGCTCGTGATAGAACGCCGACACCGGAATCGCCGCCACGCCGATCTCCGACGTGAGCCACTTCGAGAATTCCGCTTCGGGCAGGTCGCTGATCGCCGAATAGTCGACGCACTGGAAATACGTGCCCGTGCACGGCAGCAGCTTGAAGCGCGTGCGTTCGAGGCCGGCGCGGAAGAAGTCGCGCTTCTTCTGGTAGAAGTCGGGCAGCGTCAGGTACGGTGCCGGATCGCGCAGGTAGTCGGCGAGCCCGATCTGCGTCGGCGTGTTCACCGTGAACACGTTGAACTGATGGACCTTGCGGAACTCCGCGGTCAGCGCGGCGGGCGCCGCGACATAGCCGATCTTCCAGCCCGTCACGTGGTAGGTCTTCCCGAAGCTCGACACGATGAAACTGCGCTCGGCCAATTCCGGGTAGCGCGCGACGCTCTCGTGCCGGGCGCCGTCGTAGACCATGTGCTCGTACACTTCATCGGACAGGATCAGCACATTGGTGCCGCGCACGATCTCCTCGAGCTTGCGCATGTCGGCCTCGCGCCACACGGTGCCGGTCGGGTTGTGCGGCGTGTTGATCATGATCATCCGCGTCTTCGGCGTGATCGCGGCGGCGAGACGATCGAACGGGATCGCGTAGTCGGGCGCCTCCAGCGTGACGAACACCGGCTTGCCGCCGGCGAGTTCGATCGACGGCAGGTAGCTGTCGTAGGTCGGCTCGACGACGATTACCTCGTCGCCCGGATGCACCGCGCACAGGATCGCTGTCAGCAGTGCCTGCGTCGCGCCGGCCGTCACCGTGATCTCGGTGGCCGGGTCGTAGCGCCGGCCGTAGACCTGCGCGATCTTGTCGGCGATCGCGTCGCGCAGCGGCGCGACGCCCGCCATCGGCGGATACTGGTTGTGGCCGTTGCGCATCGCGGCCGCGACCGCGTCGACGATGCGCGGGTCACAGTCGAAATCGGGGAAGCCCTGGCCGAGATTCACGGCGCCTTTCTCGGCGGCGAGCGCGCTCATGACCGTGAAGATCGTGGTGCCGACGGTCGGCAGGCGCGATGGGAAAACGGGATTCGTAGGCATGTCGGAAGGAGCGTTCATCGATACGGTCGCAAGCGTGTTGCGTCGGCCCGTCAGGCCGGCGTGGTGGGGGTGGCCGACGCGGCGTCGAGCGCGCAGGCTTCGGTAAACGGCGCGGGCTGCGCGATCCGGAAGCCGAAGTCGCGTGCGGTGCGCTTCGCGAGCTTGAGCAGCGCACGGTCCTTCGACACGAGCCAATCGGCCTGCGCGGCGCGCGCGAGCTCGAGAAACTTCTGATCGTCGCGGTCCTTGCACTTCGGCAGCGGCGGCGCGTCGGCGTCGACGGGCGGCGGCTCGACGAGGCTCGTCAGGCGTGCGACGGTCGCGAGCGCTTGGGCCTTGTCGATCGCGCGCTCCCGGAATTGCGGGTAGTCGAGCACGAGCTCGAGTTCGTTCAGGCAGCGGCCGTCGATCACGGCGGCCAGCGTGCCGCGTTCGAGCGCAGCCCGGATCGGGCGTGTGGCAGGGTCGTCGAATACGAGTATGTCGATCCAGACGTTCGAGTCGAGCACGACGCGATGTGCGACATGCGGGGCGGAGGAGCGGGTCATTCGTTACAATCGGTGGTTTTCGTCTGACCGCAAGGCACGGCGTGCCAGCGAGCCTCTATGATAATCGTTCTCTCTCCCGCAAAATCCCTCGACTACGATACGCCCGCCCACGTCCCGTCTTACACGAAGCCTGCATTCGTCGACGATGCGTCGGAACTGATCGACGGCCTGCGCAAGCTGTCGCCGCAGGACATCGCGACGCTGATGGACATCTCCGACCCGCTCGCGCGCCTGAACTTCCAGCGCTACGCGGACTGGTCGCCGACCTTCTCGCCGGCCAATGCGAAGCAGGCGGTGCTCGCGTTCAACGGTGACGTGTACGAAGGGTTCGATGCCAAATCGCTGTCAGCCGCCGATCTTGACTACGCGCAGCAGCACGTGCGCGTGCTGTCGGGCCTGTACGGGCTGCTGCGCCCGCTCGACCTGCTGCAGCCGTACCGGCTCGAGATGGGTACCCGTTTCTCGAACGCGCGTGGCAAGGATCTGTATGCGTTCTGGGGCGACCGGATCACGCGTGCGCTGAACGAGCAGCTCGAGACGCGCAGCGGTGCGGCGCGCGTGCTGGTCAACTGCGCGTCGACCGAGTACTTCAAGTCGGTCAAGCCGAAACTGCTGGCCGCACCGGTCGTCACGCCGGTGTTCGAGGACTGGAAGGGCGGCCGCTACAAGATCATCAGCTTCCACGCGAAGCGCGCCCGTGGCCTGATGGCGCGCTATATCGTCGAGAACCGCATTGCCGAACCGGCGGCGCTGAAGGATTTCGCGATGGAGGACTACGCGTTCGACGCCGCTGCATCGAACGATTCGACTTACGTATATCGCCGGCGAATCGGCGAGTGACCCTGGCGGCCGTTCACGAGACGGCCGGCGCATGCATGAGGCCGGGCACGCGGCAAATCGCCCGTTCCGCTCGACAGCTCTGCATGGGCCCGGAGTCAGTGCTGAAGCACTAACTCCGGTCGACAGAGGAGAGACAGATGACCCTTTCGATCACCAGCAACTTCGACGCGGGCGCCATCGACGTCGTGTCGTGCGACAGCCCGGACGCGATCCGGCTGCGCGTGCGCGGCGACAACCGCTCGGAATTCGCACAATGGTTCTACTACCGCCTGACGGGCGCGCGCGGCGAGCGGTGCGTGATGTCGTTCGAGAATGCGGCCGAATGCGCGTATCCGTCGGGATGGCGTAACTACAGCGCGGTCGCGAGCTACGACCGCGTCGACTGGTTCCGCGTGCCGACGACATTCGACGGCAAGACGATGACCATCGACCATACGCCCGAGTTCGACAGCATCTACTACGCGTATTTCGAGCCGTATTCCGAAGAGCGCCATGCGGCGTTTCTCGGCGCGGTCCAGCAGTTGCCGCAGGCGCGCGTCGTCGAGCTTGGCCGCACGGTCGAAGGTCGTCCGATGTCGTTGCTGACGCTGGGTACGCCGGAAGTCGACGGCGTACCGAAGAAGAAGGTGTGGATCATCGCGCGCCAGCACCCCGGCGAGACGATGGCCGAGTGGTTCACCGAAGGGCTCGTCAAGCGGCTGGCCGGATGGGGCGATTGGGCAGGCGATCCGGTGGCGCGCAAGCTTTACGACCGCGCGACGTTCTACATCGTCCCGAACATGAACCCGGACGGCAGCGTGCACGGCAACCTGCGCACCAACGCGGCGGGCGCGAACCTGAACCGCGAGTGGATGGAGCCCGATGCCGAGCGCAGCCCCGAAGTGCTGGCCGTGCGCGATGCGATCCATGCGATCGGCTGCGACATGTTCTTCGACATTCACGGCGACGAGGATCTGCCATACGTGTTCGTCGCGGGTTCGGAGATGCTGCCGAGCTTCACCGAGCAGCAGCGCAAGGAGCAGACGGCGTTCATCGATGCGTTCAAGGTCGCGAGCCCGGATTTCCAGACCGAGCACGGCTACGCGGCGAGCAAGTACAAGGAAGACGCGCTCAAGCTCGCGTCGAAATACATCGGCCACCAGTTCGGCTGCCTGTCGCTGACGCTCGAGATGCCGTTCAAGGACAACGCGAACCTGCCCGACGAGCGGGTCGGCTGGAACGGCGAACGCAGCGCGGCGCTTGGTGCCGCGATGCTGGCGGCAATCCTGGTGCACGTCGAGACGTTCGCGTAAGCGCACCGCCGTCGACATGAAAAAAGCCGGCGCATCGTGCGATGCGCCGGCTTTTTCGCTTCTGTCGTATCAGGACTTCTTCGCGGTTTTCTTCTTCACGGCTTTCTTCTGGCCGCTTGATTTCTTCGTTGCGGCGGCTTTCTTGCCGGTGCGGCCGGATGCCTTGACCTTGCCGCGGTGCGTCTTGCCCTTGAACTTCTTCGTCGACGACGAGCGCTCGACGCGCGGCTTCAGCGGCGGCACGGGATCGTTCCAGCTGAACGCCAGCATTTGCTGACCGACATAGCCGCAGCGGAATTTCAGCGGTGTCGGCTCGCTGCCGTCGCTGTGGATGCCGAGGCCGTCCACGGCGACGATGTTGTCGACCTTTACACGCTGCTTGCCCTGATCGAACGAATCGTTCCACGGCGTGATCGTCGCGTTGCCGTTTTCGAATGCGTTCGGCGCGAAGTCGACGCGGTCGAAGGCCGACGACGTGCTGGCGATGAAGCTGCCGTGCGCCGCACAATCGGCGACGATCGGATCGGCATGCATCTCGGTGACGAATTTGTTGATCAGTTCGGAGCGCTGGTCGAGGAGGTCGGCGAATACCGGTGCCGGAAGCGCAAGCGACAGGCCCGCGACACAGGCCGCCAGCTTGCCGAGCGCCCGGAAAATCCGGAGCGAGGCAGGAGAGCTGTCCATCTGGTTATTGGTGAGGAGCGAATGAGGCATCGGGCAGGTATAGATGCCCGATGAAGAACAGGAGTTCAATCTTAGCGTAAAAAAGTTGGGCGGCAGTAGATGCCACACTTTCCCGCGCTGCGGAATCGGATCGCCGCATGCACCGATCGCATCGGGACAGGTGCACTCAGGCGCGCGGGCCGCCGAGTCGATAGCGCCGCACATCGAACGTCGTGACCCACGCCGGACGATAGACGGCGATGAGCGCGGTGGCCATGCCGGTGAACCACGCTTCGCCAAGCGCGAGCAGCGCGGTGTTGAGCAGATAGCCGGCGGGAATCACGACGGGCACGCCGTCCGCGAGTGCGAGCTGGACGCCGGCCGCGGCCGCGGCGACCGCGACGATCGCGATGGCCGGAGACAGGAATCCCTGGCCTGTGATGAACGACGTGAGGTTATGCGGGAGCCACGCGATCACGGCGCGCTGCAGCAACGCAGACACGGCGACTGGTAGTGCGCCGTAGATCAGATAGGTGAGGCCGATGCCTTGCCACGGCGCGTCGAAGACGATCGCGGCGACGCCCGTGACGGCACCCATCGCGATCAGCGCAAGCGTCCAGTCGAACAGCGTGACGAGCAGTGTCGCGCCGAGCAGGTGCATGACGATGCCGTCCTCGAGCCATGCATTCGAGGCCCACAGGACCGTGATCGCTGTGACGAGCGCGAGCCACACGTGCTGGAGCGTTGCGTCCTGCAGGCGGACGAAGGGACGCTTCCAGAGCGCGAGCGCGAGCAGAGCCACGGCGGCGATCCAGCCGCCGATGCCAACCCAGAGCGGAAGCGGTGTGAAAAGAAAACCCATGCGTCCATATTACTCGTTGAGCATCAAAGGTGGGAATCCGCACTTGCCGACCGTCGCAATATCGATACTGTCCGACTAGCGTTCGCGCCGAAACCGCGCCGGTGGTTCGGCCGCGAGCGGCAGGTCCGCGGTGTCGGTGTTCGCGTCCGGCAGCGGGTACGGACGGTTGTTCCGTTGCGTGCGCAGAGGAACCGGGCCGCGTTCGCCGATGGCCGGCTTGTCCGCACGCTCGCGGTTCGCCAGCAGCACCTCGAGATGCGGCGACAGCCAGCCGTTGTAGATTGCGACGGCGGCGGCGCGGTTTGCCGCGCCAAGCTGCTGGAAGATGCTGGCGAGGTGGATCTTTACGGTGCCTTCGCTGATGCCGAGCGTGCGGGCGATCATCTTGTTGGTGTTGCCCATATGGACGAAGCGCATGATCTGCGCCTGTCTCGGCGACAGGAGGCGGCTTGCCGGGCGGCGCGGCAGCGATCCGGCGAGCGTCTGGAAATGGGCGTCGTGGCGTGCCGCGGCAGCGGAGGGCAGCAGGCTGAGCGCGATGGGCGGGATGTAGTGGCCGCCCAGCAGAACCATTTCGAGTGCTCGCACGATCAGGTGCGGTCGCATGGAGTGCGGGATGACGCCCGCGATGCCATAGTTGTAGAAGCGCTGGATGGCTTCCGGCGTGGATTCGTCGATCAGTACCGCGGCGGGCGTCGGCGAGCAGGCGCTGCAGAGCGCCTGCAGTTCGCTGAGCCGGCCGACGTCCAGCCAGTTGATTGCGACGAGGTCGAAACGCTGGGTGCGCAGCAGCCGGCGCGCCTGGAAACCGTCGGGCGCATCGTTGATGCTGGCGTGACGGTCGATCTGCCGAAGCAGGGCCTTCAGTCCGTCACGCCGTTCGGCGTCTGAGTTCAGCACCAGGAACCGCATATTCAACCTCCATAAGGTGAGTCATTGATCTGCCGTCGGCATGTCTTGGGTTCGATCATGACAAATACCTTACACGATGTCTGCTTGGCTGAAAGGCTTAGGAAAAGTCCGAAATTTTGAGTGGAGGGAAATGCGGGCGAGAAAAAAAGCCGCTCCGGCGGGAACCGGGAGCGGCTTTGTCGGGCAGGCTCGGTGAGCCCGCGGTGCGCGATCAGTGAAAGTGCGGCTGGGCCGGCGATGCGTCTTCCGGCATTTCCGCATGGACGATCTCGCCGAGTGGGTCCGCATAGAGCGGCACGCCGCAGTCGTCGCAGTACTCGGGCTCGAAGCGGCCTGCGTGCCGGCGGACGTCGGTTACGCCGCATTCCTTCAGCAGACTCACGATTTCCTCGATCGGCCCTTCGATCGGCGCTTCGCCTTCGAGCGTCGCGCTGTCGGTCGACACGTCGCCGTTCTCGCGGCCGTAGAGCGGCCACACGACGCCATAGATCACGTCGTTGCTGGCACGTCGCGTGAAGCCGACGCGATACTCGTCGATCCGGCGCTCGCCGAAGCCCGCGACCACGGCGCGCAGTTCCTGCGGTGCCGCACCAAGTGTGTCGAAAAGATAACGGATGGCCGTTCGGACCGTGTGCGGACGGATCCGCTCGTCCGCATCGCGGCAGGCCGAATAGTACGCGTCCGGAAGCAGGCATTCGAACTCGCAGCCGGGGAGGGCAATCGACAGGTTCGGGCCGCCCTGGGCGGTCCACTGCTCGAGACACTGGCCGCGTTCGATCCGGTTGCCGTGCTCTTCTTCCTGCCAGCGGAACAGCGGTGCGCCGGCCGGCGCGGCAACCACGGCGAGCAGGAAGCGCGGGTCGGCCAGGATCGGCGAGGTTTCGGGCAGGTCGCCGAAGCTCAGCTTGGCGGCGTGCTGGCCGAGTGCCGCATGTGCAAGCTGCTGGGCGAGCCGGTAGGTCTCGACGTGGTGGCGCGGCAACTGGTCGATGCTGTACAGGAACGGGGCCAGTCCGACGAGCGTGCCGGTTGCGAGCACGTGCGCCTGCAGTTGCGTGCGCAGTGCGTCGGCGACGTCGCCTTTCAGCGGGCCCGACGGAATCATGTAGCGCGTCCACGCGAGAACGGGCACGGCAACCAGCAGCGCATCGTACGGCTGGCCGTCGTGCTCGATCACCATCGATTCACTGTGCGTCTCGGCCATGTCGGCGAGCGCGCCATAGGCATCGGGGTGGTTCTGCTGCAGATGGTCGAGTGCCGCGTCGAGCGTGGTCTGGTTGCCGTTGCGAACGATCTTGGCGAGCAGCGCGTCGAGCTTCGCTTCCCAGAAGCGATCCTCGATGCGGCTGCCCGAGGCGAAGAGCGCAAGCGACAGGCCGACCAGTTTGTCGGCGTCGGGGGGGAGGCGTTTGGCGATTCGCTGGCGCATATTAAATACGTATAGAAAGAGGCGAAGAACCTCACATTCTAGTCCGTTCTTTGCACCATAAGCGGCCTTGTGCTCCGGCATGGCCGGAAGGCCGTATCGACGGGGTTGAAGAAAAATCCATCAAACCCCTTGCGCAGTTCGAGGGGGCTGCCTACAATCACGCCTCTTTCGCGCTAACGGAAACGCAGCGCGGGAGGGAAGGGAAGCGGTGCTGGCG